>NZ_JBGGTQ010000001.1 GCF_041320705.1 Kineococcus mangrovi
CAGACCAGGGGTAGATCCCAAAGGAACCCCAACCACCAGACACTCAGGCCCGGCGGTCATTGGGGGTTAATGCATTGGCATCAACATATTTCTAGCGCACTGTTGAGTTCTCAAGAACCGGACGCACCCACCCCGACACAACCCCTGAAACAAGGGCCAGCGGAAGAGGGGCAACTTTCCCACCCTAACCGGCAACCAGGCCAAACCTCAACCCAGCCCCAGCACAGGCAGCTTCCGGCGCCACCCACTCCAGGCGCGGATCACCCTCAGCCAGAAGCTTCCGGGTTTTCCGCCCCGCTCGGGGCGACATGAAGAACAGTACGCGGCGACCGGACCGGGAGGCAAATCCACCCGGCACCGGTCGCCGATCCACTACTGCGACAACGGAAGAGCAACGGCAGCGAGCGACTTCTTGCCGCGCCGCAGCACGGCGTACCGGCCGTGCAGGAGCGTGACGTCGGCGAGGGTCGCCTCCGGGTCCGTCACCTTGACGTTGTTGACGTACGCCCCACCCTCGCCGATGGTCCGGCGGGCGCCGCTGAGACTGGGTGCGAGACCGGTGTCGGCGAAGAGCTGGGCCAGGCGGACCGCCGGCTCCTCCGGCGTCGCGGTCGGCAGCTCCTCGAGCGCCCCGCGCAGAGTCTTCTCGTCGATCCCGTCGAGCTCCCCCCCGCCGAACAGCGCGGACGACGCCTCCTCCACGGCCCGGGCTGCCGCCTCGCCGTGCACGATCGCCGTGACCTCGTGCGCCAGCGCGCGCTGGGCCGCCCGAGCTCGCGGGTTGTCCACGACCTGCCGACCGAGCTCCTCGATCTCCTCGGGGCTGCGGAAGCTGAAGGCCTTGAGGTAGTCGACGACCTTGGCGTCCTCGGCGTTGAGCCAGAACTGGTAGAAGGCGTACGGCGACGTCAGCTCCGGGTCGAGCCACACGGCACCGGACTCCGTCTTGCCGAACTTCGTCCCGTCCGCCTTGGTCAGCAGCGGCGTCGCCAGGGCGTGGACCGTCCGCTGGTCCACGCGGCGCACCAGCTCGCAGCCGGCGGTGATGTTGCCCCACTGGTCCGACCCGCCGAGCTGGAGCGAGCAGTCGTACCGCCGGTGCAGCTGGAGGTAGTCGTTGCTCTGCAGCAGCACGTAGCTGAACTCGGTGAACGAGATGCCCGTCGTCGCGAGCCGCTTGCTGACCGCCTCCCGGTCCAGCATCCGGTTGACGCTGAAGTGCTTGCCGACGTCGCGCAGGAACTCGATCGTCGACATCGACCGCGTCCAGTCGAGGTTGTCGACCATCGTGGCGGCGGCCGGGCCCTCGAAGTCGACGAACGGCGCGATCTGCGCCTGCAGGCCCGTCACCCAGCCCGCCACCACGGACGGGTCGTTCATCGTCCGCTCGGCCGACGGTCGCGGGTCCCCCACCAGGCCCGTCGCCCCGCCCACCAGGATGAGCGGCCGGTGCCCGGCCTGCTGCAACCGCCGGGCGGTGAGCACCTGGACGAGGTGCCCGACGTGCAGGCTCGCGGCGGTGGGGTCGAAGCCGACGTAGTAGGTGAGCGGACCCGTCGCCAGAGCCTCCCGCAGCGCGGCCTCGTCGGTGGAGTGCGCCACCAGGCCCCGCCACTGCAGTTCGTCCCAGACGTCGTTCACGACTCGTCGGCTCCTCAGGTCTTCCGCGTGGGCGACCGTCGCCCGCCGACACGGTACGCGGAGACGGTGGGCTCGTTCACGAGGGAAACGCGCCAGGGCGTGGGAGCCCCCGCGCCCGAGACGCCCACGCGGGGCCCCCACGTGACGTCACCGTCCCCGACCGGGTGCCCGGGCAGCACCCCGAGGGGGCCCCCGGAACAGACGTCGGCCCCGTCCTGAGCGCGGTCCACACCCAGCGCCTGCGCCAGCCGAGCCGGTCCACGGGCCAGGTCGACGTCGCGGCGGGCCGCGGGCCGCCGCGAGCGGGCCAGGTCCACCCCCTCCACGACCTGCCCGGCACGCAGGAGGACGGCCGACGCCGTGCCCTCGGGAGCGCACACGAGGTTCACGCACCAGTGCATGCCGTAGGAGAAGTAGACGTAGGCGAACCCGGGCGGCCCGAACATCACCCGCGTCCGCGGTGTCGGCCCGCGGAACGCGTGCGAACCCGGGTCGGACTCCCCCGCGTAGGCCTCCACCTCCGTCAACCGCACGGCGACGACCCCCTCCGGCGTCTCGTGGCGCACGACCCCGCCCAGCAGGTCGCGCGCCACGGCGAGGACGTCGCGGTCGAAGAAGGAGCGGTCGAGCGTCAGGGCCGCGCCCACGCCAGGTGACCCGCCAGAGCGTCCTGGGCCGCTTCCAGCTGCTCGGCCACGCGGACGGGAGCGGTTCCGCCGACGCCGTCGCGCGAGCTCAGCGAACCCTCCGTCGACAGCACGTCCCTGACCTCGGGGGTGAGGTGCGGTGAGATGGCCGCGAGGTCCTCCACGGTCAGGTCCCACAGCTCCACGCTGCGGTCCTCCTGCGCGGACCGTTCCTCGCAGCGGCGCACGCAGGCACCGGAGATCTGGTGCGCCTCGCGGAAGGGGACGCCCTGGCGCACCAGCCACTCCGCGACGTCGGTGGCCAGGGCGAAGCCCTGCGGCGCCAGCGAGGCCATCCGGTCGGTGTGGAAGTGCAGCGTGGCCACCATGCCCGCGACGGCGGGCAGCAGGAGCTCGAGCGTGTCGACCGCGTCGAACACGGGCTCCTTGTCCTCCTGCAGGTCCCGGTTGTAGGCCAGCGGCAGCCCCTTGAGCGTCACCAGCAGGCCCGTGAGGTCGCCGATGAGACGGCCGGCCTTCCCGCGGGCGAGCTCGGCCACGTCGGGGTTCTTCTTCTGCGGCATGATGCTCGACCCCGTCGACCAGGCGTCGTCGAGGGTGACGAAGGAGAACTCCTTGGTGGCCCAGACGATGACCTCCTCGGAGATGCGGGACAGGTCCACCCCGATCATCGCCGCGACGAAGGCGAACTCGGCGGCGAGGTCGCGCGAAGCGGTGCCGTCGATGGAGTTCTCGACGCTGCGGGTGAACCCCAGCTCGTGCGCGACGGCCACCGGGTCCAGGCCGAGCGAGGACCCCGCCAACGCACCCGACCCGTACGGGGACACCGCGGCGCGGGCGTCCCAGTCGCGCAGGCGCTCGACGTCGCGCAGCAGCGGCCACGCGTGGGCCATGAGGTGGTGACCGAGCAGGACCGGCTGGGCGTGCTGCAGGTGCGTGCGCCCCGGCATCGCCGCCGTCGGGTGCGCCGCGGCCTGCGTCAGCAGCGCCTCGACGACGTCCAGGACGAGCCCGGCGACGACGCGGGCGTGGTCGCGCAGGAACATCCGCAGCAGCGTCGCGATCTGGTCGTTGCGGGAACGGCCGGCCCGCAGCCGGCCGCCAACGTCACCCCCCACGCGGTCCACGAGCGCGCGTTCCAGGGCCGAGTGGACGTCCTCGTCGTCGGGGGCCGGCACGAACGCCCCGGAGACCACGTCCGCCTCCAGCGCGTCGAGACCGTCCAGGAGCGCCTGCACGGTGGCCGCGTCGAGCAGGCCGGCGCCGTGCAGGACGCGCGCGTGCGCGCGGGAGCCGGCGAGGTCGTACCGGGCGAGGCGGAAGTCGAAGTGCGTCGACTTCGACAGCGCGGCCATCGCCTCGGCGGGGCCGGTGGCGAACCGGGCGCCCCACAGGCCCTTCTCGCCCTGCTGCGGGGGGTTCTGCGTCATGGCACGTCCACTTCGTCGGGTTGGTCGGCTGGTTGGTCAACGGCTGCGGTCCGGCGCGCCAGCGCCAGGAACCGGGCGGCGACGGCGTCGCCCCCCAGGGGGTCGCGGGTGATGACCAGCACGGTGTCGTCCCCGGCGATGGTGCCGAGCAGCGACGGGATCACCGAGTGGTCGACCGCGCTGGCCAGGAACTGCGCCGCCCCCGGCGGGGTGCGCAGGACGACGAGGTTGGCCGACGCCTCGGCGCTGACGAGGAGTTCCTCGCACCAGCGGGCGAGCCGGGCGTCGAGAACCTCCTGCCCGACGCCGCGGCGGGGGGTGCGGTCACCGCCCTCGGCGGGCAGCGCGTAGACGAGCCCGAGGTCGCCGTCGCGGACCTTGACCGCTCCCAGCTCGACGAGGTCGCGCGACAGCGTCGCCTGCGTCACCGCGACACCCTCCTCGGCCAGGTGGCTGGCCAGCTCGGTCTGCGAGCGGACCGGGTAGCGGGCCAGGACCGCGGCGATCCGGTCGTGCCGGAACGCCTTCGTGCCCGCCCCCGGGCCGGCGGGCGGGGTCGGGACCGAGGTCACCGGGACTTCTCGAGCAACCAGACCAGCAGCGCCTTCTGCGCGTGCAGCCGGTTCTCCGCCTCGTCCCACACGACCGACTGCGGCCCGTCGATCACGTCGGCGTCGATCTCCTTGCCCCGGTAGGCGGGCAGGCAGTGCAGGACGACGGCACCGGGGGCGGCCCGCGCGAGCAGCGCGCTCGTGAGGGAGAACGGGCGGAACCGCTCGTCCTCCTGCCCCTCCTGGCCCATGGAGACCCAGGTGTCGGTGGCGACCACGTCGGCCCCCGCGACGGCCTCGGCGGCGTTCGACGTCACCGTCACGGAACCGCCTGTGGTGGCCGCGACGGCCCGGGCGCGGGCCACCACACCCGGGTCGGGCAGGTCGGAGGCGGGGGTGCCGATGCGGACGTGCATCCCCGCCGTGGCCCCACCGAGGGCGTAGGAGTGGGCCATGTTGTTCGCCCCGTCCCCCACGTAGGCGAGCGTCAGCCCGGCGAGGGTCCCCTTGTGCTCGGCGACCGTCTGCAGGTCGGCGAGGATCTGGCACGGGTGGTACAGGTCCGTCAGGGAGTTCACGACGGGCACGCGGGAGTTCGCCGCCATCTCGGCGAGGGAGTCCTGCGAGAACGTCCGCCAGACGATCGCAGCGACCTGGCGCTCCAGGACGCGCGCGGTGTCGGCGACGGGTTCCCCGCGACCGAGCTGCGAGCCGGCCGCGTCGACGACGAGGGGCACCCCGCCGAGGTCGGCGACACCGACGCTGAAGGAGACGCGCGTCCGGGTCGAGGGCTTGTCGAACAGCAGCGCGACGGTCCGGGGCCCGGCGAGGGGCTTCTCGGCGAACCGGTCCTGCTTGAGGCGTGCGGCGAGCGCGAGGACCTCGGCCTGCTCGGCGGGACTGAGGTCGTCGTCGGCGAGGAAGTGCCGGACGGTCACGGGGTCGCTCCCTTCAGCGCGGTGTCGAGGATCTCGGGCAGTGCGGTCACGAACGTGTCGGCCTGGGCGGCGGTGAGGACGAGCGGCGGGGCGAGGCGGACGGTGTCCGGACGTGCCGCGTTGACGATGAACCCGCGGGACAGCGCCGCCTGGACGACCTGCGCCCCGACGGGCTGCGTGAGCGCGATCCCCAGGAGCAACCCCTCCCCGCGCACCCCCTCGACGAGCGGGTGGCCCAGGGCCTCGACCGCCGCGCGCAGGTGCCGGCCGACCGTGGTCGCGTTGTCCAGCAGACCGTCACGCGCGACGGCGTGCAGGACGGCCAGACCGGCTGCGGACGCGACCGGGTTCCCGCCGAACGTCGACCCGTGCTGACCGGCGCCCAGGAGCGTGGCGTTGCGCGGGCCGAAGGCGACGACGGCACCGACGGGGACGCCGCCGCCGAGCCCCTTGGCGACCGTGACGACGTCCGGGACGACGCCCTCGTGACGGGGGTTCTGGAAGGCGAACCACTCCCCGGTCCGCCCGATGCCGGTCTGCACCTCGTCGAGGACGAGGAGCGCGCCGTGCTCGGCGGTGATCCGCCGGGCCGCGGCGAGGTAGCCGTCGGGGGCCGGGACGACACCGTTCTCGCCCTGGACGGGTTCGAGGAACACGGCCGCCGTGGCGCCGTCGACCGCCCGGCCGAGCGCCCCGACGTCGCCGTAGGGGACGAACTCCACCCCGCCCGGGAGCGGCTCGAAGGGGGCGCGGTAGGCCTCCTTCGCCGTGAGGGCGAGGGCTCCCATCGTCCGGCCGTGGAACGCCCCGTGGGTCGAGACGACCTTCGGGCGACCGGTCCGGCGGGCCATCTTGAACGCGGCCTCGTTCGCCTCGGTGCCGGAGTTCGCGAAGAACACCGCGGACCCCTCCGGGGCGCCGGCCACCTCGAGCAACCGCTCGGCGAACGCGACCTGCGGGGCGGAGGCGAAGAAGTTCGAGACGTGCCCGAGCGTCGTCAGCTGGGTCGTCACCGCGGCCACGAGCAGCGGGTGCGCGTGCCCGAGGGAGTTCGTGGCGATGCCCCCGAGCAGGTCGAGGTAGCGGTTGCCGTCGGCGTCCCAGACGTGGCAGCCCTCACCGCGGACGAGCACGCGCTGCGGGGTGCCGAACGTCTGCATGACCGAGCGGGTGTAGCGCTCGATCCAGGCCTGCCCGGTCCCGTCGGTGACCGGGAGGGCCTCGGCGCCGCCCCCGTGTTCCGTGGTGAGTTCCATCGGTTCTCCCTGCCGCCTCACGGCACGACCATCGTGCCGTTGCCGGAGGTCGTGAAGACCTCCAGCAGCACTGAGTGCGCCTGCCGGCCGTCGATGACCGTCGCCCGCGGCACCCCGCCGCGGACGGCGCGCAGGCACGCCTCCATCTTCGGGACCATCCCCGACTCCAGCGACGGCAGGAGGTCGGCGAGGTCGTCGGCCGCGATCTCCCGCACGAGGGAGTCGGTGTTCGGCCAGTCGCGGTACAGGCCCGCGACGTCGGTCATGACGACGAACTTCTGCGCGCCCAGCGCCACGGCGATCGCCGAGGCCGCGGTGTCGGCGTTCACGTTGAGGACCTGGCCGTGCACGGGGTTCCCGTCGTCGTCGACCTCGGGCGCGACGGTCGAGATGACGGGGATGCGTCCGGCGTCGAGGAGGTCCACCACGGCGCGCGGGTCGACGCCCACGACGTCGCCGACGAGACCGACGTCGACGAGTTCACCGTCCACGACCGCACCGCGGCGGGTGGCGCGCAGCAACCCGGCGTCCTCCCCGGACAGGCCGACGGCCAGCGGGCCGTGCGCGTTGAGCAGGCCGACGAGTTCCCGGCCGACTTGCCCCGTGAGGACCATCCGGACGACGTCCATCGTCTCGGGGGTCGTGACGCGCAGACCGCCGCGGAACTCGCTGCGGATGTCGAGCCTGCGCAGCATCGTCGAGATCTGCGGACCCCCGCCGTGCACGACGACGGGCCGCAACCCCGCGGTGCGCAGGAACACGACGTCCTGCGCGAACGCGCGCTTGAGCCCGTCGTCGACCATGGCGTTGCCGCCGTACTTGAGGACGACGAGGGCACCGTGCCACTTCTGCAGCCACGGCAGGGCCTCGACGAGGACGTTCGCCTTGTCCTGGGCGGACAGGTCGGTCAGTTCAGGGCTCATGTGGAGTAGGCGCTGTTCTCGTGGACGTAGGCGTGGGTGAGGTCGTTGGTCCAGATCGTCGCCGTCGCCGGGCCGGCCTTGAGGTCGATGCGGACCCGCACCTCGCGGGGGGCCAGGTCGACCAGGGCCGGGTCGGCGTGCGGGGCGCCGTCGACGCAGACCGCGACGCCGTTGAGGCTCACGTCGAGCGTCTGCGGGTCGAACCGCGCCGAGGTCGTCCCGACCGCCGCCATGACCCGGCCCCAGTTCGGGTCCCTGCCGAACACCGCGGCCTTGAACAGGTTGTTCCGCGCCACGGAGCGGCCCACCTCGACGGCCTCGTCCTCGGAGGCGGCCCCGACGACCTCGATCGCGATGTCGTGGTCCGCGCCCTCGGCGTCCGCCACGAGCATCCGCGCGAGGTCGGCACAGACACGCCGGACGACCTCGCCGAACGCCTCCGGGCCGGGCGTGGTGCCGCTGGCGCCGGAGGCGAGCAGGACGACGGTGTCGTTGGTCGACATGCAGCCGTCGGAGTCGACGCGGTCGAACGTCGTCCGGGTGGCGGCCCGCAGCGCGCGGTCGAGGTCGGCGGCCTCCACGACGGCGTCGGTGGTCAGGACGACGAGCATCGTCGCCAGGCCCGGCGCGAGCATCCCGGCCCCCTTGGCCATGCCCCCGACGACGAACCCCTCGCCACTGGCGATGGCCTGCTTGGAGACGGTGTCCGTCGTCATGATGGCCGTGGCCGCCGCCGTCCCGCCCTCGGTCGACAGGACCGCGGCCGCGGCGCGCACCCCCTCGAGCAGCTTCTCCCGCGAGAACTCCACCCCGATGAGCCCGGTCGAGCAGACGACGACGTCGGCCGCACCGGCGCCGGTGAGTTCCCCGACCAGCTCGGCCGTGGCGTGCGTCGTCTGGAAACCCTGCGGGCCGGTGAAGCAGTTCGCGCCGCCGGAGTTCAGGACGACGGCCTTCAGGTGACCGTCGGCGCTGGCGCGTTCGCTCCACAGCACGGGGTGCGCCTTGCAGCGGTTCGACGTGTAGACCGCGGCGCCGGCCTCGAGCGGACCGTCGTTGACGACGAGGGCGAGGTCGGGGCGGCCGGAGGCCTTGAGCCCGGCGGTGACACCGGCGGCGCGGAAACCCTTCGCGGCGGTGACGCTCACGGGGCGACCCCCACGGCGGCCAGACCGGCGTCCTCGGGAAGACCCAGGGCGATGTTCACGGACTGCACGGCTCCTCCGGCGGTTCCCTTGACGAGGTTGTCGATGGCGGACACGACGAGCACGCGCCCGGCGTGCTCGTCGACGGCGAGCTGCAGCGCGCACGCGTTGCCGCCGGACACCTGCGCCGTGGAGGGCCACTGCCCCTCGGGCAGGAGGTGGACGAAGGGCTCGTCGGCGTAGGCGTCCTCCCACGCCGCCCGGACCTGCGCCGCGCTCGCCCCGTCCGCGAGGCGCGCCGTGCACGTGGCGAGGATGCCGCGGGACATCGGCGCCAGCGTCGGGGTGAAGGACACGGTCACGGGTGCACCGGCGGCGAGGCCGAGGTTCTGCTCGATCTCGGGGGTGTGGCGGTGGCCGCCACCCACGCCGTAGGGGCTCATCGAGCCCATGACCTCCGAGCCCAGCAGGTGGGGCTTGAGCGCCTTGCCCGCCCCGGACGTGCCGGAGGCCGCCACGACGACGACGTCGTCGGGGGCGAGCAGCCCGGCGGTGAGGCCGGGGGCGAGCGCGAGGCTGACGGAGGTCGGGTAGCAGCCCGGGACGGCGATGCGCCGGGTGCCGGCGAGGTGTGCGCGCTGGCGTCCCCCGCCGGCCAGCGGCAGTTCGGGCAGGCCGTAGGGCCAGGTGCCGGCGTGGGCGCTGCCGTAGAAGCGCTCCCACGCGGCGGCGTCCGCGAGGCGGTGGTCGGCGCCGAGGTCCACGACGAGGACGTCCTCACCGAGCTCGGCCGCCACGGCCGCCGACGCACCGTGCGGCAGGGCGAGGAAGACGACGTCGTGACCGGCGAGGACCTCCGTCGTCGTCGGCTGCAGGACGCGGTCGGCCAGCGGCAGCAGGTGCGGCTGGAGCTGCCCGAGGCGCGTGCCGGCGTTGGAGGCGCCGGTGAGGGCACCGATCTCGACGTGCGGGTGGTTCAGCAGCACCCGCAGGACCTCGCCACCGGCGTAGCCGCTGGCCCCTGCGACGGCGGCCGACAGCCGCTTCCCGGGTTCCATGTGCATGACCATACACCTACCTGGCTAGGCATTCATGACCGGGTGGCCGTCGGTCGTCAGGCGATCGGGTCGTCGGGTCCGTAGGGGGTGACGACGAGCTTGCGCGTGGCGGGACCCAGGCGGGGTTCGGCGGCGCGCAGCGACGCGGGGGTGTCGGCGCCGACGCGCAGGAACCGCCCGGACCACGCGTCCAGCTGCCCCGAGGCGATGGCGCGCACCATCTCCACGACGGCCTCCGGGTCCGTCCACTCGGTGCGTTCGGCGTGCTGGCTCATGCTCGTCGACATCGCCGTGCGCACGACGCCCGGCGAGAGCTCGAAGGCCAGCACCCCGTGCGGGGCGCCCGCCGCGGCGATCGCGCCGCCGAGGCGGAACAGCGCCGCCTTGCTCGCGGCGTAGGCGGCGTGGGTCCCGCTGTCCTTGGACGCCGCACCGGAGCTGAGGTCGACGACCCGGCCCGAACCGCGCGCCACCATCCCCGGCACGACGGCGCGCGCGACGTGGAACGGGCCGAGGACGTTGGCCTCCAGGACCGCCCGGACGTGCGCCGGGTCGGCCTCCCACGGCGGCACCTCCTGCGGCTCGATCCGGCCGGCGGCCTGGACGAGCAGGTCGAACCCGCCCAGCTCGAGCTCCAGGGCGTGCACACCCGCCGCGACGGCGGAGGCGTCGGTCACGTCGAAGGCCGTCGCCACCGCCCGGCCGCCGTCCCTCGAGATCTCCTCGACCAGCTCGTCGAGGGCGCGCGCGCTGCGGGCGACGACGGCGACGGTGAACCCCGCCTGCGCCAGGCCGAGCGCGACCGCCCGGCCGATGCCCTGGCTGGCGCCGGTGACGAGCGCACGCACCGGCTGGACCGCGGGGACCTCAGACACGCTGCACCGCCCCCGTCCGCTCCGCGGCCAGGGCGACGGCGGCGGCGCGGGCCGCGCTGGCCTCCTCCGCGGTCAGCGTCCGGTCCGGCGCCCGGAAGCGCAGGGCGAAGGCCAGCGACTTGCGGCCCTCCCCCACCTGCGCGCCCGTGTAGACGTCGAAGAGGTGCACCTCCTCCAGGAGCGGACCGGCACCCTCGCGCAGCGCGTCCTGCACGCTCGCCGCGGGGGTCGCCGCGTCCACGACGAGGGCGACGTCCTGCGTCGCGGCCGGCAGACCCGACAGCGGCTCGACCTGCGGGGCCGCGCCGACGAGGGCGAGCAGCACGTCCAGGTCGAGCTCGAAGGCGGCCGCGCGCGCGGGCAGCCCGAGCGCCGCGACCGCGGACGGGTGCAGCTCCCCGGCGTACCCGACCACGTGCCCCTGCGGCGTCGTGATCCGCGCGCACCGTCCCGGGTGCCACGGGGGGTGCTCGGCCGCCGCGACGACGACCTCGACCCCGACGGACGTCGCGACCGTCCGGGCGGCCTCGACCGCGTCGGCCCAGCCGGCGGGTTCGGCCGTGCGGGCGAACCCGTCCGCGAGCGCCCCGGGGCGGCGCCGGGCGCCGGTGAGCACCCCGGCCACGTGCAGCGGCTGGGCCGGCACGGCCGCCCGCAGGCGGGCCAGCTCCTCCTGCGACGGGCGGCGGTCCACCCCGGGCACCTCGGCGCGCCCGGCGCCGGCGCGGGGGTGGGTGACCGAGCCCAGCTCGACGAGGGCGAGGTCTCGCGACCCGCGGGAGACGTTGCGCCGCACCACCTCCACCAGGGAGTCGAGCAGGCTCGTGCGCATCAGCGGCTGCTGCTCGGACAACGGGTTGGCCAGTCGCAGCGCGGTGCGGCGCGGGTCGTCGGCGGGCAGTCGCTGCGCGTCGTGGACGGACGCCGCGACGAACGGGTAGCTCAGCACCTCGACGAAGCCGTCGTCGGCGAGCGCCCGGGCGACCGAGCGGCGGGCCCGCTGCCCCGGCGTCAGGCCGGTGCCGGCCGGGGCCGGCGGCAGGACGGACGGGATCGCGTCGTACCCGGCGAGGCGGGCGACCTCCTCGACGAGGTGGACGCGGCCGGTGAGGTCCGGTCGCCACGGCGGCGGCGTCACCGTGAGGGAACTCCCGTCGACGCCGACGGTGCAGCCGATCTCGGTCAGCGCGCCCACGACGACGTCGGCGGCGTAGCGGACGCCGACCACCCGTTCGGGGAACCCGGCGTCCATCGCGATCGGCTGCGGAGCCGGGGCTCCACCGACGTCGGTCGCCGTCGTCTCGGCCGTCCCGCCACCGTGCTCGACGAGGAGCCGGACGGCGAGTTCGGCCGCGGCGGCGCAGATCGTCGGGTCGGTGCCCCGCTCGAACCGCTTGGCGGCCTCCGACGGCAGCCGGTGCCTGCGCGCCGTGCGGGCCACCGTGACCTGCGCGAAGTGCGCGGCCTCGACCAGCACGTCGCGGGTCGCGGCCGAGACCTCGCTGGCGGCCCCGCCCATGACACCGGCCAGGCTCAGCACCCGGGAGGTCGAGGGGTCCCCGGGGACCTCGTCGGTGATGAGCAGGTCCTCGGGGTCCAGGGTGCGTTCGACGTCGTCGAGCGTGGTGAGGCGTTCGCCGGCGCGGGCCCGGCGGACGACGACCTCGCCCTGCAGCTGCTCGAGGTCGTAGGCGTGCAGGGGCTGCCCGGTGGCGAGCATCACGTAGTTGGTCACGTCGACGGCCAGCGAGATCGGCCGCATCCCGGCCTGCCGCAAGCGGTCGGCGATGAACGCCGGGGTCGGGCGCGCCGGGTCCACGCCCCGGACGACGCGGGCCACGAAGCGGTCGCAGCCGACGGCCCCGCGCACGGGGGCGTCGTCGGTGAGCCGGACGACGTACCCCGGGCCGGAGGGCAGGGGCACCTCGACGTCGACCGGGTCGCGCAGCACCCCGGCGACGGGACGGCGCGTGCCGTGGGCGTACTCGCGGGCGATCCCGCGGATGCTGAAGCAGTAGCCCCGGTCGGGCGTGACGTTGACCTCGACGGTCTCCTCGGCCAGGCCCAGCAGGGCCAGCGCGTCCTGCCCCGGCGCCACCTCGACGCCCGGGAGGTGCTGCGAGAGCACGATGATGCCGTCGTGGTCCTCGCCCAGGCCCAGTTCGCGGGCCGAGCAGATCATGCCGTCCGAGACGTGCCCGTACGTCGTGCGCGCGGAGATGCCGAAGCCGCCGGGCAGCTCGGCGCCGGGCAGCGCGACGACGACGAGGTCGCCCTCGACGAAGTTGTGCGCGCCGCAGACGATCCCGCGCGAGCCGGCGGGGTCGTTGTGCTCCGGCCCGACGTCGACGTGGGTCCAGTTGATCGTCTTGCCGTTCTTCTGCGGCTCCCCGGCCAGGTCCAGGACGCGGCCCACGACGACGGGCCCGGTGATCCCGGCCGTGTGGATGCCCTCCTCCTCGAGGCCGACGCGGACGAGGGACGCCGCGACGTCCACGCCGGTCGCACCGGGTTCGAGGTCGACGTGCTCGGCGAGCCAGCTCAGGGGGATGCGCATCAGAGGTCCCCCTCCCCCGCGGCCACGGCCGGGGCGACGACGTTCGCGACCCCGGAGGCGGACAGGTCCTCCACGCCGAACGCCCGGCTGAACCGCACGTCACCCTCCACCACGTCGCGCATGTCCGTCACCCCGTTGCGGAACATCAAGGTCCGCTCGATCCCCATGCCGAACGCGAAACCCTGGTAGCGGTCGGGGTCGATGCCCGCGGCCCGCAGCACGTTCGGGTTGACCATCCCGCACCCGCCCCACTCGATCCAGCCGCGCTCGGCGTCCCGCCCCAGGGAGAAGCGCAGGTCCAGCTCGGCGCTCGGCTCGGTGAACGGGAAGAACGCCGGCCGCCAGCGCGTCTCGACGGCCGAGCCGAACATGGCGCGCGCGAAGTGGTCCAGCGTGCCCTTGAGGTTCGCCATCGTCAGACCCTCGTCGATCGCGATGCCCTCGAGCTGGTGGAACACCGGGGTGTGGGTCGCGTCGAGCTCGTCGGTGCGGAACACCTTGCCGGGGCACACGACGTACAGCGGCACACCGCGCTGCAGGAGCGACCGGCTCTGCACGGGCGAGGTGTGGGTGCGCAGCACGAGACCGGACTGCGCCCCCCCGGCGTCGTCGGCGACGAAGAACGTGTCCTGCATCTGCCGCGCCGGGTGGTCGGCGTCGAAGTTCAGGGCGTCGAAGTTGAACCACTCGGCCTCGACCTCGGGGCCCTCTGCCACCTCCCAGCCCATCGCCGTGAACACGTCGCCGACGCGTTCGACCAGCAGGGGGATCGGGTGCCGGGCACCGCGGTCCGGGCGCGCCGCGGGCAGCGTGACGTCCACGACCTCCTCGCGCAGGACGCGCTCGGTGTGCTCGGCCTCCAGGACGGTGCCGCGCTGGGCGACCGCGGCGTTCACCCGGCCGCGGGCCTGGCCGACGCGCTTGCCGGCGGCCGCCTTCTCCGGTCCGGGCAGCGTGCCGATGGCACGGTTCGCCAGGGCCAGCGGGCTGCGGTCGCCCGCGTGCGCCGAGCGCGCGGCCTTGAGCTCGTCGAGGTCGGTGGCCGCGGCCACCGCGGCGAGGGCGGCGTCGAGGGCTGCCTGCACGCTCGTCTCGTCCACCGCGCCCTCGGGCACGTCGGGCTGGTCGGGCATCGGGGGTGCGCACTCCTCGGTCGGTGTCTCGGGCGGGTCGTCCCCGATCCTCCCAGACCGCGGGGCCCGGTTCAGCGGACGGTCGCGGCGGGCTCACCGGCGGGCAGGCGGACGGTGAAGCGGGCGCCGCCGGTCGCGGCCGAGTCGACGTCGACGTCACCGCCGTGGGCCTCGACCAGACCCCTGGTCAGGTACAGGCCCAGGCCCGTGCCGCTGCGGGCGCCGCCGTGCCAGAACTTGGAGAAGACGTAGGGCCGGTTCTCGACCGGGACCCCCTCGCCGTTGTCCTCGACCGTCAGGACGACCCAGCCGTCCCGCGCGCCGTCGCCGGCCCGGTCCCCGGCGACGGTCACGACCACCGTCCCGGCGCCGTGCCGCACCGCGTTGTCGACGAGGTTCGTCACCACCTGCGCCATCCGGTCCGGGTCGGCCCACAGCTCGGGCAGGTCCGGCGCCACGGTCAGCTCGAACCGCTCGTCGTCGTACCCGGCCATCCGCAACCGGTCGACGTGCTCGCGCACCAGCGCGGGGAGGTCCATGGGCCGGCGGTGCACGGTGAGCCGGCCCGCGTCGACGCGGGCGACGTCGAGCAGGTCCCCCACGAGCCGGCTGACCCGGTCGGCGTCGGCCTGCACGGTGCTCAGCATGAGGCGCTTCTGCTCGTCGCTGAAGCGGTCCCACCGGCGCAGCAGGCTGGCCGTGAACTGCTTCACCGACGTCAGGGGCGAGCGCAGCTCGTGGGCGACGGTCGCGATGAGGCTCGTGGTGTCCGTCTCGGCGCGGCGCCGTTCGTCGGGGGTCCGCAGGGCGAGTACCGTGCGCAGGAGGGCACCGGTCTCGTCGCGGTGGAAGCGGGCGGTGACGAGCAGTTCCGTGCCGCCGGGCAGCAGGAGCAGCCGTTCGGCGTGCCCGTCCCCGGTGACGCCGCTGGGCCGGCGCGAGGTGTCCTGCAGGACGTCCCACCACCGGCGGCCGGACGTGTCCTGCAGGGGGAGGGCGCGGCGCGAGGGGGCTCCGAGGAGGTCGGTGCGCGGTCGTCCCAGGAGGCGTTCGGCCACCACGTTGAGGTCGACGATGGACCCGTCCCCGGCGGTGACCACCACCCCGTCGGGCAGGTCGTCGAGGTCGAGCGCGGGCAGCACGGGAGGAAGGGCCGACGACACGGCCTCGGCGCTCCCCCTCGCCTCGGGCACGGACGCGACATTAGGGCATCGGATGAGCCCATCGCGCGACCGGCGGGCCCGCGGGCGCCGTCAGCTCGCGGACCGCGCGGGACCACCGGGACGCGCCCGGTGCGCGCGGGCGCTGGCGTACAGGCAGACGACGGCAGCCGTCGCCAGGTTCAGGCTCTCGGCGCGCCCGTGCAGCGGCACCCGGACGACCGCGTCGGCGAGGGCCCGTCCGGCCTCGTCCAGGCCCGCGGCCTCGTTGCCGAAGACCCAGGCCGTTCGGCGGCGCAGGTCGACGCGGCCGGTGTCGGCGCGGGCGGCCTCGTCGGCCAGGTCGTCGAGGTCGAGATCGCCCGTCCCGTCCGCCGCCAGGACGCTGGACCCGCTGCGCCGCAAGCCGTCGACGACGTCCTGCAGGGTGCGCCCGACGACGACGGGGAGGTGGAACAGGCTGCCGGCGGTCGAGCGGACGCACTTGGGGTTGAAGACGTCGACGCTGCTCGCGGTGAGGACGACCGCGTCGGCACCGGCCGCGTCGGCGGCGCGCAGGACGGTGCCCGCGTTGCCCGGGTCGCGCACCCGGTCCAGGACGGCGACCAGCCGCGGGTGCCGGGCCAGCACGTCGTCGAGGTCGGCCGTCGTCGCGGGGCAGACGGCCAGGAGGCCCTGCGGGGTGACCGTGTCGCTCATGGCCGCGAGGACCTCGTCGGTCACGGCCCACGCCTTGGGCGTGTCGCGCACGATCTGCGGGTACCGGTCGGCGGCCTCCGGCGTGGCGTAGACCTCGAGGGCGGCGCCGGCGGCGACGGCCTCCCGGACGGCCTGCGGGCCCTCGGCGAGGAACCGGCCGTGCCGCTGACGCGCCGAACGCCCGGCCAGCGCCCGCACGGCGCGCACCCGTTCCGCTCGAGGGTTCGAGAGGACGGGGACGTCGAGGAGGGGCACTGCCGGGCGTCCGGGGTGTTCGGGTGGGTCTGCGGCTCAGGCCGCGGAACCCTCGGCCACCGTGGTGGCCGGCAGGGAGGCCTTGGCCGTCGCCACGAGGGCCGAGAAGGCGGCCGGGTCGGAGACGGCGAGCTCGGCCAGCATGCGGCGGTCGACCTCGATCTCGGCGGCCTTCAGGCCCTGGACGAAGCGGTTGTACGTCATGCCCTCGGCGCGGGCGGCAGCGTTGATGCGCTGGATCCAGAGGCGGCGGAAGTCGCCCTTGCGCGCCTTGCGGTCGCGGTACGCGTAGACGAGGGAGTGGGTGACCTGCTCCTTCGCCTTGCGGTACAGGCGCGAGCGCTGGCCGCGGTAGCCGCTGGCCTGCTCGAGGACGGTGCGACGCTTCTTCTGGGCGTTGACTGCGCGCTTGACGCGTGCCACGGGGTACTCCTAGTGATCGTGCGGGCGGCAGCGGGACCTCTCGGTCGCGCGCCCGCGGGTCGGGGTGGGTGCGGTGTCGCGGGCTCGGCGGACGAGCCGGGGCTCAGAGGCCGAGGAGCTTCTTGACCTTCTTGGCGTCGGCCGGGGCGACGACCGCGTCCACCGACAGGCGGCGGGTGCGGGTGCTGGGCTTGACCTCGAGCAGGTGGCGCTTGTTGGCGCGCTCGCGCATGACCTTGCCGGAGCCGGTCACGCGGAAGCGCTTCTTGGCGCCGGAGTGGGTCTTGTTCTTGGGCACGTCTTCTCCTGTGTTCGGAGCCGAGGGGTGCGCCCCTCGGCGGTTTCTGGCGTGCGGCCCGCGGGAGCGTGCCTCCCGCGGGCCGTGTCCGTCGTGCGTCAGGTCCTCAGGACGCCGTGGCGGCCGTCTCGTCCGGCGTCCCGCCGGCCGGTGCGTCCGCGGTCCCCCCGGCCGGCTGGGCGGCCTCGGCGTCCTTGCGGCGACGCTCCTCGGCCTTGGCCTCGGCCTTCTTCTTGTGCGGCCCGATGACCATCACCATGTTGCGGCCGTCCTGGCGCGGCGAGCTCTCGACGCTGCCCAGGTCCGCCACGTCCTCCGCGAGGCGCTGCAGCAGCCGGAAGCCCATCTCGGGCCGGGACTGCTCACGCCCGCGGAACATGATCATGACCTTGACCTTGTCACCCGCCTTGAGGAACCGCTCGACGTGGCCCTTCTTGGTGCCGTAGTCGTGCGGGTCGATCTTCAGACGGAACCGGATCTCCTTGAGGATCGTGTTCGTCTGGTTCTTGCGGGCTTCGCGGGCCTTCATGTCGGACTCGTACTTGAACTTGCCGAAGTCCATGAGCTTGCAGACCGGCGGCCGCGCCGTCGGAGCGACCTCGACCAGGTCGAGGCCTGCTTCGTCCGCCAGCCGCAACGCGTCCTCGACGCGCACGATGCCGACCTGTTCGCCGTTGGGGCCCACGAGCCGCACCTCGGGAACACGGATGCGGTCGTTGATGCGGGGCTCGCTGATGTGCTGCTCCTTCGTCGTCGTGGGGGGCCGCCGGACACGAGGAAGGCCCCCGTGCTCGGACGCGCTGCGGGGGCCACCGGATCCGACGACGCACCGACGCGGCCCGTCCGGGGGACGAGCGCGACGAGGGACGCCGCTGCACCCCTCCGGGGAGGAGCGCGGACCAGGACCTTCGGCGCCGTGGGCACCGAGGTGGGAGGAGGCCTCCGCTTCACGTGCCGGCCCTGCGAGCGCCGGTCCCCGCGGTGGTGCTGGAGCGGGATCCGGTGACGTGTGCCGGTCGGTCGCCTGAAAGGGTACCAGCATGCAGTCACAGACCCCTCCCGACGCGGTGGACCCCGACGAGGTGGATCCCGGCGCGCTGGCCGCCCGCGACATCGCCGACGTGCCGGCGGCCGAGCTCATCACGACCACCGCCGTGCACCTCATGAGCGCCGCGGCCGTCAAGTGCGGTCTGGCGGACGGGCCCGACGCGGCCGACCACCTCGACCTCGCCGAGGCGCGCGTCCTCATCACGGCCCTCGCCGGTCTCGTCGTCACCTCCGCCCCGGACGTCGGCGGTCAGCACGCCCGGTCGCTGCGCGACGGGCTGCGCTCCCTGCAACTGGCCTTCCGCGAGGCCTCCGACGTGCCGGACGAGCCGGGCAAGGGGCCCGGCGAGCGCCTCACGGGAAGCGTGGTCTGAGGTCGGAGCGGACGGCGGCCACCGCGGACGGCGCGGACGTGGCGGCCGAGCGCGTCGGGGTCGGCCGACCCCCCGTCACCCGCGCGAGCGGGCAGTGGTCGAATGGCGGACGACATTGAACCCGCAAGCATCGGAGGAGACACCTCGTGGCGAACAACGACCTGGGCCTGCTGGCCCTGCGCCTGGGCATCGGCGGCACCCTCGTCGCCCACGGCGCGCAGAAGCTGTTCGGCGCCTTCGGCGGCGGCGGCCTCGAGGGCACCGCGGGCGCCATGCACGCCATGGGCTTCCGCCCCGGCAAGCGCAACGCCGTCCTCGCGGGCGCCTCGGAGGCCGGCGGCGGAGCCCTGCTGGCCCTCGGCCTGGCGACGCCCGTGGGCGGCGCCTCGGCGGCCGCGGCGATGGCCGCGGCGTCGTTCGTGCACAAGCCCAACGGCTTCTTCGTCACCTCGGGCGGTTTCGAGTACCCGGCCGTCCTGGGGCTGGCGTCGGCGGCGCTGGCCGTCGGCGGTCCCGGCCGCTACAGCCTGGACGCCGTGACGGGGCACCTGTTCAACAAGCGGTGGACGACCGTCCTGGCGCTGGCCGCCGCCGGCGTCGGCGCCTACACCACCATCAAGGCGCGCCAGGGGGCGGTGGCCGCGGACGCCGCCGAGGCCGGGACCGGCGACGCGGCCGAGGTCGCCGAGGGCGGTCGGGACTGACGTCCCGGTCCGGGCCGCCGCCGCGGCGGCCCGGACCGCACCGTCGGCCGGGTCAGGCCGGCAGGACCTGGAACTCCAGCGACTCGGCGCGCTCGGCGACGACGCCGGCGGCCAGCCGCTCCCCCACCCGCCGCAGCAGGTCGTCGAGCCCGTCCCGGTCCAGACCCGGGCTCACCCCGAGGACGACGCGCAGCTCCGCCCCCCGGCCCGGTTCGCAGCGGGTGCCCCGGACGGCCGGGAGGTCACGCACGGCATCGGCGACGGCCGCCGCCAGGGCCGGGTCCAGGGCCGCGGGCGTCCACGCCTCCCCGCGCGCCAGGGACCAGAACGCGCTGCGGCGCACCACGAAACGCACCGGCCCGGCGGGGTCGAGGACGAGCACGTCGCACTCCTCCTGCGCCCCCGACAACGCCGCCTGCTCGGCGGGCACCGGCACCGGCCGCGCGTCCGGCCGCCAGGCGGTCAGCGCGGCGAGGTCGGTGAACAGCGGCAGGCCGCGGCGGCCGTCGGGCTGGGTGAGCAGCGCCAGGGCCATGTCGGCGCTCTTGTCGCCGCCGTCCTCGCCCGCTTCCCCCAGCTCGGCGACCACGGGAGCGAAGACCCGGCCGCCGCAGAGCGCGAGCACGACCGCCCGTTCGGCGTGCACCCGGGCGAGCGGGTCCTGCCCGACGGCGTCCCACGCGGCCAGCGCCGCGTCGAGCTCCGGCGAGCGGGACCCGTCGTCGCCGGCGAAGGCGTTGGGCTGCAGGGTCCGTCCGGCCCACGGGACCCCCGCGGAGTCGGTCGTGCGGGGGTCGTGGGCAGGTTCGGGCGCGGTCAGGGCCGGCCGGCCACGTCGAGGGCCTGCGCGAGCGTGAAGTTCCCGGCGTAGAGGGCCTTGCCGACGATGGCACCCTCGACACCGGTGTCGACGAGGTCCCGCAGCACGCGCAGGTCCTCGAGGCTGG
The DNA here is from genome assembly GCF_041320705.1 of Kineococcus mangrovi. NCBI lineage: Bacteria > Bacillati > Actinomycetota > Actinomycetes > Kineosporiales > Kineosporiaceae > Kineococcus > Kineococcus mangrovi. Next base: position 20,062 of record NZ_JBGGTQ010000001.1, read on the forward strand.
AGATGCCCCCGGAGGCGACGACCGGGGCCTTCGTCCGGGAGCAGACCTCGCGCAGGAGCTCGACGTTCGGGCCGCGCAGCGTGCCGTCCTTGGTGACGTCGGTGACGACGTAGCGGGAGCAGCCGTCGGCGTCCAGGCGCGCGAGCACCTCCCACAGGTCCCCGCCCTCGCGCGTCCAGCCGCGAGCGGCCAGCGTCGTGCCGCGCACGTCGAGCCCGACGGCGATGCGGTCGCCGTGCCGGGCGATGGCCGACCGCGTCCACTCCGGGTCCTCCAGCGCGGCCGTGCCGAGGTTCACGCGGCGGCAGCCGGTGGCGAGCGCGGCCTCGAGCGAGGCGTCGTCGCGGATCCCGCCGGACAGCTCGACCGCGACGTCGAGGCGGCCGACGACCTCGGCCAGCAGTGCGCGGTTCGAGCCGCGGCCGAAGGCGGCGTCGAGGTCGACGAGGTGGACCCACTCGGCGCCCGCCTCCTGCCACGCGAACGCGGCGTCCAGCGGCGCGCCGTAGAAGGTCTCGCTGCCGGCCTCGCCCTGGACGAGGCGGACGGCCTGGCCGTCGGCGACGTCGACGGCGGGCAGGAGTTCGAGCCGGTGCGCGGCGGGGGCGGTGTTCTCGCTGGTCACGGGGGGCGAGTCTACGAGGGGCGGTGGGGTGCGGGCGGGGACCGGGTGCGGCGGCGTGGGGGCGGGTGCGGGTGTCCCGGCGGGTGCGCCTATGGGTGTCCCCCGGGTGTCGTCGCCGCGCAGGCGATCAGGTGAGGGAGTCGACCCAGTTCCGCAGCAGCCGGGCGCCCGCGTCGCCGGACTTCTCGGGGTGGAACTGGGTCGCGGACAGCGCGCCGTTCTCGACGGCGGCGACGAACCTGGTCCCGTGCTCGGCCCAGGTGATCTGCGGCAGCGGCACGCGGCCGTCCGTGGTGTCGACCATCTCGAAGCGCTGCACGGCGTAGGAGTGCACGAAGTAGAACCGCTCGTCCTCCACGCCGGCGAACAGGCGGGAGCCGGTGGGCGGCTCCACGGTCGACCAGCCCATGTGCGGGACGACGTCGGCGGGGAGGCGTTCGACGGTGCCGGGCCACTGGGCCAGGCCGTCGGGGACGCCGTCACCGGGTTCGGTGGACGTCTCGAACATCACCTGCAGCCCGACGCAGATCCCGAGGACGGGCCGGCCCCCGGCCAGGCGCCGGTCCACGATCGAGTCGCCGCCGATGGCCTTCAGCCCCGCGTTGACGGCCGCGAACGCGCCCACACCGGGGACGAGCAGCCCGTCGGCCTCCAGGGCCCGCTTCCGGTCCGACGTCAGCTCCACCGACGCGCCGACCCGTTCCAGGGCGCGGACGGCGGAGCGGACGTTGCCGAAGCCGTAGTCCAGGACGACGACCGACGTCACAGCGCGCCCTTCGTCGAGGGGATGCCGACCACGCGCGGGTCGGGTTCGACCGCGTAGCGCAGCGCGCGGGCCAGCGCCTTGAACTGCGCCTCCACGACGTGGTGCGGGTCGCGGCCGGCGAGCACGCGCACGTGCAGGCAGATCTGGGCGTGGAAGGCGAAGCTCTCCAGGACGTGCCGCGTCAGCGACCCGGTGAAGTGCCCGCCGATGAGGTGGAACTCCTGACCGGCCGGCTCGCCCTCGTGCACGCAGTACGGGCGGCCGGAGACGTCGACGACGGCGTGCGCGAGGGCCTCGTCGAGCGGGACGGTGGCGTCGGCGAAGCGGCGGATCCCGGACTTGTCGCCCAGGGCCTGGCGGAACGCCTGCCCCAGGACGATCGCGGTGTCCTCGACGGTGTGGTGCACGTCGATGTGGGTGTCGCCGCTGGCGCGGACCGTCAGGTCCACGAGCGAGTGCTTGCCCAGGGCCGTCAGCATGTGGTCGTAGAACGGCACGCTCGTGTCGATCTGCGTGCGCCCCGAACCGTCGAGGTCGAGCTCGACGAGGACGGAGGACTCGCTGGTGCTGCGCTCGATGCGCGCGGTCCGGCTCACTGCTGTGCCACCACTTCCTGGAGTGCGGTTCGGAACTGCTGCATCTCGTCGGCCGTGCCGATGCTCACCCGCAGCCAGCCCGCCGGGCCGGTCTCGCGGATGAGGACACCCCGGTCGAGCAACCCCTGCCAGACGGCGTGCCGGTCGGCGAACCGGCCGAACAGGACGAAGTTCGCGTCGGACTCGGCGGCCTCGAACCCGTTCCCGCGCAACCAGGCGACGGTCTCGTCACGACGGTGGCGCAGCTCGTCCACCGTCGAGAGCAGGGCCGCGGAGTGCTGCAGCGCGGCGCGGGCGGTGGCCTGGGTGACGGCCGAGAGGTGGTAGGGCAGGCGCACGATCCGCAGGGCGTCCACGAAGGCCCGCGCGGCGGCGAGGTAGCCGACGCGCGCCCCGGCGAGGGAGAACGCCTTGCTCATGGTGCGGCTCACGGCCAGGTTGCCGTACCGCGGCAGGAGCTCCAGGGCGCTGGGGGTGCCGTCCCGGCGGAACTCCCCGTACGCCTCGTCGACGACGACGACGCCGCCCACGGCGGACACCTCCTCCAGGACGGCCTCGACCGTGGCGAGCGGCAGGGCCGTCCCCGTCGGGTTGTTCGGGCTGGTCAGCAGCACCACCGAGGGCCGGTACCGGCGGACCTGCTCGCGGGCGTGCTCGACGTCGAGCGTGAAGTCGTCCGCGCGCCGGCCGGTCACCCACGTCGTCAGGGTGTCCCGCGCGTACTCGGGGTACATCGAGTACGTCGGCGCGAAGCTCAGCGCCGTCCGCCCGGGCCCGCCGAAGGCCTGCAGCACGTGGAGCATGACCTCGTTGGACCCGTTGGCCGCCCACACCTGCTCGGGCTCGAGCTGCGCCCCGGACTCGGTGCGCAAGAAGGCGGCCAGGTCGGCGCGCAGGTCCAGGAACTCGCGGTCGGGGTAGCGGTTCAGCCCGACCGCGGCCCGCGCGACGGCGGCGGCGATGTCGGCGACGACCTCCGGCGCGACCGGGTAGGGGTTCTCGTTGACGTTGAGGACGACGGGGACGTGCAGCTGCGGGGCCCCGTACGGGTGCTCGTCCCGCAGGTCCTCGCGCAGCGGCAGGTCGGCCAGCGTGGTCGTCTCGGTCACGCCAGCAGTGTCCCAGACGCCCGGGACCGCCCGGCCCACCCTCAGGGGGGCGGGACGGGGGTCCCGCGGGCGCGGGTCAGACGCTGAGCACCCGGGCGATCGTGCCGGACCGGGCACCCTCGTAGGCCGCGAGGAGGACGCCGAGGACGGCGATGCCCTCGGTCTCGGTGTGGATCGGGCGGGTCCCCCCGCGCAGGCAGTCCGCGAAGGCGCCGATCTCGGCGACGAAGGAGTCGACGGGCTCGAACTCGAACGTCTCCTCCTCCCCCGTCCGCAACCGGTAGGTCACCGAGCTCGCGGTGCCGGTGAGCGACCCGAGCTCGCCGACGACGGAGAACTTCTCGGTGCCCGGGGCCGGGTCGTAGGCCCAGCTCGTCACCACCTGGCCGACGACGCCGTTCTCGAACCGCACGAGCACCTGGGCGGAGTCCTCGCCCTCCATGAACTTCAGGCGGTGCGTGGACAGGAACGCCGTCGCCTCGCTCGGCCGCGCGTCGGCGAGGTGCAGCAGGAGGTAGGTCGGGTGGTAGCCCGTGTCGATGAGCTCCCCGCCGCCGCTGGTCGCGGCCGAGGCGCGCCAGCCCATGTTCGAGGGGTCGAAGTCGTTGTGGAAGCTGTCGGTCGTGCGGACCTCGTAGACCGTGCCGAGGATCCCCGAGTCGAGCAGTTCCCTCGCCTTGGCGACGGAGGGGAAGAACAGCTGGTTGTGGGCGCACATGAGCGTGACGCCCGCCGAGCGCACCGCGGCGGCGACCCGGGAGGCCTCGTCCGCGGTGAGGCACAGCGGCTTCTCGCACAGCACGTGCTTGCCGGCCTCGGCCGCCGCGACGATCGCCTCGGCGTGCAGGTGGTGCGGCAGGCAGATGTCGACGGCGTCGATGTCGGCGCTCGCCAGCATCTCGCGGTAGTCGGTGAACGCCTGGGCGCCCAGTTCGTCCGCGCGGGTGTCCGCGGCCTCCTGCACGACGTCGGCGACGGCGGTGACGCCGATCTTCGCGGCGTGCTCGCGGTAGCCCTTGACGTGGGCGCGGGTGATGCCGCCCCCGCCGATGAGCCCGACCTTGACGGTTCCCTCGACGACGCTGCGGCCCTCGTCCGGCATCGTGGCCCTCACTCCTTCGTCCCTGCTGCGTGGTTGGCCCGCACGACGAGGCGGGTGAGGTCGACGGCGCGCCGGAGGTTCTCGGTGGCCCGCGTGCCCGCGGCCGCGTGCTGGACCCACTGGGCGAACGCGTCGGGGGCGTCGGGCGGGACGGTGAGGTCCTCGGTGCGGCCGTCGGGGTACCGGCGCCACAGGCGCCGGCCGGCGTCGGTGTAGTGCACCGACCCCTCGGTGCCGTGGACGTCGATCGTGAAGGCGTCGTCGCTGACGAAACCCGCCTCGACGACGCCGATGCGGCCGTCGTCGTAGCCGACGGTCACGACGGCGTGGTCCTCCACGTCGCGCGGGGTGACGTTGGCGTAGACCGCGCGGACCGTCTGCGGGTCGGCGCCGAGGAACAGCTGGGTCAGGTAGACCGGGTGGCAGCCGAGGTCGGTCAGCGCCCCGCCCACGGCGGGCGCGGGGTCGAAGAACCGGTCCGGCAGCCAGCCCCCGACACCGCCGTCGCGGCCGTGGACGGCCCCGTCGTGGGACAGCCGGACCCGGCCGTGGGTGAGCGTCCCGAGCTCGCCGGAGTCCAGCAGGTCACGGACGGCGAGGGTGTACCCCGCGTACAGCCGCGGCAGGGAGACCACGAGGGCGAGCCCGGCGTCGGCGGCCCGGGCGACGAGGCGCTCGCACTCCTGCACGGTCGGGGCGAGCAGCTTCTCGGTGAAGACGTGCTTGCCGGCGGCGAGGGCGCGGGAGATCACGTCGGTGTGGGCCGTCGTCTCGGTGGTGACGGTGACGCCGTGCACGTCCTCGCGCGCCAGCAGCGCGTCGAGGTCGTCGGTCGGCTCGACGCCGAGGTGCTGCGCCAGCGGACGGACCAGGGCCGGGTCCGGGTCGTAGGCGGCGACGAGGGTGGTGTCGGGGTGGGCGGCTGCGGAGCGGGCGTAGTCCTCGGCGTGGACGTGCCAGCACCCGAGCACGGCCACGTTGAAGGGTGGGTTCGCGACAGGCACGAGGGGTGTTCCTCCGGACGCATCGTCGGGTCGTGACGTGACCTCACGCTAGGACAAGGGAGCACGGCGCGGAAGGTCTGAGGACCACCTCTCTGGGAACGTTTTCAGGGAGGGTCGGCCCCGGCAGCGGTCACGGACCGTCGTGTGACGTTCATGTGACACGGCTGCAGATCGGCCGTTCGTGTGCCGAAGATGTCGGGTATGCGTGACCACTACGACCTCCTGGTCCTCGGTTCCGGCCCCGGCGGGCAGAAGGCGGCCATCGCGGCCGCCAAGCTCGGCAAGCACGCCGCCCTCGTGGACGGCGGCTCGATGATGGGTGGCGTCTGCGTCAACACGGGCACCATCCCGTCCAAGACGCTGCGCGAGGCCGTCGTGCACCTGACCGGGATGAGCGTGCGCGACGTGTACGGCGCGAACTTCCGCGTCAAGCAGGACATCACCATGGCCGACCTGTCGGCGCGCACGACCCACGTCACGCGCCGCGAGGCCGAGGTCGTGCGCGACCAGCTCTCGCGCAACCGCGTCGACCTGTACGACGGCATGGCCCGCTTCACCGGCCCGAACAGCGTCGTCGTCGGGGCCCCCGGCGTCCCGGCCCGCCACCTGAGCGCGGACAAGTTCGTCATCGCCGTCGGCACCCGGCCCGCGCGCCCGGCCGACGTGGACTTCGGCTCCGGCCGCGTCGTCGACTCGGACGGCGTCCTGCAGCTCACCGAGATCCCGCAGACCCTCGTCGTCGTGGGCGCCGGCGTCATCGGCATCGAGTACGCCTCGATGTTCGCCGCCCTCGGCACCAAGGTCACCGTCGTGGAGTCGCGCCCGACCTTCCTGGACTTCTGCGACTCCGAGATCGTCGAGGCGCTGAAGTTCGAGCTGCGCGACCTGCGCGTCGCCTTCCGCCTCGGTGAGTCCGTCGTCAGGGTGCAGGCGGACGAGCAGGGCACCGTGACGACGCTGGCCTCCGGCAAGCGGATCCCGGCCGACACCGTCCTGTACTCCGCGGGCCGCCAGGGCGCCACGGACACCCTGGACCTCGCCGCGGCCGGTCTGGAGGCCGACGGCCGCGGGCGTCTGGTCGTGGACAAGCAGTTCCGCACCGGGGTCGAGCACATCTACGCCGTCGGCGACGTCATCGGCTTCCCCGCGCTGGCCTCGACGTCGATGGAGCAGGGACGCCTGGCGGCCTACCACGCGTTCGGCGAGCAGGTGAACTCCCTCATCGAGCTGCAGCCCATCGGCATCTACTCGGTCCCCGAGATCAGCTACTGCGGGCACACCGAGGACGAGCTGACCCGCGCGGCCGTCCCCTACGAGGTGGGCGTCGCCCGCTACCGCGAGCTGGCGCGCGGGGCGATCGTCGGCGACTCGCACGGCAAGCTGAAGCTGCTCGTCTCGACCGAGGACCGCCGGCTGCTCGGCGTCCACGTCGTGGGGGCGTCCGCGACCGAGCTCGTGCACGTCGGGCAGGCCGTCATGACGTGCGGCGGGACCGTCGACCACCTCGTCGACACGGTCTTCAACTACCCGACGCTGTCGGAGGCGTACAAGGTCGCGGCGCTCGACGTGACGAACAAGATGCGGGCCGCGGCACGGTTCGACGCCTGACCCGCACCCCGCCCCGGCGGGGTGCGGCGGGAGCCGGAGGTGGGCGGGTCAGGCGGGGTCGTCGTCGCGACCGCGCAGGCGCTTCCAGAACGCGCCCCTGCGGGGTTCCTCGGCGCTGACGGCGTGCTCGGCGGGATCGGTCTTGCCGAGCACGAGGTCCTGGACGAGGTCGGGCCACACGGACAGGAGCAACCCCGGCCTGGGGTCGTCCCCGCGGGCGCCGCCGGCCCAGCTCTGCCCCTCGATCGACTCCTCGCCGACGGTGAACAGGACGAACTCGGCCTGCGGGACGGCGGCGGACAGGGTCTGCACGTCCTGCTCCCCCGTCGCCGGGTCGTGGGTGAGGAGCACCGTGCCGACGCCCTTGACCGGCACGACGTGGGCGTGCACGTCGTGGGCGGGCAGCAGGTCCGCGAGCGCCCTGGCCGAGGTGGTCCCGGCGACGATCACGGACCGGACGGGCTTCTTCGGGCCGAACGCCTTGGCGAACTCGGCGTCGAAGTCGAACTCGGGCAGGTCGGGGGTCTCGCTCACAGCGCGGTCCCCTCGCAGGCGAAGCGGGCGGTGACGGCCTCGCCGTGGGCGGGCAGGTCCTCGGAGCGCGCGAGGGCCACGACGTGCGGGGCGACCTCGCGCAGCGCGCGCTCGTCGTACTCGACGACGTGGATGCCGCGCAGGAACGTCTGCACGCTCAGGCCGCCGGAGAACGAGGCCGTGCCGCCGGTGGGCAGGACGTGGTTGGACCCGGCGCAGTAGTCCCCGAGGGAGACCGGGGTGTGCGGGCCGACGAAGACCGCGCCGGCGTTGCGGACGCGGGCGGCCACGGCGGGGGCGTCGGCGGTCTGGACCTCCAGGTGCTCCGCGGCGTAGGCGTCGACGACGGCGAGACCGGCCTCGACGTCGTCGACGAGCACGGTGGCGGACTGCGGGCCGCGCAGCGCCTGCTCGATGCGGCCGGCGTGCTTGGTGGCCGCCACCCGACCGCCCAGCACCGCGTCCACGGCGTCGGCCAGGCGGGGCGAGTCGGTGACGAGGACCGCGGCGGCCATCGGGTCGTGCTCGGCCTGGCTGACCAGGTCGGCGGCGACGTGGTCGGGGTCGGCGCTCGCGTCGGCCAGGACCGCGATCTCGGTCGGGCCCGCCTCGGAGTCGATGCCGACGGTGCCCTGGACGTAGCGCTTGGCGGAGGCGACGTAGATGTTGCCCGGGCCGGTGACGACGTCGACCGGCTCGACGACGACGGTGCCGTCGGCGTCGCGGGCGCCGTAGGCGAACATCGCGACGGCCTGGGCCCCGCCGACGGCGTAGACCTCCTCCACGCCCAGCAGCGCGCAGGCGGCGAGGATCGTCGGGTGGCCCGAACCGCCGAACTCCCGCTGCGCGGGGGTGCTCACCGCGATCGAGCCGACGCCGGCGACCTGGGCGGGCACGACGTTCATGACGACGCTGGAGGGGTAGACGGCCCGGCCGCCGGGCACGTACAGGCCGACGCGGCCGACCGGCACCCAGCGCTCGGAGACCCGGCCACCGGGGACGACCTCCGTGGTCGTGGTGGCGCGGAGCTGGTCGGTGGCCACGAGGCGGGCCCGCCGGACCGACTCCTCCAGGCCGGCGCGGACGTCGGGGTCGAGCGCGGCGAGGGCGTCGGTGAGCGCCTGCACCGGGACGCGGACGTCGTCGGCGCGCACGCCGTCGAAGCGCTCGGTGAGCTCCAGCAGGGCGGGCACGCCGCGGGCGCGGACGTCCTCGCAGATCGGGGCGACGGCGGCGAGCGCGGCGGCGACGTCGACGTCGGCGCGCGGGACCACCGCGCGCAGCGCCATCGCGTCGAGGACCTGCCCGCGCAGGTCGATGCGGCGCAGGAGCGGGGCGGAGGTGCTCACGGGGCAGGAGTCTACGAGCCGGAGGTCCTAGGGTGGCTCGCGTGCCGCAACGCCTCCCGCTTTTCCCGCTGGGCAGTGTCCTGTTCCCCGGACTGGTCCTGCCGCTGAACGTGTTCGAACCCCGGTACCGGCTGCTCGTGCAGGACCTCGTGGGTGACCTGAGCGGGGGCCTGGAGGAGGGCGGGGAGGACGACGGCGACGTGCGCGGCTTCGGGGTCGTCGCGATCAGGTCCGGTCACGAGGTCGGGACGGGCAACCTGCAGGCCCTGCACACCGTCGGGTGCGTGGCGCTGGTGCGCGAGGTCACCGAGACCGAGGACGGCCGTTACGAGATCGTCACGGTCGGCGCGAGCAGGTTCCGGCTCGTCGGCATCGACGAGTCGGCCGGCACCCCGTACCTCACCGGTCTCGTGGAGCCGTTCGGGGACGACGACGTGGAGGACGACGACAGCGACGGCCGCCTGACGGTGCTGGCCGATGCGGTGAGCCGCTCGTTCGACGAGTACCGCGAGGTGCTGGACATCGGCGGGGCCGAGGCCCCGGACGACCCGCGGGTGCTGTCCTACCTCGTCGCCGCGGCCGCGGTGCTGGACCTGGACCAGCGCCAGCACCTGCTGGAGGCGCCGGACACCGTCGCGCGGTTGCAGGCCGAGCTGGAGCTGCTGCGCCGCGAGACCGCGCTCATCAGCACGTTCGGGGCCGTGCCCGCCACGGAGCTGCCCGTCTGGCCCGTAAACTCCAACTGAGGACCGGACGGGGAGCGGGACGGTGGCGAAGCGTGCGGACGCCGGGACCCCGGCGTTGAAGGTGCTGGCCGAGCGGGGCGTCGCCCACACGCCCCGCCCCTACGCGACATCCCGCACCGGGGACGACGGGCCCGGGTTCGGCGACGACGCCGTGCGGGCCCTGCGGGCGGGCGGTCTGGACGTCGACGGGCACCGCGTGCTCAAGACGCTGCTGGCCGACGTGGACGGGCACCTCGTCTGCGCCGTCGTGCCGGTCGCCGGCACGCTCGACCTCAAGGCCCTCGCGAGCGCGGCGGGCGGGAAGCGGGCGGTCATGGCCGACCCGGCGCGGGCCCAGCGCAGCAGCGGCTACGTCGTGGGCGGCATCAGCCCGCTCGGCCAGCGCACCGCGCTGCCCACCTACGTGGACGCCTCGGCGGCGGGTTTCGCGACCGTCCTGGTCAGCGCGGGCCGGCGGGGGCTGCAGGTGGAGCTGGCCCCCGCCGACCTGCTGGCGGTGACGGGAGCCAGGACGGCCCCCATCGGCCGCCCGGTCAGCCGCTGAACAACCGCGAGGCGCGCACGAGCGTCTCGACGACGCCGTAGACCAGCGGGATCCCGACCAGCGTCCAGCCGGCGACGACCCGGCCCCGGGCGTTCACCGGGTCCCCCTCTCGGCCGGGCGGGCGTCGGCGGGGGGTTCGTGGAAGCGGTCGGCGACGGGCCGGACGAGGAGGTTGGCCACCAGACCCACCGCGAGGACACCGACCATCGTCAGCAGCGCGGGACGGTAGGCCGCCGCGGTCAGGCTGCCCGGGTCGCCCTGGGCGTCGAGGAACCCGTTGACGATGAGCGGGCCGGCGATGCCGGCCGCCGACCAGGCGGTGAGCAGGCGGCCGTGGATCGCGCCGACCTGGAAGGTGCCGAACAGGTCCCGCAGGTAGGCCGGGACCGTGGCGAAACCCCCGCCGTAGAAGGACAAGATGACCGCGGCGAACAGGACGAACAGGACCGTGCTGCGCTGGCCGGTGGTGGCGAGCAGGAAGTACGCCACGAGCCCGACGCCGAGGTAGCCCGCGTACATCGGCTTGCGCCCGATGACGTCGGAGGTGGACGACCACACGAACCGGCCGGCCATGTTCGCCATCGACAGCAGCCCGACGAAACCGCCCGCGGCGGCGACCGAGACGGTGGAGGCGTCGCCGGCGGAGCGGAAGAAGTCCTGGATCATTGGCGAGGCCTGCTCCAGGATGCCGATGCCCGCGGTGACGTTGCAGAACAGGACGACCCACAGCAGCCAGAACTGCGGGGTGCGCACGGCGTTGCGCGCCGAGACGCTGGCGGTGGTCACCAGGGCCCTGCTGCGGACGGCGGCGGGGTCGAACCCGTCGGGGACCCAGCCCTGGGCGGGGACGCGGATCGTCGCGGCCCCGTAGCTCATGAGGAGCGCGTACACGACGGCGAACGTGACGAACAGCAGCGCCACGGCCGAGCCCGCGGGGACGCTGCCGGTGACGGTGGAGTCGTAGCCGGGGTCGTACAGGGACAGCAACCGCGTGGACAGCGGGCTGGCCACCAGGGCGCCGCCGCCGAACCCCATGATGGCCATGCCGGTGGCGAGCCCGGGGCGGTCGGGGAACCACTTGATGAGGGTCGAGACGGGCGAGATGTACCCGATGCCCAGGCCGATGCCGCCGATGACCCCGTACCCGAGGTAGAGCAGCCACAGCTGGCCGGTCGCGATGCCGAGGGCCCCGACCAGGAAGCCCGTCACCCAGCAGGTCGCCGAGGCCACCATGGCCTTGCGGGGGCCGCTGCGGTCGACCCACGTGCCGCAGAGCGCGGCCGACAGGCCGAGCATGACGATGGCGATGGAGAACACGAGCCCGATCCGGGTCTGGCTGACGTCGAAGTGGGCGACGAGCGCGTTCTTGTAGACGCTCGTGGCGTAGACCTGACCGATGCAGAGGTGGACCGCCAGGGCGGCGGGCGGGACCAGCCAGCGGTTGAACCCGGGCGGGGCGATCGTGCGCTCCCGGTCCAGGACGGCGGGTGGAGCGAGAGGCGACACCAGGAGCTCCTTCGCTGTGGGTCTGCTGTCCCCGGGCCGTGCGCCCAGGTCGGTGACACCGTAGGTGAGCGCCCCGGCCGGCGGCGGCAGGACCGTCGCGACCCGCCGGGGGACTTCCAGCGCACCGATGCCACGATGAGCAACTACTCATGCACGTAGAGTGGTGGCCACGGCGTTCCTCCCGAGCGTCCGAGCCCGGGAGGCCCCGATGCACCCCCGCGTCCTGCTCAGCGCGGCCCTCACCGCCGCCACGCTCGCCCTCACGGGCGCGGCCCCCGCCTCCGCCGTCGAGGTGCCCCGGGGGCTGCGCGTCGGACGCGTCCCCGCCCCACCGGTCCCGCCGCGGGGTGGGGCCGCGCCCGCGGCCCCCCTGGCGACGGTGCCCGTCGGGGACCTGCCCGGCTGGCGGCAGGTGTTCGTCGACGACTTCACGACCGACGTCGCGCTCGGGGGGTTCCCGGGCCCGGCGTACGGGCACCGGTGGACCGGGTACGACGGGTCGCGCGACACCAGCGGGGCGGGCACCTACGACCCGTCGAGGGTCGTGTCCGTGCACGACGGCCTGCTGGACCTGCACCTGCGCACCGAGGCCGGGACGCCGCTCGTGGCCGCACCGGTCCCCCTGCGCGACGGCACGTGGGGCGGGTGGACGTACGGGCGCTACAGCGTGCGGTACCGCGCCGACGCCGTTCCCGGGTACAAGACGGCCTGGTTGTTGTGGCCGGACTCCGACGACTGGGCCGAGGGGGAGGTCGACTTCCCCGAGGGCGACCTCGCGGGCACGATCCACGGGTTCGTCCACCGCCCGGGGGCACCGCAGGAGAACGCGCTCGCCGTCGACACCGGGGTGAGCGCCGCGGACTGGCACACCGCGACCGTGGAGTGGCTCCCCTCGGGGGTGCGCTTCCTGCTCGACGGGACGGTCGTCGGGTCCACCGCCGTCTCCCCGGACCGGCCGATGCACCTCGTGCTGCAGACGGAGACGTCCGACGGGGCTCCCCCCGCACGTGCCGCCGGGCACGTCCAGGTCGACTGGGTCGCCCTCTACCGACGCGCCTGAGCGGACGCGCGCCCCGGTCAGCCGGCGTGCGGGAGCTGCACCGCGGACCCGGGCGGGGGCGCCGGTGCGGACGGGACGGCGTCCGGGCACCGGGCCGGGGGCACCCGCTCGACGGTGGGCGCGGGACGGGCCGGGGTGCCCGGGACCGGCCGGAGCGGTGCCACGGGCACGGACCGGGGCCGGCGGGCGGTCGCCGGGCGCCGCAGCAGGACGGCGGTCCACAGCGCGAGGACGACGGCGACGAGGGCCGGGCCCCCCTCGGCGCCGAGCCTCGCGCCGGCGACCTCGACCAGGAGCACCGTGGCCGCCGCCGCCGCGGCGGCCAGGACGGCACCGAGACGGGCGCGGTGCCCGGCTGCACGCAGGTGGCCGGCCACCGCCACGGCCGGCAGCAGCGCCAGGACAGCCCCGACGGCGACCCGCGCGGGCCGGGCGTCGCTGGCGAAGGACAACCAGACGGCACCGGCGGCGACGCCGGCCAGGGCGGTGCGGGTCCGCATCGGGTTCACCCCACCAGTGAAGGGCGCGCCCCGGCACCGCGAGGGGGTTTCCGCCACCGGGTCCACCGTTCGGAGCACCACCCCCGCACCCGTTCGGGGAACTCGGAACGGTTGCGCCCCAACTCCTCCCGGGACCCTCCGTCCGGACCCGGACCCGGACCCGGGGACGACAGCAGGCGCCGGCCCGTCCTGCATGCCCAGGACGGGCCGGCGCCCGGTTCGCGCAGCGCAGCCCGGCGCACGGGCGCCCACTCCCGGGGCGCCGGTCGCTGCACCGCGGCCCGCACCACGGGGGTGGTGCGGGACGTCTAGAGGGAACCCCTCTCGAGGGTCCCGGCGAGGTCGGCCAGCAGGCCCAGCCGCGCGGGGACGACCCGGTCGGCCCCCGGGCGCGCCTCGTCCGGCCAGGGCCCGACGAGGCTGACGGAGGTGTCCCCGACCGCCAGGAAGTCCTGCGCCCGCAGCGCCACCGCCGGGCCGGCCGAGCGCAGGGCGGCCCCGAGCACGCTCAGCTGCTCCGGGCTCGCCCGGAACGGGACGGGTTCGCCGCTGCGGGAGAAACCCACGACCAGTTCCGTGGGCGCCCCGAGGGCCTCCACGGTCGTCAGCAGCAGCACCTCGTCGCGGGCCCGGCGAAGCCCCCGGCGCCCGGCGTCGGCGGGCCGGGCCAGCACGGAGGCCACGTAGGCCGTGCGGCCCGCGAAGGGGCCGGTGAGGGCGAGCTCGGCGTGGGCGTGCCCGGCGAGCAGGACGTTGGGGGCCGGGAACCGCGTGGAGACCTCGACGAGGTGACCCTCCACGTGCCAGCCGCGGGTCGCCGGCAGGCCGCGCAGACCCAGCAGCCGACGGTCCCGGGCGCGGCGGACCCCGGCGGCGGTGGACCAGGGCAGCCGGGGACCGGAGGGACCGAGACGCACGGACGGCTCCTCGCGACGGGGCGGACGGGTCACCGATCCTCCCACGCGCGCTCCGGCGGGCCCGGCGCCGCGGGGCCGGGCGCTGCGGTTCAGCCCGCGACCGCGGTGGCCTCGGCCGGGGCGTCCGGCAGGACCAGGACGCGCGGGGCCGGGGCTGCGGCGGGAACGGTCGCCCCCACCGGCGCGGGGGCCGGCGCGGGAGCCGCCGCGAGCGGGCGGCGCGGGGCGATGCGCACCCGCGCGGCCGGGCGCAGCCGCTCGGTCAGCAGGGCGCGCAGCACCCGGAAACCGTCGCGGAAGGTGTTGAGGTTGCTCTCGCCGTGGATGCGCTCGAACTCGAAGCTCGGCACCTCGGTGATCGTCAGGCCGGCCTTGGCGATGCGGGTGTTGATGATCGTCTCGATCTCGAAACCGTCGCCCCAGTGCTTGGCGTCGACCGCCGCGCCGCTCGCGTCGAGGTCCAGCGCCGGCAGGCAGTCGCGCCAGAAGGCGTTGTACCCGTAGCACAGGTCGGTGTAGCGGGTGCCGAACAGGACGTTCGCGGCCAGGTTCAGCCCTGCGTTGCCCGCGCGGCGCAACCGGGTGATGTCGCTGCTGCCGCCACCGGCCGCGAAACGGGTGCCCTTGGCGAAGTGGGCGCCCTCGACGAGGGCCTGCACGAAGGCGGGGATCTCGCGCGGATCGGCCGAACCGTCCGCGTCGAGCATGACGACGACGTCACCCGTCGCGGCGGCGAAACCGCACGCCATGGCGTTGCCCTTGCCGCGCCGGTTCTGCAGGACGACCTTCACGTCCGGGCGCAGGGCGCGGGCCGTCTCGACGGTGCCGTCCACGCTGCGGCCGTCGACGAGCACGACCTCGTGGACGTCCGGCAGCAGGGCGAACACGTGGGGCAGGTTCGCGGCCTCGTTGTAGGTGGGGATGACCACGCTGACCGTCGGTGCGGCCGCGGGGGTGGGGAATGCGTTCGACATGATGCTCCCTGAGAATCAGGGGCCCGGTTTCGCCTCTCGCTCCCCGCCGGGCCACGGCGACCAAAGACGCCCGGCGGATCTTCACGTGCCCTCGTGTGCGGTCCCGTGGGCAGGACCGCTGTTCGACACCCCGATCGTAGGAGTCCGCGCACCGTCCGGACACGGACGTGACACGACTGGCGCACCGGGGCACCCGTCCGGCCCACCCCGAACGCCTCATCGAAACGCAGAGTGACGACGAAGAACGTCGCCGCAACGGGAACGGCGACCCGAGAAACCCCCGGAAACCCCGCACGAGTTCCCGAGCCGGCGCAGCACGGCGCGGAACCCGTTGCGGCGCGGTTCACCAGGTCGACCTCCCGGCCGCCACGAACGGCTCAACCCGTTCACCCGTTCCGGTTTCCGCGCCCCCCGGGAGAACTCACGGGGTTCTACCGTGAGTGATCAGACGTCCCTCGCGAGCGCGACCGGGACGCGCGGGCAGCAGGAGAGGAACTCACCGTGACCGACGCCGGGACCGCCGTCCTCGTCACCTCCGCGCACCTGTGCGCGGAACCGCCCCCGACCGGTGCCGGCGCCGCCGAGGTCGTCGCCGCCGCCGTGGGGCGCGCGCTGGCCGAGCGTCCGGACCCGCAGCGGTGCACCGCGGCCTGGGTCCTGGTCTGGTCCGGTGACCGGCCGCTGGCGACCCTGGAGATCCCCCTCCCCCTCGACCTCGCCGACGTCGCTCGGCGGTTGCCGCCCACCCCGCCGGCACCTCCCGCGACGACCCTCCCCCGTCCCGCCGCCCTCCCGTCGGTCACCGTCGTGGTCCCCACGGTCGTGCAGCGGGTGGAGGACCTGGAGCGGTGCCTGACCGGCCTGGAGGCGGCGCGCTACCCCGGTGGGTCCGGACGCGTGGAACTCCTCCTCGTGGACAACCGTCCGGTGGTGCCGGCCGACGACCCGCTGCCGGGTCTGCTGGCGCGCCACCCGCGGGTCCGTCGCGTCCGCGCACCCCGGCCCGGGATCTCGCAGGCGCGCAACGCCGGGCTCGCCGCGGCCCGGGGCGAGGTCGTCGCGTTCACCGACGACGACGTCCGCGTCGACCCCGGGTGGTTGCTGGCGCTGGGGAGGAGGTTCGCCGAACACCCCGAGGAGGACGTCGTCACGGGTCTGGTCGTCCCCGCCGAGCTCGAGACGCCCGCCCAGCGCGAGTACGAGTCCCACTACGGCGGTTTCGGTGGGCAGCGCCGGCTGGCGCCCGCGCAGGTGGCCCCGGTCCCGGGCCGGCCCGGCCGCGTGCGGGAACTGCCCTGCCCGCCGGGTGGGGACGGTGAGTTCCCCGTCTACGGGGTCGGCGCCTTCGGCGCCGGCGCGAACATGGCGTTCCGGCGCACGGCGTTGCCGCGGGGTTTCGACGTCCACCTGGGCACCGGCACCGCCTCGCGCGGCGGTGAGGACCTCGCCGCCCTCGTGGAGGTGCTGTGGCGCGGGGGGCGCCTCGGCTACGAACCGGCCGCCGTCGTCCACCACACCCACCGCCGCGACCTGCCCGGCCTCGAACGGCAGCTGCGCGGCAACGGTGTCGGGTTCACCGCGATGCTCACCTCCCTCGTCTGGCGGGACCGGGCCCACGCGCGCGCCCTCGCCGCCCTCGTGCCCGCCGCCGCCGTCGCCAAGGCGCGCTGGGCCCTCACCCGCGCCCGGTCCACCGCCACCGCCACCGCCACCGGCCGACCGGTGCCGGACCGGGCCCCCGCCCCCGCGCGCACCGCGGACGCAGCCGGCGACCCCCGGCGCCTGGTCCTCCTGGAACTGCGCGGCATGCCCTGGGGTCCGCTCGCCTACTTGCGCGCCCGCGCCACCACCCGCACCACCACCCACCCCGTCCCGCAGGAGATCTCGTGAGCGACGTCCTCGTCACCCCCGCCCCCCGGACCGGGGGACGCGCCGCCCCGGTCACCGTGACGGTCGTCGTCTGCGCCTACACCCTCGACCGGTGGGACGACCTCGTCGCCGGTCTCGGCGCCCTGCAGCGGCAGACCCGCCCGGTCGAGGAGGTGCTGCTCGTCGTGGACCACGCCCCGGACCTGCTCGCCCGCGCGCGCACCGCCCTCGGCCCGGCCGCCACCGTGCTCGAGAACGTCCACGAACGCGGTCTGTCCGGCGCGCGGAACACCGGTTCAGCCGCCGCGACCGGCGACGTCGTGCTGTTCCTCGACGACGACGCCCGCCCCGACGCCGACTGGGTCGCCGCGGGCGTGGCCGCGTTCGCCGACGACGACGTCGTGGGGACCGGCGGGACCGCCGTACCCGCCTGGGACGCACCGGGCCGGCCCGCCTGGTTCCCCGAGCCCTTCCTGTGGGTCGTGGGCTGCAGCTACGAGGGGTTGCCCGGTGACGGCGGGGCGCTGCGCAACCCGATCGGGGCGAGCATGGGGTTCCGCCGCGCGGACCTGCTCGCCGCCGGGGGTTTCACCACCGGCATCGGCCGGGTGGGCCGGCACCCTGTGGGGTGCGAGGAGACCGAGTTGTCCATCCGCGTGCGCCAGCGCCGCGGCGGGACGGCCCGGATCGTCCACACCAGGGGCGCCGTCGTGCACCACCGGGTGCGACGGGACCGCGCCACGGTCGGGTACTTCCTGCGCCGCTGCTTCTGGGAGGGTTTCTCCAAGGCCGTCGTCGCCGCCGCCGTCGGCGCCCAGGACGCGCTGTCCTCGGAGCGTTCCTACGCCTCCCGCGTCCTGCCCGGAGCCGTCCTGCGGGGTCTGCGTTCCACCGCGACGGGTCGCGGCAGCGCCGGGTTGCAGCAGGCCGCGGCCGTGGTGGCGGGGTTCTGCACGACCGCGGCGGGTTACGGCTACGGGCTGTGCACCCGCCGTTCCCGCTCCCCCCGCCGCACGGCGACGGGAGCCGGTCGTGGCTGAGGCGCCCGCCCTGCCCGTGTGGTGCACCGAGGTGGACCTCGCCCCCGGTCGTCCTGCCCTGCCCCCCGCCCCCGCCGGCGCGCGGTCGGTGCGCGTGCTGGTCCGCCTCGACGGCAACCCCCTGGGGTACGTGACGACCCCCGCGCAGCCGGGCCCGGACGACGCCGCCGTGCTGGCCGGTCTGCCGGCGGGCGCGCGCGACCGCGTCCGCGCGCGCCGGGCCGGCGCTCCCGCGAGCGACGCGCTCGCCGACGTCGGGACCGGGACGCGCGTGAGCGTCGTCGTGTGCACCCGCAACCGGCCGGAGGTGCTGGCCCGCTGCCTGCAGCACCTGGGCCGGCTCACCTACCCCGACCTGGAGGTCCTCGTCGTCGACAACGCCCCGGCCGACGACGCCACCCGCGACGTCGTCGCCGCGGCCGCCGCCGGCGACCCGCGGGTCCGGTACGCGCGCCAGGAGGTCCCGGGGTTGTCGCACGCGCGCAACCGGGGGCTGGAACTGGCCACCGGGGAGGTCGTGGCCTACACCGACGACGACGTCCGCGTCGACCCGTGGTGGGTCCACGGCCTGGTCCGGGGTTTCACCCGTCGTCCCGACGTCGCGTGCGTGGCCGGCCTGACCGTCGCGGCCGCGCTGGACACCGAGGTCGAGGCCTACTTCGACGCCCGGGTCTCGTGGTCCACGCTGCGCGAACCGCGCGTCTACGACCTGGCGACCGGGTCGGCGGGCGGGGCGATGTACCCGTACGCGGCCGGGGTGTTCGGCACGGGTGCGAACGTGGCCTTCCGGCGCGCCGACCTGGTGCGCCGCGGCGGGTTCGACGTGTTCCTCGGGGCCGGTACGGCGACCCGCGGGGGTGAGGACCTCGACGCGTTCGTCCAGACGATCGTGCACGGGGGCGCCGTGGCGGTCGAACCGTCCGCGGTGGTGTGGCACCACCACCGCAGCACGCCCGGTGAGCTCGCGGAGCAGATGTACGGCTACGGGACGGGACTGACGGCGTTCTACACCAAGCTCCTGCTCGAGCGCCGCACCCGCGCGGGTGTGCTGCGCGCGGTCCCGGCCGGGCTGGCCCGGCTGGCCGGGACCGTCGCCGGGGTCCGTCGCCGCGACCGGGCCGGCGCCGGGACCGGCACGGGAACCCCCGGACCGGGCGCCGGGCTGGTCCGGCGGGAACTCACCGGGATGCTCGCCGGGCCGGGCCTGTACCTGCGCGCCCGCACCGCCCGCGGCTGAGGGCCCTGACCGCGCCCGCGCTCAGCGGGCGGGCGCGGTCACGGCGTCGAGCGCGTCGAGCGCGGGATCGCCGGGGGCGAACTTGCGGGCCATGAACCGCCCGGAGGCGAGCAGGTGCTCGAGGTCGGCCGCGCCGAACTCGTCGGGTCTGCCCGACCCCGGGTCGCTGAACCGGATCTCGTGCAGCGCGTCGCGCTCGACGACGAGCCCGGGTTCGCCCGCCAGGAGCGTCGGGGTGAAGGCCTCGGTCGGGATGACCGTCCGGGCGAAGAACTCCACCAGGGCCTCCCCCTCGGCCGTCCCCAGCCGGTCCACGAACGCCGTGAGCGCCCGGCGGGAGAGGGCGAACCACGCCGAACCCCACCAGAGCTCGTACCCCGCCACCGGCAGCGACGCGCGCCGGCCCACCTTGGGCGGCAGACCGGTGCCGGTCGGCATGAGGTACAGCCGGACGAACGGCTGGGACCGCTCGAGCACGAGCGCCAGGACCTCGGCCGCACGGCGCAGGACCCGCGGGGACCGCCGGCCGCCGGGCCAGGACGGCAGGGTGGCGTAACGGAACCCGTAGCGGCGGCGCACGTCCTGGGCCACCGCGGGCTCGCTCGTCCGGGCGACGGGCTGCACGTCCAGGACCGCGTCGGCGCTCGTGCCGCCCAGCCTGTCCCGCAGCGCGGCCGCGGGGGCGAGCGGGTAGTCCTGCTCGGACAGGGTCAGGACCCAGTCGACGTCGAGCTCGCCCAGCACCCACCGCAGCACGCGGTGGCGTTCGAGTTCCAGGCTCATGTCCCCCCACACGACGGGGACCGACGTCAGGTGCAGGTGACCGCCCACCGCCTCGACGACGGCCGGGTCGATCGGGTTCTCGAAGCCGTTGTGCAGCAGCACGATCTCGGCCGCCGGGTCGTTGCGGCGCAGCGTGGTGAGCAACCGGGTCAACTGCCCGCCGGAGCGGTAGGAGGAGACGAGGTAGGCCAGCCGGAGGTCCCGGGGGGTGGTCGTCACGACAGGACCAGCGCGAACCGCACGAGGGTCGCCAGCCCCGCCCCGAGGGCGCAGCCGACGGTGAGCACCAGCAGCGCCCGCCGCGGGCGGCCGGGGGCGGTGACGGGGGTGCCGTGCGTTCCCGCGCACGCCGTGCGCCGCGTCAGGTCCAGGGCCAGCGCCCCGGCCCCGGCGGCCGCGAGGAGCACCAGCCCCAGCCACGAGCCCAGCGCGCGGGCGACGTCGCGCGGGAACAGCGCCGCGAGCGATCCGTCGAGGATCGGTTCGACGAGGTGGTGCACCGGGTCCTCCAGCAGGTGTCCAGAACGGGTCGCGGACGGGTGTCCGCCGGTGAGGTGGTGGGGGTGCGGGTCAGGCGCTGCGCCGCAGCAGCAGC
The DNA here is from genome assembly GCF_041320705.1 of Kineococcus mangrovi. Taxonomy (NCBI): domain Bacteria; kingdom Bacillati; phylum Actinomycetota; class Actinomycetes; order Kineosporiales; family Kineosporiaceae; genus Kineococcus; species Kineococcus mangrovi. The sequence continues at coordinate 40,526 of NZ_JBGGTQ010000001.1, forward strand.
GCGTCGTCCCAGCGGCCGACGACGTGGTACCGGCCGGAGGTCACGAGGCGGTCGCCGAACTGCCACAACCACCCCGGGGCCCGGCCCTGCTGCAGCTCCCCCAGGGCCTCCTGCTCGGAGCTGAGCAGCACGAACTCCGGCGGGTCCTCGCCGAGGCAGGACGCGGACCCCCCCGACAGGCAGGCGTCGACGTCGAGCAGGCGTTCGTTCGGCGAGGCGACCGGGTACCGCGGCGCCAGGCCCGACCCCTCGAGCGTCGTGGCGACCGCGTCGTCCGGTCCGGCGAGGGCGAAGTACCGCTCGGAGGCCGCGACCAGACCCGGGGCGGTCCGTTCGAAGGCCGTGTTCAGACCGCGGGTCCCGACCAGGAGCAACCCGGCCGCCACGGCCAGCGCGACGAGCCCGGCGACCCCCGCGACCGCGGCACCGGTGGACAAGGCCGGGGGCAGCGGGCGGTGCCGGTGCCGGCCCCGGCGTCGCGACCGCGCCGGCTCGCCGGCCGCCACGAGGTCGCGCAGGGCCACGACGGCCAGCGGCGCGAGCACCGGGGAGGCGAAGAGGAAGCAGCGGATGACGACCTCCCCGCCGTAGCTCTGCACCGCCAGCAACCCGAACGGGGCCAGGGCGAGGCCGGCGAGCAGCAGCCCACCGGGCCGGCGGCGCCGGCGGGCCAGGCCCGCGACGGCGAGCAGGAGCAGCAGCCCGGACCACGCCATCCGCACGTACTGCGCGCGCTGGTAGGTGGGGTCGCCCGTCAGCCGGTCGGCAACCCCGGCCCCCAGGGAGGACCCGACCTGCCCGACGTCGCGCAGGACCATCCCCAGGTGCCCGAACCAGAAGTCGGTCGCGCCGTAGCTGAACCAGCCCGCGAACAGGACCGCGGCGACGAGCCACAGGGACCGGAACCGGGCCCGGCCCGTCACCGTCAGGACCCCCAGCGTCAGCAGCAGGGTCAGCGGCGTCAGCTGGTGGACGGCGACGATCCCCGCGGTCACGACGACCAGGGCGAGCAGGAGCGCCCGCAGCGACGCCGGGCTCGTGCCGGCGGGGTCGGCGGGGGTGCGCCGCAGCGCGACGAGGACGCGCCGGCGCCACGAGGGACCGGGGCCCGCGGCGGGCTGCGCCGCGGGAGCGGGGAGGCGGGCCAGCCACAGGCAGGTCGCGAGCACGGCGAGGTAGCAGGTGAGGGCCGTGGCCTGCGGGGAGAAGTAGTCCTGCTGGTACCAGTTCGTGACCATCCCGACGAGGACGGCGGCCCAGGCCCAGCGCAGCGACCCGGTGACGACGCGCCCGACGACGAGCAGCGCGGGCAGGTTCACCAGCGCCGAGAACAGCGGGGCCAGGACGAGGAGGCCGCGGGCGTCCGGGACGCCGGCGAGCGCGACGAGCTGGGCGCCGGCGCCCCAGAACGCGGGCCAGCTGAACCGGGCGTCGACCCCGGCCGGGACGGCGCCGCGGGTCGAGACGTGGTCGATGAACCCGACGTGCACCCACGCGGTCGGGACGCTGCCGTAGCCGTCGGCGGCCGCCACCGTCGTGTACCCGACGAGGGCGAGCACGACGCTCACCCCCACGAGCACGAGGTGGTCGGGCCGCGGCGCGCGCAGCGCGAGGACCGCGACGACGGCGACGAGGACGAGCGCGGCGAGGACCTGCCAGCCCAGGACGGGCAGGAGGCCGAGGGCCGAGACCCGGTCCAGCGGCAGGACCCGGGTGCCCCACCACCACAGCGCCGCGGCGGCGAGCAGCAAGAGCGCCGGGACCGCGCGCCGGCGCGACACCCCCCGGCCCACCCGCCGCCGCCAGGTCCGGGCCGGCGGGGACGGCCGGTCGAGCGCCCTCAGCCGGGCGCGGGCGGACCGGCTGCGGTGCAGCACGAGGACGGTCGCCGCCGCGGCCAGCAGGCTGCCCGACCAGGCGGACCCGACGGGGTGCCAGAACCCCGTCACCAGGGCCGCCGTGCCCTGCAGCAGGGCCCACGAGAAGCTCAGGGCGCTCGCCAGGGCCGCCGTCACGAGCAGGTTCGGCAGCCGCAGCGCGAGCGCCAGCGGCAGGCCCGGGACCAGGGTCACGAACAGGACCGCGGCCAGCGTCCGGCCGGGCAGCGCCCAGCCGAGCGCGGCGGCCGCCGGGACGAGCAGGGCCAGGACCAGGGAGAGCGCCAGCGGCACGCGCAGCGCGTGCAGGACCCGCAGCGCCCGGACGTCGGGCCGCTCGGACCGGCCCGCGGGGACCGCCTGCGCGCCCGGTCCCGGGCGCGGCACGAGCGCGGCGGTGACCGGGCCGGTCCCGACCGTCGCCGCAGCCCCCGCACGCAGACGTCCGTCCACGCCTCCCCCTCTCCTCGTCACCCGGGTCACCCGGGTCGTGCTGGTCGTCGTCCCCGGCGGCGCCGGGACCCACCACCGATCGTCACGTTCCGCAGCCGCCGAGGTCGCACGCGTCCGGGCGGGAGTGGGCCGTCCGTGGGACCGGGCCCGCTCTTCGACCCACCGGGGTGCACCCGTCCGTGGCGCCGTCCCCGCCCCGTGCCGGCCGGCCGGTCCCCTAGACCGCGCGGCGCGCGCGCCGCAGCAGGACCAGGCACCACGGCAGGCAGGCCAGGGCCAGCGCGAACCGGACGGCGTTCGTCACCGGGTCCTGCGGCAGGAGCACCGTCGCGCCGGCGACGGCGCTCACGAGGAGGATCTCGGCGTGCAACCGGCGGGTCGCGCGCGGGAACGTGCCGAGCCCGCGGGCGCACCAGCGCTGGGCGGCGCTCTGCGCGCAGAACGCGACGAGCGTCGCCACGGCCGCCCCGGAGGCGCCCCAGGACGGCACGAGGACGAGGTTCAGGCCGATGTTCGAGGCGGCGACCGCCAGGGAGACGACGGCCAGGAGGCGGGTGCGGCGCTCGATGACGAGCATGCGGCCCGTCGCGCTGCCCGCCGCCCCGGCGTACGCGCTGAGGACGACGACGTAGACGACGACGAGCAGACCGGCCGGTTCGAAGGTCGCGGGGGCGATGACGCGCAGGACGACGGGGGCGCCGAGGGTGATCCCGAGGACGACCGGGGACAGCAGCCGGTAGATCGTGTCGCGGGTCGCGCCGATGAGTTCCCAGCGCAGCGCGCGGTCGGCGACGGCGGCGAAGCGCGGGGTCCAGGTGGCGCTCGTGAGCCCGATGACCTGGGTGGCCACGTACCCCACGGTGTACGCGATCTGGTAGCGCCCCACCTCGGCCGGTCCCGCCAGCCGTTGCAGGACGATGCGGTCGCCCGCGTTCAGCACGAACCCCGACAGCGAGTTCAGGACGAGCGGCACGCCGAACGCGACGGCCGGGGCCAGGACCGGCCAGGACAACGCCCCCCGCAGCCGGGGGCGGGCCAGGCACAGGCCGACGACGGCGCCGAGCGCGTCGGCGACGAGCAGGCCGGTGACGTAGCGGGACACCCCCGTCGGACCGGCGGTCTGCACGTGCGCCAGGACGAGGACCACGCCGAGGACCTGGCCGCCCACCGCGGACACCAGGGTGACGAGGGCGTAGGGGCGCAGGCGGTCCGCCGCCAGCAGCAGGCCCAGGGCGACGAAGACCCCCGCCGTCGGCACGGTCCACAGCACGGTGAGCAGCAGGACGGGCCGGTCGGTGAACCCGAACGCCGGGGCCCACCAGCCCGCGGTCACCCAGACCAGCGCGGTGCAGGTCGTCGCCGCCAGGAGCGCGGCCGTCGCCAGGGCCCGGGCCGCGCGGTCGTCGCCGTCCTGGGCGAAGCGCAGGACGACGGCGTGGTCCAGCCCCAGCAGGACGACGGCCATCAGCAGCTGGTGCACCGAGATCGCCAGGGCCAGGGTGCCCAGCGAGGCGGGGTCGCCGAGCACGTGGGCCAGGACCGGGGAGGCGACGGCGCTGGAGACGAGCTGCGCGCCGGCCACGACGACGTAGAGCAGGCCGCGACCGAAGAGCGTCGAGGAGCTCGCCCGCTCCTGGGCCTCGTCCTGCCGGGGATCGGCCACCGGGCCCCGTGCCCCGGGTCCGCTCCCGGGTCCGCTCTCGGATTCGGCCCCGGGGACGGGGCGAGCGGGCGTGGCGGCGCTCACGGGGCGACCTCCGGTCGGCGGTGGGGACGTGGGGGCATCAGGCCCACGGGTGGCTCTCGATCGTCACGAGCTCGACCTCGACGAGGGCCTCCTGCGTGGGCAGGCCACCCGGTTCCTCGGCCGTGCTCCCGGTCTCGGTCTGCAGGACGAAGTGCATCGAGGTGTCCGGGACACCCGTCGTCGAGGACCCGACGAGGGTCCCGTCGAGGAGGAACCGCACCAGCCCCGGGCTCCACTCCACGACGGCGGTGTGCCAGTCGTCGAGGAAGGCGTCGGTGCCGAACTCCTCGACCGTCCCGGCCGGGTCGGCGTGGTGCAGGAAGGCCCCGATGGTGTGCTGCAGGTCGGCGTCGGGGAAGTCGATCTCGCCGTCGTCCGGCCAGCGTTCGCTGTCGGGCCACAGCAGGAACGCGAGTTTCCACCCCGGGACGGGATCGGCGCGCAACCGGACGGTGTAGCGGCCGTAGCGCTGGCCGTAGTGCGGCAGGCGGGGCACGACCGCGGCCGAGGCGGGTTCGGAGTCGACCTGCTGCAACCGGAACCGCAACCGGCCGTCCCGCACGGACAGGACCTGGTCGGGGCGGTAGACGCCGCGATTGGAGGTGTCCCGCCACCCCGTGGGGTAGACGTCGAAGCGGTCGCCGTAGACCTGCCGGAACCGCCCCTCGGCGGCGTCGTCGGAGAACTCCTCGTGGAACAGCACGGGACCCCCCGCGGTGTCCTGGTCCGAGCAGGCGGCGGTCGCGAGGAGGGGCAGGGCCACCGTGGTGGCCCCCACGGTCACCAGGAACGACCGGCGGGTCCTGCTCGTCCCGCTCACCACCGGATCTCCCCTCGTCGGCGCGGAACCCGGTCCTGGCCCCGCCGACCTCCATCGTGCGCGTCCCGGCGCGGGCACGGGAACCCGGTGACCGGCGCTGCGCCCGATCGGGCGATCCGCACGACCCGTGTGGCGCAACGGGTCAGGCGTGTTCCCAGGCGGCGACCCAGTCGACGAGCACGTGGGCCCGGGAACCGGCCGGCGGGACCGTCTTGCCCGTGATGGTCTGCAGCACCAGGTGCAGGGGTCTCGTGGGGACGGTCGCCGACGTCCCGGTGCGCCGGCCGTCGAGGAAGAACGTCACGGCCTGCGGCGTCCACTCGACCGTCGCCGTGTGCCACTGGTCCCACGTCGCGGGGGTGAACACGGACAGGGCGTTGGCCGCGGGGGTCAAGAGGTCGTGGTTGTGCGCGTCGATCGTCGTCGCGGTCGTCATGCCCTCGGCGAAGTCGATCTCGCCGTCGTGCCAGTCGTCCGTGTCGGACCACAGCAGGAACGCCGCCCCCCAGCCGGCGCCGGGTTCGGCGCGGAACCGCACGGAGTACCGGCCGTACGTGCGCCCGCCCCAGGTGCCGTCCCCGTTGAGCAGGGCCACGACGCCGGCGCCGAGGGCCGTGCCGTCCTCGGTGCGGGTGTGCAGGTCGAGGACCCCGTCGTGGACGGAGGCCACGTCGCGCGTGGCGTACCGGAAACTGCCGGAGGAGTCGGGGAAACCGTCGTAGCCGGCCCAGTGCTGGGAGTAGGCCCTGCCCGGGAACCGGCCGGCCGGGACGTCGGTGTCGAACCCCTCGGCGAGGACCTGCCGCCACCCCGGGAGGTCACCGACCGGCAGCGTGCCGGCGGGGGCGTCGGCCGCGGTCGTCGCGGGGGACGTCACCGGGGTCTGCGGGGGTGGGGCCGTCGCCGCACCCGTCGCCGGGGGGTTCCCGGCGTCCCCGGGACCCGCGGGCCCGGGTGCGGCCTCGGGCGGGTTCCCCGGTCCCGTGGTCGCGGTGACGGGCGCGGACCCGGCCGCGACGACGAGGGCGCCGGAGCGGCCGGCGTCGGACCAGACCCCGTCCGCGCGCACGCAGGCCACGAAGGAGTACGTGCCGGCGGGCAGCGTCCCGGTGGCGGTGAACGCGACCGGTGCCGGTCCCAGCTCGGCGCCGCGGGTCAGGGGGAAGTCGACCCTGGCCCCCGCGGCGTCGGTGAAGCAGACACCGGCGTACTCGGCGGTGGTCGCGGCGCTGCTGGTGAGCGTGGCCTGGGCCGAGACGTCGAACCCGCTGGCGACGACGAGACCGGAACCGGCGTAGGCGGAGGGCCCGGGCCGGACCGACTGGAACCAGACGACGACGAGCACCGCGGCGGTCAGGAGGGCTGCGAGCACGACCCTCAGGCGGGGAGCCAGCCAGGACACGAGGTCACCTCCGGGGGTCGCGGGCCACGAGTGGTCATCGGCGTGCCGGGGGCGGTGCTTGAGGGTGGACGGGCGGGTCGAGGAGGTCACGGGGTCCAGACCTGCAGCTCGGCCAGACCCACGTTGCGCGTCGAAGGACTCACCCCCGTCACCTCGAAGCGCACCGACCGCGTGGAGACCGCCGGGAACGACACCGTCGTCCCCGCCGCCGAGACCACCCCCACCGGGACCGAGGAACCGTCGTCGAACACCAACCGGCCCGAGACCACCTCGTCATCACCGTTGGGCCGGTCGAACAGCACCACCCGGTCCACCCGCACCGCAGAACCCCACGACAACGCCAACCACGACCCCGCACCACCACCGGCCGTGGCCCACTCCCGCCCGTACTCCCCCGGGTACCCGTCCACCACCCCGTCGACCGCCTTGACCGCCGTCTGCCCCGTCGAGACGTTCTCGCTGGAGGCGGTCACCGCCGCCTGCGAGGCCACGTCCACCGAACCCACCGGAACCGGCGCAGTCGGGGTCGGTTCGGGGGTGGGTTCCGCCGTCGGGTCGGGGGTGGGTTCCCCCGTCGGGTCGACGGTGTGCCGGCGCTGCATCCAGGCCGCCTCGGGACGACCGGGGGCGGAGCAGGCGGCCCGGGTGGGGCACTCCTTCCAGTCCCAGCGGGCGTACTGGAGGTAGGCCGACCACTTCTCGTCCAACGCGGTGCCCTCGACGTTGGCCGGCAGGTCGGCACCGGGGTAGCCGTAGTACCCCACGAGACGCGTTCCCGGCGCCGACCGCTGCTGGGCGAGGCGGGTGAGGTAGCCGACGGTGTAGTGGTCGCTGTGGTCACCTTCCCCGTAGTCCCCGGTGTAGTCGAGCGTCCGCACGACGGTGGCGCCCTGGGAGGTGACGACGGCGCCGATCGTGGCGACGAGGTCGTCCAGGCTGTAGCTCTGCGTGCCGTCGATCGTCTGCAGGGCAGGCAGATCGCCCTGCCAGAGCTTCTGCAGGCTCTGGTACCCGTAGGTCGCGAACCCCTGACCCTGCAGGTTCCCGTCGGGCAGCTGGAGGAACACCAGGGAGACCCGGGGCGCGGCGTCGAGGGTGGCGACCTCGGCGGTGCGCCCGGCGAACGCCCTCGTCGTGGTCGTCCAGCGGTCCGCGACGCCGGCCATCTGCGCGTAGGCGGCCTGCAACCCGGCCCGGCGGGACTGCCAGTACCAGGTGCTCCCGGCCTCACCACCGTCACCGGCCGTGACGTAGGTCGTGCGGACGCACTCCCCGGCGCGGACCGAGGTCAGCACGTCGGGGTTCTGGAAGAACAGGTCGTCGTCCGGGTGGGCGACGACGGCCGCGACGGCACCGGCCGGGCACGTCACCGCGTCGGTCGCGACGGTGGCCGGGTTCCCCGCGGCCGCCGCCGGGGTGGTCGTCGCGCCGAGCAGCGCGAACCCCGCGACCAGGCCCAGGACGGCCCGCAGGCCCGCCGTGCGCCACCGTGCGGTGGCCCGTCGGGCGGTGACGGGCGAGCGGTTCTGGGGCACGGCGTTCTCCTCCTGCGGTCCGCGGGGAGAGGCACCCCGTCGTCGGCACCGTAGGTCGCGCGACGCGCGCCGCCGGACGCTCGGTGACCGGGTTCATCCGAACGCGCGCGCCGCGCTGCCCGGACGGAGCAGAGCCCGGCCCCGCGGGACGTCCACGAACACCGTCGGTGACCGCGGTCCCGGTCCGCCGGTCGGGTTCCGGCGCTCCCCCGATCGGGTGCCCGGCCGGGCCCTAGCGGGGACGGCGGCCGCACGATGGTGGTGTGCGCATCCTCACCCAGAGCACCTCCCTGGACCCGCTCGGCGGGGTCGAGCTCTGCACGTTGCAGTGGACGCAGGCCCTCGGTGCGCGAGGGCACTCCCTCTCGGTGGCGTACACCGCGGACGGCGCGCAGCGGGTGGACTTCACCGCGGCCGGGGCGCGGCTGCACGGCCCGGCGCGCTTCGGGTTCGACCCGCGGACCGCCCCGCGCGACCTGTGGCGGATGGGGCCCTCGGTCCGGTGGGCCGCCGGGCAGGACCCCGACGTCGTGTGGGTGCAGCGGTTCGAGCACAGCGTCTGGGGCCACGCCGTCGCGGCGGCCTCCCGTCGCCCGCTCGTCGTCCACCTGCACCAGGAACCGGAGTCGCGGCACGTGCGGCTGCTGGGCCGGGGGGTGTCCACGTTCCTGGCCACGTCGGAGCACACGCGCCGCCGCTGGACCGCGGCGGGGTTGCCGCCGGAGCGGGTCCGCACGGTGCGCAACGCCGTGCCCGAGCGGGAGTACCCGGTCGGCACCGACGCCGACCGCCGCGCGGCCCGGGCCGCCCTGGGCCTGCCGCCGCACGCGTTCACGGCCCTGCACTACGGGCGCCTGTGGCGGCCCAAGGGCACGGGGGTGGTGCTGGAGGCGTGGCGCCGCCTGGGGCTGGGCGCGGAGGGGCACCTGCTGCTCGTCGGGCAGGTCGACGACCCGCAGGTCGCGGCCGAGATCGCGCAGGGGCAGCAGGAGGGCTGGTGCACCTGGCTGCCGAACCGGCCGGACGTCGTGACGCTGCTGCACGCCTGCGACGTCGTGCTGTTCCCGACGCTGCTGCCCGAGGCGTTCGGCCGGGTGGCCCTCGAGGCGCTCCTCACCGCGCGCCCGGTGCTGGCCTCGGCCGTGGGGGCGGTCCCGGAGGTGCTCGCCGGGACCCCGGCCGGCCGGCTCCTGCCGCCCGGGGACGTCGACGCGCTGGTGGACGCCCTGCGCGCGACCGCCACGTCGCCCGAGCCGGCGCGGCGGGCGGTGGAGGCGGCCGGCTGGGCGCGGCGGGAGTTCTCCTACGAGCGGCACCTCGACGAGCTCGAGGACGCGCTGCAGCACGCGGCCTCGGCCGGGCGCGGCGGGGTGCGGGCGTCGCGGGGGGTCCCGGGCCGGCCGGCGCGCAGCGCCCGGGGTCCGGCGCCGGTCGCCGGCTGACCCGCGGACGGGCCCGCGGCGCCGGTCAGGCCGCGATCAGCGGTCGCCACCAGTCCTCGTGGGTGCGGTACCACTCGACGGTCTCGGCCAGGCCGGTGGCGAAGTCGTGGACCGGGGCGTAGCCGAGCTCGTCGCGGGCCTTGCGGCAGTCCACCGAGTACCGCAGGTCGTGGCCCGGGCGGTCGGGCACGTGCCGCACCCGGCTCCAGTCGGCACCGAGCGCGTGCAGGACCCGCTCCGTGAGTTCCCGGTTCGTCAGCTCGGTGCCCCCGCCGATGTTGTAGACCTCCCCGGGCCGCCCGGCGCGGACGACGAGGTCGATGCCGCGGCAGTGGTCGTCGACGTGCAGCCAGTCCCGCACGTTCGCACCGTCGCCGTACAGCGGCACCGAACCCCCGCGGAGCAGCGTCGTGACGAACAGCGGCACCACCTTCTCCGGGAACTGGTGGGGGCCGTAGTTGTTCGAGCAGCGGGTCGTGCAGACCGGGACCCCGTGGGTGCGGCCGTAGGCGCGCACGAGCAGGTCCGCGGACGCCTTCGACGCCGAGTACGGCGAGTTCGGCTCCAGCGGGCTGTCCTCGGTCCAGGAACCCCGCGGGATCGAGCCGTAGACCTCGTCGGTGGAGACGTGCACGAACTTCTCCACGCCGTGACGGGCGGCGGCCTCGAGCAGGACCTGCGTCCCGATCACGTTGGTGCGCGCGAAGTCGGCACCACGGGCGATGGACCGGTCGACGTGCGTCTCGGCGGCGAAGTGCACGACGACGTCGGCCGCGGCGACGAGGGGGCCCGCGACGGCGGCGTCGGCGACGTCCCCGCGCACCACCCGCAGCCGGGGGTCGTGCACCACGGGGTCGAGGTTGGCGGGGTTGCCCGCGTAGGTGAACCTGTCGAGCACGACGAGTTCGGTGACGTCGGGGACACCGGGGGCGGCGGACAGCGCCCTGCGGACCCAGTGGCTCCCGATGAACCCCGCCCCACCCGTCACGAGCACCTTCACGCCACCCCTCACCCGACACAGCGTAGTGGCACAATCACGCCGCATGAGGGGGATCATCCTGGCCGGGGGCTCGGGAACGCGCCTGCACCCCATCACGCAGGCGACGAGCAAGCAGCTGCTCGCCGTCTACGACAAGCCGATGGTCTACTACCCGCTGACGACGCTCATGCTCGCCGGGATCCGCGAGGTCCTCGTCATCACCACCCCGCAGGACGCCGCGCAGTTCCGGCGCCTGCTCGGCGACGGGTCGCGGTTCGGCATCCGGTTGTCCTACGCCGAGCAGCCCGAACCCGCCGGCCTGGCCCAGGCGTTCCTCATCGGCGAGGAGTTCATCGACGGCGGGGACGTCGCCCTCGTGCTGGGGGACAACGTCTTCTACGGCCCGGGCCTGGGGCAGCAGCTCGCCCGGTTCACCACCGTCGAGGGTGCCACGATCTTCGCCTACCAGGTCCGGGACCCGCGCGCGTACGGCACGGTCGAGTTCGACGCCGCGGGCCGGGTGGTGGGTCTGGAGGAGAAACCCGCCCGGCCCCGCAGCAGCTACGCCGTGCCGGGGTTGTACTTCTACGACGGCGACGTCGTCGACATCGCCCGCGGACTGCGCCCCTCGGCGCGCGGGGAGCTCGAGGTCACCGACGTGCACCTGGAGTACCTGCGCCGCGGCCGGTTGCACGTCGAGGTGCTCCCCCGCGGGACCGCGTGGCTGGACACCGGCACGGTCGACCAGATGCTCGCCGCGAGCAACTTCGTCGGGACGCTGGAGTCGCGCCAGGGCCTGAAGATCGGCTGTCCGGAGGAGGTGGCGTGGGGGCAGGGCTGGATCTCCGACGCCGACCTGCGCGAGCGGGCCGCGGAACTGGCCAGGAGCGGGTACGGCGACTACCTGCTGGGGCTGCTGGACCGCCCGCGCCGGCTCAGCTGAGGGCGCCGGCCGCGTCCGCCCCGGCCGCCTCCAGGACCTCGGGCGCGGCGACGGCCCAGCGGGCCCGCCAGTCGGCCGGGGGTTCCACGCCGACGCGGCGCAACCCGTCGGTGTCGAGCACCGAGAACCCCGGCCGGCGCGCCGGCGTGGGGAACTGCCCGGTCGTGACCGCCCGCACCGGGACGTCCGCACCGCCGGCCGTCGCCAGCACCTCGCGGGCGAAACCGCACCACGTCGTCCGGCCGGCCGCGGTCGCGTGGTAGGTCCCGGCCGGGGCGGCGGCGGCGACGAGGTCCACGACGACGCGGGCGACGTCCGCGGTCCACGTCGGGGAGCCCCACTGGTCGTCGACGACGGACAGCGACCCGCGCTCGCGGGCCAGCCGCAGGACGGTCCGCGGGAAGCAGCCGCCGGCGGCGCCGTACAGCCACGCGGTGCGCACGACGAGCGCGTCACCGCCCGCGGCGCGCACGGCCTCCTCCCCCGCCAGCTTGCTGCGCCCGTAGGCCGACACCGGCCCCGTGGGGTCCTCGACGCGGTACGGGCGCCGGGTCCGGGGCCCTGCCCCGGGGGCGCCGTCGAAGACGTAGTCGGTCGACAGGTGCACGAGCCTGGCCCCGGCCGCGGCGGCGGCCCGGGCGAGCGTCCCGGCCCCGGTGGCGTTGACGGCCACGGCGGCGGCCTCGTCGGACTCGGCGAGGTCGACGGCCGTCCAGGCCGCGCAGTTGACGACGACGTCGGCGCCGGCGAGGACCTCGCGGGCGCGGCGGGCGGCCGGCAGGTCCAGGTCGGCCCGGCGCAGGGGGACGACCTCGCCGCCGGGGTCGGCGCGGCGCACGGCCCGCACGACGTCGGGCGCCAGCAGACCCCCGGCTCCCGTCACCACCCAGCGCACGACTACCCCCCGTGACGAACTTCGCGACCACTCTCCGCCGCACACGATACTGAGCGTCATCTGCCGTCGTGCAGGTCATCACCCTCCGACACTCCCCGATTCCCTGGAGTCGCCCCGTGCACGTGGAAGAACTACCCGTCCCGGGGGCCCTCGTCCTCACCCCGACGCAGCACGACGACGACCGCGGCACGTTCCTGGAGTGGTTCCGCGCCGAGGACCTGCGCACCGCCACGGGGCGCGACCTGCCCCTGGCGCAGGCCAACTGCTCGGTCTCGGCGGCCGGCGTGCTGCGGGGGATCCACTACGCCGACGTGCCGCCCGGTCAGGCCAAGCACGTGTTCTGCCCGGCCGGCGCGGTCCTCGACGTCGTCGTCGACCTGCGCGTGGGGTCGCCGGCGTTCGGCCGCTGGACGTCCGTCGTGCTCGACGACGTGGACCGGCGGGCCGTCTTCCTGCCCGAGGGCGTCGGGCACGCCTTCCTCGCCCTGGCCGACGCCTCGACGGTCGTCTACCTGTGCTCGAGCGGGTACGCCCCCGGCCGCGAGCACGGCGTCGACCCCTTCGACCCCGACCTCGCCGTCGCCTGGCCGGAGGTCGGGCGCGACGGTGCGCCGCTGACGCCGCGGCTGTCGGCCAAGGACCGCGGCGCCCCCTCGCTGGCGCAGGCGCTCAGCGCGGGGGCCCTGCCGACGTGGGCGCCGTCCCGACCCTGGGGGGCGTGAGACCGGCGGGCGGACCGGGCCGGCGCGCGTACTCGGCGTAGGTCCAGCCCCACGCCCCGCCGACCATCCCCACCCCCCGGGCCGCGGCCCGGGCCCCGCGGGCGTGCCAGCCCGGGCGCCGCAACAGGGCGCCGCCGCCGACGCCCAGCCCGCCGGCCCCGGCGCGCAGGGCTCCCGCGGCCGTCAGGCGCACCCGCTGCCGCCACCGCCCACCCGAGCCGCCCGCGAGCGCCAGGGACGTGCGCGACCAGCTGTTCCCGCTGCGCAACGCCCTGCGCAGCACCCACTCCCGCCTCGCGCGGTCGGGCGGGACGACGTCGGTGACGAGCGCCTCGTCGCACCACACCAGGCGCAGCCCGGCCGCGGTGAGCGAGCGCGTGAAGAGGGTGTCGGACCCGCCGCTGAGGCCGAAGCGCTCGTCGAAGGCGCGGGGCAGGTCGACCCCGGCCGTCCGCAGGGCCCGCAGGTCGAGCAGCAGGTTGTTCGTGGCGGCCACCTCGACGCCGGTGCCGGTCGGCAGCCGTCGCCGCTCGAAGAAGCGCCCGGCGGCGATCCAGGGGTCCAGCGGCCCCTCGAAGCGGGAGACGACGGGGCCGACGACCCCGGCCGCGCCGGAGCGGTCGTGCTCGGCCAGGAGCGCGGCGAGCCAGCCGTCGGCGGGGCGCTCGTCGTCGTCGAGGAAGACGAGCACGTCCGCCGACCGGCCGTGCGGGCCGGCGGGGGCGTCCGCCTCGGCGAGGGCGCGGTTGCGGGCGGCGGCGATCCCGGGGCGCGGTTCGTGGACGTGGCGCAGGGGGGCGCCGGGCGCGGCGGCGGCGTGCTCGACGAGCCCGCGGGCGCCGGCGGCCGGGTCGTTGTCGACGACGAGGACCTCGGCCGGCGGTCGCGCGGCCGAGGCCTGGGCGCGCAGCCGGGGCAGCAGGGCGGTGAGGTCCCCGGGGCGCCGGTAGGTCAGGACGGCGACCACCGTGCGCAACACGCCCGGCGCAGAGGACTCACCCTGCGCTGCACCGGGATCGCTGCTGGTGACCGCCACGGGCTCCCCTGTCGACTGCACACCGTGTACCGTCCGTCTCTCTCCGCGATTCGCTGGTCGGCGCCCATCCTCCACCCACGAGGACGCTCCGTGACCAGGACATGGCGGGGCCTGCACACTCACCGTGACCAGGATGGCAAGCTGGACCGCACGACCACGAGGCCCGGGGGGACCGAACGTGAGCGCTGAGGGGCTGACCCGGGAGGAGTCCCGGACCGGGACCGCGACGGTGCACCCGCCGCGCTACGGCGAGGCCGTGCGGCGGCTCGCCGGTGCGCAGAAGAGCGCCCGCGGCGCCCCGGCCTACTCCCGCTTCGTCAACCGCCCCCTCGGCCGGCGCCTGGCGGCCCTCGCGCACGTCGCCGGCGCCACCCCGAACCAGGTGACCGTCGTCTCGGGGCTGACGACCGGGGCCGGGATCGCCGCCCTGGCGCTGCTGGCGCCGGCGTGGTGGACGGGCCTGGTCGTCGCGGCGCTGCTCGTCCTCGGGTACGCCCTGGACGCCGCGGACGGCCAGCTCGCGCGGCTGCGCGGGGGCGGCTCCAGCGCCGGGGAGTGGCTGGACCACGTCGTGGACGCCGCCAAGACCGCCACCATCCACCTCGCGGTCCTCGTCGCCGCCTACCGCGGCTGGGACCCGCGGCCACAGGCGTGGCTGCTGCTGCCCCTGCTGTTCAGCGCCGTGTCCTGCACGTGGTTCTTCACCATCGTCCTCAACGACCACCTCCGGCGCCGGGCGGGGACGCGGGACGGGCAGGCCACCGTCGCCGCCGGTGAGGCGCGCCAGCACTCGGCGCTGCGCTCGCTGGCCTCGGTCCCCGTCGACTACGGCGTCCTGTGCCTGGTGACGGCGCTGTCGGGGTTCCCCGTCCTCTTCGGCTGGGTCTACGGCGCCCTGGCGATCGGGTTCACCCTCGTGACCGCGGCCTCGATGGTCGCCTGGTTCCGCCAGGTGTCCGCCCTCGACGGGGGTCCGTCGTGACCGGTGCACCCGCGGACCGCACCCTCGACCTGCGCGCCGGCGGGTCCTCCGGGGGTACCGCCGAGGGGGTCACGACCGGGTACGTCCCGGGGGCGTGGGACCTGTTCCACGTCGGCCACCTCACCATCCTGCGGCGGGCCCGGGAGGCGTGCGACGTCCTCGTCGTGGGCGCCGTCACCGACGAGGTGCTGGCCGCCACCAAGGGCCGCCGGCCGGTGATCCCCCTGGCCGAACGGCTGGAGATCCTGCGCAGCCTGTCCGTCGTGGACCGGGTCGTCGTCGACGACTGCGGCAGCGACAAGATGCCGATGTGGCAACGGCTGCGCTTCGACGTCCTGTTCAAGGGCGACGACTGGCGCGGGACCCCCAAGGGCGCCGTGCTGGAGGCGAGCATGGCCGCCGTGGGGGCCCGGGTCGCCTACTTCCCGTACACGCACGGGACGACGTCGACGCTGCTGCGGCAGTTCATCGAGACCAACGGGTGAACCCCGTGGGACCCCGTGCCTCCAGCGGATCCCGCGGACCCGTGGTCCTGCAGTCGTTCCGCACGCCCCGGCCCACCTCGAACCCCTACCTCGGCGCGCTCCTGGCCTCCCTGCCCACCCGGGGGGAGGCGGCGGTGCGGGTGCGGACGTTCTCGTGGCCGACCGCGCTCCTGGGCCGGTACGACGTCCTGCACCTGCACTGGCCCGAACTGCTGCTGCGCAGCGCCCGGCGGCCCGGCCGGGCCGCCCGCGCGGTGGCCGCGGCGCTGCTCCTGGCCCGGGTGCGGCGGCGGCGGACGCCGGTGGTCCGCACGGTCCACAACCCGAGCCCGCACGAGGACGGCGGGCGCCTCGAACGGGCCCTGCTGCGCCGGTTCGACGCGGCGACGACGGTGACCGTGCACCTCACGCCCCGCACGGTCGGGGCGGTGTGCCCGCACGCGAGCGCCGTGGTCGTCCCGCACGGGCACTACCGCGACCGCCACCGGAGCGCGGACGGGGTGGCGCCCGTGCCCGGCCGGTTCGTCCACCCGGGGCTGCTGCGGCCCTACAAGCAGGTCGACGCCCTCCTGGACGCGTTCTGCGCCCTGCCCGGTGAGCGCAGCCTGCACGTCCTGGGCGCCGCGCCGGACGCCGACCTCGCGCGGCGGGTGCGGGCGGCCGCGGCGCGGGACCGGCGGATCCGCGCCGACCTGCACCACGTCGCGGACGGGGACCTCGTGCGCGCGGTCACCGCGGCCGAGCTGGTCGTCCTGCCGTACGCGCCGCGGGGCGGGTCGGGCGCGCAGCTGCTGGCCCTGTCCCTGGACCGGCCCGTCCTCCTGCCGGCCGGTCCCGCGGCCGCCGAGCTCGCCGCCGAGGTGGGCCCGGGCTGGGTGCACGTCTTCGAGGGCGTCCTGTCCGCCGGCGCCCTGGACGCCGCGCTGAGCGCCGTGCGCACGGGGGTCAGGACCGACCGGCCGGACCTGTCGGCCCGGGACTGGGACGTGCTCGGCCGGGCCCACGCCGACCTCTACCACCGCGCGGCGGCCCAGGGTCCCGGCACCGCCCGCAGCGCCCCCGTCACCGCCGGTGCGGGCCGCACGTGAGCGCCCCGGCGGTGGCGACGGCGGTGGGGACCGCCCCGCGCGGCCGACCGCGCGAGGCGGTGCTGCTGCCCCTCGTCGGGCTCGCCTCGACCCTGGTGGTCCTCCTCGGCGCCTGGCGGCCGTCGCTGTGGACCGACGAGGCCGCCACGCTGAGCGCCGCGCAGCGCTCGCCGGCGCAGCTGTGGCGGATGCTGCAGCACCTCGACGCCGTGCACGGCCTGTACTACGCCGCGATGCACGTCTGGACCGGCCTGGCCGGCACCTCCCCCCTCGCCCTGCGCCTGCCGAGCGCCGTCGCGGTCGGCCTCGGCGCCGTGGGTGTGCTCGTCCTGGCCCGCCGCCTGACCGGGAACCCCTCGACGGCGCTGCTGGCCGCGGCGGCGTTCACGCTGCTGCCGCGCACCGCCTGGTCCGGCACGGAGGCGCGCTCGACCGCGGCCGCGACCGCGCTGGCCGTCTGGTGCACCGTCCTGCTCGCGCGGGCCCTGGCCGCCCCGTCCGGCCCCCCGGCGCGCCGGTGGTGGGCCGGGTACGCGCTGGTCGCGGCGACCGGGGTCGTGCTGGACGTCTACCTGCTGCTCCTGCTGGCCGCCCACGCCGTCACCGTCTGCCTGCTGCGCGAGGTCCCGACCCGGCGCCGGCGCCCGTGGCCGGTGGCGGCCGGGGCCGCGCTGGCGCTGGCCTCCCCCGTCGTGGTCCTGGCGGGCGGGCAGGGGGGTCAGCTCGGGGGGTCCTCCCCCGGCCCGGTGACGCTCCTGCGCCGGGTCGCGGTGGACCAGTTCTTCCTCGGCGAGACCCCGACCGCCGGTTCCGGCGCCACCGCGGGCTGGTCGTGGTGGCAGCCCGCGGCGCTCGCGCTCGCCGCGCTCGGCTGGGCGCTGGTGGTGCTCGCGCTGGCCCGGCCGGGTGCCCCGGGCGGGGCGCTGGCGCGGTGGTGCCTGCCGTGGCTGCTGCTGCCGTCCGGTCTCGTCGCGCTCGCCGCGCTCGCCGCGCCCGCCGCGGCCGGCCCGCTGCACAACCCCCGGTACTTCGCCTTCTGCGCCCCGGCGCTCGCGGTGCTGCTGGCCCGCGCCCTGTCGGTCCTGCCCCGGCGCCGGCGGGTGCTCGTCGGCGGGCTGGCCGTGCTGCTCGCGCTGCCCGTGCTCGTCTCGCAGCGCACCGCGCACGCCAAGAGCGCCTCGGACTGGGCCCAGGTCGCCGAGCACCTGTGCCGCGACGCCTCCCCCGGTGACGCCGTCTACTTCGGGGCGCGCCGGCCCCCCGTGGGCGGGCAGGTGGGGCTCACGACGCGCGGTGTCTCGGTGGCCTACCCGCGGTGCTTCGAGCGGCTGGACGACCTGACGCTGACGCGGACCCCCGCGGCGGCCGGTGACCTCACCGGCCGGTCGCGCCCCCTGGCCGCGGCCGGGGCCGCCCTGGCCGCCCACGACACCGTCTGGGTCGTGCGCCGGCCCACGGACGCGACCGTCGCCGCCGACGACGAGACCCTCGCGGACGCCGGGTTCACGGTGCGCGGGCGCTGGTCGGGGCCGCTCGACGAGGTCGTGGAGTTCACGCGGCGCTGACGCCGGCGGCGGCGCGGCGCCGCAGGTCGCGGCGGACGAAGAACACCCCCGGCGCGAACTGGCACAGGGCGACCGCGACGGCCGACCCCGCGACGGGCCCGCCGGCACCGACGTGCAGCGTCAGCCACCACGACAAGCCCAGGTTGAGCGGGACCATGACCAGGACGGGCAGGATCTGGAACCGCAGCCCCGCGGCGTCGGTCATGTACATGCCGAGGGGGTAGTTGGCGGCCTGCACGACCACCAGCGCCGCGAACGCCCCGGTGAGCCAGCCGTCGAGCCGCACGGCCCCGCCGCTGACGACCGGCACGACCCACGGCAGCAGCAGCACCAGGACGAGGGCCGCGAGCGCCGCCCCCGCCCCGAAGGCCACGGCCATCCGGGCCGGGGACCGCACCCGCCCCGCGCTGCGGGCCCGCGCGAACACCGGCCAGAGCGCGACCCCGGCCGCGGTGACCGTCTGGGACAGCAGGGAGAACAGGGAGAAGCCCAGGCCGTACTCGGCGAGCTCGGTCGGCGTGGACAGGTGGCTCAGCAGCAGGCGGTCGGTCTGCATCGCCACCGGCAGCGCCAGGGTCAGCACGAGCCAGGGTCCGGCCACCCCCAGGACGGGGGCGCCGCGGACGGACCGGACGCGCCAGACGTCGTGCAGCACGCGCCCGGCCAGGCCCGGCAGGGAGCGGAAGGCGAGGACGGACCCGAGCGCGGCGGTGAGCGCGCCGCCGGCGTAGGAGAACGCGGCGAGGTAGCCGCCCGCGCGGGCGCCGGTGAGGACGAGGACCCCGACCGTCGTGGCGAAGAGCGGGGAGGCCAGGCCCTGGACGAGGACGCGGACGTGGTTGCGGCCCAGGGCGGTGAGGATCCGCTGCCCCACCGCGAGCGGCAGCGTCAGGCAGAACAGGACGAGGCAGGTCAGGGCCGCGGCGGGTCCGGACCCCGGTCGCAGCCCGTCGCCCAGCAGGGCGGGCCAGCCGCCCGCGACCGTGACGACGACGCCGACCGCCACGAGCAGCGAGCCGGACAGGGCGATGACGCGGAAGACGCCGACGAGGGTGCGCCGGACGTGCTCGTCGCGGGCGGGGTCGGCCGAGCCGGCGACGCTGTTGAGGACGGCGGCGCCCATGCCGAGGTCGGCGAACGGCAGCAGCGCGGCGATCGAGACGAGCAGGCCGTACTGGGCGTACGCCTCGACGCCGTAGTGCCCCAGCACGAGCCGGATGGAGACGATCGAGACCAGGCCCGAGACCCCCAGGACGAGGAGCTTGGCGCCGGCGCTGCGGGCGACGGACCGCCAGGGCGCGTCGTCGGACCCGCCCGGCGCCACCCGCGCACCGGCAGCACGGAGAACACTCCTCACCGAATGTGCTCCTCCCCCGGGCGAGAGACCTATATTTGCACTCGCCCGACTGCGGAGGGCGACGGCCTGGGAAGGGGACCCGTGGACCTGTTCGCGTACCTCGCACTGCTGCGACGGTCCTGGCTGGCGCTGCTGCTGTGCTTCGCCCTCGGCGGCGCCGCCGGGTACGGCGCGAGCTGGCGCACCGAGCCCCAGTACCGGGCGACGGCGAGCGTCTTCCTGTCCCCCGGGCAGGGCCAGTCGATCGGTGAGCTCGCGCAGGGGTCCTCCTACACGCGCAGCCTCGTGCAGTCCTACGTGCGCCTGGCCACGACGCCGACCGTCCTGGCGCCCGTCATCGACCAGCTCGGCCTGCAGACCACGCCCGGGGACCTCGCCGACCGCGTCAGCGCCCAGTCCCAGCAGGACACCGTGCTCATCGACGTCACGGCCGTGGCCGGCAGCGGCGCGAGCGCGGCCGCCATCGCCAACGCCGTCGGCGACCAGCTCGCCGACGCCACGGAGTCGTTGTCCCCGCGCGACACCACGGCCATCGAGGTGACGACGGTGAGCCCGGCGACGGCCCCGACCGCCCCGTTCTCCCCGGACCGGCGCCTCGACGCCGGGATCGGCGCCGTCCTGGGGCTGCTGCTCGTCGTCGCCGTCGTCGTGGCGCGCGAGGTGCTCGACACCCGGGTCCGCGACGCCGACGACGTGCTCGACGTCAGCGACGTGCCCGTGCTGGCGGCCGTGCCCGCGCGGGACGCGGTCCGCCGGGGCGGACGCCCGGGCCGGGGGCCGGGGCGCGCCGCGGCCCGCGGGGACCGGACGCAGGCCGTGCGGCGGCTGCGCGCCAACCTGCGCTTCCTCGCCGCCGACGGGTCGGCGCAGCAGGTCGTCCTGGCCTCGGCGGCCGGGGACGGGGCCCCGGACCTGGCCCTGGAACTGGCCAGGGCCCTGGCCGACCACGAGACGCGGGTCCTGCTGCTGGAGGCGGACCTGCGCACCCCGGCGCTGGCCCGCACCCTCGGGCTGGGGCCGGGGCCCGGACTGGCCGACGTCCTGATCGACGGGCTGCCCGTCGCGGCCGCGCTGCGGCGCAGCGAGCTGGACGGCCCTGCCATCCTGCCGGCCGGGACCCTGCGCGGGGAGCTGGCCGGCGTGATGGCCGAGACCACCGACGAGCTCGTCGGGTCGGCCGCGCTGCAGCGCGTCCTGGCCGACCTGCGGACGCGGTTCGACGTCGTCCTCGTCACCGCGCCGCCCGTCCTGGCGGCCACCGACGCCGCGGTGCTCGCCGCCCGCGCCGACGGGGTCGTCCTGCTCGCCGAGAGCCCGGCCACCCGCCGCCGCCAGCTCGCCGAGGCGCTGCGCGACCTGGAGATGGTGCGGGCCACCGTCCTCGGCGTGGTGCTGGACCACTCCCGGCGGCGCGGGAGCCGGGCGGGCCGCGGCCGCCGGACGGCCGACCTCGCGACCGCGACCGTGCGCCTGGACCCGCCCGGTGCCCAGGACGCCCCCGCCGAGCGGCCCCGGGTCCGGTCCGGCCGCCGGTGAGCCGGGGGCGGGCCGCGGGCGCGCGCGAGCACCTGCTGCGCCAGGTGCGCGCCGAGCTCGACGGCGGGGCGAGCACCCGGCAGGCCTGCCGGCACGTCGGCGCCCTCGCCGGGGTCCACCCCACGACGCTGCTCACCTGGTGGCGGGCCTCGGACCGCACGGGCGAGCCGCCGCGCACCGGCCCGAGCGAGCGCGAGCTGCTGGCCCTGCGCCTGGTCGCCCTCGCCGGCCTGGCCGTGCTGGGCGCCGACGTCGCGCTCGGCGACGTCCTGCCGACCGCGGGGGTCGTCGCGGCCGGGCTGGCGCCCGTGTGGGCGGGATCGCTCGCCCGCTTCCCCGGCGCCCGGGCCGTCCTGCTGCTGGCACCGGTGGCGATCGCCTCCGGCCTGCTCCTGACCGCGCTGCCCGGCGCGCACGACGTCGAGCTGCGGTACACCGTCGCCACCTGCACGCGCACCCTCTCCCTCGTCCTCGGTGTCGGTTTCGTGCTGTGGTGCCGAGGTCTCCTGCGGGTCGAGACCGTCGCCCTGGCCTACGGGGCGGGAGCGCTGCTGGCGGCCGCACCGCACGTGCCCGGCTCGCCGAACGCCTGGAAGTACCAGCTGGCGCTGCCGGTGACGCTCGTCGTCCTGGGCCTGGCCCAGCGGGTCCCCGGCCCGGCGGGGTCCGCCGTCGTGCTGGTCGCGCTGGCCGGGCTGGGGGCGGTGAGCGTGGTCCGCGACTACCGCAGCCTCCTCGGCTTCACGGCCCTGACCGCCGTCGTCGTCGGCTGGCAGCTCGTGCGAGCGGGCCGCCGCGTCCGGCGGCGACCGGGCCGGGCTCCCCTGGCCCCCTGGCTGGCCACGGGCGTGCTGCTCGCCCTGGCCGGGGTCGTGCTCTACCGGGCCGCCGAGCAGCTGCTGCTGTCCGGCCTCCTGGGCCGGGAGCTGCAGCTGCGCTCCCAGGCCCAGGTCCAGGCCGCCGGGTCCCTGCTGGCCGGGGGCCGCCCGGAGTGGGCGGGCACCTGGCGGTTGGTGCAGGACACGCCCGCCGGGTTCGGGCCCGGGGCCGTGCCGCGCCCGCACGACGTCACCGTCGCCCGGGAGGGGCTGGCCACGGTCGGGATCGGCCCCGACAACGGCTACGTCGACCACTACATGTTCGGCGGGCAGTTCCGGCTGCACTCCACGGTGGCCGACGCCTGGTCGAACTTCGGCTGGGCCGGCGTCGCCCTCACGCTGCTCGTGGGCGGGCTGATCGTCCACGCGCTCCTGACGCGGGTGGCCGCGGGCACCGCCTCGGCGCTCGTGGTGCTGCTGGGGCTGCGGGCGCTGTGGGACCTGGCCGTCGGCCCGATGTACTCCGACCTGCCGGAGGTCCTCCTCGCCCTCGCCCTGGTGCTGCGGGCGCGTCCGGACCTCAGGCGGTGGGCACGGCCCCGGCCGCCGACGCGGGTCGACCTGCGGCGGCGGGTCCCCGCCGCCGTCGCGGGCTGAGCGCGAGCGCCCAGCCGGCCAGCGTCCCGCGCACCGCGGCACGCACCGGTGCGCGGTCGGTGAGCAGGCGGCGCCACCCGTCGCGGCGCAGCACCTCCGCGGCGTAGCGCGGCGCCCCCAGGCCCTGCCGGAGCGCGACCCGCGCGCCCAGGTTGCGGCGGGCGAACAGCAACCGGTTGCGGCAGTGGAACTCCACGTACACCGGCGACTTGTGCGCACCCGCCTGGGTGCCACCCACCGCGTGCACCGCGAGCAGGTCGCGGCGCACCGCGACCTCGCCCCCGGCGCGCTGGACGCGCAGGCTGAGGTCCACGTCCTCCCAGTACAGGAAGTACTCCGGGCAGAACCCGCCGACCGCCTCCCACAGGTCCCGGTGCACCGCCAGGCACGCCCCGGTGAGCCAGGGCACCAGGCCGGGCCCGGTGAGGCGGCCCGTGCGCCGGGTGCGCCCGGTCCGCAGCGAGACCTCCGCGCCGTCGAACCACACCCGGCCGTCCTCGCGGACGACGCGCGGGGCCACGAGCCGCGCGGGGTGCGCGCGCACCTCGGCGTGCAGGGCCGCCGCGACGGCCGGGTCCAGCCGCAGGTCCGGGTTGACGACGAGCAGGGCGTCGCACCCGGCGGCGAGGGCGCGCGCGGCACCGGCGTTCACCCCGGCGCCGAACCCGTCGTTGCCCGGCATCAGGACGACCTCCAGCCCGCGGCGCCGGCACAGCGCGACGACCGCCTCGCGGTGGGCCGCGGTGGAGAGGTTGTCCACGACCACGACGTGCCCCAGCGGGCGCAGGTCGTGGTGCAGCAGGTGCCGCTCGAGCACGACGGGGTCGCCGTAGTTGACGACCACGACCCCCAGCCCGGTCACCGGGTACCCCCCGCGGCGGCGGTCCGCAGCCCCTCGACCAGACCGGCCCGGTACCGCTGCGGGGCGAAGCGTTCCGCCGCCACCGGGGCGTGCCGGGCCGCGCACGCCTGCAGGTCGGGCAGGGCGGCCGCCACCTCGGACACCGCGCGCGCCAGCGCCGCCGCGTCCCCCGGCGGCACCAGCCGGGCGCTGGGCACGCCGGCCACGGCCTCCGGCAGACCGCCGACGTCGCTGACCAGGACGGGCCGCCCCGCCAGCACCCCCTCCACGGCGGTGTTGCCGAACGGTTCGGGCAGCACCGACGGCACGAGCAGGACGTCGGCGCGGGCGAGGTGGGCGAAGACGTCGGGGTCGAAGCCGTGGACGCTGACCCGCCCCTGGAAGACCTCCCGGCCCAACCGGTCGGCCAGTTCCCGGCCGAAGTCGGCGTGCTCGCCGAAGACGTCGCCGACGAGGTCCAGGTGGGCGTCCAGGCCGTCGGCCAGCACCTGCGCGAACGCGTCGAGGGCGACGAGGACGCCCTTGCGGCGCGAGAGCCGGCCCACGTACAGCAGCCGCAGCCTCCCGCCGGCGGGCCCGGCCGCCACCGGCGCGGAAGGGCCCTGGACGCCGTTGGGCAGCACGCTGGACCGCGAGGCCAGCACCGGCCACGACCGCGCCAGCACCGCGCGGGAGAACTCGCTGTTGACGAGCAGGTGGCTCGCGGCCAGCAGCGGCGCCGCCAGCGCCCGCTGGAGGGGCACCGCGGCCCGGGACTCGGCCTCGTGGACGTGGCAGACGACGGGGACCCCCTGCGCGCGGGCCAGCAGGACCCACGTCGGCAGCGTCAGCGTGCTCACGTAGACCACGTCCGGACGCAGCCGGCGCAGCAGCGCCCCGTCGCGGGCGGCGGCCACCGCGCACCGCCCGGCCAGCCCCAGCAGCCCCCGCGCCGTCAGCGCGGACTTGCGCAGCACCGGGACCGGCCGCACGAGGACGCGGGCGCCCGCCGAGCGCGCGAGGTCGACGAGGGGACCGTCCTCGGGGACCACGAGCAGGGCCCGGTCCCCGGCCGCGACGAGCGCACGGACGGACTCCAGGAGCATCCGGTCGGAGCCGTACAGCCCCGCACCGGGGTGGACGAGCAGGACGCGCAGGGGGGTCCTGCTCACCCCTGCCCGCCGTCGGTGACGACCAGGTCGTCGTAGGAGGCGCGGACCGAGGTGGTCTCGGCCCCGCTGGACAGGTAGGTGGACAGCGCCGGCGACCCCGGCACCTGCAGGGCGGCCGTCGCGTCCGTCGCGCTGACCTGCCAGCCGGCCGGTTCGGCCGTCCCGGCGGGCCACGCCTTGGCCTTCAGGACGGTGGGGTTCGTCCCGCTCACCTGCGTGCGCAGGCGCAGCCTGGTCCCCGCGGAGGCGGTGAGGCCCGCCAGCGTGACCGACGCCAGGTCCGTCTGCGTGCCGGCGACCTTGCGGGTCAGCGTCAGCGACACGGGTCGACCGGCCACCTGCCGGATCGACGCCCGGTAGTCGTCGCTGGCGCCGAGACGTCGCCCGTGGGCGGTGGAGACGACCCCGCCGGCCGCGGGCAGCCGGTCGGCCCAGGTCGTCACCGTCACGTCGGCCCCGGTCCCCACGACCCCACCGAGCTTCGCCGTGGTCAGCCGGTTGCGCGGCGACGTCATCTGCCCCGCGCCGGAGGCGACCCGGAAGTTCGAGGTCCCGCCGACCACGCTCCAGGCCCCGCCCGGGCTCGCGCTGCCCCAGCCCCCGGTGACGCTGCGGGAGAAGGAGTCCGCGGCGAGGGACACGGGGTCGGCGCGCCCGCCGACGGTGATCGAGGCCGGCACCGAGTTCGTCGAGTTCCCGTCGGCGTCGTCGGCGTAGACGCGGTAGGTGTGCGTGGACCCCGGCTCCAGCCCGGTGTCGGTGAACTCCGCCGTCGGCCGGTCCCACCACGTCGAGGCGGCCGTGACGACCCCCACGGGGGTGGCGAGGTCACCGTCGCGCACCACGCGGTAGCGCAGGTCGCGCGTCTCGGGGTCCCAGGTCGTGCGCCAGCTCACGCGGACCGCGCCGCTCGCGGTCGACGTCAGCGCCGGGGCGAAGTCGGCCTGGTACGTCGGCCCCTCCCGGTTCGGGGCGATGGTCCGCACGGCCATCCGCACGATCCCCTGCTGGGCCACGTTGTTGACCTTCGGGAACTCCCCGCCGAGGGAGACGTAGCTGCCGTTGCCGGTCACCGACCAGGCGGCCTGCACCTGGCCGGTGAACGTCCCGACGTCCAGCGTGGGCCACCAGTTCAGCAACCCGGGGGCCGGTTTCCCGGCGAAGGTCCCCTTGGAGTTGGTGCCGCGGGCGTCCGCGGTGGTCGCCAGGGCCCGCTGGTAGCCGTAGGGGTCGGTCTGGGGCCAGCCGCCGATGGGCGAGCAGTCGTGGGGGTGCCCGACGGTGTAGACGACCCCGCCGATGGGCTGGACGGAGTACGTGTCCCCGCTGCACCCGGCGACCCAGCGGATCGCGCCGGTGCTCCCGTCGGCCGCGAAGCTCCCCTCGAAGTTCCCCTCCCCGGAGGACTTGTACTGGTAGCCCGTGCCGTAGACGGTGGCCCCGTCGGTGGCGAGGGAGTAGATCGCGGCGTCCGCCCCGGCGTTGCGGACCACGCTCGACGCCGCCCACGGCCGGGTCGCGCCCGTCACCGGGTCCAGGGCTCCCGTGCCGTAGTGGTTCTCCCCGTTGAGCGTCGTGAACCGGCCCGCGGCCACGACGGACCCGCTGGTGGGCACGACGAGGCCGAACACCTCGTTGTCGGCGGCCGGCGCCCAGGGCAGCAGGGCGCCCGTGGCGGCGGAGAACGCGGCCAGGCGGCTGCGGGCCGTCTTGTTCGCGACCGAGAACTGCCCGCCGACGTAGACGGTGCCGCCCGTGGCGACCACGGCGCGGGCGCGGTAGTCGACCTGCGGGTTGAACCCGGGGACCAGCGCGCCGGTCCGGGCGTCGAGCGCGGCGATGCGGTACCTGTTCTGGCCGTTGGCCTTCGTGAAGTTCCCCACGACGTACACGCGGGACCCGTCGGGTGAGGAGGTGATGCCCAGCCCGTCGGCGTTCAGCGAGGCGTCGAACGTCGTGAGGAGCTTCCCCGTCACGAGGTCGTAGGCCAGGATGTTGGCGCGCGGGACCTCCCCGGTGCCCGCCGGGGCGCCGGCGGGACGGGCGCTGGTGAACCTGCCCGTGACGTAGACGGTGTTCCCCACCGTCGTCTGCGCCCACACGACCCCGTCGATCTGCACGGTCGGCAGCACGTCGGCGGTGACCGTGGGCGGCGTCGAACGGTCCCCGGTGGCCGCGGACGCGCGCTCGCGGCCGGTCGCGGGTCCGCCGGCGAACGCCAGCGCGACCACGAGCGCGGCCAGCGCGGCGAGCAGGACGCGGCGGGGCGCCCGGGCGCCGAGGCTGTTCATCTGTTCTCCCCTGCTGCCGCCTCGCCGGCGACGTTCGTGACGGTCGGGATCAGACGTCGACGGTGACGGTGTCGGTCGAGCTCACCGAGGTGATCTCGAGCGTCGTGGAACGGGCGGTGCCCTGCGGGATCGAGTAGACGAAGGTGGCCTGCGCCGAGGCCCCGGTCTCCAGGACACCCGTGGGAGCGGAGTACGGGGGACCCTCCATCGCCGTCGCGGGCGACCCGTCCGGCCGGGTCGCGGTCACCCGCACGCCGTCGAGGTCGACCGGGTCGGGCGAGAGGTTCGTGAACGTGAGCTGGACGACCATGCCCGGGCCGCTGACCTCCCCGGGGTAGACGGCGGTGACCTGCGCCTCGCTCACCGACGTCACCGTCACCGTCAGGCCCTCGCTGAAGCGGGCAGGGGTCCGCACCGGCACCGGGGGCAGCGTGCGGGTGCCGACGACGTCGGCGGTCGCGGCCTCCTCGGGGCCCGGTGGCGCGTCCGTGGGTGCCGCCGGCCCCGCGGACGTCGTCGGCGGGATCTCCGGCGGGCTGCTCGGCGGGCCGCTCGGTGGGGTCGTCACCGGGTCGCTCGAGGCGCCGGTGGCCGGGCCGGCGGTGGTCGTCGGGGCACCGGCCGTGCTCGTCGACGTGCTGCCGGGCGCCGAGCACGCGACCAGGGGCGCCAGGCACAGGACCGCGCCCGTCAGCCCGGCCGCGAACCGGCGTGCGGGACGGTGGGGGGATCGGGTGGGGTTCACCGGCTGCTCCGACGCGCTCGGGGTTCGAGGTGGGGCTCGTGGTCGTGGGTCTCCAGCGCGCTCAGGTCCAGGCGCCCGAGGTCGGGCTGACCGGCGTGCGGGTGCTCGTGCCCCGGCGCGGCCGCGCCGAGGTCGACGACGGAGGCGTCCTGGCCGCCCCGGACGGGCAGCGCCCGCCCGGCCAGCCGCAGGCACAGGTCCTCGTAGCCGTCGGCGACGTCGTCCCAGTCGTAGTTGGCGGCGCGGAAGCGGCTGGCCCGGCCCCGGTCGCGGACCCCGGCCTCGTCGTCCTCGGCGGCCTCGACCGCGGCGGTGACGTCGGCCGCGGTCCGCCAGTAGGTGCCCGCCGCGCCGAGGACCTCGCGGTTGAAGTCCACGTCGAAGGCGTCCACGGCGGTCCCCGCGCCGATCGCCCGCAGCAGCGAGGGGTTCGTCCCGCCGACGCTGTGGCCGTGCAGGTACGTGCAGGCCCCCGCGTAGAGCTGGTCGAGCAGGTCCTGGTCCCAGACCCCGCCGACGAGGCGCACGCGCTGGTCGGCGAGGGCGCGGACCCGGGCGGTGTAGGCGTCGGAGTAGGGGGCGGACCCCACGACCACGAGCGGTTTGCGCGCCCGGGACGCCACGTAGCCCTCGACGACGACGTCGACGTGGTTCTCCGGTTCGAAGCGGGCGACGACGAGGTGGTAGCCGCCCGGGACCAGGCCCATCGTGGCGAGCCGGCGCCGGTCCCCGCCGCCCTCGACGACGGGCGCGCCGTAGCGGATGAGCGTCGTGCCGGCGTCGAACCGGGCCCGGTAGTGGTCCGCGATGCCCTGGGCGTCGGCGATGAGGGCGTCGGAGTGCCGGACGGCGAACGCCTCGGCCCAGCGGTAGTAGCGCCGGCCGGCGGGCCCCCACTTGGCGCGCTTCCACTCCAGGCCGTCGACGTGGGTGGCGACGGGCACACCGGCCGCCCGCAGGACCGGGAGGAAGGGCGCGTTGGCGCAGTTGAAGACGACGGCGGCGTCGACGGCGGGCGCCGCGCCGCGGTCGCCGCGGGGCAGTCGGCCGCGCACCTGCGCGGCGCTCAGGTGGCAGGTGGCGAGCGCCGAGCGGCTGAGGGTCTCCAGGGAGCGGCGCCGCACGGCGGGCAGCGGAACGAGCTCCATGCCGCGGTGCTCGTGGACGGGCCCGGCGCCGTCCTCGGGACGGGCGCCGTAGACGAGGACGCGGTGACCGCGGTCGACGAGCCGGGAGCCGACCTCCTCGACGCAGGTCTCGAAGCCCCCGTAGCGGGCGGGGACCCCTCGGGTCCCCAGCAGAGCGATGCGCAGTCCGTCGGTCGACGGCCCACGGGCGTGGCTGATCATCGAGTTGTTCCCCCCATCCGCGACCACCCCTGTACGCGGAGTGATGACCATAGCCCGGACGGGCGGGTAGCGGGAGGGCCCCCCGAAGTTCCGGCGTGTCGCGGTGCGTCGCCGGCCGGGAACGCACGACGCCCCGGGACCTGACGGTCCCGGGGCGTCGACGGTGTCCCCTCGTGCGCGGCGCGCGGTGCCCGGCCTCAGCCGGCCGAGTGCGTGAGCGTCTCCCAGTTCATGAAGATCCCCGAACCCGTCGGGCTGACCTTGCTCAGGAACTTCTTCGTCTCGGGCAGCGACAGCCCGCCGCGGACGGCGTAGTTGTTGTACCCCAGGGCGTACGTCAGCTTGTAGCCCGTCCCGCCGAGGTTCAGCGGCTTGGGGCAGACCCAGCCGGAGGCCGACGGGTCGTTGACGAAGCGCAGGTTGTACTCCATGGCCGCGACGAGACGGGTGCGCTGCTCGCCGTAGAGGTCCACCCCCTGGAGGCGGGCGGTCTCGGCGGCGTCGAGGGCGGACGCCAGGCCCATCGCGGTGTGGGACGCGTCACGGCACGTCTCGGCGGCGAGGCCGGAGACGTACTGCTTCGGGTTGGACCAGTACTCGAGGTAGTTGCTGTCCTTCATGATCGTGTTGGCCGGGAAGTTCGGCTTGGCGCCGTCGGAGGCCAGGTAGAACGAGCCCTTGACGTGGTTGCGCCAGTCACCGACGCCGTTGTCCCAGGTGGCGCGGTCGTTCGTGAAGACGCCGATGTTCATGGTGGCCTCGGCCATCGTCAGCTGCCAGTTCGCCGAGGTCCAGGTCCAGCCGTCGATGACGCGCGGCAGGAAGGCCGTCTTGAGCATCGTCTCGAAGCGGGCGACGTCCGAGGCGCTCCAGCCGGCACCGCTGTAGCGGATGAGCTCGGCGGCCTTGGTGAACGTCTGCCCGGCCCAGCCGGCCTGCAGCAGACCGTTCTTGTAGACCTTGGTGTCGAACTTGTGGTCCTTCAGCGTGGCGGAGTAGGCGTTGAGGATCTGCTTGGCCTTCTCGGCGTACCGCTGGTCACCGGTGTAGTACCACAGGAGCGCCTGGGTGTAGGCGGCCTGCGCGTCGTCGGTCTCCGCGGTGCAGCCCTCGTCGACGGTGTTGTACGAGCCGCAGCCGACGTAGGCGACCGGACGCGGGGTCCAGCCCAGGTTGGCGAAGCGGCTGCTCTTCATCTTGTCGAAGGCGGGCTTCTGCGGCGCCTGGCCGGCCAGGACGGCCGCGCGGGACGCCTCGAGGTTGGTCGTGCCGTTGAGGACGCCCGGGTGGACGAAGCCGTTCGTCACGACGCTCTGCAGGGTCGGCAGACCCGGCGCGGCCGGCGAGCCGGGCTGCGGGGTGCTCGGCGGGGTGGAGGGCTTGGGCGGGGTGGACGGCTTGGGCGGGTTCGTCGTCGCGGTCGGCGTCGGCGTCGGCGCCGCCGGGCGCGGTTTGGACGTCGTCGCGGGCACCGGGGCGGGAGCCGCGGGGACCGTCGTCGTGGTCGTCGCCACGGCCTGGAAGCTGTTGAGGGACACGGTCGTCGGGGTGCCGCTGCTCGAGAGGTACCCGTTGACGCCCACCGCGCCGGCCTTCTTCACGGCCGAACCGCTGGAGTCCTTCGCCACGACCTGCCAGTCCGGGGTGGGCTGGCCGGCGCCCCAGACGCGGGCCTGGACGGTGACCGGCGAGGTGCCGGAGACCTTGGTCTCGACGGTGAGCCACGCGTCCGAACCGGCCTTGACCTTCAGGGCCGTCTTCTTCAGCTGGGTGGAGCGGCCGTCGACGACGCGGTCGGCGCTCAGCGTGAGGGCACCGCCGGCGCCGACCGTCAGGGTCGTGCCGTAGCGGTCGCCGTCGGACTGCCGGCGCAGCTCGGTCGTCTCGTAGAGGCCGATCTTGGCCGAACCCACCTTCGGCAGCTTGACGCCGTGCGTGACGGTGACGTCGGTCGCGGCCACGGCGGGCAGCAGCGCGGCGAAGCTGCCGCCCGTGGGGACCGAGGGGAAGGTGAGCTGGTCGCCACCGGTGGAGACCGTGCGGCCCCGGGGCGACTGGATCGCCCAGCGGCCACCGATCTCGGCGTTGCCGACGGCGCGGCTCGCACCGGCGAAGGAGTCCTTGGCGACGACCTTCGTGCTGGTCCGGGTGGTGGAACCGGTTGCGGCGTCGGCGGTGCCGCCGGCGGTCACGAGGAAGGTGCAGGTGGCGGCCACGACGCCGAGGGCAGCGACGAGGCGACGAGAGGGCTTCGTAACGATCGTGGAGGGGGTCACGATGTAGGGATCGGGCCCGTGTCAGACCGCCTTGAGCCGCCCGCCGGTGATCACTCGTCCGCTCTCCCCCGCCTCCGGGCACCACCTGCACCGACCGTGACGGCGTCCGGCGCCCTGCGGAGCAGTCCCCGCGCAGAACGGCTACACAGCGTGTGACCTGGGGCGCAGCTCCCCCGTCACCCCCGCGTCGTTGCGCCGAACGGGTGGACTCGGGCCGAGGTCACGGTGTCCGGGTCCAGCGGACCAGGACGTCGCACAGTGTGACCAGAGCCACAACCGCCGCCACGACGAACGGCTGCACGAGGACCGCGACCCAGGCCGTCAAGGTCACCTCGCCCGCCCCGGCGGCCGCCGGGGGCAGGGCGCTGCCCGTCCCGGCCGCCAGCAGGCTGGAGGCCAGCGCGCCGGCGAGGGCGGCGACGAAGACCGTCACCGGCGCCCGCCGGGCCCGCCGCAGGACCACGACCGCCGCCACCAGACCCACCAGGCCCGTGAGGACGCTGAACACGCCGTCCCGGGCCATCGGGTACACCGTCGAGGACGTGACGACGGGTTCGCCGACGAGCAGGGCCGCCGGGCGGCGCGTGAGCGACCACCAGACGAGACCGACGAGGAGACCGGCCACGGCCTGGCCGAACAGCAGGACGACACCGGTCCGGCGGGCCCCCGGCACCTCCCGCACCCCCGGGGCCGCCGGCCGCCTCACCCCAGGCACGAGGCGCCGAGCAGCTGCTTCAGGTCACCGAACAGCGCCGGGCTGGGGTTGACGCGCAGGGAGTCGTCCAGCCGCATCAGGGTCCCGGTCCCGCCACCGTTCTTCGTCAGCCGCAGCCGCACCTCGGTGGCCCCCCGGTGCGTCTCCAGCACCGTCTTGAGCTGCTCGACGACCCCGGCGGTGCAGCGCGCCGTCGGCAGCGTCACCGTGACCGGGACGCCGTCGGTGCTGGAGATGTCCGGCACCGTCAGCCCCGAGGCGTAGATCGTCGGGACCTCGTCACGCCGGTTGAGCCGGCCCTTGACGACGACGACGAGGTCCTCGGCCAGCAGCTGGGCCACGTCCGTGTACGCCTGCGGGAAGAACAGGCACTCGATGGCCCCGGCGAGGTCCTCGACCGTGACGATCGCCCAGTAGTTGCCCTGCTTGGTCGTCTTGCGCTGCAGGCCGGTGATCATGCCCGCGACGGTGATGTTCGAGCCGTCGGGTCGGGACTCGTCCTCCAGCAGCGCCGAGATCGAGACGTCGGAGGCGTTCTGCAGCAGCCGTTCCAGCCCGAACAGCGGGTGGTCGGAGACGTACAGGCCCAGCATCTGCCGCTCGTGGGCGAGCAGCTCGGTCTTCTCCCACTCGGGCAGGTCGGGGATGACGACCTCGAAACCGCCGCCCCCGGCCTCGTCCCCGCCCCCGAGACCGGCGAAGAGGTCGAACTGGCCGATGGCCTCGTTGCGCTTGACGTCCACGACGGCGTCGACGGCGTCCTCGTGCTTGGCGACCAGGGCGCGGCGCCGGTGCCCGAGGGAGTCGAAGGCACCGGCCTTGATGAGCGACTCGATCGTCCGCTTGTTGCACACGACGGCCGGCACCTTGGTGAGGAAGTCCTGGAAGGACTCGTAGCGGCCCTTGCCGGTGCGGGCCTCCACGACCGCCTCGACGACGTTGGCGCCGACGTTGCGGATGGCGGTCAGGCCGAAGCGGATGTCGGTGCCGACCGCGGTGAAGTTCGCGCTCGACTCGTTGACGTCCGGCGGCAGCACCTTGATGCCCATGCGGCGGCACTCGTTGAGGTACAGCGCCGACTTGTCCTTGTCGTCGCGCACCGAGGTGAGCACCGCGGCCATGTACTCGGCCGGGTAGTTGGCCTTGAGGTAGGCCGTCCAGTAGGAGACCAGGCCGTAGGCGGCCGAGTGGGCCTTGTTGAAGGCGTAGTCGGAGAAGGGGACGAGGATGTCCCACAGCGCCTTGACGCACTCCTTGCTGAACCCGTTGTCCAGCATGCCCCTCTCGAAGCCGACGAACTCGGCGTCGAGGACCTCGCGCTTCTTCTTGCCCATCGCGCGGCGCAGCAGGTCGGCCGAGCCGAGGGTGTACCCCGCGACCTTCTGCGCGATCGACATGACCTGCTCCTGGTACACGATCAGGCCGTAGGTCGTGCCGAGGATGTCCGCCAGGGGTTCTTCGAGCTCGGGGTGGATCGGGGTGATGGGCTCCTGGCCGTTCTTGCGCCGCGCGTACGCGGTGTGCGACCCGGCGCCCATCGGGCCGGGCCGGTACAGCGCGCCGACCGCGGAGATGTCCTCGAAGTTGTCCGGGCGCATGAGGCGCAGCAGGGACCGCATGGGGCCGCCGTCGAACTGGAAGACGCCGAGCGTGTCGCCGCGGCCGAGCAGGTCGAACGTCGCCGCGTCGTCGAGGTCGAGCTTCTCGAGGTCGACCTCCTCCTTGCCGTTGGCCACGACGTTCTTCAGGGCGTCGTCGAGGATCGTCAGGTTCCGCAGGCCGAGGAAGTCCATCTTGACCAGCCCGAGCGTCTCGCACGTCGGGTAGTCGAACTGCGTGATGATCGCGCCGTCGGCCTCGCGCTTCATGATCGGGATGAGGTCGATGAGCGGGTCGCTCGACATGATGACGCCGGCCGCGTGCACGCCCCACTGCCGCTTCAGGCCCTCCAGCCCGCGCGCGGTGTCGACGACCTTCACGACCTCGGGGTCGGCCTTGTACAGCTCGCGGAACTCCCCCGCCTCGGAGTACCGCTTGTGGTTCGGGTCGAAGATGCCCGACAGCGGGATGTCCTTGCCCATCACGGCCGGCGGCATCGTCTTGGTGATCCGGTCCCCCATGGAGAA
Organism: Kineococcus mangrovi; assembly: GCF_041320705.1. Taxonomy (NCBI): domain Bacteria; kingdom Bacillati; phylum Actinomycetota; class Actinomycetes; order Kineosporiales; family Kineosporiaceae; genus Kineococcus; species Kineococcus mangrovi. Next base: position 74,380 of record NZ_JBGGTQ010000001.1, read on the forward strand.
GGGGAAGCCCAGGACGCGCGAGGAGTCCTTGACGGCCTGCTTGGCCTTGATCGTCCCGTACGTGACGATCTGGGCGACGCGGTCGGTGCCGTACTTGTCCACGACGTACTGGATGACCTCACCGCGGCGGCGCTCGTCGAAGTCGACGTCGAAGTCGGGCATCGACATGCGCTCGGGGTTGAGGAACCGCTCGAAGAACAGGCCGTGGCGCAGCGGGTCCAGGTCGGTGATCTTCATGGCGTACGCCGCCATCGACCCGGCACCGGACCCGCGGCCCGGACCGACCCGGATGCCGTTGGCCTTGGACCAGTTGATGAAGTCGGCGACGACGAGGAAGTACCCGGCGTACCCCTTGGAGGTGATGACCTCGATCTCGTAGTCGGCCTGCTTGCGGACGTCGTCGGGGATGGCGCCGTCGTAGCGGTAGCTCAGCCCCGACCAGACCTCCTTGACGAACCAGCTCTCCTCGTCCTCCCCCGGCGGGCAGGGGAAGCGGGGCATGTAGGCGCCGGTGGACTCGGTGAACTCGACCTCGCACCGCTCGGCGATGAGCAGCGTGTTGTCGCAGGCCTCGGGGTGGTCGCGCCACAGGTGGCGCATCTCGGCCGGGCTCTTGAGGTAGAAGTCGGTGGAGTCGAACTTGAAGCGCTTGGGGTCGGCCAGCGTCGAGCCGGACTGCACGCACAGCAGCGCCTCGTGGGCGCGGGCGTCCTGCGCGTGGGTGTAGTGCAGGTCGTTCGTCGCGACCAGCGGCAGCTCGAGGTCCTTGGCCAGCTTGAGCAGGTCGTCCTGGATGCGGCGCTCGATGTCGAGGCCGTGGTCCATGAGCTCGACGAAGAAGTTCTCGCGGCCGAAGATGTCGCGGTAGTCGGCGGCGGCCTGGCGCGCCTCGTCGTACTGGCCCAGGCGCAGGCGGGTCTGCACCTCCCCCGACGGGCAGCCGGTGGTGGCGATGAGCCCCTCGGAGTACTGCGAGAGCAGCTCGCGGTCCATGCGGGGCTTGTAGAGGAAGCCCTCCAGGCTGGCCAGGCTGCTCATCTTGAACAGGTTGTGCATGCCCCGGGTGTTGCTGGCCAGCATCGTCATGTGCGTGTACGACCCGGCCCCGGAGACGTCGTCACCGGAGCGGGCGCCCGGGTCGCCCCACTTCACGCGCGTCTTGTCCTGGCGCGCCGTCCCCGGCGTCAGGTACGCCTCGACGCCGACGATCGGCTTCACCCCGTGCTTCTTCGCCGTCTTCCAGAAGTCGTAGGCGCCGAAGACGAAGCCGTGGTCGGTCGTCGCGACCGCGGGCATGCCCATCTCGGCGGCGGTGGCGAAGAGGTCGTCCACCTTGGCCGCACCGTCCAGCATCGAGTACTCGGTGTGGACGTGCAGGTGGACGAACGAGTCCGCTGACGAGGACGGGGACGCCATGGGAGCGGGCCTCCAGGGGGACGAGGCGGGTGGGGCGAGGTGCGTGACGATGGTAGGCGCCGGGCCGGACACGAGCGGGTCCCGACACCCGCGCGGGAACGGTCAGTCGGCGAGGCGCTCCAGGGCCGTGGCCAGGTCGGCCGGGTAGGTGCTCGTGAACTCCACGGGCTGCCCGGTGCCGGGGTGGGCGAAGCCGAGGCGGACGGCGTGCAGCCACTGCCGGGTGAGTCCGAGACGGGCCGCCAGCGTCGGGTCCGCCCCGTAGGTGAGGTCCCCCACGCACGGGTGGCGCAGCGCGGCGAAGTGCACCCGGATCTGGTGCGTGCGCCCCGTCTCGAGGTGCACCTCGGCCAGGGCCGCGGCGCGGAAGGCCTCGAGGACCTCGTAGTGGGTGACGCTCGGCTTGCCGTCCGCGGTGACCGCGAACTTCCAGGCGCTGCCGGGGTGCCGGCCGACGGGGGCCTCGATGGTGCCGCGCAACGGGTCCGGGTGGCCCTGGACGAGCGTGTGGTAGACCTTCTCGACCGTCCGCTCCTTGAACGCGAGCTTCAGCGCGGTGTACGCGTGCTCGCTCTTGGCCACGACCATGAGGCCCGAGGTGCCGACGTCGAGGCGGTGCACCACGCCCTGCCGCTCGGCGGCCCCCGACGTCGCGATGCGGTACCCCGCGCCGGCGAGCCCGCCGACGACCGTCGGCCCCGTCCAGCCCGGGCTCGGGTGCGCCGCGACGCCCACGGGCTTGTCCACGACCACGAGGTCGTCGTCGTCGTGCACGACCGTCAGACCCTCGACGGTCTCGGCCACGACGGTCGGCGCCGCCGGCGGGTCGGGGACCTCGACCTCCAGCCACGACCCGGCGCGCAGCCGGTCGGACTTGCCGACGGCGGCCCCGTCGACGACCACGAGGCCGTCGGCGGTCAGCTCGGCGACGCGCGTGCGGGACAGACCCAGCAGGCGGGACAGGGCGGCGTCGACGCGCTCGCCCTCGAGGCCGTCGGGCACGGGCAGGCTGCGGACCTCAGGCACCGTCGGCCTCCGTCCGGGCGGGCGCGTCCGCCCCGGGGCGCTCGCGCGCCTCGCGGGTGCCGTCGAGGCCGACGCCCCGCACGGCGAGGACGGCGATGCAGACGGCGGCCACGCAGATGCTGGCGTCGGCGACGTTGAAGATCGGCCAGTGCGGAAGCTGCAGGAAGTCCACGACGTGACCGCGCGCGAAGCCCGGGGCGCGCAGCAGGCGGTCGGTGAGGTTGCCCGTCGCACCGGCCAGGAGGAAGCCGAGGGCCAGGGCCCACGGCAGGCTGCGCAGCTTGCGGGACACGCGGACCACCACGACCACGACCACGGCCGCGAGGACCGTGAAGATCCACGTCGCCCCGGTGGCGAAGCTGAAGGCCGCCCCGGGGTTGCGGATGAGGTGGAACTGCAGCACCTCGCCGACGAAGGGCCGTGCGACCCCCGGTTCGAGGGTGGCCACGGCCACGACCTTGGTCACCTGGTCCAGCGCGTAGACGACGGCCCAGACGAGGAACGTCCACAGGGTTCGTCGTGGCCGCGGGTGCGCGGACGGGGCGGGGTGGTCGGGGGGCGTCTCGGCTGGGCTCATGGCGGGGCTAGTCTCCCACGAGCGCCTCCCCCTGCCGGGACCGCGAGGCCCGGCAGGGGTGGCGGCGCCGACCTCGGGCCGGCTGGGGTCGGCGTGGGGTCAGCGACGCTCGGCGCGCGACTTGCAGGGCATGCAGAGCGTGACCCGGGGGAAGGCCTGCAGCCGGGCCTTGCCGACGGCCCCGCTGCAGGACTCGCAGACGCCGTAGGCGCCGGAGGACATCCGCACGAGCGCGCGCTGGGTCTGCTCCAGCAGGTCGCGGGCGTTGTTGACGATCGTCATCTCGTGCTCGCGACCGGCCGTCGTGGCACCGTGATCGACCTGGTCGTCGCCGGACCCCTCGCCGCTGGAGCGCACCAGGGCGGAGAAGGAGGAGGTGGCGTCGTCGAGCTGGCGGGTGAGCCGGTCCACCTCCGACATGAGCTCGGAGCGGACCTGCGCGAGCTCCTCGGGGGTCCAGGCCTCCTCGGAGTCCCGCACCGGCAGCTCGCGGACCGCGGCGGCCCGGGCCGCCCGGCCCGTCGCCGCCCCCGCCGTCGCGGTCGGCTCCGTCGTCCCCGCAGACACTCCGTGCACCGTGGTCCCCCCTCTCGTCGTGCGGCCGTGCTGCCGCGTGCGGGAGACACTAGGGACTATCACCCTGTGTGAGCAAGTGGAAACAGAAAGTTGTCGAGACTGACCTCTTCGGGTGGCCGGTGCTCCGTCCGCGGCCCCGCCGGTGCTGGGGTGGAACGACGACAGCCGCCACCCCGAGGGGCGGCGGCTGTGGCGGAGCGGGGCGGGTCAGCGCGAGACGGCGTCGTCCGGGACGACGCGGGCGACGCGGCGCAGGTCGTCCAGCTGGGAGGAGATGAACTGCTCGAGCTGCTCGCGGTACGTGCTCTCCCGGCCGTGCAGCTGGGTGATGCTCTCCTCCAGGGCGACGCGACGCCCCTCCAGCTCACCCAGGGTGCGGTCGCGGCGCGCCTCGGCCTCGGCCACCACGCGCTCGGCCTGCTCCTGCGCACCCAGCACGAGGGCGTCGCGCTGGGACTCGCCCTCGCGGACGTACTCGTCGTGCAGGCGCTGGGCGAGGGCGATGACGCCGGCGGCACGGGTGGTGGCGTCGCCCCCGTCGGGCTGGGCGGCGGCCGCGGCGACGAGGGCCGGTTGCGGCTCCGGCTCGGGCTCGGGCTCGGGTGCCTTCTCCAGCACCGGGGCCTCGGTGGCCTCGGCCGGGGCGGTCTGGGTGCCGGGACGGCTGAGCTCGGTGACCCGGGACTGGCACTGCGTGAGCTGCCCGCGCAGCTCGGAGTTCTCGGCGTTCAGGCGGCGCAGCTCGGCGACGACCTCGTCGAGGAAGTCGTCGACCTCGTCCTGGGCGTACCCCTCACGCACGCGCGTGGGGTTGAAACGCTTCTCGACGACGTCTTCCGGGGTGAGCGGCATCTTCAACACCTCTGCTGGCGGGCGGGTTGCGAGCGGGACCGCCGGGCGGGCGGCGGACCAGGGCTCACCGTAGCGGACGTGATCGGCCTCGACCGGATGGACCGGTGCCCGCCCGCGGACGTCAGGGCAGGGCGGACAGGGCAGCGCGCTGGGACAGCCCGTCGAACGTCGGCATGAGGATCGAGCAGAGGATCGCCAGGACGAGGAAGGCGAGGTCGAGCTGGACGGCGCCGAGGCGCAGCGGCGGCAGGACCCGGCGCAGCGCCTTCAACGGCGGGTCGGTCACCGTGTAGACGACCTCGGCGAGCACGAGCACGACCCCCCGGGGCCGCCACTCGCGCGAGAGCGCCTGCACCCAGTCCAGGACCAGGCGCCCGATGAGGCAGATGAAGAACAGCAGGACGACGATTTCGAGGAGCTTGAAGACCACGGCCACGTCATCATCCTGCCTGATCGGAGCGGCGGGCGGCGCCCTGCGCCACCCGTCAGGACTGGTTGAAGAAGGTGCGCTCCACCGGGCGCTCCTCCTCCTGGGTGGCGACCTCGACGTTCTGCGGCGACAGCAGGAAGACCTTGTTCGTGACGCGCTCGATCGCCCCGTGCAGGCCGAAGACGAGACCGGCGGAGAAGTCGACGAGGCGCTTGGCGTCGGAGTCGTCCATGTCCGTCAGGTTCATGATGACCGGCACGCCCTCGCGGAACGACTCACCGATGATCTTGGCCTCGTTGTACGTGCGCGGGTGGATCGTCGTGATGCGGTGCAGCTCCGCGGACGCCGAGGTGGTCGGGGAGCTGGAGGTCTGGGAGACCACGTGGGCCACCTGCTTCCTGATCGGGGTCACCTGGGCCGTGGTCGCGACGCGGCGCTCGGGCGCCGGCTCCGGACGGGGGTCGTGCCGCACCTCCAGGCGCGGTTCGGGACGCGGCTGCTCCCGCGGTTCGGGACGGGCCGCGGTGGTCGTCTCGGCCCGCGGACGGGTCTGGTCGACCTCGGCGTCCTCGGCGTAGCGGTCGTCCTCGGCCAGGCCGAGGTAGACCATCGCATTGCGCAGCGCGCCGGCCATCGCAGGCTCCTCGGGATCGTGCTCGTGGGGCGTCGGGTGGTGCTCGGGTGGTGCTGGGGTGCTTCGCGAGGTCCCCTCCGGGGAGGGGACCTGGACCCGGACGCTACCGCGCGCCGGGACGAGATCCGAGGATGGCGCTGCCGACACGCAGGTGTGTCGCCCCGGCCGCGACGGCCTGCTCGAGGTCGCCGCTCATGCCCGCCGAGACCTCGACGGCACCGGGGTGCTCCGCGCGCACGCGCCGCGCGGCGCGGGACAGCTCGGCGAAGGCCCGCGCGGGGTCCACGCCCCGGGGGGCCACCGCCATGACGCCGCGCAGCTCCAGGTCCTCGCCCGCCGCGACGGCGTCGGCCACGCGCAGCACGTCGTCACCGGCCGCTCCCCCGCGGTCGGCGCCCGCGTCGAGACCGAGCCCCGCGGCGAGGTCGACCTGCACGAAGCACCCGACCCGGCGCCCGGCGTCGGCGGCCCCGGCCTGCAGCGCGGCGGCCAGCCGGGGGCGGTCGACGGAGTGCACGACGTCGGCGTAGCGGGCCACGGACCGCGCCTTGTTCGTCTGCAGCTGGCCCACGAAGTGCCAGCGCAGGTCGGGCAGGTCCGGCGCGAGCTCGGCCGCCTTGGCGGAGGCCTCCTGGTCCCGGCTCTCCCCGACGTCGCGCACGCCGAGGTCCGCGAGCCGGCGCACGTCGTCGGCGGGGAAGAACTTCGTCACGACGACGAGCCTGAGCCGGTCCGGGTCGCGGCCGGCGGCACCGGCGGCGGCCCGCACGCGGTCGGTGGTGCGCGCCAGGGCGGCGGCGAGCTCCTCGGTGCGGGTCACGCCAGCACCACGACCCCGGCCGACCGGCCGGTCGTGCCGTCGCGGCGGTAGGAGAAGAGGTCGTCGTGCTCGAGCGTGCAGCGGGCCACGTCCCGGGACGGGACGCCCAGCTCGGCCAGCTGGGCCCGCACCCCGGCGGCGACGTCGACGGAGGCGGTCCCCCAGCGGGTGCGGGAGCGGGCCGCCGGCACGACCGCGGCGACGTCGTCGGCCATGGCTGCGGGGACCTCGTAGCACCCACCGCAGACCGAGGGCCCGAGCGCGGCGACCAGGTCGCGGGCACCGGCGCTGCGCAGCGCGGCCACCAGGGAGGGGACGACCCCGGCGACGAGCCCGGGTCGGCCGGCGTGCGCGACGCCGACGACCCCGGCCGCGGCGTCGACGAGCAGGACGGGCACGCAGTCGGCCACGACGATGGCGAGGGCGATGCCCGGGACGCGGGTGAGGAGGGCGTCGGCCTCCGGGGCCGACGCCGGCGGGCTGACGACCTCCACGACGTCCGCGCCGTGCACCTGGTGCGGGACGACGAGGGCGTCCGCCCCGAGGCTGCGGCGCAACGCCTCCCGGTGGGCGGAGACCACGGCGGGATCGTCCCCCACGTGGTCGCCGAGGTTCAGCCCGGCGTAGGGGGCCTGCCCGCCACCACCGGCGCGGGTGGTGAACCCGCCGCGGACGCCGGCCGGCAGACCGGCGTCCAGCAGCGGGACGGTGCTCAGGGAGCGGTCGGTACCCACCTCAGGAAACCGCGGGGCTCACTTGAGGAAGTCGGGCACGTCCAGGTCGTCCTCCTCCGGCCGGGGCCGGCTCGGACGACGCGAGGCCGCGGTGTCCTGCGGCAGCTCGATGATGCGCGGCACCTGGACCGGGTCCGGGGACGGCGCGGCCTGGGGGGCCTGGGCGTGCTGCGGCTGCTGCGGTTCCGCGGGCTGCTGGGTGTGGTGCTGAGCCGGTGCCGCGTAGGACGGGGACTGCTGCTGGGTGTACTGCTGCTGGGTGTACTGCGGCTGCCCGTACTGCGGCTGGGCGTACTGCGGCTGGGTGTGCTGCGGCTGCTGCTGGGTGTGCTGGGGCTGCTGCGCCGGGGCGTGCGCGGGCTCGGGGGTGCCCGGGCGGGTCGTGCGCGGCGGGACGGCGCTGGCCGGCACCGGGCGGCCGGAGACCTGGCCCAGAGCCCGCTCGTCGCGACGGCTCTTCGGCGTCCCGGCGTCGAAACCGGCGGCGATGACGGTGACGCGCACCTCGTCGCCGAGCGCGTCGTCGATGACCGTCCCGAAGATGATGTTGGCCTCGGGGTGCGCGGCCTCCTGGACCAGGCGGGCGGCCTCGTTGATCTCGTACAGACCGAGGTCGGAACCACCCTGGATGGACAGCAGGACGCCGTGGGCGCCGTCGATGCTGGCCTCCAGCAGCGGGGAGTTCACGGCGGCCTCGGCCGCGTGGATGGCCCGGTCGTCACCGCGCGCGGACCCGATGCCCATGAGGGCGGACCCGGCCCCCTGCATGACCGACTTCACGTCGGCGAAGTCGAGGTTGATCAGACCCGGGGTGGTGATGAGGTCGGTGATGCCCTGGACACCGGACAGCAGGACCTGGTCGGCGGACTTGAAGGCGTCCAGGATGCTGACCTGGCGGTCGGAGATCGACAGCAGCCGGTCGTTCGGGATGACGATGAGGGTGTCGACCTCGTCGCGCAGCTCGGCGATGCCGCTCTCGGCGGAGTTCGCGCGGCGGCGGCCCTCGAAGACGAAGGGGCGGGTCACGACGCCGATCGTCAGGGCGCCGAGGGAGCGCGCGATGCGGGCCACGACCGGCGCACCGCCGGTACCGGTGCCACCGCCCTCGCCGGCGGTGACGAAGACCATGTCGGCACCCTTGAGCACCTCCTCGATCTCCTCGGCGTGGTCCTCGGCGGCCTTGCGGCCCACCTCGGGGTCGGCGCCGGCGCCGAGCCCCCGGGTGAGCTCGCGGCCGACGTCGAGCTTGACGTCGGCGTCCGACATCAGGAGCGCCTGGGCGTCGGTGTTCACGGCGATGAACTCGACGCCCTTGAGGCCGACCTCGATCATCCGGTTGACCGCGTTCACACCACCGCCGCCGACGCCGACGACCTTGATGACCGCTAGGTAGTTCTGCGGAGCTGCCACGGTGGTTGCCTCTCGCCTCTTTCGCCTGGTCCGTCTGTGCTGCGAAACCCTGACCCTCAAGTAGAGGGTCAACGTTATGTCACGTGCTGCTGGGTGGTGACCGTAGGGATCGGGACGGGGCAAAGGCAACCGCAGCCCCGGCGTGTCGCGACAACACGTCGTTCGAACGCACGTCAGACCGCGACCGCGACGCCGAGTGACGACAGATTGACGTGCAGTCGTCACCCTCGGGTGGGTCGCGGCCCGTCGTCACCGCGGTCGGCGCCGCCACCGGTGCGGGCCGGCGGCGGGTCCGGGCGGGTCAGGGGGTGACGGCGGGCGCGTCCGGCGCGGAGACGTCGACGCGCTGCGCCGAGTCGACGGTCGGGTCGGCGAGCATCCGCAGCAGCACCTCGGCCTTGCGCTCGGGACGGCCGGCGTCGCCCCAGACCACCGCGGGCCCGTCCGCGACGTGCAGCACGACACCGTCCGGGCCCGTCGCGGAGATGGAGGCGACCTCGCGGCGCAGCGCGTCCGAGATCGAGGCATTGACGGCGATCGCGGCCCGCAGGGCGCCGTCCCCGGCCCGCGCGACGTCGACGTCCAGGGTCGGGACGCCCGCGGGGGCCGCGGCGGCGTGGACGAGGACGTTGCCCTCCCCGTCGACGAGGTCCACTCCCCCTGTCGTCGAGGGCACCGCCGCGACGGCCTGCCGCTCGTGGACGCGCACGACGAGCGTGGAGGGCCAGGACCGGGAGACGTCGACGCTCTGGACGAGGGGCAGCGCCGTCAGGGAGCGCGAGAGGGACCGCACGTCGACACGGGCGAGCGGGGTGCCCTCCAGACCCCGCAGGACGCGCTGCACGGCGGCGGGGTCGGTCCGCGCCACCCCGGTGGTGCGGACCTGCTCCACGCGCAGCCACGGCGAGGACAGCAGGACCCAGCCGGCCGCGACGAGGACGACGAGGAGCCCCGCCAGCACGAGGAGGGACCGGCGCCCGGGACGCCAGCGGCGGGCGCGGCGGGCCCCGGCGAGGTCGGCGACGCGGGCGCGGGCCCCACCGGCCGGCCGACCCCGGGACGGCGCGGGGCGGGGGGCCGGTGCCGGGCGGGCCGGGCGGACGGGCCGGGACGGGCCGGCGGGTCGGGCCGGGCGGACGGGGGTGGTGTCCGCGGCGCGGGCGGCCCGGCGCCGCTGGGGGGCTCCGGTCACCTTCGGCGGCTGCTCGACCGGTGCCGCGGGCGGCTGCCGGGGGCGGGTGGGGCGCGCCATCAGCGCCGCCCCAGGGCCTGCAGGACCCGCGGACCGAGGGTCGTGACGTCCCCCGCCCCCACGGTCAGCAGCAGGTCGCCCGGGCGCACGAGGTCCGCGAGGACCCCGGTCGCGTCCTCCAGGCGCGGCACGTACCGGACGTGGCCGGCCCCCAGGGGGACGGCGTCGGCGACCAGGGCGCCGGTCACGGCCGGGTCGGGGTCCTCGCGCGCGACGTAGACGTCGAGCACGACGACCTCGTCGGACAGCGCGAGCGCCTGCCCGAACTCGCGCGCGAAGGTGCGCGTGCGGCTCACCAGGTGCGGCTGGAAGACGGTGAGGACCCGCCCGTCCCCCGCGACCGGGCGGGCGGCGCGCAGCAGCGCCTCGACCTCCGTGGGGTGGTGGCTGTAGTCGTCGACGACGCGGACCCCGGCGGCCTCGCCCTTGAGCTCGAACCGGCGCCGGGCGCCCCCGAAGGAGGCGAGGCCGGCCAGGACGGCGTCCGGGTCGGCGCCGAGCTCGACGGCGGCGCAGTAGGCCGCGGCGGCGTTGCGCAGGTTGTGCTCACCGGGCACGGCGAGCCGCAGCTCCCGCTCCCCCGTCCCGTCGTCCAGCCGCGCGGTCGGGGCCGCCCCCGCTCGCACGTCGGTCAGGGCGACGTCGGCGGTGGGGCTCGTGCCGTACGTGCGGACCCGGACGCCCCGGGCGCGGGCGCGGTCGGCGAGGGCGGCGGACCCGGCGTCGTCGGCGCAGGCGACGAGCAGGCCACCCGGCTGCAACCGGGCCAGGAACTCCTCGAAGGCCGCGGTGTACGCCTCGGCGGTGCCGTAGTGGTCCAGGTGGTCGGGTTCGACGTTGGTGACGACGTCGACGACGGGGGCGTACTCGCGGAACGAGCCGTCCGACTCGTCGGCCTCGGCGACGAACGGGCCGGACCCGTCGCGGGCCCCGCCGTCCGTGCCGCCGGTCAGCTCCCCGCCGATCGCGTAGGACGGGTCCAACCCGGCGGTCACGAGCGCGACGGCCAGCATCGAGGTCGTCGTCGTCTTGCCGTGCGTCCCGGCCACCGCCACGCCCCGCCGGCCGGTCATCAGCGAGGCCAGGGCCTGGGAGCGGTGCAGCACGCGCAGCCCGCGCTCGCGCGCGGCGACGAGCTCGGGGTTGGTCTCCCGGACCGCCGAGCTCACGACCAGCGTGTCCCCGGTGCCGAGGTCGGCGAGGTTGGCGGCGTCGTGCCCCACGTGGGTGCGGACGCCGAGCTCGGCCAGCCGGTGCAGCGTCGGGGAGTCGACGGCGTCGGTGCCGGAGACCTGCACGCCGCGGGCGGCCAGGAGCCGCGCGACACCGGACACGCCGACCCCCCCGAGCCCCAGGAGGTGGACGCGCCCGAGGTCGGCCGGTGCCGGCGGGGCGCTCACCGGGCCCCTGCCCCGGCCGCCGCCTCGACGAGGTCGACGAGCCGCTCGTCGCCGTCGAGGACGCCGAAACCGGCGGCGGCCCCAGCGGCGGCGGCCAGGGCGGCGCGGTCGGACAGCAGCGGCAGCACGCGAGCGTGGACGAAGGCGGGGTCGAGGTCGGCGTCGGCGACGAGCACGCCGCCGCCGGCCGCCACGACGGACTCGGCGTTGCGCCGCTGCTCACCGTTGCCGATGGGCAGCGGGACGTAGACCCCGGGCAGCCCGAGGGCGGTCAGCTCGCTGACGGTCCCCGCGCCGCTGCGCCCCACGACGAGGTCGGCCGCGGCGTAGGCGGTGTCCATGCCGTCGAGGTACTCGCGGACGACGTAGCGGGACGTGTCGGTCCCCTCCGGCAGCGGCACCGCCTTGCCCCGGCCGCAGGCGTGCAGCACCTGCGAGCCCGCGGCGAGCAGGTCGGGGGCGCACGCACCCAGGACGTCGTTGATGCGCTGCGCGCCGAGGGAACCGCCCGTCACCAGCAGCGTCGGGGTGTCGGGGTCCAGACCCAGCTCGCGGCGGGCGGTGCGGCGCAGCGCCTCGCGGTCGGCGGCGCGGGCGAGGCCGGCGACCTCGGTGCGCAGCGGCATCCCGGTGTGCACGGCCCCGCGCAGGGGCGTGCCGGGGAACGTCACGGCCGTGCTGCGCGCCCACCGGGCACCCAGGCGGTTGGCGACCCCCGGCAGGGCGTTCTGCTCGTGCACGACGACGGGCACCCCGGCCCGGCGGGCGGCGAGGTAGGCGGGGACGGCGACGTACCCGCCGAACCCCACGACGACGTCGGCCCGCACGTCGCGGATCGCCCGCGCCGCGCCGGCGACGGCCGAGCGCAGCCGGCCGGGCAGGCGCAGCAGGTCACCCGAGGGCTTGCGGGGCAGCGGGACGCGGGGCACGACGGCGAGCTCGTAGCCGCGCTCGGGCACGAGGCGCGCCTCCAGGCCCTGGGCCGTCCCGAGGACGAGGACGCCGGCCCCGGGGTCGCGACGGCGCAGGGCGTCGGCGGTGGCGAGCAGGGGCGCGACGTGACCCGTCGAGCCGCCGCCGGCGAGCAGGACGTTCACCGCGCCGCCTTCCCCGCGCGGGCCCGTCCGGCACGCGGGCGGCCCGGTCCGCGGTGCGGCAGCACGGCCAGCGAGCGCGCCACGACCGACTCCCGCGCGCGGATCGCCTCGGGCGCCCCCGGTTCGGCGCGCGCGAACGAGAGCAGGACGCCGATGCCGAGCAGCGTGAGCACCAGGGCGGACCCGCCGGCGGAGATGAGCGGCAGCGGGACGCCGATGACGGGCAGCAGGCTCAGGACGACCCCCATGTTGATGAGCGCCTGGCCCAGGATCCAGGCACCGATCCCGGCGACGGCGAGCTTGGTGTAGAGGTCCTGCGAGCGCCGGACGAGCCGCATCACCACGAGGGCGATGACGCCGAACAGGACGAGGATCGTCAGCGTGCCGGGCAGGCCCAGCTCCTCACCGATGATCGCGAAGATGAAGTCGTTGTGGGCTTCGGGCAGCCAGGACCACTTCTCCCGCGAGGCCCCCAGGCCCAGGCCCCAGAACCCGCCCGAGGCCAGGGCGTACTGGCCCTGCACCGGTTGCCACCCCAGCCCCCGGATGTCCTGCGTCGAGGCGGCGCCGGAGAGCCAGTGGGAGACGCGGTTCATGCGGTTCTCGCTGGTGACGACCGCGAGGACGGCGACGCCCGCGGTCACGGCACCGGCGAGGAGGAACCAGCGGCCGGGGATGCCCGCCACCCACAGCATGACGACGACGACGGCCATCATGATGAGCGCGGTCCCGAGGTCGCGGGTGAGCAGGACGAGCCCCACGGTGAGCCCGACGGGCAGCGCCATCGCGCCGAGCAGCTTGGCCGGCTCGCCCAGGCAGTCGCGGCGACGGGACAGGGCGAGGGCGAGGGCGAGGATGAGGGCGATCTTCGCCGCTTCGGACGGCTGCGCCTGGAAACCGCCCAGGACGATCCAGTTCCGGTTGCCGTTGACGACCTTGCCGACCCCGGGCACGAAGACGAGCAGCTGCAGGAGCGCCGCGCCGACGAGGGCGGGCAACGCCAGGCGTCGCCACGTCCGGGCCGGGACGCGGCTCGCGACCGTGAGCACGATCGCGCCCAGGACCGCGTACATCGCCTGGTTCTTGAAGTAGAAGTACGGGGTCCCGTACTCCGTCAACGACTCGACGCTGGAGCTGGACAGCACCATGACCAGCCCGATGACGACGAGCACGGACGTGGTGGCCAGCAGCACGTGGTGCGTCGCGAGCGGGGAGTCGAGCAACCGGGTCCGCTCCCGGACCCACTCCCCGACCGCGTCGAGCGCGGCGGGCCGGCGCCAGCGGTCCCAGCCCGAGACGCGCGGGCGCGCTCCCTCGACGGCCACGGTCAGGCCCCCGGGAACCGGCGCGTCACGGCGTCGGTGAACTCGTCGCCGCGGTGCCCGTAGGACCGGAACTGGTCCCAGGACGCGCAGGCGGGGGCGAGCAGGACGGTGTCACCGGGCGCGGCGAGGTCCGCGGCGCGCGCCACCACGAGGTCCATGAGGTGGGCGGTGTCGGTGGTCACGTCCCCATCCTGCGCGAGGTCGACCTCGACGACGGGGACCTGGGGTGCGTGTCGGCGCAGCGCGTCCGCGACGAGACCGCGGTCGCGGCCGATGAGCACCGCGGCCCGCAACCGGCCGGCGTGCGCCTGCACGAGGTCGTCGAAGGAGGCGCCCTTGGCGTCGCCGCCGGCGATCCACACGACGTGCTCGAACGTCGCCAGGGAGGCGTTCGCGGCGTGGCCGTTGGTGGCCTTGGAGTCGTCCACCCAGCGGACCCCGCCGGTGCGCGCGGGGTCGAGGACGGTCGCGACCCGGTGCGGGGCGGGCCGGAAGGCGAGGACGCCGTTGCGGACGGCGACCTGCGGGACGCCGTGGGCACGGGCGAGGGCGGCCGCGGCGAGGACGTTCTCCACGGTGTGCGGCGGGACCGGGTCGTCGGTCCCCTCGGGGCGCAGGTCGCCCAGGGAGCACAGTTCCGCCGCGTGCGACTGCCGCTGCTCGACGAACGCCCGGTCGCACAGCACGTCCTCGACGAGACCGAGCATCGACAGCCCCGGCGCGGCGCGGGTGAACCCCACGGCGCGGGCGCCCTCGACGACGTCGGCCTCGCGCACGAGGTCCTCGGTGCGCGGGTCGGCGGCGTTGTAGACGCAGGCGACCTCGGTGTTCTGGTAGATGCGCCCCTTGGCCAGCGCGTACGCCTCCAGCGAGCCGTGCCAGTCGAGGTGGTCGGGGGCGACGTTGAGGACGGCCGAGGCCAGCGGGCGCACCGAGTTCTCCACATCGGTGGACAGCCAGTGCAGCTGGTAGCTGGACAGCTCCACCGCGAGCACCTCGAAGGCGTGGGGGTGCCGCAGCGCCTCTACCAGGGGGGTGCCGACGTTGCCCGCGCTCGTGGCCCGCAGCCCGGCGGCCCGCAGCATCGAGGCGAGCACCTCCACGACGGTCGTCTTGCCGTTCGTGCCCGTCAGGGTCAGCCAGGGCGCCGCCCCGGTCTCCGGGCGCATCCGCCAGGCCAGCTCCACGTCCCCCCACACGGGCACGCCCGCGAGGGCGGCGGAGACCAGCAGCGGGGCGTCGGGGTGCCAGCCGGGTGAGGTCACGACGAGGTCGAACCCGTCCCAGGGACGCGGCGGGGCGCCGACGTGCTCGGGCCCGAGCAGGACCGTGGCCCCGAGCACCTCCAGCAGCTGGGCCTTCTCCCGCTGGGACTGCCCGGTCGCGGAGTCGACGACGACGACCTCGGCACCGACCTCGAGCAGGGCGTCGGCGGCGGCGAAGCCCGACAGGCCGATCCCGGTGACGAGCGTGCGCAGACCCGACCACCGGGAGGTGAGGTGGCGCAGTTCCCGGACGCGGTCGGTGTCGTCGGCGCGGGGGTGGGGGTTGCCCAGCCAGGACTCGAACACGCGCGGCTCAGGCACCGGTCACCCACTCCGCGTAGAAGATGCCCAGGCCGAGGGAGACGAACAACCCGGCGATGATCCAGAACCGGATGACGATGGTGACCTCGCCCCAGCCGGCGAGCTCGAAGTGGTGCTGCAGCGGGGCCATCCGGAAGATGCGTTTCCTCGTGAGCTTGAAGCCGCCGACCTGCAGGATGACCGACAGCGTGATGATGACGAACAACCCGCCGAGGACGACGAGCAGGATCTGCGTGCGCGACAGGATGGCGAGCCCGGCCAGCGCCCCGCCGAGGGCCAGGGAGCCGGTGTCCCCCATGAAGATCTTCGCCGGGCTCGCGTTCCACCACAGGAACCCGAAGCAGGCGCCCATGACGGCCGCCGCCACGACGGCCAGGTCGCGCGGGTCGCGGACCTCGTAGCAGCGGGACTCGACCTCGGTGAGGGAGTAGCAGCTCTGGTTGGACTGGAACGTGCAGATGAGGACGTAGGCCGCCAGCACCATCGTCGTCGCGCCCGTCGCGAGGCCGTCGAGGCCGTCGGTGAGGTTCACCCCGTTGCTGACGGCCGAGGTGATGAGCAGCACCCAGACGACGAAGGCGATGGTGCCGCCGACCGCGCCGAACCACGCCAGGTCCAGCGGAGTGTCCCGCAGCACCGAGATGTGCGTCGAGGCGGGCGTCGCCCCGTCCTTGGCCGCCGAGGGGAACTGCAGGGCCAGGACGGCGAAGACGACGCCCACCAGACCCTGGCCGATGAGCTTGGCGCGCGCGGTGAGCCCGAGGCTGCGCTGCTTGGAGATCTTCAGGAAGTCGTCGAGGAAACCGACGATGCCGAGCCCGGTCATGAGCAGCAGCACGAGCAACCCGGACACGGTGGGCGCGCGCCCCGTGAACACGTGGGCCGCGGCGTACGCGAGCAGGGCCGCCAGGATGATGACGACCCCGCCCATGGTGGGGGTCCCGCGCTTGGTGTGGTGGGTGGTCGGCCCGTCGTCGCGGACGAACTGGCCGTACCCGCGCCGGACCAGCCAGCGGATGTACAGCGGTGTCCCGAAGAGGGCGACGACGAGCGAGAACGCTCCCGCGATGAGGACGGTCCTCACGTGTCCGACGCCTCCGCCTTCTCCTGGGTCTGGTCCTGGGTCCTGTCCTGCACGAGTTCCTCCGCGAGCCGCGCCAAGCCGGCTCCGTTCGACGACTTCACCAGCACCACGTCGCCCGGTCGCAGGCGCGGTCGCAGGAACTCCAGGGCGCTCTCGACGTCCGGGGCGAACGCCGCCTCCTCACCCCAGGAACCCTCCATGACGGCCCCGGTGTAGATCGGTCGGGCACCCGCGCCGACGACGAGGAGCTGGTCCACGTCGAGGCGGACGACGGTGCGCCCGACCAGGTCGTGCTCGTCGCGGGAGGCCGGGCCGAGCTCGAGCATCTCCCCCAGCACGGCCCAGGTCCGCCGCGGCGCGCCGTCCGCCCCGGCGTCGGCGGCCATGCCGACGAGCGCCTTGAGCGCGGCGCGGACCGAGTCCGGGTTGGCGTTGTAGGCGTCGT
Source organism: Kineococcus mangrovi (assembly GCF_041320705.1). Classification (NCBI taxonomy): domain Bacteria; kingdom Bacillati; phylum Actinomycetota; class Actinomycetes; order Kineosporiales; family Kineosporiaceae; genus Kineococcus; species Kineococcus mangrovi. The sequence continues at coordinate 91,044 of NZ_JBGGTQ010000001.1, forward strand.
GGACGACGGTGACGCCGTCGGGGCGTTCGAGGACCTGCATGCGGCCGGGGCTGGCCGGTTCCGCGCGCGACAGGGCGAGCGCGACGTCGGCGACGCTCGCGCCGGTGCTCAGCGCGACGGCCGCCGCCGCGAGCGCGTTGGTCACCTGGTGCTCCCCGTGCAGGCGCAGCGCCACGTCCGCGACCGCGCCGCCGTGCTCGAGGCGGAACCGGGCGCGGGCCCGGCCGTCGAGGGTCACCTCGGCCGCCCGCACGTCCGCGTGGGCGCCGCGACCGAAGGTCAGCACGCGGGCCCGGGTGCGCGAGGCCATCGCCGCGACGCGGTCGTCGTCGGCGTTGAGCACGGCGAGGCCGCCGGTCGGCAGCGCCTCGACGAGCTCGCCCTTGGCCCGGGCCGTCGCCTCCAGGGAGCCGAACTCCCCCGCGTGGGCGGCACCGACGACGAGCTCGACACCGACGTCGGGGCGGGCGATCGCGCACAGGTGGGCGATGTGGCCGAGGCCGCGGGCGCCCATCTCCACGACGAGGGCACGGGTGCCGGCCTCGGCGCGCAGCACCGTCAGCGGGGCGCCGACCTCGTTGTTGAAGCTGCCGCGGGGGGCGACGACCGGCCCGTCGAGCACGTCCCCGAGGACCGAGGCGAGCAGGTCCTTCGTCGTCGTCTTGCCCTGCGAGCCGGTGACGGCGACGACCAGGGGGCCGGTCCCGCCCCCGTCGGTCCCGGCGCGCAGGCGCTCCAGGACGCCCGCGGCCAGGCGGCCCAGCGCGGCGACCCCGTCCTCGACGAGCACGAGGGCCGCACCGGCGGGCAGCTCGACCGCCCGCTCGGCCAGGACGACGCTCGCACCCGCCGCGACGGCGGTGCCCGCGTAGTCGGCGCCGTCGACCCGCTCCCCGGGCAGGGCGACGAACAGCGCCCCCGGGACGGCGGCCCGGGAGTCCACGACCACCGGCCCGTGCGTGCGCACGTCCCCCGCGGCGTCGGCTCCGAGGCGGCCCCCCGTCAGCTCCGCGACCTCGGTCGCGGTCAGCGCGATCACCGGGCACCTCCCCGGGCGCCGGGCGCCCCGTCCGTCGTGCCCGCGTCCCCGCCCGTCCCGGCGAGCCAGGCCACCAGCTCCTCCTCGGCCACGGCCCGGTCGTCGAAGGGGGTCACCGCACCGGCGACCTCCTGACCCCTCTCGTGGCCCTTGCCGGCGAGGAGCACGGTGTCCTGCGGGCCGGTGCAGCGCGCCAGGGCCGCGGCCACGGCAGCCCGGCGGTCGCCGACCTCCAGCACCTCGGCGGGACCGGACGCGGCGCGGGCCCCGTCGAGCACCTGCGCCCGGATCGTCGCGGGGTCCTCCGAGCGCGGGTTGTCGTCGGTGACGACGGCCACGTCGGCCAGGCGCGCGACGGCCGCGCCCATGAGGGGGCGCTTGCCGCGGTCGCGGTCCCCGCCGGCGCCGACCACGGCGACGAGCCGTCCGGGCGTGCCGACGCGCAACGTGGTGAGCACGCGCTCCAGGGCGTCGGGGGTGTGCGCGTAGTCGACGACGACGAGCGGGGCGCCGGTGCGCACGACCGCCTGCATGCGGCCGGGCACGCCCTCGGCCCGCGCCAGCCCGCGCTCGACGTCGGCGGGCCCCAGCCCCAGGCGCAGCGCGGCCACGGCCGCGACGGCGGCGTTGGCGACGTTGAACGCCCCGGGCAGGGGGCACGTCAGGTGCAGGTCGGCGTCCGGGCCGGTGAGGCGGAAGCGGCTCTCGGCCCGGCCGGGGCGGACGTCGCGGACGGACCAGTCGGCGCCGGCACCGTCCGGGCCGACGGTCTCGACCGGCACGGTGGCCAGCTCGCCGACGCGGCGGCCCCAGCCGTCGGCGTCGGCGGGGTCGACCCAGACGACCCCGCGGCGGGAGTGCGGCGGGGTGAACAGGCGGGCCTTGGCCGCGAGGTACTCCTGCATCGACCCGTGGAAGTCCAGGTGGTCCTGGGACAGGTTGGTGAAGGCGGCGACGTCCACCACGAGACCGTCGACGCGGTGCAGGGCCAGCGCGTGCGAGGAGACCTCGAGCGCGCAGCCGCGCACCCCGGCCGCGACCATCCGCGCCAGCAGGGCGTGCAGGTCCGGCGCCTCCGGCGTGGTCCGCACGCTGCTGACGCGCTCGCCCGCGACGCGGGTCTCCACGGTGCCGAGCAGACCCGTCGTCCAGCCGGCGGCGCGCCACAGCGACTCGAGGAGGTAGGCGGTCGTCGTCTTGCCGTTGGTGCCCGTGACGCCGAACGTCGTCAGCGCCGACCCGGGGTCCCCGTGGACCCGGCGGGCGAGGTCGCCGAGGACGGCGCGGGGCGTGTCCACGACGAGGACGGGCAGACCGGTGGCCTCGGCGTCGGCGCGACCGGCCGGGTCGGTGAGGACGGCGACGGCGCCGGCCGCGGCGGCCTGGGGGGCGAAGCGCGCCCCGTGCACGTTGGCCCCGGGCAGCGCGGCGTAGAGGTCACCGGGGGCGACCCGCCGGGAGTCGAGGGTGACCCCGGTGACTCTCGCGCGGGGGTGCGGAGGGGCGACGGCGCCGAGGACCCGGGCCAGGTCCGCGAGGGTGGGTCGTCCGCCGTCGATCATCGGCACGGTGGGAGGTTACCCGCCCGGCGGGTGCGGTCCGAACCGCCCGGACGGTGTGTCGCCGGCACCGCGCCGCGACCGGACGCGCAGGCTCGAGCGGTCACCGACCCGCCGTGTCGGCGACCGCACCGGTGCTGATGTCCTGCTCGGCGTCGGTGTCCCCGCCCCACGTCAACGACAGGTCCGCCGGGGGTTCGGCCGACGGCGCGATGCCGCGCTGGGCGAGGGCGTAGGTCATGACGTCCTTGAACACCGGCCCCGCCGCCGAACCCCCGTAGTAGTTCGTCTTGGGGTCCTGCAGGATCACCGCGACCACGAGTTCGGGGTCGTCGGCCGGGGCGAGCCCGATGAAGGAGGCGGTGTACCCGGAGTACCGCCCGAGGTCGACGTCGTAGCGGTTCGCCGTCCCCGTCTTGCCCGCCACGAGGTACCCGGGGATCTCGGCGGCCGCCGCCGTCCCGGCCTCGCTGACGACGGCCTGCATCATGTCCCGCAGCGTGGTGGCGGTGGCGGCGCTGATGACGCGGGAACTGGCCCCGGCCGGTTCGGTGCGGTAGTCGCCGTTCGGGGCCGAGGTGCCGGCGATGAGCGTGGGTTCCACGCGGACGCCGTCGTTGGCGATGGTGGCGAAGACCGAGGCGGCCTGCACCGCCGTGACCGACAGCCCCTGCCCGAACATCACCGTGTACCGCTGCGTCCCGGAGTACTTCGCGGGGTCGCCGAGGATCCCGCCGCTCTCGCCGGGGAACTTCAGGGACGTCTTGGCGCCGAAGCCGAAGGCGAGGTGGTAGTCGTGCAGGATCTGGGAGGTCGTGCGCAGGTCGGCGTTCAGCTTCTCCCCCGCCAGGATCGTCCCGATGTTGCTGGACTGGGCGAGGACGCCTGCGAGCGTGAGCTTCTCGTCGCCGTGCGGGTGGGAGTCGTGGAACGTCTTGTCGAAGCGCGGCAGTTCCCCGGGGACGACGAAGCGGGTGTCGGCCGTGGCGACGCCCTCCTCCAGCGCCGCGGCCAGCGTCACCACCTTCGCCGTGGACCCGGGCTCGAAGACCTTGGTGAGCGCGGTGTTCTGCAACTGGTCGTTCGTGAGGTTCACGAGGTTCGTCGGGTCCAGGCTCGGCGCGCTCGCCAGGGCGAGCAGGCGCTGCTCCTTGTCCATGATGACGACCGTGCCGGACTCGGCCCCCGTCTCGGCCACCTTGGCGGCGATGGCCGACTGGGCCTTCCACTGCAGGTCCGAGTCGATGGTCAGGTGCAGGGAGGTGCCGTCGACGGGGTCCACCGTCTCCCGGTCCCCCAGCGGGATCTCCTGGCCGCCCGCGCTGCGCTCGTAGCGCATCCAGCCGTTCGTGCCGAGGAGCAGGGAGTTGCGCGCCTCCTCCAGACCGGACAGGGGGCGGTCGGTGAACGCCTTCGTCTTCTCGTCCTGCTCGGGCGTGCCCAGGACGCCGACGAGCGTGGAGGACGCGCTGCCGGTGGGGTAGATGCGCTGGGTCTGGCGCACGGAGGTGATGCCGGCGATCCCCAGGTCGTCGACCTGCTGCCACAGCTCCGGGGTGATGCCGAGGGCCACGACGGCGTACCGGTTGTCCCCGGTGAGCTTCGTCGTGAGGGTGGCCTCGTCGATGCCGAGGACGGGCGCCAGCCGCTGCGCCGCCCCTTCCGGGCCGGTGCCGTACTTCGAGCTGTACGGCTTGCCGTTGCGCAGGTTGTAACCGCTGAGCGCCTTCGGGTCGGCGATGACGTCGCGCCGTTCGACGGACGTGGCGAGCACGACGCCCTTGGCGTCGAGGATGTCCCCGCGCTTGGCGTACAGCGTCGCCGTCGACGTCCGCTGCTGGAGGGCGTCGTCGGCGAGCTTGCTGGCGTCGGCCCCCTGCAGCTGCACCAGCCGGCCGCCGAGCACCGTCAGCCCACCCAGCACCCCGAGGGTGTAGACGCGCATGCGCATGTCGGGGCGGGGACGGGGGTCCTGCTCGTCGGGACGGGGGCGGCGCGGGCGGGACACGCGGGTACCTCTTCGACCTCGGGGGTGGGGTGCGGTCTCAGCGGGCCGGCGCCGGAGCGGGAGACGGGGAACCGGCAGCGGTCGAGGGCCGCGGGGCCGGGGTCGCCTCCCCCACGGCGCCGGTGCCCGTGAGGTGGACGGGGTCGGGGGCCGGCACCATGCCGAGCTCGCCGGCGCGGGTGGCGAGGTGCTCGGGCGAGGACTGCTGGGCGAGGTCCTCGGCCACGGCCTGCTGCTGGTCGGCCAGGCGGCCGCTCGTCACCTGCAGGTCGGTGATCTCGTACGCATCGCCGGCGATGGCGATGTTCGTCATGAGCAGCCCGAGCAGACCCAGGGTCAGCAGGAGGACGCAGGCCACGGGCAGCGGCAGACGCACCCGCCGCGTGGCGGGCGGGGTGACGACCTGCAGTTCGGGGCGGGTGTCCGCGGACGACCCGGGCTGGCGGACCGGAGCCTTCCGGGCCGCGATCAGGGGCTGGCTCATCACGGCGTCCTTCCGTCGGTCGTGCCGTGGTCCGGCCCGAGTTCCGTGGTCTGTCGGTTGGTGCTGGTGCTGTTGCGGGTGTCGCGCTGCCGGGGGTTCCGGGAGGTGACGCGACCGCTGGACCGTGACCGATCCTGCTCGGGTAGTCGGCGCACCGCGCGGAGGCGCGCCGACGCCGCGCGGGGATTCTCCGCGAGTTCGGCCTCCCCGGCCTGTTCACCGCCCCGGGTGAGCAGTTCCGCCCGGGGTCCGGAACCCTCGGGGACGAACGGCAGGTCCGGCGGCGCGGAACTCGAGGACAGTTGCCGCAGAACGTTCTTCGTGATCCGGTCCTCGAGGGAGTGGAACGTGAGGACGGCCAGCCGGCCGTCGGGGGCGAGGCGCTCGAAAGCCGCCGGCAACGTCCGTTCGACGACCCCCAGTTCGTCATTCACGGTGATGCGCAACGCCTGGAACGTGCGCTTGGCCGGGTTCCCCCCGGTGCGCCGTGCAGCGGCGGGGACGTTGGCGCGCACCAGGTCCACGAGCCTGGCCGAGTTCCTGAACGGTTCGCGCTCGCGTTCGCGCACGACGGCCGAGGCGATGCGGGGAGCGAACTTCTCCTCCCCCCACGTGCGCAGCAGGCGCGTCAAGTCGCTGTGCGAGAAGGTGTTCAGGACGTCAGCGGCCGTCCGGCCCGTCGTCGGGTCCATCCGCATGTCGAGCGGGGTGTCGCGGGCGTAGGAGAAACCCCGGTCGTCCTCGTCGAGCTGCAACGAGGACACGCCGAGGTCGAGGAACACCGCGTCGACGGTGTCCAGGCCGAGGTCGTCGAGGGCGTCGTCGAAGCGGTCGGAGACCGCGTGCACCAGCGTCACGCGGTCGGCGAACTCGTGGAGCCGGTGGGCGGCGAGCTCGAGGGCGTGGGGATCGCGGTCCACGCCGACCAACCGCAGCCCGGGGTGACGGCGCAGGAGCTCGGCCGCGTGTCCCCCCATGCCCAGGGTGAGGTCGACGCTCACCGCCCGCGGGTGCTGCAGGGCGGGCGAGAGGACGGCGGTGCAGCGGTCCAGGAGGACGGGGGCGTGCCGCTCGGCGGCCTCGGCGGCGCGGGCCCCCGGCAGGGGCGCGAGGTCGCAGGACGGGTCGACGACGGGCTCGACGGACGGGTGCTGTCCGCCCACCGTCCCACCCCCTGCCCCGCTGCTCGCTCCGTCACCACCTGCCTGCCCATCGGTCTCCGGCGGACCTCCCGCCGGACCCGTCGTCGGGCGTGGTCCCCATCCGCTCGTGCCCGTCAGCCCTGGCGCCGGGGAAGTGGCGTCAGGACCGTCGGGTCCGGGCGGCTGGAGGCCGCGTCCGACGGCTGCCCCGAATCTCGACCGCGACTCGGGGCGGGGGTCACAGGACCCCCGGGAGGACCTCCTCGCTGCGCTCGGCGAAGGCGGACTCCGCGCCCTCCAGGTAGGTCTCCCAGGTCGGCAGGTCCCACAGCTCGACCCGGCTGCCGGCACCGATGACGGCGACGTCCCGGTCGAGACCGGCGTACTGGCGCAGCAGCGGCGGCACGGTGACCCGGCCCTGCTTGTCCGGCACCTCGCTCGAGGCACCCGACAGGAAGACGCGCTGGTAGTCGCGCGCCTCCTTGTTGGTGAGCGGCGCCTGTCGCAGCTCCTCGTGCATCCGCTGGAACTCCTGCATCGGGAAGAGGTAGAGGCAGCGGTCCTGCCCCCGGGTGATGACGAGACCGTCGAGCAGCTGGTCCCGGAAGCGAGCCGGGAGGATCAGCCGGCCCTTGTCGTCCAGTCGGGGTGTGTGGGTGCCCAGGAACACCGCGCACCCCCACCGAACGGGTCTGTCGTCCGTCGTCGAGTCCTCGCGCCGGGTCCCCTGTGGACCAGGCTCCTCCACGGTACTCCACTTTCCTCCACCGTCAACGTCAGTCAACTCTGAGTGACCGCGCGGATGCGGTATCGATGCAGGTCAGCGCGGTGGGTGGTGGTGGAGGGGGTGCGGAGCGGCTCAGACCCCCCACCGGGCCGTCACCCCGTGCACACGGCCTCCCCCGGCCCGGGGGGAGGCCTCCCGCGCCCCGCCGGGCCGCCGCCGGCGCCCGAGTGGGGGGAAGTGGGGACCGATCGCGGTCCCGGGAGCCGGCGACCACGCGGTGGACGGGCGCGGGGGGCGCACCGTGGGGCAGAGTGGGGGCGTCCGGCACCGGTGCCCGGTCGCAGGTCCGTTCGCGGCCCGCGCCCGGGCACCGCCCGCCGGGACCGGACGTTCGAACTCGCGACGTCCACCGAACGAGACGAGGGCACGTGACCACGACGAGCGCACTCCCCGGCAGCCACCCCGCCGAGTCCCCGACGCTGGACCCCCACGACCTGCCCGCCGCGCTCGAGAGGTTGCGCAGCGTCGCCGACGACCTCGCCGTCGCCGTCGACCGCGTCATCCAGGGCAAGGACGAGACGGTGCGGCTGGCGCTGACGGTCCTGTTCTCCGAGGGCCACCTGCTGGTGGAGGACGTCCCCGGTGTCGGCAAGACGATGCTGGCCAAGTCGCTGGCGCGCGCGATCGACGGGAGCGTGCGGCGCATCCAGTTCACCCCGGACCTGCTGCCCAGCGACGTCACCGGGTCGAGCATCTGGAACCAGGAGCGGGCCACGTTCGAGTTCCGCCCCGGGGCGGTCTTCGCCAACGTCGTCATCGGCGACGAGATCAACCGGGCCTCGCCCAAGACCCAGTCGGCGCTGCTGGAGTGCATGGAGGAGGGGCAGGTCACGGTCGACGGGACGACGTGGCAGCTGGACCGGCCCTTCATCGTCTTCGCCACGCAGAACCCCGTCGAGATGGACGGCACCTACCCCCTGCCCGAGGCCCAGCGCGACCGCTTCGCCGCCCGCATCTCCATGGGGTACCCCTCCGTCGACGCGGAGCTGACGATGCTCAGCGAGCACGGGGTCACCGACCCCCTGGACGCGGTCACCCCCGTCGTGGACGTCGCCGAGGTGCGGGCGCTGTCGCGGGCCGTGCGCAGCGTGCACGCCGCCGAGGCGCTCAAGCAGTACGTCGTGGACCTCGTGCGCCGCACTCGCTCCCACCCCGACCTGCGCCTCGGCGCGTCCCCGCGCGCCGCCCTGCACCTGCTGCGCACCGCGCGGTCGCGCGCGGCGCTGGAGGGCCGGGACCACGTGCTGCCCGACGACGTCCAGGCCCTCGCGGTCCCCGTCGTCGCCCACCGCCTGCTGCTGACCGCCGACGCGCTGCTCGCCGGACGGGACGGCGCCGACGTCGTCACGGACGTGCTCCGCACGACGGCGCTCCCCTCGCCCCGGTGAGCGGGCCCCGGTGAGGGCCGGCGCCACCCGCCCCACGGCCCGCGGCTGGGCCTTCTGCGTGGTGGGTCTGCTCGCGCTCGTGGGTGCTCCCGCCCTCGGCCAGCGCGACATCCTGCGCATCGGGGTGCTCCTGCTCGTGCTGGTCCTCGTCGCGGCGTGGTCCACCCACCGCGCGGTGCGGACCCTCGAGCTGGTGTCGAGGTCGAAGGACGAGCTCGTCGAAGCGGGGGTGACGAGCACGGTGCGCCTCGAGGTGCTCGGCCGGGCCGGAGCGGGGGTCCGGCTCGTCCTCGAGGACGCCGTCCCGCTGGCGCTCGGCGGCACGGCGCGACTGCCCGTGCCCCGGCTGCGGGAGGGAGAGACCCTCGACCTGGAGTACAGGGTCAGGTCGGAGGTCCGGGGGTCCTACCCGCTCGGCCCGGCGAGCGTCGTGGCGGGTGATCTCTTCGGTCTCGTCCGTGCCCGCCGGGTGCTGGGCACCCCGGTGGTGCTCGACGTGCTGCCGCGCGTGCACCCCCTCACGGAGCTGTCGCTGGGCGAGCTGGGCGGGACCCGCGGGTCGTCCGGCGGTGCGTCCGCCGCGGCCGCCCCCGACGACGCGTCCATCCGCGAGTACCGCGTCGGCGACGACCTGCGGCGCGTGCACTGGCGCTCCACGGCCCGCCGGGGCACCGTCATGGTCCGCTTGGACGAGCACCCTGGCCGCCCCGACGTCGTCGTCCTGCTCGACACCCGCGAGGGTGCGCACCGTGGTCGGGGCGCGGGGTCCTCCCTGGAGTGGGCCGTCAGCGCGGCGGCCTCCGCCACCGCCCACCTGCAGCGGCGCCGGCACCGCGTCCGGCTGCTGCACGACGGCGCCTACGACCCCCCGAGCGAGCTGGACGAGACGTCGGCCGCCCGGGGGATCATGCGTTCCCTCGCCCGGCTGGGTACCGGCGCCCGGGACGGCCTGGCCCGCTCCGTGACCGAGCTCGGCCGGACCGAGGCGACGCTGCTCGTCGCCGTCCTGGGCGACGTCGACGAGGACGACGTGGCCCCCCTGCTCGCAGCCCGCCCCCTGGGGGTGCCGGCCCTCGCGGTGCTCCTGCGGACCGGGGACTGGGCCTCGGCACCGGCTGCGCGCGCCCGCGGCGAGCGGGACGACCGGACCGGCCCGGACCGCCTCGACCGGGCGCGGCTGGTGCTGTCCCGGGCGGGGTGGCGGACCGCCGTCGCCGGACCCGAGGACACCGTCCCGCAGGTGTGGGCGCGGTTGACGCGCCTGGACGCGCGGAGCGACCATCCGTCGTCGCCCCCACCCGCCAGGGAGGTCCCCTCGTGACCCGCAGTGCCCGGACCGCCCTGTGGGCCGCCGCCGCCAGCGCCGCGGCCGTGCTCACGCTGAACCCGCTCGTCGTGTCCTCGGGGTGGCTCGTCGGGGCGTTCGGGATCGTCTTCGCCGTCGTCGGGGCCGGTCTCCTCGTCCGGGGCCTGTTCCACCGGCCGGGACTGGCCGTCGCGGTCCAGGGACTCGTCGTCCTGCTCGTCGTCGTGCTGCTCTTCAACGGCGGGACCGCCCCGCTCGGGGTGGTCCCCACCCCCGCGACCGTCGACCGGCTCGTGCAGCTGGCCACCGACGGCGTCCAGGTCGTCCAGCGCTACAGCGTCCCGGCCGTCGACCTGCGCGGGCTGCGCCTGCTGCTGGTCGCCGGGGCCGGGCTGGTCGCCTTCGCCGTCGACCTGTTCGCGGTGACGCTGCGGCAGCCGGCCCTGGCCGGGTTGCCCCTGCTGGGGGTGCTGGCCGTGCCGCTGGCCCTCGCGCCCGGCGGGTCCGGCGCCGTCGCCTTCGTGCTCGCCGGCGTCCCCTACCTCGTGCTGCTCGCCGGCGACCGCGGGACCCCCGCCCGCCACCCGCGGTCCGGGCGGTCCGGGCGGTCGGTGACCGGGGTGACCGCGAGCGCCACGGCCGCCGTCGCCCTCGTGGCCGCCGTCGCCGTGCCGGCCGCCGTCCCGGGGCTGGACGAGCGGCCGCTGACGATCGACACCGGGCCGGGCGACACCATCGCCGTCATCAACCCGATCCTCAACCTCAAGGCGTCGCTGGGTGCCCGTTCGGACGCGACGATCGTCACGTACGCGACGGACGAGCCGGACCCCGCACCGCTGCGGATCGTGACGGCCGACGTGTTCGACGGGCAGACCTGGGCACCGAGCACCGGCGCCGACATCCCGCGCCGGCAGCGGGTGCAGGACGGGCTGAGCCCGGCACCGGGGCTGTCCGACGCCGTCCGGGACCAGTCCGTGGTCCGGAGCACGCAGATCTCGATCCGCGGCCTGGACCAGACGTACCTGCCGCTGCCGTACCCCGCGCTGCGCGTCGACATCGCCGGGAACTGGCTGTACGAGACCGACAGCCTGAACGTCGTCGGGGACGGGGAGACGACCCGCGGCCGGCAGTACACCGTGACGCACCTGGAGGTGCAGCCGACGGAGGAGGAGCTGCGGGCCGCCCCGCCGGCACCCGGTGACGTCCAGGAGCGGTACACGGAGCTGCCGCAGCTGCCGGCGGTCGTCGCCGACACGGCGCAGCAGGTCACGGCGGGTGCGACGAACGCCTACGAGCGGGCCGCGCTGCTGCAGCGGTACTTCCGCTCCAGCGGCGGTTTCACGTACTCCACGACGGCCCCCAACGACGGCGGGAGCGACGCGGTCGCGACGTTCCTGTCGGAGAAGTCGGGGTTCTGCGTGCAGTTCGCCTCGGCCATGGCGGTGATGGCGCGCTCGTTGCAGATCCCGGCCCGCGTGGCCATCGGCTTCCTGCCGGGCCGGGAGACGCAGACCGGGCAGGACGGCGCGCTGAGCCGGTGGCGCATCAGCGCCCAGGACGCGCACGCGTGGCCGGAGCTGTTCTTCGAGGGTGTGGGCTGGGTGCGGTTCGAGCCCACCCCGGCGACCCGCACGGGTCAGTCCCCGGGGTACTCCGTGCCGCAGGTCGCCACGGAGCCCCCGGTCCAGGGGCAGACGGGGGCGACGCCCCCGCCCGCGGCGAGCAGCGCGCCCAGCGCGTCGGCGAGCACGAGCACGGCGACCGCGACCGGCCCCGCCGCCGCGGCGGCACCCACGGGGTGGGACCGCTTCCTGGGCCTGCCGTGGGGATGGATCCTCGGCGCGCTGCTCCTGCTCGTCGCCGTCCTGACCCCCTGGGTCTCGACCGCGCTGCTGACCCGGCGGCGGTGGGCCGGGGTCACGGGCGCGGCGTCGTCCGCGGAGGCGGCCTGGGCGGAGCTGGACGACCGCGTCCACGACCTCGGTGTCAGCTGGCCCCCCTCGACGACCCCGCGGCAGCGGGCGGTGGGCCTGTCGGAGTTCGCGGGAGCCGGTTCACCGGCCGCGGACCAGCTGGCCCGGTTGCGCGCGGCCGTGGAGAGCGCCCGCTTCGGGCCGGGCTCGGGCGCCGGGGGCGGGGTGCTGGTGGCCCAGCGCACCGACCGGCAGGTGGGCCGGCTCGTGCGGGCCGACGTCGACGCCGTCGTCGAGGCCGTCGGCGCGCAGCGGTCGCGGTGGGTGCGGTGGCGGGCACGGCTGTTCCCCACGGCCGGGGTGCGGCGGGCGCTGGACTGGTGGGACCGGGACTGACGCCCGTTCCCGGGCGGGCCGCTGCGGCCGTTCACCGGGCCGTGGCGCCGGGGTGCTGTGGCCCAGCCCGGGCCCGCCGAGACGGAGAGGCAGAACGGGCGTCGTGGGAGGTTCCCACGACGCCCGCTGCGAGCTCACCGCCGCGCGGGCGGTGAGGACGACTTCACCACTGACCGCGTCTGCGGTCCCAGCGCTGCTCGAACCGTTCCATGAACGATCCGCTGCGCCGCGACTTCCCCGTCCGCGGCGGACGCGGAGCGCCCGTGGTGGGAGGCTGCCCACCGGCCGCGCCCGTCGTTCCCCGAGCCGGTGAGAAGGCCCAGATCGTGCCGGCGAGCATGACGATGAAACCGCCCGCCCCCAACCAGATCTGACTCGTGCTGGCCCCGATGATGAGGAGCACGAGGCCCACCACGACGGCAGCGATGCCGATGAGGAGACGACGCCTGGCGGCGCGTCCGTGGCGGGAACCTTTCATGGCGTTGGCGAACTTGGGATCGTCCGCGGACAGCGCACGTTCCATCTGCTCGAGCAGACGCTGCTCATGCTCCGAGAGCGGCACCTGTACCTCCTGGCGTGCGCACGTTGTCGTCCAAGGATATGTCCCTGCAGCGATGGGCGAAACTCGACTTACCACATCGTCCCCCACCCGAGGTCGTGCTGTGGCGCAGACGGCGCGTCTCGTCCCCCGGACGGGAGAACGACGCAGGGTCGTCACCGGTTCCACCGCAGGTCACGGACGTGCACCGTCCGGGTGGGGGCACCGCTGCGCCGTCACCGGGGCCCCAGCAGGGTGGCCGGTCTCACACTCCCGGCACCGAAGCGGGCGCTCGCGCGGTCCACCGCCCCGTCGGCGTCGCGCCAGCCGTGGGCGCGCTCCCCCAGGACCAGCTGCCGCGGTGCCGTGGCCGAGTCCGCCAACCCCTCGAGCCGGACGCCGACGAGCCGCAACCGGGCCCGCTCCAGGGCGAGACCGTCGAACAGGTCGCGCGCGGTGGCGTGGATCTCGCGGGTCACGTCGGTGCGTTCGCGCAGGGTGCGGGAGCGGGTGATCGTCGTGAAGTCGGCGAACCGGACCTTCAGGACGACCGTCCGCCCGGCCACCCCCTGGGCCCGGGCCCGGGAGGCGGTCCGCTCGGCCAGGCGCAGCAGCTCGCGGTGCACGAACCGGGGGTCGTCGACGTCCCGGGGGAACGTCTCCTCCGAGCCGATGCTGCGTTCGGGGACCGAGGCGACGACACGGCGTTCGTCCCGCCCCCAGGCCAGGGCGTGCAGGTGCCGGCCGGTCGACTCGCCCAGCCCGCGGACCAGCGTGGCGAGGGGGGTGTGCGCGATGTCGGCGACCGTGCCCAGCCCGAGCCGCCCCAGCGCCTCGGCGGTGCGCTCCCCGACTCCCCACAACGCCGCGACGGGCAGGGCGTGCAGGAAGGGCACCGTCTGGGCGTGCGGGACGACCAGCAGCCCGTCGGGCTTGGCCCCGCCGGAGGCCAGCTTGGCGACGAACTTCGTCGAGGCCACCCCCACCGAGCAGGTGATGCCCTGCTCGTCGGCGACCCGGTCGCGCAGCAGCTCACCGATCCGGGTGGGGCTGCCGAGCCGGCGGACCGCGCCGGACACGTCGAGGAACGCCTCGTCGAGGCTGAGCGGTTCGACGACGGGGGTGACCGCGCGGAACACCTCCATGACCCCCGCCGAGATCCGGGAGTAGTCCTCGTGGTGGGGCGCGAGGACGGTCGCGGCCGGGCACAGCCGCCGGGCGCGGGCCATCGGCATCGCCGCGTGGACGCCGTACCGGCGCGCCTCGTAGGTGGCCGACAGCACCACGCCCCGGTCGCCCCCGCCGACGATGACGGGGGTGCCGAGCAGGTCGGGCCGGCGGAGCAGTTCGACGGAGGCGTAGAACGCGTCCATGTCGACGTGCAGCACCGTGCACCCGGTGTCGTCGTCGCCCAGGCCCCCACCGCTCGAGGGGTCCGGGCGCACGAGCTGACGGCGGCTCACCGGGCGCTCCCCCGGACCGCTGCGGGGGCGGGGTCCTCGGGGGCGGGGTCCTCAGGGGCGGGGTCAGCGGGTGGCGTGCAGGTGCAGGTGCGCGGCCAGGCCGAGCAGTTCCTCGGTGCCCGCGGCGCGCGACTCCAGCTCGCGCAGCAGGGTGAGGGCGTCGTCGGACTCGGTGACGGCGGAGGGCACGACGTCGCTGAACGTGCGGGTGCCTTCGACCGCGGTGACGGTGAAACCGCCCTGCTCGGCGAGCGCCGTGGCGCCGGCCCGGTCGAAGCGCCGGCACAGCGGGTCGCTCGGACCCCAGCGGTGCTCCTCGCCGGACAGGACGTGCAGGGCCTGCCCGAGCTGACCGGCCAGGACGCGGGCCAGGACGCTGGCCGGCCACTGGGCGACGAGGAGGCTGAGCCGCCCGCCGGGGCGGAGCGTCTCGTGGGCGGCGCGCAGGGCGGCGGCGGGGTCGTCGACGACCTCCAGGACGCCGTGGCAGAGCAGCACGTCGACGCTGCCGGGGGCCAGGAGGGCGGACAGCTCGGTCGCGTCCCCCTGCAGCGCGCGGACCCGGTCGGACAGGCCGGCCTCGGCGGTGCGGCGTTCCAGCGCGGCGAGCGCGTCGGGTGAGGGGTCGACGACCACGACGCGGTGCCCGAGGGCCGCCACGCGCACCGCGAGGCCACCGGTGCCGCCACCGAGGTCGACGACGGTGAGCTCGGTGGCCCCCAGGTCCGCGCTCGCTGCGGCGAGCAGGCGCTGGACCCCTTCCCAGAGGACCGTCGACGTGCGGGGGCGGCCCCGTTCCTTCGCCACTCGTTCCTCCAGCCTCGTGCGGGTCCTCGTGCGGACCCCCGTGCGGATCCCCGTGCCGGTCGTGGTGCGCCCGGCACTGCGCGCCCCCACCCTAGACACCCCGGCCCGACACGGCCGTGCCCCTGCGGCCCCACGTCCCCGGTCACCTCCCCGAGCTGCCGGAGCTGGAGTGCCAGAGCTTGCGCTCGGGCACGGCGCCGGACGGCGGCGCGGCGGCGCGGGCGAGGGAGCGGGAGTTGCGGGTGTCCTCCCCCGCCGGTGCGAGGTCGGCGTACGGCGACTGGCGGAAACCGCTGGCGTGCACCAGGATGCGCCGCCGGACCGTCCCCCCGGCGGCCGGGCCGTGCTCGCGCGGGTGCGTGGGGGGTGCGGCCACGACCGGCCGGCTGGACCGGCTCGCGGCCGCGCCCCGCGTCGCGGCGCGGGAGTACCCGGGGTCCGGGGCGGCGGCGACGACCGCGTGGACGGCCCCGATCCCTCCGGCCGTCCAGGCGTCCCACAAGGCCGGCAGTTCCCAGGCGCCGGTGGCCCGCAGCGACACCCCGCGCGGGCCGGTCCGCCGCAGGACGCCCCGCACCACGAGCAGCCAGGAGTGGAACACCGTCGCCGCGTAGGGCCCCTGGGCGTCCTCGAAGAAGGTGGCGTCCAGGGGGCCGGTGGTGTCGTCGAGGGTGAGGAAGACGACCCGGCGCCCGGATCGGACGGGCGGGGTCTGGGTGGCGACCTTCACCCCGGCGACGAGGAGTTCCGCGCGGCTGCGCCGGGACCGCAGGTCGCGGGCGGGGGTGACCCGCAGCGCACGCAGCAGCGGGGTGTAGGGGTCGACGACGTGGGCGCTGGCGTCCAGGCCCAGGACGTCGAGCTCGGCGCGGACCCGTTCCGGTCCGGTCATCTCGGGCAGCCCGCCGGGCGTGACCTCCTCGGGGGCGTCGCCGAGGTCCAGGGCCAGCTGCACCGTGCGGGCGGACTCGCCGACGGGCCGTGGCGCCCGGGACTGGGCGGCTGCGGCCGCGCGCACGTCGAGGGTCCGCGCCTCGAGCGGTCCGCGGACCTGCCGGGCGCCCACCCGGGCCGGGGCGGTCCCGGCGGAGCGGCTCCAGCGGTCCAGTTCGGCGACCTGCAGCAGCAGGTCCCGCCGGGTGGCCCGGCCACGGCGCGGCACGGCCTCCCGCGCCCGGCCGACGGGGCGCATCCCGTGCAGGGCGTCCAGCGCGCCGGCGAGGACGAGGCGTTCGGCGGTGGGGCGGGACGGGCGGGCGCGTTGCCACAGGTCGGCCAGCGACCGGTAGGGCTGCCCGGCGACGATCCGCGCCACCTCGGCCCCGGAGATCCCCTTGACGTCGGTGAGGGACAGGCGGATGCCGAACCCCGTCCCGTCGGCGACCCCGTCGCCGAGCCCGTCGGGGTTGCGCACCCCCCGGCCACCGAGCCAGGGGTCGAGGTCCGCGACGTCCTCCACGGCGTCGTCGACGGCGTGCGGTGCGGGCGGGTCGACCCGTTCCACCCGGTAGGTGTCGCCGGAGGCGTTGACGTCCAGGCCGAGCACGGCGATCCCGAGGTTGCGGGCGTCGTCGAGGATCAACCGCTTGGGGTACATGCCGGGGTCGTGGGTGAGGACCCCGGCGAGGAACGCCGCCGGGTGGTGGGTCTTGAGCCAGGCCGACTGGTAGGTCGGCAGGGCGAAGGCCGCGGCGTGCGCCTTGCAGAAGCCGAAGGAGGCGAACGCCGTGAGGACGGCCCAGACCCGGTCCACCGTCTCGGCGGGGTAGCCGTGCTCGAGGGCCCGGCGGCGGAACTGCGGCTCCATCTCCTCCTGGCCGCGCCGGGTGCCGAGGTGGCGCCGGTACTCGTCGGACAGGGCGAGGTCGTGGCCGGTCAAGGCCGCGATGAGCTCGATGACCTGCTCGTGGAACACGACGACACCGCAGGTGGGTTCGAGGACGTGCCGGAGCCGCTCGTCGAGGTGCTGGGGTGCGGTCCAGCCCTGCCGGGCCTCCAGGAAGGGGGTCACCATGTCCGACTTGACCGGTCCGGGCCGGAACAGGGAGATGTCGACGACGATGTCGTCGAAGGTGCGCGGCCCGAACTTGCCGACGAGTTCGCGCTGGCCCGGGGACTCGATCTGGAAGCAGCCGAGGGTCCGGGTGGACCGGATCAGCGTGTAGGTCGCCGGGTCGTCGAGCGGCACCTGGGCCCGGTCGTCGAGGTCGACCTCCGTCTGCTCGACCCGGGCGACCTCCCGCACCGCGTACGCCATGGCGGACTGCATCCGGATGCCGAGGACGTCCAGCTTGAGCAGCCCCATGTCCTCGACGTCGTCCTTGTCGAACTGGCTCACGGGGAAGCCCTTCCAGCTGGCTTCCACCGGGGTGCGGTCCATGAGCGCGGGGTTGGACAGCACGACGCCGCAGGGGTGCAGGGCGACGTGGCGCGGGAGGCCGTCGAGGCGTTCGACGAGGTCGAAGAACGCGTCGAGGCGCTCCTCGCCCAGCCCGCTGCGCTGCAGCTCGGGCAGTTCGGCGATGGCGGTGCGTGCGTCGCGGGCCCGCAGGTGCGGGAACGCGGTGGCGATGGCGTCCACCTCCACCGGCGGCAGCCCCAGCGCCGCCCCGACGTCCCGCACGGCGTGCCGGACCCGGTAGGTGTCCATCATCGACACGCACGTCACGCGGTCGCCGCCGAACCGGTCCAGGACCGCCGCGTAGACGTCCTCGCGCCGGGCCGACTCGACGTCGAGGTCGATGTCGGGCAGCTGCCCGCGCCGCGGGTTGAGGAACCGTTCCATGAGCAGCCGGTGCCCGAGGGGTTCGACGTCGGAGATGCCCAGCAGGTGGTTGACGAGGCTGCCCGCCCCCGAGCCGCGCGCGGCGACCCGGACGCGCATCTCGCGGGTGAGGTCGCAGACGTCGGCGACGGTGAGGAAGTAGCCGGCGAACCCGACCCGGTCGATGGTCTCGAGCTCGTCCTCCAGGCGGCGCAGGACCCTCGCCTCGAGCGCGGGGTCCGCCCCCGGGTACCGGCGGCCGATCCCGCCCTCGCAGCGGGCGCGCAGGACCGCGCCCTGGTCCGCGCCCGGTCCCAGCCCGAGCGCCGCGGCGTCGGGCAGGTGGTGCCGGCCGATGCCGAGGTCGGCGGCCGGGTCCTGCACGGCCCGCGCGGCGAGGGCCGCGGTCGTGGCCAGCAGGTCCGCGGCCGCGGACGGGTCACCGGCGGCGCGGGCGACGTCGGCCGCGGTGCGGGCCATGTCGACCGTGGGCAGGAGGTGACCCTGTCCGCTGACCCGGTCGGTGTACCGGGTGTCGAGCGGGACCAGGCGACGGACCGCGTCGAGCAGGTCGGCCGTGGGTCCGCCGTCCGCACCGGCCGACCGGGCGGCGGCCGTCAGGACGGCCGGAACCCCTGCGGCACGGGCGAAGGAGAGCATCCGGGCGGCGTGCTCGACGCTGCCGGCCGTTCCCGGCGGGGCGTGGTGGCAGACCACCTCGACGTGCAGGGAACCGGCCGGCAGCACGTCGCGCCAGCGCCGCAGGACCGCGTGGGCGAGGTCGTCCCGGCGGGCCAGCAGCGCCCGGCCCAGTTCGGAGCCCGGCCCCAGCAGGACCGCCAGCGCCGCCCGGGCCCCGGTGCCGCCGGCCCGGGCGGTGGCGTGGCCGGCGACGAGTTCGAGGCTGCTGACGGGAACGCCGCGCACCCCGTCGAGGTGGGTGGCGCTCACCAGCCGGCACAACGCCGCCCACCCCCGTCCCGCACCGGCGTCCTCGGCCCCGAGGGCCAGGACGGTGACGCGGGGGAACCGGAGGTCCACCACGGCCCCGCCCCGGGCCGGGGTGCGGGACGAGCTGCGCCGCAGCGCGACCGAGGGGTCGGCCCAGGCGGGCAGACCGTCGGCCAGGCCGGTCGGGGAGGTCGCCAGGTCGACCCCGAGCACAGGGGCCAGACCGGCTTCGCCGCAGGCCCGGACGAACTTCACCGCGCCGTACAGGCCGTCGCGGTCGGTCAGGGCCAGGACCGGCATCCCGAGGTCGGCGGCGCGGGCGACGAGGGCGGAGGGGGTGGAGGTGCCGTACCGCAGGGAGTAGCCGGAGGCGACGTGCAGGTGCGGGAACGGGTCCACGGGTGGTGCGGCGGTGGTCATGGGACGTCCTTCGGAACGCGCCCGTGGGGAAGACCGGGTGGTGCGGGGGGCTCTGGGGCGTGCGGGTGGAGCGGTGGGGCGCGCCGTGGCCGGCGGTGGACGGCGGCGCCGTCAGCCGGCGAGCGGCTGGAGGGCGCTGAGCCCGAGCTGGACCTCCACGACGCGGTGGAACCGCTCGGCGTGGGCGAGGAGGTCGTCGGCGGCCGCGGCGTCCACGAGCCCCGTGCGGCCGGCCTCGACCGCCGACCGGGTGGCGGCGGTCGCGGCGAACCGGTCGGACCACTCCTGCAGGCTCGGGTCCAGGGCGGGCAGCATCTCCCAGACGCTGCGGGGGCCGCCGCTGCGCCGACCGCGAGCGGGACGGCCGTGCACCGCGACGATCGCGGCCCCGGCCCGCAGGGCCGCCAGGTGGGCGTGGACGTAGCGCTCGGCCACGTCGTCCGTGCGCAACGCCGTGAGCAGGTCGTCCTCGCACCGGGCGAGGAGGTCCAGGGCGGCCGTCGTCAGCGGGCGCGGGACGCCCGCAGGGACGTCGAAGGTGGTGCGCATCACGTTCTCCTCCGGTCGTGCGGTCAGGTCGGCAGGTCCGTCGGCGGCAGTTCAGTCGCTGACGCGCAGCAACTGCCAGTCCCCCGACGCTCCGGACGTAGAGGTACCAGCGACCTCCGACACGGCCGCCGTTCCCGGGCCGACGGCGCGGGCGAGGTCGTAGACCCCGGCCCCGCCGGCCCGGCCGGCGCTGGCTTCGACGCGCAGGACCTCCCGCTCGAGATCGCCGATCTCGAGCACGCGGCGGCGGACGGGACGGCCGCCGGCCCCGGTCTCGTCGGCGGCGTCGCCGTGGACGGCGGCCACTGCTCCGTGCTCCCACCAGGCGCTGCGCTCGCGCCACCGGGAGAGCACCTCGCGGACGACGTAGAGCCGCCCGCGCCAGATGAACTGCGCGGGGGTCTCCCGACCCTCGTCCGCGTCGTCGTAGCGGACGTGCACCTCGTCGGAGAACCGTCGCACCGTCCTCACCCCGTCCCCTCTCGAGCCGGCACCGCGGCGGATCGCGCGGTGCGGCGAGCCGGGGGAAGCGGCCCGCGAGCACGCACTCGGGGCGCGGCCCGCGGGGCTTCCCCTCCCCCCGGACCGCGCCTCGAGCGGTCTCATCGTGTTCGAACACCGGTTCGAACACACCTCGAAGCTACACCACCGACCTCAGGACGCGTCAACGCTGGACCACGTTGTCCACAAGACGCAGCGTCGAGCGCCGGCGACTGACGGTGATCGGCCGGGAAGGGTCACCCGGACGGCCCAGCACTTGTCCACAGCGCTCCCTCCGACGCCCCGGCACGTCCCCGGGACGTGCGACCGTGCCACGCGTGACCCCCGCTCGCCCCCTCGTCGCGACCGCCGCCGGAACCGTCCTCCTGGGCCTGCTCGCGGCGTGCTCGCACGGGCAGCCGCCGGTTCCGGCACCGGCCGCACCGGCACCCACCGCGACGGTCGCCGTGACGCCTCAGCCCGAGCACGCCGCAGAGGCACCCGAGGTGTCGGACAGCCAGACCCTCCCAGTAACGGCATCGCAAATTTCAACACCCGCGCAAGATGACCGCGCCAAGGTTCAGGACGAAACTGGCGCCAGTCTCTTCGCCGCCTATTTCCTGCAAACTCTCAACTACGCCCGAGCGACAGGAGATTCGTCGCCACTGCGCTCAATCTCGGTCGAGTCGTGCACCGGATGCGAGTTCTACGCGGATGTCATCGACGAGTACCACGAGAGGGGATACACAACACCGCAGTTCGTACTGCAGTTCACTGGCACGGACATCGACGCGTGGGATGCAACCGCCGGCTACGCCAGACTCACAGTCCTCGTCGATCGACCGGCCTACAACACACTTGACCGTAACGGCTCAATTATCAGCTCTGACGGAGCTGCTCCTGACTCCAAGTTCTGGATAGAAGTTACCTGGCGGCAAGAACAATGGATGGCACTGGAGGTTGAGTAAATTGCGCCTCAACCGTTCTGCGCTCCGCGTCTCGGCGCCAGTCCTGTCCACTCTTCTCCTTGTCACGTTCGACGCGAACACTGCGACTGCAGCACATCCCTCGCACTCCTCTGCGATCGCTACTGACGACAAGGTTTCGATCAACGCAAGAAGAACTAACAGACCCGCCCCGATAACTCCACGACAGGGGTCGCGCCATACAGAATCCCCACCCACTGCCGTCGTCCGAACCCCCGCCTGCGGCCGCAACGGCCCGGAGGGGAGTTTCGGCGACGACTACTGCGGGGCGGCGCGGAACACCTGCCCGCCGGGTCAGACGTTCGCGACGACGTGGACGCGGACGGGTGACGACCCGCGGTGGGTCAACCAGGGGTCGCGCTGCACGACCGACGTCACGGACGCCGCACCCGTGGTCCTGCCGGCGGTGACCGTCGCGGACCTGCGGCGGGTGGGGTTGCCGGCGAGCCCGGTGCACCTGCAGCCGGACGACGGCCGGGCCCTCGTGAACGTCCCCCTCGTCCTGCGCACGACGGGCGGGGCGGTGGTCCGGGACACGACCGTCCTGGGGTTCCCGGTCCGCATCCGCGCGACACCGACGAGCTGGACGTGGGACCTGGGTGACGGCACGCGCCTCGGGCCGACGACCGACCCGGGGCAGCCCTACCCGCGCCAGACCCTCACGCACACGTACACCAGCCCGGGCGACCGGACGGTGACGCTGACGACCACGTGGTCCGGGGAGTACACGATCGCGGGTCTCCCCTACCGGCCCGTCGAGGGGACGGCGACCACCGTCTCCCCGGGCGTCGGCGTCCGGGTGCTCGCGGGGCGCAACGTCCTGACCGCCCCGGACCGCTGACGGGCCCCGCACCCCCGTGCGCGGCGTCCCGGTGCTCCGACGCCGGAGGGGGTGGAACGTCGCACCCGGCGGCTCGGCGCGACGGGAGGCGAGAACGGTTCTACGCTGACCGTGCATGAGGTGGACGATGCGCCAGGAACCCGTCGGGGGTGGTGGTTCCCTGACGGCTCCGCCCCCGGCCCCCTCCCCCGCCGTGCTCGACGTCCCGGCCGTCGAGAGCACCAGCGAGGCGCTCCTCGACCTCGACGCCGACGGGGAGGTCCTCGAGGTCCCCGCTTCCCTGCGGGACCCGGCCGACCTGGCGCGGCACCTGGGGGTGCCACCGGCGGCGGTGGCGGCCACCGCCGTCCTGCGCACCCGGGACGGCAGGCACCTCTTCGTCGTCTCCTCCACGGCGCACCCGCTCTTCACCCCGGCGCTGGCGGCGGTCCTCTGCGAGCCCGAGCTGTTCCGCGACGACGACACGGACGTGCTGCGCCGCACCGGCTCCGTCCTCGGGTCGGCCTCCCCGCTGGGTCTGGCCGTCCCGCTGCCGACGTTCGTTGACGTCGCGCTCGCCCCGTACCCGCAGATCTGGGTCCCGGCGGGTCACCCGCACGCCGTCTTCCGCACCCGCTACGACGAGCTCCTCCGCCTGACCGGTGGGCACCCCGTCGAGCTGGGATGACCGGACTGCTCGAGGGGTTCGCCGTCCGGTGCGCCGGCTCGACCGACCCTGCGCACCCGCTGGTGGTGCTGGTGCACGGACTGGGTGGAGCGTCGAGCGCGTGGTCGCTCGTCGTGCCCCGCCTGGCCGCCGACCACCGCCTCCTCCTGCTCGACCTGCCCGGCCACGGGCAGGCCCCACCCCTGCCCGCGACCTCGATGACGCCGCGGTCGCTGGGCGACCGGTTGTCCCGCCTGGCCCGGACCCGGGACGAGCCCGTGCACCTCGTGGGCCACTCCCTCGGGGGGTGGGTGGCCCTGGAGGCCGCGGCCGCGTCCGCCGACGGCGCCGTCGCCGACGTCACGGCCTTCACCCCCGCGGGCCTGTGGACCACCCCGCGCCGCCGGCCACCGCTGCTGCCCACCGGCCAGCAGTTCGCGCGCTGGGCGGGCCGGCTCCCGCCCCGGGTGGTGACGACCCCGCTGGGCGCCACCCTCGCCCTGGCGGCGACCAGCACCGCCCCCCGCGCGCTGCCCGCGCAGGTCGTCCGCGACGCGGTGGCCGCCGTCGCCGCCGCGTCGGGCTACGTCGCCGCCGACACCGGTATCGCGGCGGGTGCGTTCACCCGTGGCCCGGAGGTTCGCGTCCCCGTGACCGTGGTGGTCGGGGGCCGCGACCGCGTCCTGCCGCCGCGGTTCTGCCGGCGCGAGACCGCCCCCGCGCACGCGCGGTGGATCGAGTGGCCGGACTGCGGGCACGTCCCGATGTGGGACCACCCTGCCGAGTGCGCGCGGGTGGTGCGCGAGCAGGTGGACGGTGCCGACCGCGGATAGCCTCACCGCGTGAGACCCCCCGAACTCGTGACGCTGGACGTCTGGACCGTTGCGGCGCACGACGTTCCCCGCGCCGTGTGGCGGATGGCGGTCGACCGCCGCGCGACCCGCCGGCTCCCCGGGGCGGGGTTCGCCAAGCTCCTGGGCACCGGGGACGGCCGCACCTTCACCGTCCGCGACGCCGACCCGCTGCGCTGGGCGGCTCTCGTCGCGTGGGACTCGGCCGGGGACGCCGACCGCTTCGACACCTCCGGACCGGCACGGGCCTGGGGCCGGATCGCCCGCGAGCACGTGCAGTTCCGCCTGACCCCGGCGGGCAGCCGCGGGCGGTGGTCCGGCCGCGCACCCTTCGGCCCGCCGGAGCACCCGCCCCAGGACGGGCCCGTCGCCTCCATCACCCGCGCCCGGCTCCGGCCGGCCAGGGCGGCGTCGTTCTGGCGGGCGGTGCCACCGGTGGCGCAGGAGCTGCACGCGGTCCCCGGCCTGCGGTGCGCGTTCGGGATCGGGGAGGCGCCGCTGGGCTACCAGGGGACGTTCTCGCTGTGGGACTCCACGGACGCGCTGCGCGAGTTCGCCCACCGCCGCGCCGCCCACCGCGACGTCATGCGCCGCACCCCCACCGAGGGCTGGTACGCCGAGGAGCTGTTCGCCCGGTTCGGGGTGGTCGAGGTGCGCGGCACCCTGGACGGCCGCACCCCGTGAGCCACCCCGTGAGCCACCCCGTGAGCCACCCCGTGAGCACGGCGTTCCCCGCCCGGCCCCGGAGGGCCCCCGTCGGACCCCGCTCCTAGAGTGCTGGCCGTGCCCTCCTCCCTGTCCCGGACGCTCAGCGGTGCCCTCACGGCCGGGGCCGTGCTGACCCAGGTCGCCCACCCCCTGCTGCGCGGGGAGGGGTTGCGCCGGACCACGATCGGGTCGGTGGTCGCCTTCGCCGCGGCGTCGGTGACCGACGCCGCCCGTCGGGGCGGACCGCGCGCGGCCGCGACGACGCTCGCGGCCGCCGGGGGCCTCGGCCTCGTCGCCGAGGCGGTGGGGACGCGGACGGGCCGCCCCTTCGGGCGGTACCGCTACGCCGGGACGCTCGGACCCCAGGTGCTCGACGTGCCCGTCGTCGTGCCGCTGGCGTGGACGATGCTCGCCCACCCCGCGGTGCGGCTCGGCCGGCACCTCGCCCGGGACCTGCCGCCCGGCACGCGGGACGCCGCGGCCGTCGCCGCCGCGGCCTGGACGCTGGCGTCCTGGGACCTCTTCCTCGACCCGCAGATGACGGCCGCCGGGCACTGGGCGTTCCAGACGCCGCGACCGCACCTGCCGGGGGTCCCGGGGATCCCGCTGAGCAACTACGCCGGCTGGCTGCTGACGGCCGCGGCCATCTGCGGCGCCGTGCACGCCACGACGCGCGACACCCCCGGCACGACCACCCCGCAGACGGTCCCCGCCGTCCTCCTGGGGTGGACGTGGCTGGGCTCCACGCTCGGCAACGCCGTGTTCTTCCGCCGGCCGGTGGTCGCGGCCTACGGCGGGGTCGCCATGGGGCTGACCGTCCTGCCGTACCTGCGCTCGGTGTTCACCGGAGGGGGCGAGCGCCCGTGAGGCCCTGGCGCGCCCTGACCTGGGCCGGGTCGGCGAGCGCCGTCGCGCTGACCGTGCACTCCCTGCTCAACGCCCGGGGGTTGCGGGTGCCCGTCCTCGACCCGCCGCCGGCGCCGGGCCGGGTCAGCGTCCTCGTGCCCGCCCGCGACGAGGAGGAGGACCTGCCGGCGTGCCTGGCGTCCCTGCTGGACCAGGTGCAGGTCCCCGACTACGAGGTCGTCGTCGTCGACGACGCCTCGAGCGACCGCACGGCCGAGGTGGTCGGGGCCGTCGCGGCGTCCGACGCACGGGTGCGGCTGGTCCGCGGGGCCGGACCGCCCCCGGGGTGGCTGGGCAAGACCGCGGCCTGCGACCAGGCGGCCCGGCACGCCACCGGGGAGGTCCTCGTCTTCGTGGACGCCGACGTCGTCCTGGCCCCGCACGCGGTGGCGGCGGCGGTGGACCTGCTGCGCCGCACGGGCCTGGACGTGGTCTGCCCCTACCCGCGCCAGCTCGCCCTGACGTGGAGCGAGCGCCTCGTGCAGCCGCTGCTGCAGTGGTCGTGGCTGACGACGCTGCCCCTGCGGACGGCGGAGGTCTCCCCGCGGCCGTCGCTGGCGGCGGCGAACGGGCAGTTCCTCGTGGTCGACGCGGCGACGTACCGGCGGGCCGGTGGGCACGCGGCCGTGCGCGGGGAGGTGCTCGACGACCTGGCGCTGCTGCGGGCCGTCAAGGCCGCCGGCGGCACGGGTGGGGTCGCCGACGGGACGGCGCTGGCGACGTGCCGGATGTACGGCGGCTGGGAGGACCTGCGGGCGGGGTACGCGAAGTCGCTCTGGTCGGCGTTCGGGTCCGCCCCGGCGGCCGTGGCCGTCGGCGCCGGGCTGGTCGTGACCTACCTCGTCCCGCCCGCCGCGGCGCTGACCGGTTCACCGGTCGGCGTCGTCGGCTACCTCGCGGGCGTCGTCGGGCGGTACGCGGCGGCCGAGCGGACCGGTGGGCGCTCGGTCCCCGACGCGTTCTGGCACCCCGCCTCGGTGGCGTTGCTGCTGGGGCTGCTGGGGGACTCCTGGCGCGGCCGCCGTCGGGGCGGCCTGGTCTGGAAGGGGCGGTCGCTCTGAGCCGGGTGGTCGTCGTCGGCGCCGGGTTCGGCGGGTTGTCGGTCGCGGCGCGGCTGGCCGCGCAGGGGCACCGGGTCGACGTCTTCGAGCAGGGCCCGGAGGTGGGCGGCAAGCTCGGCTGGTTCAGCCGGGACGGCTTCTCCTTCGACACCGGCCCCTCGCTGCTGACCCTCCCGGCGGTCCAGCGCGACCTCTTCCTCAAGACCGGGGACCCGGTGGAGTCCGTGCTCGACGTCGTGCAGCTGGACCCGGTGGCGCACTACCGGTTCGCCGACGGGACCGAGCTGGACCTGCCCGGGGGCGGTCTGCCGCAGGTGGCGCGCGCCCTCGACGACGCGCTCGGGGCGGGCACGGGCGCGCAGTGGACGGCGTTCCAGCGCCGTGCGGCGCAGATCTGGGACGTCGCCCGCGAACCGTTCCTGGAGTCCGCGCTCGAGGGCCCCCGGACGCTGCTGCGCCTGGCGAGGGACACGCGCGGCCTGCGGACGGTGGCGCCGTGGTCGTCGTTGCGGGGCGTGGGCCGCCGGTACCTGCAGGACCCGCGGCTGCGGACGTTGCTGGACCGGTACGCGACGTACTCCGGGTCCGACCCGGGGCGGGCGCCGGCCGCGCTGGCCACCGTCCCCTTCGTGGAGCAGGCCTTCGGGGCCTGGTACGTGCGCGGCGGCCTGCACCTGCTGGCGCAGGCCGTGGCCGACCGGGCCCGCGAGCGCGGAGCCCGCATCACCACGGAGGCGCCCGTCGTCCGCGTGCTGGAGGAGGGCGGCCGGGCCGCCGGGGTCCGGCTGGCCGACGGGACGCGGGTGCGGGCCGACGTCGTGGTCTCGGCGGTGGACGCCGCCCGCCTCTACGGCGACCTGCTGCCGCGGCCCCGGTCGCGGCCGCCGCGCCGGCTGCGGTCGAGCTCGGGGTTCGTGCTGCTGCTGGCCCTGGACGGCCGCACCCCGGGCCTGCGGCACCACACGGTGCTGTTCCCCGACGACTACGACGCGGAGTTCGCCGACCTGGCCGCGGGGCGGCCGGTGGCCGACCCCACCGTCTACGTCAGCGCCCCGGACGACCCCGCCCTGCGGCCCTCCGAGAGCACCGAGGCGTGGTTCGTGCTGGTCAACGCGCCGGTGCACGACCCGGACCGCGGGACGGACTGGCGCTCGGGGGACCTCGTGGCCCGGCACACCGACGTCGTCCTGGACGCCCTGGCCCGGCGTGGCCTGGACGTGCGCTCGAGGCTGCGGTGGGCCGAGGTCCGCACCCCCGCCGACCTGGAGGAGCGCACCGGCAGCGACGGCGGGGCCATCTACGGCACCGCCAGCAACGGGGCGCGCTCGGCCTTCCTGCGACCGGCCAACCGCTCCCCCGTCCCGGGGCTGTTCCTCGTCGGCGGGTCCTCGCACCCCGGCGGCGGGCTGCCGCTCGTCGGGTTGTCGGCGCGCATCGTCACCGACCTCGTCGGCCCGGCCTGACGGGAGCGGGCGGCTCAGAGCCGGCGGGCCACCGCGCCGGTCACCTGGACGATCCCGATGAGGCCCAGCACGGCCCAGACGCCGGCCCCCAGGGTCGCCCAGTCGAGCCACACGACGATCGCGGTGGCGATGGAGCAGCTGGCCGCGAGGGCGAGCCGCACGGGACGCTCGGCGACGGAGACGACGGTGACGTCGTCCGCGCCCAGGCCCTGGGCCCGGGCGCGGACGTACTCCTGCAGCTGCGCCAGGCCCCCGGCGACGAGGACGAGCCAGGCCGGGGCCCCGCACCCCCAGAGCACCACGGCGCAGGCGGCGTCCCCGACGCGGTCGACCACCGCGTCGAGCAGCGCGCCGCGGCGGGAGGTGCGGTCGGTCATGACGGCCACGGCGCCGTCGAGGTTGTCGAAGACCCCGGCCAGGGCGAGGAGCACCCCGGCCCCCACGGCGGCGACCCCGCCGCGACCACCCGTGACGGCCAGCGCCGCGGCGGCGGCCGCGAGCGCCGCCCCGGTCAGGGTGAGGACCCAGGGCGCCGTGCCCGCGAGGGCCAGCGGACGGGCCAGGGCGTGGGCACCGCTGAGCCAGCCGCGCACGAGCGCGTTGGCGTGCGTGCCGCCGTGCAGCGCGCTCCAGCGCTGCAGGTACGCCTCCCGGTCCATCACCACGTCCCCACCGTAGGAGACGGCACCCTGTGACCTGCCCGTGACCAGGACCGAGCCGGGGACTGACCAGGGACGACGCCCGTTCGCCGGTGTCGGGGCTCGTGCCTAGAGTGCCCCTGTGCCGCCCACCCCCAGTGTCGAGTCGACGGCCGCCGAGATGAGGGCACCCCTCAGGGCGACGGCTGAGCTGCGGACCGCCGTGTCGACGGTCCTCGAGGAGTTCCTGCACGACCAGACCGCCGTCCTGCGCGAGGTGAGCGCCGACTGCGACCCCGTCCTGGACGCGATCTCCGCCCTGCTCAGCGGGGGCAAGCGGCTGCGGCCCGCGTTCTGCTTCTGGGGTTACCGCGGTGTGGCCGACGACCTGCCGGACGAGGGTGTCGTCACCGCCGCCGCCGCCCTGGAGCTGTTCCAGGCCGCCGCGCTCATCCACGACGACGTCATGGACGACTCGGACACGCGGCGCGGTCAGCCGGCCGTGCACCGCCGGTTCGAGGCCCTGCACCGCGAGCAGGACTGGGAGGGCAGCCGGACGCGGTTCGGCCTGGCCGGGGCCGTCCTCGCCGGGGACCTGTGCCTGAGCTGGAGCGACGAGCTGTTCTCCCGCAGCGAGGTGCCGGCCGAGGCGATGCTGCGGGGCCGTCGCGTCTTCGACACGATGCGCACCCAGCTCATGGGCGGTCAGTACCTCGACATGCTGGAGCAGGCGTCCTCGACGCAGCGCGGCAGCGCCGGCGCGGTCGACCGGGCCCGGCGCGTCCTGACGTTCAAGAGCGCCAAGTACTCCATCGAGCACCCGCTGCTGCTGGGCGGTTCCCTCGCCGGCGCCTCGACCGACCTGCTGGCGGACTACTCCCGGTTCGGGCTGGCCCTGGGTGAGGCCTTCCAGCTGCGGGACGACGTGCTGGGGGTCTTCGGCGACCCGGCCGAGACGGGCAAACCGGCCGGTGACGACCTGCGCGAGGGCAAGCGGACCGTCCTGGTCGGGCTGGCCGTGCAGAACGCGACCCCCGCCCAGGCCGAGACGGTGCGCCTGCTGCTGGGGGACCCCGACCTGACGACGGAGGGTGTGGACACGTTGCGCGACGTCCTGACGGACACCGGCGCCCTGGCCGAGGTGGAGGAGCTGATCGACCAGCAGGTCGGGGTGGCGTGCGAGACCCTCGACGGCGCCGACCTCACCGAGGACGCGCGCGCGGCGTTGCACGCCCTCGTCGTGGCGGCCACGAGCAGGCGCTCGTGAGCGCCCTGCAGAACGCCCTGGACTGGCTGCCGGGCCGGACCCGGCACGTCGCGGGGCGCACCGACGACGTCGTGGTCGTGGGGGCGGGCCTGGCCGGCCTGTCCGCGGCCATGCGACTGGCCGGGGCGGGGCGCAACGTCACGGTGCTCGAGCGCGAGGACGTCCCCGGCGGCCGCGCCGGCCTGGTCGTGAAGGACGGCTACCGCTTCGACACCGGTCCGACGGTGCTGACGATGCCCGACCTCATCGCCGACTGCTTCGACGCGCTCGGCGAGGACGTGCACGACTGGCTGGACCTGCGCCCGGTGGACCCGCTGTACCGGGGGAACTTCGCCGACGGCACCGCGCTGCACGTGTCGGCGGACGTCGAGCGGACCGCGGTGGCGATCGGCGAGCTGTGCGGGCCGGGCGAGGCGGAGGGTTACCGGCGCTTCGTCGACCACGTCGCGAACCTGTACCGCTGGGAGATCCGCGACTTCATCGACAGCAACATCGACACCCCCCTGGACCTGCTCAAGCCGAACCTCGTGCGGCTGCTGGCGGCCGGGGGGTTCAAGAAGCTGGCGCCCGAGGTCGGCAAGTTCCTCAAGGACCCCCGCACCCAGCGGATGTTCTCCTTCCAGGCCCTCTACGCGGGGTTGTCGCCGTACGACGCGCTGGCGCTGTACGCGGTCATCGCCTACATGGACTCGGTCGCGGGGGTCTTCTTCCCCGCCGGCGGCATGCACGCCCTGCCGACGGCGATGGCGGCGGCCGCCGAGAAGCACGGCGTGCAGTTCCACTACGGCACCACGGTGGACCACGTCGAGCGCGAGGGCGGGCGCGCGAGCGCCGTCACGACGACCGACGGACGCCGCTTCCCGGCCGACGTCGTCGTCCTCAACCCCGACCTGCCGGTGGCGCGCGAGGAGCTCCTGGGCCGTCCGGTCCGGCGCAACCTGTCCTACTCCCCCAGCTGCTACCTGCTGCTGGCCGGCTCCTCGAAGGACTACCCGGACCCGGTGCACCACTCGATCCACTTCGGCGACGCCTGGGAGGAGGTGTTCGCCGAGCTGCTCGACGGCCGCCTCATGAGCGACCCGTCCGTGCTGGTGTCGCGCCCCACGGTCTCCGACCCGTCGCTGGCGCCCGCCGGCAAGCACATCTACTACGTCTTGTTCCCGACGCCGTCGCTGTCGGCGGGGTCATCCCCGCTGGACTGGGACCGCATCGGGCCCCGCTACCGCGAGCACGTCGTGCAGACGCTGGAACAGCGCGGGTACACCGGGTTCGCCGAGGGCGTCGAGGTCGAGGACGTGACGACCCCGGCCGACTGGGAGCGGCGCGGCATGGCCGACGGGGCGCCGTTCGCGGCGGCGCACTCCTTCCGCCAGACGGGCCCGTTCCGACCGGGCAACCTGTGGGGCGAGAACGTCGTCTTCACCGGCTCGGGCACCCAGCCCGGGGTCGGGGTGCCGATGGTCCTCGTCTCCGGCCGCCTGGCCGCCGAGCGCGTCACCGGCCGCGACCGCGCCTACCGCTCCCGCGCGTGGCGGCGCGCGTGATCCCCCGCAGCAGCGCCGTCTGCCTCGACGCCGCCGCGCAGGACGACCCGGCCCTGCTGGACCCCGACCTGCGCGAGGCGTTCGAGACGTGCCGCCTCCTGCACGCCGAGCACGGCAAGACGTACTACCTCGCCACGCTGCTCCTGCCGCCGGCCAAGCGGCCGTACGTGTGGGCGCTGTACGGGTTCGCCCGGTACGCCGACGAGTTCGTCGACTCCCTGACGGACCCGGACCCGGACGCGCTCGTGCGCTGGTCGGACGACTTCCTCGCCTCCCTCGACGTGCAGGACGCCGCCGAACCGGTGGGCCGGGCCATGGCCGCGACCATGCGGCGCTGGGACCTGCCGCGCGAGCACGTCGAGGCGTTCCTGGAGTCCATGCGGATGGACATCACGACGACCGGGTACGCCACCTACGAGGACCTGCGCCACTACGTGTACGGCTCGGCGGCCGTCATCGGGCTGGAGATGCTGCCGATCCTCGAACCGCTGACCCCGGACGCCGCGCCGCGCGCGCGTGCGCTCGGTGAGGCGTTCCAGCTGACGAACTTCGTCCGCGACGTCGGGGAGGACCTCGACCGGGGTCGCGTCTACTTCCCGGCCGAGGACCTCGACCGCTTCGGCCTGACCCGCGAGGACCTCTTCGCGGCGCGGGCCGCGGGCACGACCCCGCGGGCGGTGCGCGACCTGCTGGCGTTCGAGGCCGCCCGGACGCGCGAGCTCTACGACTACGCCGAGCCGGGGCTGGACATGGTCCACCCGACGTCCCGCGACTGCCTGCGGACGGCCTACCTGCTCTACGGCGGCATCCTCGGCGAGGTCGAGACCGCCGGCTACGACGTGCTGTCGCGGCGGGTCAAGGTCGGGGTGGGGCGGCGGCTGGCCGTCGCCGTGCCGGGCCTGGTCCGGGCGCGCTTGGCCCGCCGGGACGAGGCGCGCTGGACGACGGCGTCGTGACGGCCGGCCCTCAGAAGCTGAGGGCCTGGGCCCGCCGCCGGACCTCGGTCTTGCGGTTGGCCCGCAGGGCGTCGATGGGCGTCCCGGGCAGGGTGTCGTCGGGCGTGAAGAGCCAGGCCAGCGCCTCCACGTCGGTGTACCCCGAGTCCCCCAGGACCGACAGGGTCCCCTTGAGGTGGTTCAGCGGCCCCTCGTCGGTGACGAACGCGGCCGGTACCTGGGCGACCGAACGCTCACCGCGGCGGACGGCGACGAGCTCGCGCTCCTGCAGCCAGCGGCGCACGACGCGCTGGTCCTGGCCGGTCTGCTCGGCGATGTCGGGGACGGTCAGCCAGGCCGGGACGAGGGCGTCGAGCCCCTCGGTGCTCTTCTCCCGGGCGATGTCAGCTCTCAGCGGTGCGACCACGCCTCCAGTCTGCCGTGTCCGCGGCGGTGGGCACGAACGCAGACCCCGGCAGCGGCGCGACCGCCCGAGACCCCCGCGCGACGCGCCCGGTCACCTCCCGCGAACGGGGGCCCGCCTCCGACATCGTGGAGGTCGGTGCGCCCGGGCCGTCCGATAGGTTCAGCACGCCCCACTGGTGCACCACCTGCACCACCCGTCACGACCAGCGAGGGACGCCATGGCCGACGAGACCCCCGACACCCCGACCCAGAGCTCGCGGCGCGGCCGGTGGCTGACCGCCGCGCTGGTCGGTGCCGCCGCCCCCACCGCCCTCGTCCCGGCCGCGCACGCCGCCGCGGCCGCGGGCGAGACCGTCGTGACGGTGCGGGCCGGGGACACCGTGGGGGCCATCGCCGCCGCGCACGGCAGCACCGTCGAGGCCGTCGTGGCGGCCAAC
Source organism: Kineococcus mangrovi (assembly GCF_041320705.1). Classification (NCBI taxonomy): domain Bacteria; kingdom Bacillati; phylum Actinomycetota; class Actinomycetes; order Kineosporiales; family Kineosporiaceae; genus Kineococcus; species Kineococcus mangrovi. The sequence goes on from NZ_JBGGTQ010000001.1 coordinate 123,747, forward strand.
GGGCTGGGTGAGGACGCCTTCGTCGTCGAGGGTCAGCAGCTGCGCGTGCCCGGACCGCAGAGCACGGCCACGGGCGGGTCCTACACCGTGCAGGACGGCGACACCCTGTCCCACATCGCGGTGGCCCAGGGCACGACCGTCGGCGCGCTGCGCGAGGCCAACGGCCTGGCGGCCGACGGTTTCATCCGCGCCGGTCAGGAGCTGACCCTGCCCGGGGGCGGTTCACCCGCCCGCACGTCGGGCGGCGGGACCACGACGGGCGAGGGCTCCTACACCGTCCGGGCCGGTGACACGCTGTCCCACATCGCGCTGCGGACGGGGGTGAGCGTCAGCGACCTGGTGGCGCTCAACGCTCTCGACGAGACCGGTTTCATCGTCGAGGGCCAGACGCTGCGCACGGGCGGGACGGCCCGGTCCGCCGAGCCCTCCCAGCCGGCCACCCAGGCCCCCACCGTCTCCGACGCGGTGTCCGTCAACCGTGCCCGGATCCGGGCGAGCGAGCAGCCGGGCAAGGCGGAGATGCGCGAGATCATCCGCTCCACGGCCGTGCGCCTGGGGGTGGACCCCTCCCTGGCCCTCGCGATCGGGATGCAGGAGTCCGGCTTCCAGATGAAGGTCGTCTCCCACGCCAACGCGATCGGCGCCATGCAGGTCATCCCGAGCTCCGGGGAGTGGGCCTCGGACCTGCTCGGGGAGCCGATCGACCTCTTCGACGCCCGCGACAACGCCAAGGCCGGGGTCGCGATCCTGCGCACCCTCGTGGCGAACAACCCGCCGGACGTGGCGATCGCGTCCTACTACCAGGGTCAGGCGTCCGTCCGGTCCCGCGGGATGTACGACGACACGCGCCGCTACGTGGCGAACGTCCAGACGCTGCAGGCGCGCTTCCGCTGAGTCGTTCGCCGGATCGGGCGCGGAGTCGACCTAGACTCGCTGACCGTGGACGCGACCCTCTCCGACCCGCTCGTCGGACGACGCCTGGACGGTCGGTACCACGTCCTGGGGCGCGTCGGGCGCGGGGGCATGGGGGTCGTCTACCGGGCCGAGGACGAGCGGCTCGACCGCGCCGTCGCCCTGAAGGTGCTGCGCGCCGACCTCGCCCACGACCCGACCGCGCGCTCCCGGTTCGTGCGCGAGGCCAAGTCCGCCGCCCGCCTGACGCACCCGGGCATCGTGGCCGTCCTGGACCAGGGCGTCGACCACGAGGGCGGCACGGAGACGGCCTACCTGGTCATGGAGCTCGTCGACGGCCGCACGCTGCGCGACGTCGTCCTCGACAAGGGCGCCCTGACTCCCGGTGAGGCCCTGGGCGTGACGGCGGACGTCCTCGACGCGCTCGCCGAGGCGCACCGCAAGGGCGTCCTGCACCGCGACGTCAAGACGGCCAACGTCCTCGTCGCCGACGACGGGCGGGTCAAGGTCGCCGACTTCGGCCTGGCCCGGGCGGCCTCGACGGGCGGGCAGAGCACCACCGTCGGCATGGGCGACCTCATGGGCACCGCCGAGTACCTGGCCCCCGAGCAGCTGGAGGCGGGCGAGCCGGACGCGCGCAGCGACGTCTACGGCGTCGGCGTCATGCTCTACGAGATGCTCACCGGCGCCCCGCCGTTCACCGGGGACAGCCCCTTCACGATCGCCTACAAGCACGTCCACGAGCCGGTCCCGCCGCCGTCGGCGAAGGCGCCGGGACTGCCGAAGGCGCTCGACGCGCTCGTGCTCGACGCCCTCGCCAAGGACCCCGACGAACGCCCCGCCGACGCCGGGGAGATGCTCGAGCAGCTGCGGGCCGTGCGGTCCTCGCTGACCCCCCAGCAGCTCGGCGCCCGTGCCCCCCGGCCCGCGGCACCGGCCGCGCCGGGCAGCACGACCCGCATCGGGACCGTCGCCACGGGCACGACGAGCACGACGGGCACGGCGGACGACGGGGCCGCCCCGGAGGGCCACCGGTCCCGCCGCGGCCTGCTGGTCGGGATCGTGCTGCTCGTCCTGGCCCTCGTCGCGGGCCTCTCCTGGTACTCCCTGGCCGGTCCCGGCGCCTACACGACGACGCCCGCCGTGGCCGGGAAGTCGCCGCAGGAGGCGCAGTCGATCCTGCAGGCGGCCGGGCTCGACGTGACCGAGGAGCAGGGGTTCAGCGACACCGTCCCCGCCGGGCTCGTCGCCGCCAGCGATCCCGGCGAGGGTGAGCGCGTCCGCAAGGACGGCACCGTGACGCTCGTCGTCAGCCGCGGGATCGAGCAGTTCCCCGTGCCGGACGTCGTGCGGGCCCCCCGGTCCGCCGCCGAGGACCGGCTCCGCGAGACGGGGCTGGCCGTCGGCGCGATCAGCCAGGAGTTCAGCGAGGACGTGCCGGAAGGCGCCGTCATCCGCGCCGACCCCACCGTCGGGCAGGTCGTGGACCACGACACGCCCGTCGCTCTGGTCGTGTCCCGGGGCCGGGAGCCCATCGAGGTGCCGGACGTGGTCGACCAGCCGCAGGACGCGGCGACCACGGCGATCACCGACCGGGGCCTGGCCGTCGGGTCCGTCGACCAGCAGGTCAGCGAGACCGTGCCGAAGGGGCAGGTCATCTCCCAGACCCCCGCCGACGGCACCCTCTTCCGCGGCGACGCCGTCGAGCTCGTCGTGTCCTCCGGCCCGCCGCTCGTGCCGGTGCCCGAGGTCCAGGGCAAGAACGTCGACGCGGTGACCCAGCAGCTGCAGGGGTTGGGTTTCCAGGTGGCGCGCAACAACATCCTCGGCGGTGTCTTCGGCACCGTGCGCAGCAGCGACCCCGCCGCCGGGCAGCGCGTCCCCAAGGGCTCGACCATCACCCTGACCGTGGTCTGACCCACCGGCGCACGAAGGGCCCGGGACCGCGCGGTCCCGGGCCCTCCGTCGTCTCGGCCGGTCAGCGCTGCGAGAGCATCTCCGCCGCGAGGAACGCCAGCTCCAGGGACTGCTGGTGGTTCAGCCGCGGGTCGCACAGCGACTCGTAGCGGGTCGCCAGGGCCGCGTCGTCGATGTCGAACGCGCCACCGAGGCACTCGGTGACGTCGTCGCCCGTGAGCTCCACGTGCAGGCCGCCAGGCACGGTGCCCAACGCGCGGTGCACCTCGAAGAACCCGCGCACCTCGTCCACGACGTCGTCGAACCGGCGCGTCTTGTACCCGCTGGTCGAGGTGATCGTGTTGCCGTGCATGGGGTCGCAGACCCACGTGACCTGCGCCCCGGCGCGGGTGACGCCCTCGACGAGCGCGGGCAGCGCCTCGCGGATCGTCGAGGCCCCCATGCGCGTGATGAAGGTCAGCCGGCCCGGCTCGCGGTACGGGTCGACCTTCTCGACGAGCGCGAGAGCGTCCTCGACGGACGTCTTCGGGCCCAGCTTGATGCCGACGGGGTTGCGGATCCTCGCCGCGAAGTCCACGTGCGCGCCGTCGAGCTGACGGGTGCGCTCCCCGATCCACACCATGTGCGCGGAGACGTCGTAGGGACCGCCCTGGCGCACGTCGCTGCCGACGGGCTCGCTCAGCGGCGGTTCCTCGTCCAGGGTGCGGGTCAACGGCCGCTCGTAGTCGAGCAGCAGGGCCTCGTGGCTGGCGAAGAAGTCGACCGACTTGAGGGCGTCGAAGTCCGCACCGCAGGCGATCATGAACTTCATGGCCTTGTCGATGTCGCGCGCCAGCGCCTCGTACTCCTGGTTGGCCGCCGTCGCCGCGAAGCCGCGGTTCCACTCGTGGACCTTGCGCAGGTCCGCGTAGCCGCCGGTGGTGAAGGCGCGGATGAGGTTCAGCGTCGCCGAGGACGTGTGGTAGGCGCGCAGCAGCCGCTGCGGGTCCGGGATCCGCGCCTGCGGGGTGAAGGCGTAGTCGTTGACGGCGTCCCCGCGGTAGGCCGGCAACGTGACCCCGTCGCGCGTCTCGTCGTTGCTGGAGCGCGGCTTGGAGAACTGCCCGGCCATCCGGCCGACCTTGATCACCGGCAGGCTCGCGCCGTAGGTGAGGACGGCCGACATCTGCAGCATCGTCTTGAGCCGGCGGCGGATGCCGTCGGCCGTCGCACCGGCGAACGTCTCGGCGCAGTCCCCGCCCTGGAGCAGGAACGCCTCGCCGCGGGCCGCCTCGGCCAGCTGCGCGCGCAGCTGGTCGGCCTCCCCGGCGAACACGAGGGGCGGGTACGACGCGAGTTCCGCCTGCACCTCGGCCAGCGCGGCGGCGTCCGGCCACTGCGGCTGCTGGGCGGCGGGCAGGTCCGGCCAGCTGGTGCTGGACTGACCCGGGATCGAGCTCGGGGCGGTCGTCGCGGTCGTGTGCGTGCTCACGCGGGCCAGTGTCGCACCCCGGTGCCCCCGCGGGCGCCGGAGTTCACCAGCGCAGGCCCGCCGTCTCCGCGCGCCGGCTCTCGGGAACCGTTCGCAGGACGCCGGTCGCGTCGGCGAGCGGCACCTGCACCACGTCGACCCCGCGCAGCGAGGCCATGGTCCCCAGGTCCCCCGCGGCCAGGGCCTCGATCGCGGACAGCCCGAACCGCGTCGCGAGGACGCGGTCGGCGGCCGACGGCGTCCCGCCGCGCAGCAGGTGCCCCAGGACCGTGACGCGCGTGGACAGCCCCGGCACCCGTGCGGCGACCTCGTGCTCCAGGGCCTGGCCCGCGCCGCCGAGCTGGACGTGTCCGAAGGCGTCCCGCGGTGCGTTCCTGACGGCCTCGTCGCCGTGCACCCTGGCGCCCTCGCTGACGACGACGAGCGGCGCCTCGCCGCGGGCCAGCACCTCGCGCAGCGTCGCGCCCACGGCGTCGAGGTCGACGTCCTCCTCGGGCAGCAGCGTGACGTGGGCGCCCGCGGCCATCCCGGTGTGCAGCGCGATCCAGCCGGCGTGCCGGCCCATGACCTCCACGATCATCGCCCGGTGGTGGCTGGCGCCCGTCGTCCGCAGGCGGTCGCACGCGTCGACCGCGGTCTGGACGGCGGTGTCGAAGCCGAAGGTCGCGTCGGTGGCCGACAGGTCGTCGTCGATGGTCTTGGGCGCACCGACGACGGGGACCCCCGCCTCGTGCAGCGCCGTCGCGACGCCGAGGGTGTCCTCCCCGCCGATGGCCAGCAGCGCGTCGACGCCCAACGCCGCCAGCTGCTCCTGCACCCGGGCCACGCCCTGCTCGGCGCCGCCCTCGAACGGGTTGGTCCGCGACGAGCCCAGGACCGTCCCGCCCAGGCCCAGCAGCGGCCGGACGGCGGCCTCGTCCAGGGGGACCGTCTCGCCGTCCAGCACGCCCCGCCAGCCGTCGAGGAACCCGACGAACCCCATGCCGTGACGCTGCGTCCCCGCGATGACCGCCGCACGCACGACCGCGTTCAGACCGGGGCAGTCGCCGCCCCCGGTGAGGATCCCCACCCGCATCCTGGACTCCACTCCCCGGCGTCCTCGCCGGCGTGCCGCACCCTCGGACGACCCTGGACGGGCAGCACTCTGCCACCGCGCGGTCAGCGCGGCGCGGCACCCCCGCCCGGCGCGTCGCCGCCCGGCCCCCCGGCGCGCGGCGCCTGCCCGGCCGGGGCCGCGCGCCCGCCCGGCCCGCCGGAGGACGGCGTCGCCGGTGCGGGGACGCCGGTCCCCCTCGACAGCTCGGCGCGCAGGCGGCTGCGCTCGGCGTAGACGTCGACGTACTCCTGGTGCGACAGGGCCTGGACGGCCGCCATGACCTCGTCGGTGACCGAGCGCACGACGAGCTGGTCGTCCGCGCGGCCGGCGTAGCGGGAGAAGTCCAGCGGCTCACCGATGACGACCCCGACGCGGCGCACCTTGGGCAGCACCCGGCCCGTCGGCAGCAGGTCCTCGGTGCCGACCATCGCGACCGGCAGCACGGGTGCCCCGGAGGCCAGGGCGATGCGGGCCACCCCCGTGCGCCCGCGGTAGAGGCGCCCGTCCGGTGAGCGCGTCCCCTCGGGGTAGATCCCGAACAGCTCGCCCCCGCGCAGGACCGAGACCGCGCTGTCGATCGCGGCCGAGGACGCCCGTCCCCCCGACCGGTCCACGGGCAGCTGCCCGATGCCGTGCAGGAGACCGGCCGTCAGGCGGCCCTTGAGGCCCGTGCCCCGGAAGAGGTCGGCCTTGGCGATGAAGGTGACGCGGCGGCGCACCACCGTCGGCAGCAGCACGGTGTCGGCGGCCGACAGGTGGTTGCTCGCCAGGATCGCCGGACCGGAGGCCGGGACGTGCTCGAGACCGCGCACCCACGGCCGGAAGACGGCGGTGACCAGCGGTTCGGCGACGAGGAGCTTGATCGGCCAGTACAGGACCGGGAACCGGGGCACCTCCGGAACGCTACCGGTGGGCACACCGGCGCCGCGGCGACCTCGACCGGTCCGGGCCCGGCGTGACACGATGAACTCGTGGCCCGCACCCCGGACGACGGATCCGGCCCCCTCGACGTCGACGCGGCGTTCGCCGAGATCGTCGCGCACTGGGGGGACGACGTCACGGCTCCGGAGCGGCCCGACGACACCCAGCGCCCCGACCCCCGCGACGACGTCGAAGACGGCGCCGCGCCGACGGACCCGGCCGCCGAGACGCCCGCGGACGAGCAGACCGCGGACGAGCAGACCGCGCCGCCGGAGCCGGACGAGGACCGCACCCCCCGGCACCGCGCCGCGGAGGAGGCCGGCGAGGGCACGGAGGACCGCGGCCGGCTCGTGCGGCCCGCGGCCCCGCTGCCGCCGCCCCCGCGCGAGGACGTCCCGCCCCCGGAGTGGTTCGCGACCCCCCGCCAGCGCGACGACGAGCCGGCCGAGCTGCGCGCGTTGGGCGAGGAGCGCTTCGTCCCGGCCGAGCCCGCCCCGCTGCCGCGCGACGTCGTCGGCTGGGCCGCCTGGATCGCCGTCGTCGGCGCTCCCCTGTTCCTCCTCGTGGTCGCGCTGGGGTGGAAGGACGTGCCCCAGGTCATGACGGCGATCACCGCGGCCGTGTTCGTGGCCGGCTTCGCGACCCTCGTCATCCGGCTGCCCGGCAGCCGCGACGACGACGATGACGACGGTGCCGTCGTCTGAGACCCGGCGTCCGCCTCCTCAGCGGGGTCCGGCGGGCACGAGCAGGTCCGCGACGACGGGCAGGTGGTCGCTGGCTCCCGGGTGGTCGGCCGGGGTGCGCACCTGCAGGACCGACAGCTGACGGTCGGCCAGCAGCACGTCCAGCCGGCGGCGCGGGGCCCGGGCGGGGAACGTCGGCGCCGCGGCGCCGGCGGCCTGCGCGACGTCCACGAGCACGGTGGACAACCGCTGGTGGACCGGCCCACCGGGTTCCTCGTTGAGATCGCCCGCGAGGACCGTGGGCGCGTCGCGCCAGCCGGTGAGCGGGCCGTCGACGGCGGCGCCGGGCACGAGCCGGGACAGGTGGTCGAACCGTTCCCCCGCCTCGAGGCCGAGGTGGACGCTGCGCACCAGCACCGCCGCCGACCAGCCGCCGGCCAGCGGCACCCGCACGACGGCCTCGGCCGTGCCGCGACGGCGGACCGGCCTCCACCCGCGACGGCACGGGGTCGGCAGGGCGCGGACCCCGGCGGCGCGGACGTCGACGCGCGTGGCCGTCAGCACGGCGGTGCCGGCACCTCCCGGCCCGGCGGCGGCGACCCACAGCCCCGTGTCGGCCGCCAGGACACCCAGGCGGTGCCGGGCCAGGACGTGGGTGGGCACCTCCTGCAGGCACACGACGTCGGGGGTGAGCCCGCGCAGGAGCTCGCGGACGGCGACGGTGTCGTCGAGCAGCTCCCGGACGTTGAAGGTGGCGACCCGCAGCCGGGCCGCGGCCCGTCCACCGGCCGACGGGGTGGCGCTCACCCCCAGCCGCGCGAGAGGTCCGCGGCCCCCACCAGGCCGGCGGCCGGACCCAGGCTCGCGCGCACGACGGTCAGCTCGGGCCGGAAGCCGCGCCCGGTGAGCGTGCGCCGGTAGGCCTCGCGGCACGGACCGAGCAGCAGCTCGTCGGCGTCGGAGACCCCGCCGCCGATGACGACGGTGCCCGGGTCGAGGGCGGCGGCCAGGTTGGCGACGCCGATCCCCAGCCAGCGGCCGACGTCCTCGAAGAGCTCGACGGCGGCCGGGTCCCCGGCACGGGCGGCGTCGGTGACCATCGGGCCGTTGATGGCCTCGGGGTTGCCGCCGGCGAGGTCGAGGAGGTGGTGGGCCACGGGCGAGTTCGACCGGGCCAGCTCGCGGGCCTCCCGGACGAGGGCGTTGCCGGAGGCGTACTGCTCCCAGCAACCGCGGTTGCCGCACTCGCAGCGGTGCCCCCCGGGGACGACGATCATGTGCCCGAACTCGCCGGCGATGCCGTAGCGCCCCCGCACGACGCGGCCCTGGGTGACGATCCCGCCGCCGATGCCGGTGCCCATCGTCACGCACACGAGCCGGGACTCCCCCCGGCCGGCGCCGAAGCGGTACTCGGCCCAGGCGGCGGCGTTGGCGTCGTTCTCCACGACGGTCCGCCGCCCCACGCGCCGGCCGAGCCGGGTGCGGACGCGGCGTTCGACGGCCTCGCGCAGCGGCTCGTTGCGCCAGGCCAGGTGCGGGGCGAAGAGGACGTTGGCGCGCTCGGCGTCGACGAAGCCGGCCGCACCGATGCCGACGGAGACGATGTCGTGGTGGGCGGCGAGCTCCTCGACGACCTCGGCGATGGTGTCCTCCACGCCCTGCGGGCTCGTCGTGGGGGTCTCCCGGCGCAGCTGCGCGACGACGCGGCCCTCCCCGTCCACGACGCCCGCGGCGACCTTCGTCCCCCCGATGTCGACCCCGACGGCGGGACCGTCCCCGATGAAGACGCGGCGCGTCTGCTGCCGCAACCGCTGCTGCAGCGCCACCCGGCGGGGGTCGGGCGCGCGCCGGCGACGCGGGGTGCGGGGTGCGCGGGGGGTGGCCATGCGGTCTCCCGGGATCGTGGGGTGGCCGGAGCTCAGACGCGGGCGAGGTCGGCGGCGCCGATGATCCCGGCGTCGTTGCCCTTGGTCGCGGTGCGCAGCGGCGGCGGCTCCCGGTGGGTCCGGCCGGGCAGGTTCGCGGCCAGGCTGACCCGCGCCGGGCCGAGCAGCAGGTCACCGGCGCTCGAGACACCGCCGCCGATGACGACGACCTCCGGGTCCAGGACGGCGACGAAGCTCGCCACGGCCTCGCCGAGCCAGCGACCGACGTCGGCCAGCAGCCGCGCGCACCCGGGGTCGCCGGCCTGGGCGAGACGGGTGACGACGGGACCGGTCACGGCCTCGGGGTCACCCCCGACGGCCGCCAGCAGCGGCGCACCGCCCGGGTCCCCCGAGAGCAGCAGGTCGCGCGCGTCGCGCACGAGGGCGTTGCCCGCCACGTACTGCTCCCAGCAGCCGGAGTTCCCGCAGCCGCACGCGCGACCACCGGGGACGGCGCGGACGTGGCCCAGCTCGGCCGCGGCCCCGTTGGCCCCGCGCTGCAGGACACCGCCGGTGACGATGCCGCCGCCGAGCCCGGTCCCGAGGGTGAGCATGACGAGGTCGTCGACGGCGTTGCCGTGCTCGTCGAGACCGCCGCCGAAGCGGTACTCGGCCCAGGCGGCGGCGTTGGCGTCGTTCTCGACGACGACGGGCGCGTCGATCCGCGCCTCGAGGTGGTCGGCCAGCGGTTCGTCCCGCCAGGCCAGGTTCGGGGCGAAGACGACCTGCCGGCGCGCGGCGTCGACGAAACCCGCGGCCGCGACGCCGACCGGGCCGAAGACGTGGGTGGTGCGCAGCTCCGCGACGGCGTCGGCGACGGCGTCGGCGATGGCCGAGGGGTGCGAGGCGGGGGTCTCCCGACGGGTCTGGACGAGGATCTCGCCGCGGTGGTCGACGACCCCGGCCGCGATCTTGGTGCCGCCGATGTCGACACCCACCGCGTGGGGCACGGCGTGGGGGACGGGGTTCTGGGCTGCCAGCTCGACCATGCCGGTGCGGTTCTCCCTGCGACGTCGGCCCCGCGGCGCAGGGCGGCCACGCGGACGCGGGCCCGCCAGAGGTTACCCGGTCGCTCGGGCCGCTCCCGCGCCCCCGGGCCTCAGCCCAGGACGGAGCCGAGCACCGCCGTCCCCGCGAGCAGCAGCGCCGTCAGACCGGCCGCGCCACCGGCGGCGACGAGGACCTTGGCCCGCCGGCTGCCGAGGCCGCGCAGGCCCGTCCCGCCCTGGCGGGACAGCGCACCGAGCATTCGCTCGACCTCGGCCTCGTCGAGGGCCGGGCGTCCGGGGGTGCCCGCGGGCGCGCCGAGGTCGAGGGCGAGCTGGCCGCCGTCGTCCTCCACGACGCGGGCGGGCCGGGACGGCGCGGGGCCGGGAGCCGGGGTGGCCGGGGTGGCTGAGGTGGCCGGGGTGGTGGGGGGCACCGGGGCGGGCAGCAGGGAGGTGTGGCACAGCGAGCACCACGACTCCTCCGGCCGGGTGCGCGCACCGCAGGACGGGCACCGCTGCGCGGCGACCGCGGCGCGGGCGGGCCCGGCCGGGGCGGGAGCGGGCGCCTGCCCGGGCGCGGGGACCGCGAGCCGGCTCACCGGCGGGCCGACCTCGAGACCGCCGAAGGCGGCCGACGTCGCCGTGGTGGGGCGGGGGCCCCGCCGCGGGACCCAGCCGAGGTCGCCGTCCTCGTCCGTGGCGGGGTGCAGCGCGCCGAGGAACGAGCTGGGCCGCGACGCGCGGGGGTCCTGGGTCACACCCGGCGGCATCGGCAGCCGCGGCCCCCTCCTTGAGCCCCGCGGGAACCCCGGGCCCGGGTGCGCGTTGAGCCGGACGTGGGACCGCGCGGCGCACGCGGGGTGCGCGGCGGCTCCACGGGTAGGGTCGCTGCCACCCGTCGGGCTCGGTCCCGCGGCACCACCACGACCGCACCACCCGACCGCGCGACCACCGCACGACCACGTCCTCGCAGCGCGGCGAGGCCGACCTGGGAGGAACACCGTGCCGAGCAGCAGCGAGCCCCCGCTCGTCCCCCCGGCCACGACGGGGAACATGACGGACTGCGTCGCCCGGACGGCGCGCGAGGACCCGGGCCACGTCTCGGCGAGCCGCAAGCAGTCCGACGGCAGCTGGCGCGACGTGACGGCCGCCGAGTTCCTGGGCGACGTCACGGCGGTGGCGAAGGGGCTGCTCGCCGCGGGGGTCGCCCCCGGGGACCGGGTCGGGATCATGGCCCGCACGAGCTACGAGTGGACGCTCGTCGACGTCGCGGGCTGGTTCGCCGGAGCGGTCACCGTGCCCGTCTACGAGACGAGCTCGCCCGAGCAGGTCGAGTGGATCCTGTCGGACTCCGGGGCCGTGGCGTGCTTCGCCGAGACGAGCGCCAACGCCGCCCGGATCGCCGCCGTCCGCGACCGGCTCCCGGGACTGCGGGACGTCTGGACGCTGGAGGCCGGCGGTCTGGACGAGCTGCGCGCCGCCGGCCGCGAGGTCCCCGACGCCGACGTGGACCGGGCCCGCGCGATCGCCGGACCGGGCGACCCGCTGACGGTCATCTACACCTCCGGCACCACCGGCCGTCCCAAGGGCTGCGTCCTGACGCACGGCAACTTCCTCGACCTGGCGCGCAACGCCGAGGCCGCCATCCCCGAGGTGCTGCGCCACCCCGAGGCCGCGACGCTGCTGTTCATCCCCCTGGCCCACGTCTTCGCCCGCTTCATCCAGGCCCTGTGCCTCGTGTGCCGCATCCGCGTCGGGCACACCCCCGACGCCAAGGACCTGCTGCCCGACCTCGGGGGCTTCCGCCCGACCTTCATCCTCGCGGTGCCGCGCGTGTTCCAGAAGGTCTACGCCGGCGCCCAGCAGAAGGCCGCCGCCGGCGGGAAGCTGCGCTCCCGGATCTTCGAGCAGGCCGCCGCGACCGCCGACGCGTGGTCGCGCTCCTTGGACACCGGCGGTCCCTCGCCCGCGCTGCGGGTGCGGCACCTGGTCTTCGACCGCCTCGTCTACGCCAAGCTGCGCGCCCTCATGGGCGGCCGGGTCGAGTACGCGGTCTCCGGGGGCGCCCCCATGGGCGAGCACCTCGCCCACTTCTTCCGCGGCGCGGGCCTCGTCGTCCTGGAGGGCTACGGCCTCACCGAGACCACCGCCCCCCTGGCGGTGAACCGCCCCTCGCGGCTGCGGATCGGCACGGTCGGGCCGCCGCTGCCGGGCACCGACCTGCGCATCGCGCCCGACGGGGAGGTCGAGGCCCGCGGGATCGGGGTCTTCACCGAGTACCGCGGGCGGCCGGAGGAGACGCGCGACGCCTTCGACGACGGCTGGTTCCGCACCGGTGACCTCGGCTCCCTCGACGAGGACGGCGCCCTGCGCATCACGGGCCGCAAGAAGGAGATCATCGTCACCGCCAACGGCAAGAACGTGGTCCCGGCGGCGCTGGAGGACCGCCTGCGGGCGCACCCGCTCATCTCGCAGGCCGTCGTCGTCGGCGACCAGCGGCACTACGTCGGCTGCCTGCTGACCCTGGACGAGGAGGCCCTGCCGCCCTGGGGCGCCAACCACGGCAAGGCGGGGCTGGACCTGTCGACGGCGCGCACCGACGCCGACGTCCTCGCCGTGCTGCAGGCCGCGGTCGACAAGGCCAACGAGTCGGTCAGCCGGGCGGAGTCGATCCGGAGGTTCCGGGTCCTGACCGAGGACTTCACCGTCGAGAACGGGTACCTCACACCGTCGCTGAAGGTGAAGCGGCACGAGGTCCTGCACGACCTCGCCGACGAGGTCGAGGCGCTCTACCGCTCGTGAGGTCGCGCGACACCGCCGCCCTCGCCGCCTGGACGGCGCTGCTGGCCCTGGCCACCCACAGCGTCGTGCGCTACCGGTGGTGGATCGTCGCCGGGTACGTCGTGGTCGCGGCCGTCGTCGTCGCGCTCGCGTGGACGGCCCGCGCCGACCCCGGCCACCCGGCGCCCCGCACGGGGGGCTGGGTGCCGTCGGCCGTCCTGGCGGTCGTGGGCCTGGTGCACCTGGCGGTGACGCCGTTCTCCTACCTCGACGCGCGGGCGCTCTCGGGCGTCCAGCTGATCCTGGGCGTGGCCTCGGTCGCGGCCGCGGGGCTGCTGCTGCCGGGCCGCGGCGCCTCCCGCGTCCTGGCGGCGGGGGTCGCGCTCGCCGGGGCGGTGGCGAGCGGGGCGCTCGTGGTCGTGGGTGACCCGGCGCCGCGCATCGACGTGTGGGTGATCCTGCAGCAGGCCGCCGACGCGACGGCGCGCGGGGAGTCGGTCTACGGCCGGCAGTGGGTGGGCTCGCCCGGCATCTCCGACGCCTTCGCCTACCTGCCGTGGACGGCGGTCCTGTCGGCCCCGGGGCGCTGGATCGCCGGGGACGTGCGCTGGGCGATGCTCGCGCTCGTCGTCGTCAGCGCTCTGGCCGTGGCCGCCGTGGGCCGGTGGCGCCGGGGAGCGGTCGCGGCCGCGGCGCTCCTGCTGCTCGCGCCGGGGTCGAGCACGCTCGTCGAGCAGGCGTGGACCGAGCCGACGGTGCTCGTCGGCCTGGCGCTGTGGGCGTGGCTGGTCCGCGCCGACCGGTGCTGGTGGTCGGTGGCACCGCTCGCCCTCGCCCTGGCCAGCAAGCAGCACGTCGTGGCCCTGCTGCCGCTGCTGGCCGTCTGGCCGCGGTTCGGCTGGCGGCGGGCGCTCGCGGCGACGGGCGGTGCGGGGCTGCTCATGGCCCCCTGGATCGTCGCCGACCTGCCGGTGTTCTGGCACGACACCGTGCGCACGATGCTGGGCCTGCCGCCCCTGCGCTTCGCCGACACCCTCTACACCCTCGTGCTCAACGAGACGGGCGTGCGGCTGCCCCTGCCCGTCGTCGGGCTCGTCGTCCTCGCGGTGCTCGGCGCGGCCGTCGTGACCCTGCGGCGGCACCCGGTCGGCCTGGCGGGGCTGCTCACGTGGTGCGCCGCCGTGCTGTTCGCCGCGAACCTGGTCAACAAGCAGGCCTTCTACAACCAGTTCTGGCTGGTGGGGGCCCTGCTGCTGCTCGCGGTCGCCGCCTCGGCCGGTGAGGGCGCGGGGCGGGGCGTCAGCGGGACGGCCCGGCGGGGTCGGCCGGGACGTCGGCCCCGGCCAGCAGGGCCACCAGCCGCCGCGTCTGCTCCTCCCAGCTCCAGCGCCGGCTGACCCACTCCCGGCCGGTGGCGCCGAAGGCCGCCGACCGGGCCGGGTCGGTGAGGAAGCCGGCGACCTCGCGGGCCACGGCCGCCTCGTCCCGGCCGTCGACGACGACGCCGTTCGCCCCCGCCAGGACCGCGTCGGGCGCGCCCCCGGAGTCGCCCGCCACGACGGGCAGCCCGCAGGCGGCCGCCTCCAGGTAGCAGATGCCCAGCGCCTCCGGTTCCAGGCCGCCCAGGCGCGTGCGCGTGGGCATGCAGAACACGTCCCCGGCGGCGTAGAGCGCCGGGGTCCGCTCCCAGGGGACCGCCCCGGTGAGGACGACGTGCTCGCGGACGCCCTCGCGGTCGGCCAGCCGCTCCACGGCGGACCGGTGCGGGCCGTCCCCGACGAGGAGCAGGACCGCGTCCGGCACCCGCTCCCGCAGCGCGGGCAGGGCCCGCACGAGGACGTCCTGGCCCTTGCGGGCGACGAGGCGGGAGACGCACACGACGACGGGCCGCTCGCCCAGGCCGTACCGGTCCCGGACCGCGCGGCGGGCGCCGGGGTCGGGGCGGAAGACCGCCGTGTCGACGCCCGGGGTGAGCCGGCGCATCCGCGACCGGGCGGCCGGGGTCAGGGGCCGTTGCACCCGCGAGCGGCACCAGTCCCCCAGGTAGGTGACGGTGTCGTTGCCCTCGCCGATCCGGCGCAGCGCGCTGCGCGAGCCCGGCAGGCTCGACCACCACACCTCGTGCCCGTGCGTCGTGGCCACCGTGCGCTCGACACCGGCCGCGCGCAGGGCGGGCGCCATGAGCCCCAGCGGTGCGGCCGCCCCGAACCACGCCCGGTCGGCGCCGTGCTCGCGGGCCGTCCGCTGGACGCGGCGCACGATCCCGGGGGTGGGGACCAGGAACGGGGACGGGTCGCGCACGACGGTGATCCCCGCCTCGGCGAGCGCCGCGTCGGTCCCCACGTCCCCCCGCTGGCGGGCCGTGTGCACGACGACGGGCCCACCGCCGTGCTCCGGCAACCGCCGGACCACGGCGTGGACGAACGACTCGATGCCCCCGGTGCGCGGCGGGAAGTCGTTGGTGACGACGAGGGTGCTCACGGCACCCACCCCACCAGGCCGGTCCGCACGTCGCGGCGCCAGGTGGCGACGACGTCGGCGAGCGGTCGCCCGAGCCGCGCGGCGCACGCCGCCCCCAGGGCCGTGCCCGTCCACACGTCCCGCACGAGCGCGGTGACGGCGGGGGTGCCGCTCACGCGCGCGGCCGAGGTCACGAGCGTCCACGCGGCGGCGTAGGCGACCTGGGCGCGGGCGGGGTCCGGTGCCGTGAAGTCGGCGTCGGCCGGGACCTGCGGTTCGCCGGGGTCGGCGAGCAGGGCGGCGGCCAGCGCCGTCGCCGGGACGTCGCGCCCCCGGCGGGCGACGTGGTCGGCGTAGCCCTCGGTGAGCCAGCGCGGCACGAGGGCCCCGGGCGGGCGCGGGGTGGCCCGGGTCGCGACGTGCACGAGCTCGTGGGTGAGGACGACCGCTCGCCCGAGCGGTGTGAGCGCGGCGAACCGCTCGGCGGGCAGGACGACGCGGACCCCGGCCGGACGGCCGTCGGCGAGGTCGGCGTCGAGCCCGACGGTGACGGCGTCGAGGTCACCGCCGGTCCCGGCGAGCCGGGTGAGGTCCTGCGCGCGGGGGACGACGACGACGGCCGTGCCCCGCGGCCGGTCGGCACCCCACGCCGCGTCGACGCGGGCGGTGGCGTCGGCGAGGTCGGCCGCGACCTCCCGGCCGACCGCCGACGGCCGGCCCACGTGCAGGACGACCCCGCCGTCGACGCGCTGGGCCGTGACCGGTGCGGACAGGTCCCAGGGTTGCGGCGTGCCGGTCGCCAGGTGCAGCGCTCCGTCCCACCGCACGCGCACCTCGGACGCGACCGCCCGCCCCTCCCCGGCGACCCGCACCCGCAGCAGTCCCCGGACCTCGCGGTCGCCGCCCGTCGCGGCGGCGGGCAGCTCGACGGCCCAGTCGTCGAGACCGGCGGCCAGGGCGGCGGCGTCGCGGACGCGCTGAGCCGCCCGGTCCCCCGGGGCCAGGACCGCCACCGCCCCGTCGAGGTCACCGGCGAGGAGGGCGCTGCGCCGGTCGGCCAGGGCCTGCGCGGCCGGAACCCGCACCGGCGTCCCGGGCCCGTCCGCGACCGGTGCCGCGGGGCCGCACGCCGCCAGCGCCGCGGGTGCGAGGACCGGGGCGAGGAGGAGGGAGCGCCGGGGGAAGGACGGACCGGCGGGCACGGGGCCATCATCCCGCCTGCCGCTCCCCCGAGCGCGCCGCCGGCAGGCCGACGACCCGCGCCACCGGGGTGGTCGTCCGCAGCCGCAGCGGCGGGACGAGCCCGGAGGCCGCGAGCACCTCCACCGCACCGACCTCCTCCTCGTCCAGCACCCGCTGGTCGGGGGCGCCCAGCAGGACGGAGACGACGCACTCGGAGCAGGCCAGGGGACGGGCCGTGCAGCTGTCGCAGTCGATGAGCACCGGGACCTCCAGCTCGTCAGGACCGGTCACCGCGACCGGTGCTGCGCACTGAAGCACCGACCTCCGACACGAGGGGTCGAACAGGGGTTCGAGGACCCCCGGCCGCCGGCCCGCCGCGTGTCGGCGGCGTGGTGTCGGACCGCTCGCCTACCGTCCGCCCCATGCCCGGCGACACCCACGCCCCGACGAGCTTCCAGGCCAGCTTCGACGACCTCGGGCAGCCGCTGGCGGACGTCACGTTCGTCGTGCTGGACCTGGAGACGACGGGTGGGCCGCCCTCGGGCGGGGAGATCACCGAGATCGGCGCGGTGAAGGTCCGCGGCGGTCGGGTGCTGGGCGAGTTCCAGACGCTCGTGCGGCCCGCCTCCCCGATCCCGGCCTTCGTCCAGGTCCTCACCGGCATCACGAACCGCATGGTCGCGGGCTCCCCGACGACACCGGAGGCGCTGCCGAGCTTCCTGGAGTTCGCCGGCTTCGACCGAGGGGCCGTGCTCGTCGCGCACAACGCCCCCTACGACGTCGGCTTCCTCAAGGCCGCGTGCGCGCTGACGGACCGGCCGTGGCCGGCGCCGCGGGTGGTGGACACCGTCGTCCTGGCCCGCCAGCTCGTCGACCGGGACGAGGCGCCGAACCGCAAGCTGGGGACGCTGGCCCGCCTCTTCGGCACGACGACGACGCCGGACCACCGGGCGCTGCACGACGCGCGGGCGACGGTGGACGTCCTGCACGCGCTGCTGTCCCGGGTGGGCAACCGGGGGGTGCACTCCCTGGAGGACCTGGCGGCCTTCACCGCCACCGCGGTCAACCCGGCTCGACGGGCCAAGAAGCACCTGGCCGTGGGGCTGCCCTCGGCGCCGGGGGTCTACCAGTTCCGCGACGGTGCGGGCCGGGTGCTGTACGTGGGGACGTCGGTGGACGTGCACCGGCGGGTCCGGTCCTACTTCACGGCCTCGGAGACCCGGCCGCGGATGACCGAGATGGTGCGGGCCGCGACGACGGTGGTGCCGGTGGTCTGCGAGACGCCCCTGGAGGCGCGGGTGCGCGAGCTGCGCCTCATCGCCGAGCACTCCCCGCCGTACAACCGGCGCTCCAAGACCCCGGAGAAGGTCACCTGGGTCAAGCTGACCGCCGAGGCGTGGCCGCGGCTCTCCCTCGTCAAGCAGGTGCGCGACGACGCCGCCGACGGGGCGGAGTACCTCGGGCCCTTCCGGTCGGCCCGGACCGCCGAGCTCGCCGTCGCCGCGCTGCACGACGTCCACCCGCTGCGCCAGTGCACCCGGCGCATCCCCCGCGCGCCGAGGGCCGACGGGCCGGGGGCGTGCGTCCTGGCCGAGATCGGCCGGTGCGGGGCGCCCTGCCTGGGCACCGAGCGCGGCGGGCAGGACGCGCAGTCTTACGCCGAGGTCGTCGAGCAGGTGCGGCGGGCGCTGCGCGAGGACGCGGGCGCGACCCTGGACCAGGCCCGCCGGCGGCTGCAGGCGCTGGCCGCGCAGCAGCGCTACGAGGAGGCCGCCGGTGCCAGGGACCGCCTCGAGGCCTTCCTGCAGGCCGCCGACCGCGCGCAGCGCCGCGCTCCGGTGGCGGCGAACCCGGAGATCGTCGCCGCCCGGCGCAGCGCGCCGACACCCGGCTGGCCCACGGGCGGCTGGGAGGTCGTGCTCATCCGCCACGGCCGGTTCGCGGGCACCTGCCTGACCCCGCGCGGGGCCGACCCGGTGCCGCACATCGAGGCGCTGCGCGCCACGGGTGAGGTCGTCGCCCCGCCGGGCCCGGGGCGGGCGGGGCTGCTCGTGGAGGAGACCGACGCCCTCGTCAGCTGGCTCGAGCAGCCGGGGGTGCGGCTCGTCGCGCTGCAGGACCCGGACGCCTCGCCGTGGACGTGCCCGGTGCGCGGCGCGGGCTGGGCGCGCAGCCGGCTGGCGGCGACGGCGGTAACCTCACCCGCGTGATCACCGCCATCGTCAACGTGGCCTGCGACGGCCGGCGCATCCCCGAGGTCGCCCAGGCCCTCGCCGAGCTCGACGGCGTCAGCGAGGTGTACTCCGTGACCGGTGACGTCGACCTCGTCGTCATGGTGCGGGTGCGCGAGCACGAGCACCTGGCCGACGTCATCGCCGGCGGCGTCAGCCGCGTCGAGGGCGTCGTGTCGACCACGACGAACATCGCCTTCCGCGCCTACTCCCGGCACGACCTGGAATCGGCGTTCGCGCTCGGCGTGGACTGAGCCCTCCCCGCGGTCTGCCGGCGGGTCCGCGTCCTCGGGCCGTGCACGCGCTGTGGACCGGTGCCCCGACCGCGGCACGGGGCCTCACGCGGACGCGCGCACCCACCGGTCGAGCACGTCGGCGGCCGCACCGGAGTCCAACGAGGCGGACGCCTGCCGCACGCCCTCGGCCAGGTGGGCGGTGAGGCCCTCGGCCAGCCCGCTGCCGTCGGCCCGCACCCCGGCGGCGACGAGGGCGGCCGCGGCGTTGAGGACGACGGCGTCGCGGACCGGACCGCGGGTCCCGGCGAGCAGGTCCCGGGCGACCCCGGCGTTGTGCGCGGCGTCGGCCCCCCGCAGGTCCGCCAGCGTCGTGGGCGCCAGCCCGAGCTGGGCGACGGGGTCCAGGCCCACCTCCGTGACGTGCCCGTCGTCGACGACCCAGACGCGGGCGGGGCCCGTGCTCGTCAGCTCGTCGAGGCCGTCCTCGCCGCGGAAGACGAGGGCCTGGGTGCGGCGGGCGGCCAGGACGTCCGCCACGAGCGGGGCGATCCGCCGGTCCGCGACGCCCACGGCCGTGGCTCCGGCGCGGGCCGGGTTCGTCAGGGGCCCCAGGACGTTGAAGGCCGTGGGGACGCCGAGGCCGGCGCGGGCGCCGGCGGCGTACCGCATGGCCGGGTGGAAGACCTGGGCGAAGCAGAACGTGATGCCGACCTCGACGGCCAGCTCCCCCACCCGCCGCGGCGGCAGGTCCAGCCGCACGCCGAGCGCCTCCAGGACGTCGGCGGACCCGGAGGCCGACGTCGCGGCGCGGTTGCCGTGCTTGACCACCCGGTGCCCGGCCCCGGCCAGGACGAGGGAACCCATCGTCGAGATGTTCACCGTGTGCGCGCGGTCACCACCGGTCCCGACGAGGTCGACGACCGGTCCGGGCACGGACAGCGGCACGGCGTGCGACAGCATCGCGTCGGCCAGGCCCGTGAGCTCCTGGCTCGTCTCCCCCTTGGCCCGCAGCGCCACGAGGAAGCCCGCGAGCTGGACGTCGCCGGCGTCACCGCGCATCACCTGGTCCATGGCCCAGCCGGCCTGCTCCGCCGTCAGGTCGCAACCGGCGAGCAGCTCGGTCAGCAGCCCGGCCCACGTGGGTGCGGCGGTGGTCATGGCGTCCTCGGCTCCCGCGGGTCGTGTGCGCGCCCCGGCGTGCCCGGAGCGCTCCGCACCCTACTGAGGGGGCCGTGCCCCGGGTCGGCGGCCCCGCCGCGCGGGCTCCCGGCAGATCGAGACCGTTCTGTGATCCGGGACTGAGGCTCCCCTGACCGCCGGGGTCCTCGCCCGCACGGACGAGCGGTCGCGGGCACCCTGCGCACGACCTGCGCACACCGCGTGCCGAACCTCCCCCACCCGGCGGAGCGGTGGTCTACGACACGTTGTCGGTCCCCGGGCAGCGAACCGCGCCGGGGGTGGGGCATGATTGGCGCCGTGGCGAGTGCACAGGCTGTCCAGAGCAGTACCCCGAGTCCTGCACACGGGTCGGTGAACCGACCCAACATGGTGTCGGTCGGCGTGATCGTGTGGCTGTCCAGCGAGCTCATGTTCTTCGCCGGGCTCTTCGCCATGTACTTCACGATCCGCTCCGTGGCGCCGGCGCTGTGGGAGTCCGGGCCGGAGCTGCTCAACGTCCCGTTCTCGAGCGTCAACACGACGATCCTCGTGATCTCGTCGTTCTGGTGCCAGTTCGGCGTCTTCGCCGCGGAACGCTTCCAGCCCCGCCGCACCGGTGGCCTCCTGCAGTTCTCCAAGTGGGGCATGCAGGAGTGGTTCATCCTCACCTACGTCTTCGGCGGGCTCTTCGTCGCCGGCCAGGTCTTCGAGTACGCCGAGCTGGCGCACGAGGGCCTGACGATCGCCACGAACGCCTACGGCTCGGTCTTCATCCTCGCCACCGGCTTCCACGGCATCCACGTCTTCGGCGGGCTCGTCGCCTTCCTCATGGTGATCGGCCGCTCCTACGCCTCCAAGCGCTTCGGCCACCAGGAGGCGACGAGCGCGATCGTCGTCTCGTACTACTGGCACTTCGTCGACGTCGTCTGGATCGGCCTCTTCACGGTCATCTACGTCCTCAAGTGACGAGCAGGACCCCGACGACGTTCCCCCCGCGCAGTTCCGATCGCCCCCGTAGGAAGCGAGCACCAGCACCGTGACCAGGACCCTCACCGCACTCAGCGCCCGGCGGCGCCACCCCATGGCCGTCGTCGTGCTGATCGCGTTGGCGCTGCTCCTCGTCGGGGGTCTGTACGCGGCCCTGTCGCCCCGCCAGGCCCAGGCGACGACCGCGACGGCCTCGGCCGACGACATCGAGGAGGGCAAGCGGCTCTTCCTCGCCAACTGCTCCACCTGCCACGGCATCGACGCCCAGGGCGGCGGGGTGAACGACGGCCGCAACCCCGGCCCGTCCCTCATCGGCGTGGGGGCGGCCTCGGTCGACTTCCAGGTCGGCACCGGCCGGATGCCGCTGGCCCAGTCGGGCCCGCAGGCCCCCGAGGTCGACAAGATCCGCTTCTCCCAGGAGCAGATCGACCAGATGGCGGCCTACATCGCCTCGCTCGCCCCGGGCCCGGCCATCCCGACCGAGGAGCAGCTCGGCACGAGCGGCGTCTCCGACGAGGAGGTCGCCCGCGGCGCGGCGATCTTCCGCACCAACTGCGCGATGTGCCACAACTCGCAGGGCAAGGGCGGAGCGCTCACCGGCGGCAAGTACGCCCCGGACCTGACGGGCACCTCGGCCAAGCACATCTACGAGGCCATGCAGACCGGCCCCCAGTCGATGCCGGTCTTCAACGACAACAACATCAGCCCCGAGGACAAGACGGCGATCATCGCCTGGCTGACCGACCGCGGCGGGCAGGACACCCGTCCCGACCCGGGCGGGCTGACCCTGGGTTCGCTCGGACCGGTGTCCGAGGGGCTGGTGGCCTGGATCGCGGGCATCGGCGCCCTCATCGGCGTCTCGGTGTGGCTGGGGATGAAGTCCTCCTGATGAGCACCCCGACGCTGACGAGCACCTCAGTGAGCAACGTGTTGGAACCGGACGGGCAGGGAGCATGAGCGACATCGAACGCGCCGACGAGGCGCACGGGCAGCCGGGGAACACCCTGGCCAAGCCCGGGGGCGGCGTCCCCGACCGCTTCGAGAACCCCGGGCTGCCCCCGCACCGCCACCGCATGGGGGACACCGACCCGAAGGCGGCCAAGCGCGCCGAGCGGCAGGTCGCCTTCTTCCTGCTGCTGTCCATCCTGGGTTCGATCGGGATCGTCGTCGCGATCATCGGGATCAAGTACGACGGCAGCTTCGAGCGCGTGAGCTGGTCGACGAAGGCCATCGGCCTGTCGATGTTCCTCTCGCTCTTCGCCCTCGGCGTCGGCGCCGTGCACTGGGCCAAGACCCTCATGCCGGACGACGAGCGCATCGACATGCGCCACCGCCAGCGCGGCACGACGGCCGAGCGCGAGGAGGCCGTGGCCATCCTCAAGGAGGGCGTCGGCGAGGCCGGCCTGGGCCGGCGGCCGCTGATCCGCAACACCCTCGTCGGTGCGCTGGTGCTCTTCCCGATCCCCGCGGTCTTCTTCCTGCGCGACACCGGCCCCCTGCCCGGGGACGACCTGTCGACCACCATGTGGGCGGAAGGCACCCACCTGGTCAAGGACCCCGAGGGCGGACGGATCCGCGCCGCGGACGTCACGCTGGGCTCGGTGGTCCACGTCCTGCCCGAAGGCATCGAGGACCTCGAACACCCCCTGGACGAGAAGGCCAAGTCCGCCGTGCTGATCATGCGGCTGGAGCAGGACCTCCTGAGCGCGAAGCAGAACGAGTGGGGTGTCGACGGGACCGTCGCCTACTCCAAGATCTGCACCCACATGGGCTGCCCCGTGGCCCTGTACGAGCAGCAGACCCACCACCTGCTGTGCCCCTGCCACCAGTCGACGTTCGACCTGACGCAGGACTGCAAGGTGATCTTCGGCCCCGCCAAGCGGCCCCTCCCCCAGCTCCCGATCGCTGTGGACGACGAGGGTTACCTGGTGGCGACGAGCGGCTTCCACGAAGCCGTGGGCCCGAGCTTCTGGGAGCGCGGATGAGCACCATCGACAAGGCAGCGGGTGGCGTCGCCAACTTCGCCGACGACACCGTCGGCGCGAGCAAGGTCGTCAACGGGTTCGCCCGCAAGATCTTCCCCGACCACTGGTCGTTCATGCTGGGCGAGATCACGCTGTACAGCTTCGTGATCCTGCTCCTCACGGGCACGTTCCTCACGCTGTGGTACGAACCCAGCGCGGCCGAGACGACGTACACCGGGAACTACATCCCGCTCTACGGCCAGCACGTCTCCGAGGCGTACCAGTCGGCGCTGCGGATCTCCTTCGACATCCGCGGTGGTCTGCTCATGCGGCAGATCCACCACTGGGCCGCCCTGGTCTTCGTGGCCGCCACGGTCGTCCACATGGCCCGCGTCTTCTTCACCGGCGCGTTCCGCAAGCCCCGCGAGGTCAACTGGGTCATCGGCTCGATCCTGGCCATCCTGGCCGTCTTCGAGGGCTTCACCGGGTACTCGCTGCCCGACGACCTCCTCTCCGGCACCGGGATCCGCATCGCGCAGGCGATCATCCTGGCCGTCCCGGTCGTGGGCAGCTACATCAGCTTCTTCCTCTTCGGCGGCGAGTTCCCCGGGGTGGACTTCATCCCGCGGTTCTTCACGATCCACATCCTGCTGCTGCCGGCGGTCATCCTGGCCCTCATCGCCGTGCACCTCATGCTGGTCGTCGTGCACAAGCACACCCAGTACCCCGGCCCCGGCCGGACCGAGGACAACGTCGTGGGGTTCCCGCTGTTCCCCGTCTACATGGCCAAGGCCGGCGGGTTCTTCTTCATCGTCTTCGGCGTCATCGCGGCGCTCGGGGCACTGGTGCAGATCAACGCCATCTGGGCCTACGGCGCGTACGACCCCTCGCCCGTCACCGCCGGCTCGCAGCCGGACTGGTACATGGGCTGGCTCGACGGTGCGGTCCGCCTCATGCCGGGGTGGTTCGAGTTCACGCTGTGGGGCTTCACGTTCTCGATGAACATCTTCATCCCCACCACCGTCGTCATCCTGCTGACGATGGGCGTGATGGTGCTCTACCCGTGGATCGAGCAGGCCGCGACGGGTGACCGCCGCGAGCACCACCTGCTGGACCGCCCGCGCAACCAGCCGACCCGCACGGGTCTCGGCGTCATGGCGCTGACGTTCTACATCCTGCTGTGGATCTCCGGCGGCAACGACATCATCGCCCACATGATGAGCCTGTCGATCAACGACATCACGCGGTCGCTGCGCGTCCTCGTGTTCGCGCTGCCGGCGCTGGCGTTCGTCGTCACCAAGCGCATCTGCCTGGGGCTGCAGCGCAAGGACCGCGAGAAGGCGCTGCACGGCCGCGAGACCGGGCGCATCGTGCGGCTGCCGCACGGTGAGTTCATCGAGGTCCACGCCCCCCTGACGGACCTCGAGCGCTGGACCCTCGTCCAGCACGACTCGCTGCGCCCGATGGAGATCGAGGACCGTGTGGACGCCGGGAACCCGGACACGCTGTTCGGCAAGGTCCAGCGCCGGCTCTCGAAGTTCTACTTCGAGGACCGCGTCGAGCCGGTCACCCCGACCGAACTGGCCGCCGCCCACCACGACCACCACGGTGAGCTGGAGCAGGCGCACGCCGACGAGCTCGACCGGGCCGACCACCCGGCCATCGGGACGTCGCAGACGACCCACAGCTGATCCGCCACCAGAAGGGCCCCGAGCCACCGGCTCGGGGCCCTTCTGCGTGAGCGGACCGGCCGATCCGCACCCGACCACCCCCGTCCCGACGAGCAGTTAGGCTCCTGCCCCGTGACCAACCCCCTCGCCCCCGGCAGCCTCTCCGGCCAGCGCGTCCTCATCACCGGATCCTCCCGCGGCATCGGCGCCCAGACCGCGACGTACCTCGCCGAGGCCGGCGCCTCGGTCGTCGTCAACTACCGGAACAAGGCCGCCCGCGCCGACAAGCTCGTCGCCACCCTCACGGCCGGTGGGGCCGAGGCGAGGGCCGTCGCCGCCGACCTGACGGAACCGTCGTCGGTGCAGGCGATGTTCGACCGCGTGCGGACCGAGCTCGGTGGGCTGGACGTCCTCGTCCTCAACGCCTCCGGCGGCATGGAGCAGGGTGTCGCCGAGGACTACGCGATGCAGCTCAACCGCGACGCCCAGGTCAACGCGCTGGAGACGGCGCTCCCCCTGCTGGCACCCGGTTCGCGCGTCGTCTTCGTGACGAGCCACCAGGCGCACTTCATCGAGACGGTCCAGACGATGCCGGAGTACGAGCCGGTCGCGCGCAGCAAGCGCGCCGGCGAGGACGCGCTGCGGGCCCTCATCCCCACGGTCGAGGCCGCGGGAGTCGAGTTCGTCGTCGTGTCCGGGGACATGATCGAGGGCACCATCACCGCCACCCTGCTCGAGCGGTCCAACCCCGGCGCCCTCGCCACCCGCAAGGAGGCGGCCGGCAAGCTCTACGACGTGGCGGGGTTCGCCGCCGAGGTCGCGCTGGCGGCGGTCGAGCCGGTCCCGGCCGACCACACCCGCTACGTCGGGGACATCTCCTCCTTCGTGAGCTGACCCCGGACACCGGGGCACCGCGCGCCGGGGTGCCCCGGCCCGTCGGACGGCCCTCGAACGGCTCTCAGACGGCGTGGCGGCGCCGCAGCCACAGCAGCGCCACCCACGCCGGCGGCACCCGCACCCAGAACGTGAGGGCCCGGTGCAGCAGAGCCGCGGACAGGGCCGCCTCCGCCCCCAGCCCGCAGGCGACGAGACCCGCGGTGAGGGCGGCCTCGGAGGCCCCGATGCCGCCGGGCACCGGGACGGCCGCCGTGACCGCGGAACTGCCCACGACGACGAGGACCAGGAGCAGGAGCGGCGCTTCGCCCCCGACGGCCCGGGCGGAGCACGCCAACGTCGCCGCGAACCCCAGCGGGACGGTCAGGTGGCCGAGCAGCGCCACCGCCACCCGCCCGGGGTGGGTCAGCACCCGACGCAGCGCCGGCCACTCCGCGCGCACCGGCTCGACCACCCGTCGCACCGACCACCGCCGCAGCCGCGGGTGCCACCGCACGACCAGCACCGTCACGGTCAGGGCGGCGGCTCCCACCCCCAGGACCGGCCACGGGACGCTCAGAGCCGACGCGGCGGACCGCCCGGCGCTCAGCAGCGCGGTGAGCACCAGCACGCCGGTCACGACGAAGGACGTCGACTGGACGACGCCGATGGTGGTGACCGCCACTGCGAGCGGCAACCCTCGGCGCTGCAGGTAGCGGACCGTGAGGGCCACCCCGCCCGAGCTCGAGGGCGTGACGAGGTTGACGAAGGAGGTGGCCAACCACACCACCACCGTGCGGGGCACGGGGATCGGCACGGGTGACAGTGCGGTCATCGACGCGACGTTCCCGGCGATCGGCAGCAGGGAGCAGACGGCGGCGGCGAGCACCCAGACCGGGTCCGCCGACCGCAACCGCTCCCCGAGGTCGGCGGCCTCCAGCCGTCGGGTGAGCACGACGACGGCGACCGCCGTGGCGACGACGAGGACGACCCGCCACGCGCGGCGGGCCGTCACCCGCCCCGTCAGGCGCGGAGGGCCGAACCCTGCTGCCACTGCGGGTAGGCCTCGTTCCAGACCGTGAAGCCGTTGCCCGGCTCGATGCCCCGGTCGCTGCCCGTGTAGACGACGACGTCCCCCACCTTGGACTGGTCGAACATCCACTTCGCGTTCTCGGTGCTCATGCCGGTGCAGCCGTGGCTGACGTTGGCGCGTCCCTGCGACGACACCGACCAGGGTGCCGCGTGGAGGAACTCGCCGGAGTTCGTCACGCGCATCGCGTACTCGACGTTGACGTTGTAGTAGTTCGGGTCGTCCTGCCCGATGCCCGTGGTCTCGGAGTCCATCTGCCGTGAGGCCTCCAGGCTCATGATGACCTTCGTCCCGCTGCGGGTCACGAACTTCCCCCCGTGGCCGGGCTGACCGAGCGTGACGGGGATGGTCTTGAGGACCTCACCGTCGCGGGTCACCGTGAGGGTGTGGGCGGCGATGTCGACGGTGCTGACCATGGCCGACCCGATGGTGAAGTCGATGTCGCGGGTCTTCCCCCACACCCCCGGGGCCACCTCGATGGACCCCAGGTCGACGTCCAGGTGGACCGCCGAGCGGGCGGGCCAGTACTGCTCGGGCCGGTACTCGACCTTGGTGTCGGACTGCCAGCTCCACGACCCCGGGACGGGTGTCGGCGTCACGGTGACGTGGAGGTTCTCCTCGACGAGACGGCGCCGGTCGTCGGCGACGGGTGAGTCGAAGGTGACGATGATCGGCATCCCCACGCCCACCTCCTTGCCGGACAGCGGGGCGACGGCCGGGAAGGCCGTCTCCGCCGGCGTCAGCGTGGTGAGGGTGCTGTCGTGGGCGACGGCGTCCCCCGGCGCCCCCTGCGCCACGGCGTGGACGGCGTAGGCGGAGCCGACGGCGAGGGGCCCCTGCGAGGTCCACGTCGTCCCGGCCGCGTCGAGGGCACCGGCCAGGGGCGCACCGTCGGGACCGGTCACGGTGACGTCCGTGAGCGTGCCGTGGGCGACCGAGACGGTGACGGGAGCGTCCGGGCGGACGTCGACGGCCGCGTCCGCGGGGGTCACGGTGAAGCTCGGCGGCGTCGCCGTCGGTGATGCCGACCGCGTCGCCGTCGGCCCTGCGGCCGCGCCGGTGTCGGACTGGCAGGCCGCGGCCGTCGGGACCGCGGCGGCCGCCAGCAGCGCACCGACGAGCGTGCGTCGACGCACGGACGTGGACTGACCAGGACTCTTCATGACAGACGTGTTCTCCCCCGGGCTCGACGGCCCTCTCGTGCTTCCCCCACCGACCATGCTCGCACCTCGGCGGCCGCTCTCACGGGATGGGACGCCGCGCGCCCCCCGTCACGTTGCACGCACCGTGTCACAGATCCGTGACACGACCCGGAACGCGCGAGGGCCCCGCACCGACGACGGTGCGGGGCCCTGCGGACGACGAGCTCAGTGGGCGTGCTCGCCCTTGTAGTACTCGAACACCCAGCCGACGATCATCGGCACGGTGATCACGACGCCGATGAGCCACAGCCACCAGCCGACGGCCACCCCGAAGAAGGTGATCGCGCCGCCGAGGGCGAGGTAGAGCGGCCACCACGAGTGCGGGGAGAAGAAGCCCTGCTCCCCGGCGCCCTCGGAGATGTCGGCCCGGGGGTTGTCCTCGGGGCGGTCGTCGATGCGGCGCGCGGTGATCGTGAGGTAGGTGCCGACGAGGAGGGCCAGACCGCCGGTGAGCAGGAGGGCGATGAAGCCCACCCACTCGTCCCAGCGGGTGAGCATCCCGTAGACGAAGGCGACGGGGAGGAAGAACAGGATCCCGCCGGAGAACAGCCAGGTTTCAGGCTTCATCGGTCAGCGCCCTCCGTGGACGTCTTCGCGGCCACGACGGTCGGAGCCGCCGTACACCGCATCGAGCAGGTTCCCGCCACCGTCGTGGTCGTCGTGCGCGGCGACCTCGGGGTGGTGCAGGTCGAACGCCGGACGCTCGGAGCGGATGCGCGGCAGCGACGTGAAGTTGTGCCGCGGCGGGGGGCAGGAGGTCGCCCACTCGAGGGAGGCGCCGTAGCCCCACGGGTCGTCCACGGTGACCTTCTCGCCGAAGCGGGCGGTCCGGTAGACGTTCCAGAGGAAGGGCAGGAAGGACAGGCCCAGGACGAACGACCCGATCGTGGAGATCTGGTTCATCGTCTCGAAGCCCTCCCCCACGAGGTAGTCGGCGTAGCGGCGCGGCATCCCGGCCGCCCCCAGCCAGTGCTGGATGAGGAACGTGGTGTGGAAGCCGACGAACAGCAGCCAGAAGTGCAGCTTGCCCCAGCCCTCGTGCAGCATCTTGCCGGTCAGCTTGGGCCACCAGAAGTAGAAGCCCGCGAACATCGCGAACACGACCGTGCCGAAGACGACGTAGTGGAAGTGCGCCACCACGAAGTAGGAGTCGGACAGCTGGAAGTCCAGCGGCGGGGCGGACAGGATCACGCCGGTCAGACCGCCGAAGAGGAACGTCACGAGGAAGCCGACCGCCCACAGCATCGGAGTGTCGAAGGTCAGCGACCCGCGCCACATCGTCCCGATCCAGTTGAAGAACTTCACGCCCGTGGGGACGGCGATGAGCATCGTCATGAAGGCGAAGAAGGGCAGCAGGACCTTGCCCGTGACGTACATGTGGTGGGCCCACACGGTCACCGAGAGGCCGGCGATGGAGATCGTCGCGAAGACGAGGCCCTTGTAGCCGAAGACCGGTTTGCGGCTGAAGACCGGGAAGATCTCGGTCACGATGCCGAAGAACGGCAGCGCGATGATGTAGACCTCCGGGTGGCCGAAGAACCAGAACAGGTGCTGCCACAGGATCGGCCCGCCGTTGGCGGCCTCGAAGACGTGGGCGCCCATGATGCGGTCCGCCGCCAGGGCCAGCAGCGCGGCCGCCAGCACCGGGAACGCCATGAGGATCAGGACGCTCGTGATGAGCGTGTTCCAGGTGAAGATCGGCATCCGGAACATCGTCATGCCGGGAGCGCGCATGCAGATGATCGTGGTGATGAAGTTGACCGCACCGAGGATGGTGCCGAACCCGGCGAACGCCAGGCCCATGACCCACAGGTTGCCGCCCAGCCCCGGGGAGTGGACGACGTCGCTCAGCGGTGCGTAGGCGAACCAGCCGAAGCTCGCCGCCCCGCCGGGGGTGACGAAGCCCGCGGCGGCGATGAGGCCGCCGAAGAGGAACAGCCAGTAGGCGAACATGTTCAGCCGCGGGAACGCCACGTCGGGCGCACCGATCTGCAGCGGCATGATCGCGTTCGCGAAGGCCGAGAAGAGCGGGGTCGCGAACAGCAGCAGCATCACCGTGCCGTGCATGGTGAACGCCTGGTTGTACTCGTTCTTGGTGGCGAACACCTGCATGCCGGGCTCGAAGAGCTCGGCGCGGATGAGCAGCGCCATGATCCCGCCGAGCAGGAACCAGATGAACGAGGTGATGAAGTACAGGTTGCCGATGACCTTGTGGTCGGTGCTGGACAACCAGTTGGCGATGACGCGACCGCGGGAGCGCGGGACGACCGCACCCAGCGGCTGGCGCGAGGTGACGCGCGCCGCCGCGCCGGGCAGGTCGAGGCTCTCAGCAGCCATCAGTTCTCCCCCTCGTTCGAGTGGACGGAGTCGGCCTGGACGCCGGCGAGCTCCTCGGCCCCGGCCAGGGTGGTCGGCAGGGACCCGGTCTGGCCGGCCGCTGCCAGGTCGTCGAGGTGCTGCTGGTACTCCTCGGCCGAGACGACGCGGACGTTGAAGAGCATCTCGGAGTGGTACTCACCGCACAGCTCGGCGCACTTGCCCTTGAACTCCCCCTCCTTGGTGGGGGTGACCTGGAACTGGTTCGGGCTGCCCGGGATCATGTCCATCTTCATGAGGAAGGCGGGGACCCAGAACGAGTGGATGACGTCGCG
This sequence comes from Kineococcus mangrovi, assembly GCF_041320705.1. Lineage (NCBI taxonomy): Bacteria > Bacillati > Actinomycetota > Actinomycetes > Kineosporiales > Kineosporiaceae > Kineococcus > Kineococcus mangrovi. The sequence goes on from NZ_JBGGTQ010000001.1 coordinate 154,146, forward strand.
CGAGTACAGGTCGAACTGGACCGTCTCGTTGACCGGCAGGTACAGCGTCGGTAGGTCCTCCTCCACGCCGTCGCGACCGGTGAGGTCGGCCTGCCGGCCGGTGTCGTAGACGCCCGGCTGCGCGGACTGGCCGTTGCCCTCGAGGTAGTTGAAGTCCCAGGACCACTTCTTGCCGACCACCTGGATCGTGACCTCCGGGGTCTCCGAGGTGTCGAGGATGGCCTGCTGGTCGCGGGCGACGTAGTAGAAGAGGACGCCGACCATCATGACCGGGACGATCGTGTAGAGGATCTCGATCGGCATGTTGTACCGGACCTGGGGCGGCAGCTCCGGGTCGTTCTTGCGCCGCCGGTAGGCCACGACGCACCAGATCGTCAGACCCCAGACGAGGACGCCGACGACGAGGGCGGCGATCCAGGACCCGTCCCACAGCTGGGAGATACGGGGGGTCATGTCGGTGGCCCCGATGCTGGCGTCGGGGAGGAAGAAGTTGCTCGCCGAAGCGTTCGGCCAGTCCCCCGCGCAACCGGTCAGCAGCAGCGCCGCACCCCCGGTGAGCGCACCGGCGACCAGCGCCTTGGGGGGACGGCGACGACGCGTCGCGCCCGAGTCTCGCGTACCCAACGTCGACCTCTCCACGTGCGAGCAGTGAACGGGGACGTTTCGTGCCCCTGACGCGTTGGTCCTGAGCAGAGTCGTCCCTCGGAGGAGAGACTACCCCCCGTCGTAGTCGTTCGGCCGATCGGGGCGCGCCGGGACCGCCGGGCGCAGGGGCCGGGGCACGGGGCGGGCCAGGGCCGTCCGCAGGGCGGCCAGGTACGCGGGTCGCGGCACCTCCCGCACCCCCAGGGTGGCCAGGTGGTCGGTGCGCCACTGGACGTCCACGAGCCGGCCGTCCACGCCGTCCGACGTCATGACCTCCGCCAGCGCCACCACCGCGGCCTTGGAGGCGTCGGTGACGCGGTGGAACTTGGACTCGGCCGCGAACAGCCCGCCCAGGCTCAGGCCGTACAGACCGCCGACGAGCTCCCCGCCCCGCCAGACCTCGACCGAGTGGGCCCAGCCCAGCCGGTGCAGGCGCCCGTAGGCGCGGGCGACCTCCTCGGTGATCCACGCCCCCGGCCGCGCCGGGTCCGCGCACCCGGCGACGACGTCGTCGAAGGCCGTGTCCAGCCGGACCTCGAAGGTGCGCAGGGACCGCCGCAGGGAGCGGGAGACGTGGACGCGCTCGGGGGCGAGGACACCGCGGGGGTCCGGGGACCACCAGCCCAGGGGCCCGCGGCCACCGCCGCCCAGGCCCATCGGGAACAGGCCGCGGCGGTAGGCCTCCAGCACGGTCGCCGGCCGCAGGTCGCCACCGGCCGCGACGAGGTCCTCGCCCGCCTCCGCCGCGACGTCGCCGAAGGCGAAGCGGGACCCGCCCACCTCGAAGCGCTCCCGGCCGACCGGCTCGCGGGGCGGGGGCGCGGCCCAGACGCGAGCGGCCCCCGTCCCCGGGGTGGGGGCGGGGGCCGGCCGGCCGGTCGCGGGATCAGCTGAAGGAGTCACCGCAGGCGCAGCTGCTCCCGGCGTTGGGGTTGTCGATGGTGAACCCCTGCTTCTCGATGGTGTCGGCGAAGTCGATCGTCGCGCCGTCGAGGTAGGGACCGCTCATCTTGTCCACCACGACCTCGACCCCGTCGAAGTCGCGCACGGCGTCCCCGTCGAGGTTCCGCTCGTCGAAGTAGAGCTGGTAGATGAGGCCGGAGCAGCCGCCGGGCTGCACGGCGATGCGCAGCCGCAGGTCGTCGCGGCCCTCCTGCTCGAGCAGGGTGCGCACCTTGGTCGCGGCCACGTCGGTCAGCAGGACCCCGTGGGTCGCCACCGCGTCGGCGGTCGTCGTCGCGGTGGTGTCGCTGGTGGTGGTCATGAGCATCGTCTCCGGTAGCGCTCGCGGCGGGCTGTCGGTGGTGGCAACCGCCGGGGCGGTCGCCGTGTTCCCGACCACCCCGTTCCCGACGGTCGGACCCGACCAGGCTACGCCCGCCGGGCGCTCAACCCGTCGAGCAGCAGGACCTCGCCGAGGCAGACCTTCGCGAAGTCCCCCAGGTGCAGGGACTCGTCGGCGCCGTGGGCGCGCGAGTCCGGGTCCTCCACGCCCGTCACGAGGATCGCGGCCTGCGGGTAGACCGCCGACAGGTCGGCGATGAAGGGGATCGACCCGCCCATGCCCATCTCGACGGCGGGGACGCCGAAGGCGGCCGCGAACGCCTCCCGGGCGACCGCGTGCGCCGGCACGGAGGTGTCGGCGGAGAACGCCTGGCCCTCCTCGCCGTCCTCGACGCGCACGCGCGCGCCGAACGGGGCGTTGGCCAGCAGGTGCCGGCGCAGCGCCGTCGCGGCCACCGAGGGGTCCTGGCCCGGGGCGATCCGCATGCTGACCTTGGCGCGGGCCGAGGGGACGAGGGTGTTGCTCGCCCGGTCCACGGGCGTGGCGTCCAGCCCGATGACGGCGATGGCCGGCTTGGTCCACAGGCGGTCGGCCACCGTGCCCGTCCCCGCGAGCCGGACCTCCGGCAGCACCCCGGCGTCGGCGCGGAAGGTGGCCTCGTCGAGGTCGACGACGGGCGCGGCGGAGGCGTGCAGGCCGTCGACGGCGACGTCCCCGTTCTCGTCGTGCAGGGTCGCCAGCAGCCGCGCCAGGCACGTGAGCGCGTCCAGCACCGGGCCGCCGTTGACCCCCGAGTGCACGGCGTGGGAGAGGACGTCCACGGTCACGTCGCAGTCGACCAGGCCGCGCAGCGTCGTCGTGATCGCCGGGACGCCCACCCGCCAGTTGCCCGAGTCCGCCACGACGATGACGTCGGCCGCCAGGGCCTGCCGGTGCTGGTCGAGGAAGGCGGCGAAGGTCGGGGAGCCGATCTCCTCCTCGCCCTCGACGAAGACCGTCACCCCGACGCCCTCGTCCGGCCCCCACGTCGGCAGCAGCGTCCGCAGCGCGTGCACGTGGGCCATGACCCCGGCCTTGTCGTCCGCGGCACCGCGGCCGTAGAGGCGGCCGCCGCGCTCGACCGGCTCGAACGGCGGGCTGGACCAGTCGGCGTCCCGGCCGGGCGGCTGCACGTCGTGGTGGGCGTAGAGCAGGACGGTCGGCGCCCCGGCCGGGGCGGGGCGGTGGGCGATGACCGCGGGGTGGGACTCGAGGTCGCCCCCACCCGGACCGGCCCCGGCGGCGCGCGCCGTGACGACGTCCACCCGCGGCACCCCGGCTCCGCGCAGGAGCTCGGCGACGGCGGCGGCGCTGGTGTGCACGTGGGCGGCGTCGAAGGCGCGGGCGGACACGCTCGGCACGCGGACCAGCGCCTCCAGGTCCGCCCGGGTCGCGGCGTCCTGGGCGGCCGAGGCGGCGCGCAGGCGGCCCGTCCGGTCGGCGGGGACGGGGGCGGACGCGGCGGTGGACTGGCCGGCGGGGGCCGTGGGATCGCTCACCCCGGCGACGCTACACATCCGGGTCCGGGCCGTTCCCGGTGACGTACCCTTCACCTGTGTTCGGACGCTCGAAGGACAAGACGGCCCCCGCGGTGGAGCATCGTCCCGCCGTCGAGCTGACGAAGGTCGGCGGCAAGGGCCGCCCGACCCCCAGGCGCAGCGAGGCGCAGGCCCGCAACCAGCGCCCGCTCGTGCCGACCGACCGCAAGGCGGCCCAGAAGGCGAGCCGCGAGGTCCAGCGCGAGCAGCGCGCCAAGATGCAGGCCGCCCTGCTGACCGGCGACGAGCGCTACCTGCCGGTCCGCGACCGCGGCCCGCAGAAGCGCTTCGTCCGCGACGTCGTCGACGCCCGCCGCAACGTGGGCGAGTACTTCCTCATCATCGCGGGGATCTCGCTGGTCCTGTCGATGGTCGCCACCCCGCTGGGGTCCACGACGCTCGTGCTCGGCACCACCCTGCTGATCTACGCGATGCTCGCGATCGTCGTCGTCGACAGCGTCCTGCTGGGCCGCAGGGTCAAGCGCGCCGTCGCCGCGAAGTTCGACGAGCCCGAGCGCGGCCTGGTCTCCTACGGGGTGACCCGCGCCCTGCAGATCCGTCGCATGCGCCGCCCGGTCCCGATGGTGGCCCGCGGCGCCCACCCCGCCTGAGCCCGTGCCGTGAGCCCCGCACCCACGACCCACTCGCGCGCCGTCCGCTGGACGACGACGATCGCCGTCGCCGTCGCCGTCCTCATCATCGTCACCGGCGGCATCGTCCGCGTCACCGGTTCCGGGCTCGGCTGCCCGACGTGGCCGCGCTGCACCGACGACTCCTTCACCTCCGCGACGGCCGCCACCGGTCTGCACGGCGCGATCGAGTTCGGCAACCGGCTGCTGACCACGGTCATCTGCGTCGCGGTCGGCGCCGTGATCATCGCCTGCCTGCTGCAGCGGCCGCGCCACCGCGCGCTGCTGTTCTCCGCCTGGGGCCAGTTCGTCGGCGTCCTGCTCAACGCGGTCGTCGGCGGCATCACCGTCCTGACGGGCCTGAACCCCTACGTGGTGGCCGGGCACTTCCTCGCCGCCATCGCGCTGCTCGTCTCGACCACGGTCAGCTACGACATCGCCCACCGCGCCCTCGTCCCGGCCCCCGCCGGGAGCACCCGCCGGCTCGCGCGCTGGCTCGTCGTCGTCACCGGGGTCGTGGTCGTCGTCGGGACGGTGGTCACCGGTGCGGGTCCGCACCCCGGGGACAGCGCCGAGATCCACCGGATCCCCCTGCACTGGGCGACGGTGACCGTCGTCCACGGGGTCTTCGCCGTGGCCGCCCTCGTCCTCGCCGCCGCGGTCGTCGTGGTGGCCCGGCGCGCCGGCGACGACCTCGTCCGCCGCCGCGCCACGGTCCTGCTCGTGCTGTTCGTCGCGCAGGCCGCGCTCGGCACCTACCAGAGCCTCGACGGCCTGCCCGGTCTGGCCGTCGTCCTGCACCTGCTCGGAGCGGCCCTGACCGCGGCCGGGGCGACGCGGGTGCTGCTCGCCGCCCGGTCCACGACCGTCGACCGCCGTGCCCCGGAGGCGTTGGCCGTCTGAACGCGGCCCCCGACCCTCGCCCCCCGCGTGCCGTGGGACTAGGTTCGCGGCCATGGAGTTCCGACACCTCGGTCGCAGTGGTCTGAAAGTCTCCGAGATCACCTACGGCAACTGGCTCACCCACGGTTCGCAGGTCGAGAACGAGGCGGCGGTCGCGTGCGTGCACGCCGCCCTCGACGCGGGCATCTCGACGTTCGACACCGCCGACGTCTACGCCAACACGGCCGCCGAGACGGTCCTCGGCACGGCGCTGAAGGGTCAGCGCCGCGAGAGCCTGGAGATCCTCACCAAGGTCTACTTCCCCACCGGCCCCAAGGGGCACAACGACTCCGGTCTGTCGCGCAAGCACGTCCTGGAGTCGATCGACGGCTCGCTGCGCCGGCTCGGCACCGACCACGTCGACGTCTACCAGGCCCACCGCTGGGACGTCTCGACGCCGGTCGAGGAGACGATGCAGGCGTTCGCGGACGTCGTGCGCGCGGGCAAGGCGCTCTACGTCGGCGTCAGCGAGTGGACCGCCGACCAGCTGCGGCAGGGCCACGAGCTGGCCGACGAGCTGGGGTTCCAGCTCATCTCCAACCAGCCGCAGTACTCCGCGCTCTACCGAGTCATCGAGCCGGAGGTCGTGCCGACCTCTCGCGAGCTCGGCGTCTCGCAGGTCGTCTTCTCCCCCGTCGCCCAGGGCGTGCTGACCGGCAAGTACACCCCGGGCGGTGCGCCGCCGGAGGGCAGCCGCGCCACCGACGAGAAGGGCGGCAAGCAGATGATCAGCCGCTGGATGCGCGACGACGTGCTGTCGCGGGTCCAGGAGCTGAAGTCCGTCGCGCGGGAGCTGGAGCTGTCGATGGCCCAGCTCGCCGTGGCGTGGGTGCTGCAGAACGACAACGTCGCGTCGGCGATCATCGGCGCCTCCCGTCCCGAGCAGGTGCACGAGAACGTCAAGGCGTCCGGGGTGCGGATCCCCGAGGAGCTGCTGCAGCGCATCGACGCCGTCCTCGGCGACGTCGTGGAGCGCGACCCGGCCCGCACCGCCGCGACCTCCCCCACCGAACGTCCCTCCTGACGCGTCGCCCGGTCCCCCGGGGGTGGGCTCCTGCACGCCGCCGACTCAGCCGGTGAGCCGGCTGCGTCGGCGGTCCGCACCCCGGGGGGTCAGTCGGCGGGGCGCAGCGAGAGCGGTCCGTACACCTTCGCGCCGTCGGCCCACAGGTGGGCGTTCTCGACACCCTGCGCGCGCAGCCCGCGCCACGTCTCCCCGATCCACACCTCGGCGTCGGCCTGCGTCGGGAAGACCGCGCTCTCCTGCGCGACGGCCCGGCCCTCGGCGTCCTCGTAGGTCCACGTCCACTGCGTCGCTCTCACGGGTCGACGCTACCCGGCCTCCCGGCTACCCGGCGCGGTGCTTGGCCACCGAGGCGTCGTGCGCGCCGTGGTGCCCGCGGGGGTGCTCCTCGTCGCCGTGCTCCCGGCGCAGGAGGTCCACGACGGCGACCACGAGGGCGAGCAGGACGAGGGCGATCGAGACCCGCAGCCCGTCGGAGAGCGCCTGCCCGAACACGTCCTGCACCTGCGGCGGTGTGCCCTGACCGGCGCCGGCCTGCTCCGCCCGGCCACCGAGCCCGGCGCCGACGACGGTGGAGAAGAAGATCGAGGTCGTGGCGGCCACGCCGACGGCCGACCCGACGCGCTGCCCCGTCTGCAGCACCCCGCCGGCCACCCCCGCCACGCGCGGCGGGACGTCGGCCAGGGCGAGGGTCTGGTTCGGGGAGATGACGAGGCCGGAACCGGCCCCCGCGACGGCCAGGCACGCCGCCAGCGCGACGGCCCCCGACGTCCCCTGCACGGCGGCGGCGGCGAGGTCGGCCGCCAGCAGACCGGCCGCGACGACGACGAGACCGAGGACGACGACCTTGCGGCCGCGGGCGGCGACCTGGCGACCACCGATCTGGGCGAACAGCGCCGACAGCACGGCGAAGGGCGTCTGCACGAGCCCGGCCTGCCAGGGGGCCAGACCGAGCCCGGACTGCAGGTACAACGTCACGACGAGGAAGATGCCGGTGAACCCGGCGAAGTAGGCGATGCCGACGAGGGCGCCGTTGCGGTAGGACCGGGTCCGCACCAGCTCACCGTCCACGACGGGTCCACGACCGCGCCGACCCTGCCGGCGCTCCCAGGCGACGAAGGCGGCGAGCAGCACCGCGGCCGGCAGCAGGAACCACCAGCGCGCCGCGGAGTCCCCCTGCCCGGTGGTCAGGACGAACGGGAGCATGCCCAGGACGGTGGCCGCGGCCAGCAGCAACAGCCCGGGGACGTCCAGGTGCAGCGTGCCCCGCGCACGGTCCGGGTCCCTGCCGGGCAACCACCTCCACGCCAGCGGGATGAGGACGAGCCCGATGGGGACGTTGACGAGGAACACCCCGCGCCAGCCCTCCTGCTCGCCGAAGACCGCCAGGATGGCGCCTCCCAGGAGGGGACCGACGGCGGTCGACAAGCCGACGGTCGTGCCGAAGGCCCCGAAGGCCCGAGCCCGCTCGGCGCCGCTGAACAGCTGCTGGATGAGCGCGAGGACCTGCGGGTTCACCAGGCCGGCGCTGATGCCCTGCGCGAGCCGGACGACGGCCAGTGCGGTGGCCGACTGCACGGCCCCGGCGGCTGCGCTGGTGAGCACGAAACCCGACAGCCCGAGCACGAACATGAGCCGGCGCGAGGAGAGGTCGCCGATGCGTCCGGACGGGACGAGGACGAGCCCGAACGCCAGGGCGTACCCGGCGACGATCCACTGCACCTGCGAGGAGCCCGCCCCGAGGGAGGACTCGATGGAGGGCAGGGCGACGTTGACGATGGAGACGTCGAGCAACGTCATGAACCCCACCACCAGGCACACCGCGAGGGCGCGCCAGCGGTTGGGGTCGGGCGCCTCGGAGTCGTCGGTGGCGGGGCGCCGGGCCGTGTCGGTCACGGGTCTCCTCGGTCGGGGTTTCGCTGGGGCAACCGTCGAAGCGTCACCCGCGCGGAACGACCGCACAACTCGGGACTAGCGGTCGCTCTCGCGCCGCGTCCGGCTCGCCGCGAGCTGCTCGAGGACGCGGCGCGCCCAGCCCGGGCCCTCGTAGACGAACGCCGTGTACGCCTGGACGAGGGAGGCCCCGGCGTCGAGGCGTTCGGCGACGTCGTCGGCCGTCTCGAGCCCCCCGACCCCGACGAGGACGAGCGAGCCGCGGGTCCGCGCGGCGAGCCGGCGCAGCACCTCCAGCGACCGCGCCTTGAGCGGCGCCCCGGACAGCCCGCCGCCCCCGGCCGCCTCGACGACCTCGGGCGGGGTCCGCAGCCCCGCGCGAGCGGTCGTCGTGTTCGTGGCGACGATGCCGTCCAGGCCCAGTTCCAGGGCCAGGTCGGCGACGGCGTCGACGTCCGCGTCGGACAGGTCCGGGGCGATCTTGACCAGGAGCGGGACGTGCCGGTGGGCCGCGCCGTCGGCGGCCTCGCGCACGGCGGCGAGGACCGGGCGCAGCTTCTCGACGGCCTGCAGGTCGCGCAGTCCGGGGGTGTTCGGGGAGGAGACGTTGACGACGAGGTAGTCCGCGTAGGGCGCGAGGAGGCGGGCGGAGGTGGCGTAGTCGGCGGCGGCGCCGGTCTCCCCCACGACCTTGCTCTTGCCGATGTTCACCCCGACGACGACGGGGTGCGCGGGCGGGACGGCGCGGTACTGCCGCAGCCGCTTCGCGACGACCTCGGCGCCGTCGTTGTTGAACCCCATGCGGTTGACGACGGCGCGGTCGGCGACGAGCCGGTGCAGCCGGGGCTTGGGGTTCCCCGGCTGCGGCAGCGCCGTGACGGTGCCGACCTCGACGCAGGAGAACCCGAAGTTCCCCAGCGAGGTCAGCCCCGTGGCGTTCTTGTCGAACCCGGCCGCGAGCCCCAGCGGGGTCGGGAAGTCCAGGCCGAGGACCCGCACCCGCAGCCGGTCGTCGTCGGCGGCGAAGCTGCGGCGCAGCACGTCCGAGGCGACCGGGACGCGACTGGCGAGCCGCATCCCGGCGAAGGCCCAGCGGTGGGCGACCTCGGCGTCGACGCGGGTGAGCACGTGCCGGTAGAGGGTCTTGTACACGCGTCCGCTCGCCGCCACGCCAGCACCCTAACGGGGGTCACTCCAGGGACGAGGTGCGGGTCTCGCGCAGCAGGGCCAGTGAGACGAGGCTCACGACGGCCGTCCCGGCGAGGTAGTACCCCACCCAGCTGACGTCGTGCGCCGCGGCCAGCCGGACGGCGGTGTAGGGCGCCAGCGAGGCCCCGAGGATCGACCCGGAGTTGAACGCCAGCGAGGCGCCCGTGTACCGCACGGTCGTCGGGAAGAGCTCGGGCAGGTAGGCCCCGATGGGCCCGAAGACGAGGCCCATGAAGAACAGCCCGGCGCACAGCCACACCATGACGAGCCCGGTCCGCCCCGAACCCAGCAGCGGCCCGGTGAGCAGGCCGACGACGGCCCCGCCGACCATCGCGGTCGCCAGCACCGGCCGGCGCCCGAAGCGGTCCGACAGCCAGCCCGACAGCGGCGTCGCGGCGGCCATGAAGAGGACGGCGACGCACAGCATGAGCAGGAACTGCTGGCGCGAGTAGTCCAGCGCGGTGGTGCCGTAGCTCAGCGACCACGTGGTCGTGAGGTAGAAGAGCGTGTAGGTCAGCATGACCGAGAACGCCCCGAGGACGACGACCTTGCCGCTGCGGCGGAACGTCTCGGCCACCGGGACACGCACGCGGCGCTCCTCGGCGAGGGCCTTGGCGAACACCGGGGTCTCGGCCAGGCTCAGCCGGATCCACAACCCGAGGACCACGAGCAGGGAGCTCAGCAGGAACGGCACCCGCCACCCCCACGACTGGAAGGTCGCGTCGTCCATCTGCGTCGCGAGCAGGATGAACAGGGTGTTGGCCAGGACGAAGCCGAACGGCGCACCGAGCTGAGGGAACATCCCGTACAGGGCGCGCCGGTTCGGCGGGGCGTTCTCCGTCGCGAGCAGCGCCGCGCCGCCCCACTCCCCGCCGAGGCCGAAACCCTGCCCGAAGCGCAGGACGCACAGCAGCGCCGGGGCGAGGTTGCCCGCGGAGGCGTGCGTGGGCAGCACCCCGATGAGGACGGTCGAGATGCCCATGACGAGCAGGGCGGCCACGAGGGTCGTCTTGCGGCCCACGCGGTCCCCGAAGTGCCCGAAGAACACCGACCCGACGGGCCGGGCGACGAACGCGATGGCGAAGGTCGCCAGCGACGCCAGCGTCGCCGCGGTGTCGTTGTCGGAGGGGAAGAACAGCGCGGGGAACACCAGCACGGCGGCGGTCGCGTAGACGTAGAAGTCGTAGAACTCGATCGTCGTGCCGATGAGGCTGGCGGCGGCGACCTTGCCGACGGGGTTGGTGGGCGGCGCGAGGGGTGCGGTCGTGCGGGTCTGACCGGACATGGGGAACCTTCGGGGCATCGCGGGACGGGACGGGCCCCCAGGGGTCCTCCTGGCCGGGCGGTCGACACCCGGTGCGCACCGGGGTCGCCGTCGTCGCTCCCGGGTGTTCCGGCAGCTTACGCCGCACCTGCGGAGGGTCCAACTCGCGGGACGCGCGTCTCACTCCGCGAGACGGTCGGGCTCGCCGGTGCGGGCGGGCGCACGGACCGCGTCGAGGACCCGCGTGGCGATCCGCACCCCGACCGGGGTTCAGGTGCGGCAGAGGTCGGACCGGACGAGGAACCGGACCCCGTCGGGCGCCTCGAGGGAGAACCCCGCCCCCCGGCCGGGCACGAGGTCGATGGTCAGTTCCGTGTGCGCCCACACCCGGTGCTGCTCCTTCGACATCCACACCCCCACCGTGAACCCCTCGGTGCGTCCGTCCTCGCCGTCGACCGGTGGGACCTCGACGTCGCCGAGGAACTCGTCCGCGTCCGAGAGGACGAAGTCGCCGTCCGCGAAGCACATGGGGGAACTGCCGTCGCAGCACCCCCCGGACTGGTGGAACATGAGGTCCCCGTGGCGGGCCCGGAGGCTGCGGAGCTCGGCCGCGGCCTCCGGGGTCAGACCGACGGCCACCTCAGAAGAAGCCGAGCTTGGACGTCGAGTAGCTGACGAGCAGGTTCTTCGTCTGCTGGTAGTGGTCGAGCATCATGGCGTGGTTCTCGCGGCCGATGCCCGAGCTCTTGTAGCCACCGAACGCCGCGTGCGCGGGGTAGGAGTGGTAGTTGTTCGTCCACACCCGCCCGGCCTGGATGCCGCGGCCCATCCGGTAGGCGAGGTGGATGTCCCGCGACCACACCCCGGCCCCGAGGCCGTAGAGCGTGTCGTTGGCGATCTTCAGCGCGTCGTCCGGGTGGTCGAACCGGGTGACCGAGACGACGGGCCCGAAGATCTCCTCCTGGAAGATCCGCATCGAGTTGTCGCCCTCGAACACGGTGGGGTTCACGTAGTACCCGCCGGACAGCTCCCCGCCGAGGTCGGCGCGCTCCCCGCCCGTCAGCAGCTTCGCGCCCTCCTTCTTCCCGATGTCGATGTAGGACAGGATCTTCTCGAGCTGGTCGTTGCTCGCCTGCGCCCCGATCATCGTCTCGGTGTCCAGGGGGTTCCCCTGCTTGACGGCCTTCGTCCGGTCGAGGGCGTCGCCCAGGAACGTGTCGTAGACGCCGCTCTGGATGAGGGCCCGGGACGGGCACGTGCACACCTCGCCCTGGTTGAGGGCGAACATCGTGAACCCCTCGAGGGCCTTGTCGTAGAAGTCGTCACGGGCGGCGGCGACGTCGTCGAAGAACACGTTGGGGCTCTTGCCCCCGAGCTCCAGCGTCACCGGGATGAGGTTCTGGCTGGCGTACTGCATGATCAGCCGGCCGGTCGTCGTCTCACCGGTGAAGGCGATCTTGCGGATGCGCGGGTTGGCGGCCAGGGGTTTGCCGGCCTCGGCACCGAACCCGTTGACGACGTTGACGACCCCCGGGGGCAGCAGGTCCCCGATGAGGTCCATCAGCAGCATGATCGAGGCGGGTGTCTGCTCGGCCGGCTTGAGGACGACGGCGTTGCCGGCCGCGAGCGCCGGGGCGAGCTTCCAGATCGCCATGAGCAGCGGGAAGTTCCACGGGATGATCTGCCCGACGACGCCGAGGGGTTCGTGGAAGTGGTAGGCGACGGTGTCGTCGTCGATCTGGGAGATCCCGCCCTCCTGGGCGCGGACGACCCCGGCGAAGTAGCGCAGGTGGTCCACGACGAGGGGCAGGTCGGCCGCGAGGCACTCGCGGACGGGTTTGCCGTTGTCCCAGGTCTCGGCGACGGCGAGCTTCTCGAGGTTGGCCTCGACGCGGTCGGCGATGCGGTTCAGGACGAGGGCGCGCTCGGCGACGGACGTGCGGCCCCAGGCCGGGGCCGCGGCGTGCGCGGCGTCCAGGGCGCGTTCGACGTCGGCGGCCGTGCCGCGGGCGACCTCGGTGAAGGTCTGCCCCGTGACGGGGCTGGGGTTCTCGAAGTACTGCCCCTCGGCGGGCGGTACGCGTTCACCGCCGATCCAGTGGTCGTACCGGTCGGCGTACTCGACGACGCTCCCGGCGCGTCCGGGTGCCTCGTAGACCGTCATGGCAGACCTCCGCGGTGAGGGGACGGCGACTGCTCCGTCGCCGTGGCCCCACCCTGCACCCGCCCGCGTTGCACCACCGTTGCACGCCCGTCGCGCGAGGCCCCGCGCTCAGCCCCGCAACCGCTCCCAGCGGGCGACCGCCTCGGCGCGGCCGGGGTCCCCCGGGCCGAGCCGGGCCACCAGGTCCCGGGCGACGACGACGTCCCGGCGCCCGGCCCCGGTGCGGGAGAACTCCAGCAGGGCCAGGTCGTCGTCCCCCTCCAGGACGGCCGTGCGCAGCTCCAGGAGCAGCTCCTCGCGCAGGTCGCGCACCCCGGGGGCGTCGGAACCGGGCAGCAGGTCCCCGGTCCAGCCTCCGACGGCCTCCCGCAGCCGGCCCTCGCGCAGGGCCGCCCGCACGTCGAGGGCGTCGCAGCGCAGGTCGCCGAGAAGCCGGTAGGGCGCCGGGGACAGGTCCAGCCCGCCGCGGGTGCGCTCGCGCAGGACGGCCCGCAGGCGGTGCACCTCGGCCCGCACCGAGACCGGGGCCAGGTCGCGCTCGTCGAGCTCGGCCGCGAGCTGGGCGGCGGACAGCCCCGGCCCCGGGGCGAGCGCCAGGAGGAGCAGCACCTCGCTGTGCCGCCACGACAGCGGCCGCGCGTGCCCACCGGCTGCGAGCGCCGGCACCGGCCCGAGCACGGTGAGGCGGGGCGCGGCGGGCGCGAGGGCAGCGGTGGCGGTGCGGGCACCGGGGGCGAGGCGGTGGCGCAGGGCCACGACCCGCAGCTCGGCCTCCACGGCCCCGACGGCGGCGCGGACGAACTCCAGCGCCCGCTCCCGGCCGAGGTCGTCCCCGCCGGTGAGGTCCAGGACGCCGAGGACCTGCCCGGTCGAGGGGTCGCGGACGGGGGCGGCCGAGCAGCTCCAGCCGGACACGGCGGTCGCGTAGTGCTCCCCCCGGCGCACGCGGACCGGCCGGCCCAGCGCCAGGGCGGTGCCGGGGGCGTTCGTGCCGGCGACGTCCTCGCTCCACCGGGCCCCCTCGGTGAAGGCCATCCGCTCGGCCGAGCGGCGCAGACCGGGATCGCCCTCCACCCACAGCAGCGTCCCGTCGGCGTCGCTGACGGCCATGAGCACGGGCACGCCCAGGGGCTCGGCCAGCAGCAGCCGCCGCGCCGTCGGCAGGACCGCGGCCAGGGGGTGCGCCTCGCGCCGTGCCCGCAGGTCCGAGGGGTCGGTGAGGACCGGGGGTGCGACCCGGTCGGGGTCGAGGCCGGTGCGGCGGGCGCGCCACCAGGAGGAGGAGACGAGGTCGCGAGCCCCCGGCAGGGGCGTGCCCGCGGCGGCGCTCGCGCTCTGGGCCAGCCAGTCCTCGCGCGCCCCGGACAGCTCCCCCGACGTCATCCCCGACCTCCCGCCGGGACCGTCCTCGGTCCGGGCCCGACCACGGTAGGCGGGTGCGTGCGCACCCCACAAGAGCGCCGTGACGCGACCACCGGACGACGACCCGCCGGACGGGTGGGCGGGCCCTGACGGGGGTGGGCGGGTGGGAGCATGCCGGGGCACCACCGGTGCTGTCCCGCCCCGACCACCGCCCCGACCACGAGGAGTCCCGATGACCGACGGCCCGCGGCCGTTGAACCTGCGCGAGATCGCGGAGGGCCTGCGGTCCCCGCACACCTCCGAGGCGCGCCCGCGCCGGGTGGCGCCGCTGCTGCCGGCCTCCCGCGCGGACGAGCTGGCCCGCTGGCTGGCCGGGACGCAGGACCGGGACGTGGCCGTGCCGCTGGACCGCGTCCGCCTCGTGGTGTTCGCCGGCGACCACGGCGTGGCCGCGCGCGGCATCTCGCGCCTGGAGCCGGGCTGGACCGCCTCGGCCGTGCGGGACCTCGTCGCCGGGCGCGGGCCGGTCGCCGCCCTCGCCGCGCAGGTCGGCGCCCGGGTCGAGGTGCACGCCGTGGGGGTGGACTGGGGCGCGCGGGGGCCCGTCGACGTCCCGGCGTCCGTGCTGGCCGGGGCGCTGCACCCCTCGGGCGACATCGCCCGCGAGGACGCCCTCACCGAGGCCGAGGTCGAGGACGCGGTGCGCGCGGGGGCCGCGGTGGCCGACGCCGCGGTCGACGCCGGGGTCGACCTGCTGGTGCTGGGCGACCTGGGCGTGGGCGCCACGGCCGTCGCCTCGACGGTGGTGGCGGTGTGCCTGCGCAAGGGCGCCGTCGACGTCGTGGGGCGCGGCAGCGGGATCGACGACGACGCCTGGATGCGCAAGACCGCGGCGGTGCGCGACGCCGTCCGCCGCGGCCGCAAGCTGGCCACGCGCCCGACCGCCGTCCTGCAGGCCGTGGGCAGCGCCGACGTCGCCGCGGCCGTCGGGTTCCTCCTGCGCTCGGCCGCGCGGCGCACCCCGGTGCTGCTCGACGGCAGCCTCGGCACCGCCGCGGCCCTGCTGGCCTCGCGCGGGGTCCCGGGGGCGGAGAAGTGGTGGCGGCTCGGGGCGGCCACGGCCGAGCCGGCGCAGGCGCTGGCCTCCGAGCGGCTCAAGCTGCCTCCCGTGCTCGAGCTCGGGGCCGGCCGCGGCGGCGGGGCCGGCGCGCTGGCCGCGGTGGGGGTGCTGCGGGCGGCGCAGGCGCTGGCGGCGGCCGACGAGGCCGAGCTGCCGCCGCTCCCCGAAGCCGAGCCCGAGCCTCAGCCCGAAGCCGAGCCCGAAGCCGAGGCCGAAGCCGAGGCCGAGGCCGAGGCCGAGGCCGAGCCTCAGCCCGAGGCCGGTCCCGGCGAGGAGAGCACCCGCCCGAACGTGTGACCGGTGGGCGAGCGGTCGAGCTCGGTGAACCCGGTGCGGCGGTAGAACGCCACCGCACCGGGGTTGGCGGCCGAGACCCCGAGGTGCACCCCGGGCGAGCCCGCGGCGGCCAGCTGCGCGCAGAGCCTCTCGACGAGCAACCGGCCCACCCCGCGCCCCTGCAGCCGGGGCAGCAGGTCGACGTGCAGGTGGGAGGGGAAGGGCGAGGGCCGCCGCGCCCACAGCGGGTCCGGCCGCACGCCCTCGTGGACCGTCCGCAGCAGCGGCTCGTCGTAGGTGCCGACGTACCCGTCCTCCGGACGCGGGTAGCGCCGGCGCAGCGGGGGCCACCAGTGCTCCTCGCGCCAGGCCTCGAAGCGCGCGGTGTCGAGGCAGCCCAGGAGGTAGCCGGCGGGCCCCTGCACGTCGAGGACGAGCGTGCCGAAGGAGACCCCTTCGACGCGGTAGGCGTGCGCGTACGGGGTCGCGTAGACGTCGCCGAGCAGGCCCGGGAAGGCCGTGCGCCCGCTCGCGTCGCCACCGCTGTCCCCCGTCAGCCGGCACAGGTCCGACAGCACCGGGGCGTCCGCGGGCACGACGGACCGCCACCGGACCCCCGGCCGGACCTCCTGCTCGGTCCCGGCCCCCTCGTCCCCGACTGCGCGCACGCGGTCACGTTAAGGTGCCCGGGTGCCGCGTCTCCTCCTCAGCAGCAAGTCCGTCAAGAGCGTGTCGGTGGACGCCCTGGTGCTCGGGCTGACCCCCGCCGCCGCGGGCGCGAAGTCCGCCGCCCCCGTCCTGCTGGGGGGTGAGGACCTGCCCCGCGCGACCCGCTCGGCGCTCGTCGACGCCGCCGGGGCCCTGGGGGCGACGGGCGCCGCCGGTCAGGTCCACCTCGTGCCGGGTGTCGCGGGGCTGGGCACCAGGCTCGTCGCCCTGGCCGGGACGGGGGCCGACCCCGACGCCGAGGCGCTGCGCCGCGCCGCCGGTGCGGCCGTGCGCGCCCTCGCCGGGCACCGCCGCGTCGCCCTCGCCCTCCCCGTGCCGGACGCCGTCACCGCCGCGGCCCTCGCCGAGGGCGCGGCCCTGGGCGCGTACGCCTTCACCCGCTACCGCGCCGCGACGCGCGAGCCGGTCGCCGAGGTGACGCTCCTGGTCGACAAGCCCCGCGACAAGGCGCTGCGCGCCGCCGTCGACCGCGCCGGCGTGGTCGCCACCGCCGTCCACACGGCCCGGGACCTGATCAACACCGCCCCCGCCGACCTCGCGCCCGAGGACCTGGCGCAGGCCGCCGCGCAGGCGGCGGCCGGCACGTCGCTCGCCGTGCGCGTCCTGGACGAGGAGGCGCTCGCGGCCGGCGGGTACGGCGGCATCCTCGGCGTCGGCCAGGGCTCCGCCCGCCCGCCCCGCCTGGTGGTGCTGGAGCACGCCCCGGCGCGGGCGAAGGGGCACCTCGCCTTCGTCGGCAAGGGCATCACGTTCGACTCCGGCGGTCTGTCCATCAAGCCGGCGGCCGGCATGGAGACGATGAAGAGCGACATGTCGGGGGCCGCCGCCGTGCTCGCCGCCGTCCGCGCCGTCGCCGAGCTCGACCTGCCGGTGAAGGTGACCGGCTGGCTGGCCGTGGCCGAGAACATGCCCTCGGGCACGGCGATCCGCCCCTCCGACGTCCTGACGATGTTCGGTGGGACGACCGTCGAGGTGCTCAACACCGACGCCGAGGGTCGCCTCGTGCTGGGAGACGCCCTGGTCGCGGCCTCGGACGAGCAGCCCGACGCGATCGTCGACGTCGCCACCCTCACGGGGGCGCAGGTGGTCGCGCTGGGGAACCGGGTCTCGGGCGTCATGGGCAACGACGAGACCTTCCGGGCGGCCGTGCTCGCGGCGGCCGGACGTGCCGGGGAGTCGTTCTGGCCGATGCCGCTGCCCGAGGAGCTGCGCGCCACGCTCGACTCGCCCGTCGCCGACCTGGCGAACATCGGTGACCGGGCGGGCGGGATGCTCGTCGCCGCGGTGTTCCTGCGCGAGTTCGTGGGCACGGGCCCGGCCGGTGCACCGATCCCGTGGGCGCACCTGGACATCGCCGGTCCCGCGTTCGCCACGGGTGAGCCGTGGGGCTACACGCACCGCGGCGGCACCGGCGTGGCGGTGCGCACCCTGGTCGCGCTCGCGGAGGACCACGCCCGCCGCTGACCGGTGGAGGTCGGGGGGTCCCCCGAAAGGGGGGCGCCCGTTGACCGGGAACGGACCGGGGGGATCCGGACCGGTCATCGGCTGGGATCGTTTCCGGACCCCGAAGCATTGTGCCGCAAGGGATTCACCACACCTTCCTGGGGCCGCGACGGCTCGACTGCTCCAGACGGGTGATCCTCGCCCCTCGGGCTCCGCACACGATGAGCAACTACCTATATGCTCACCGTGACGGCCTAGTTCGGGGGCGTCACATCCGACCGGTCCGGTTCTCTCAACCAGACTCCCCGGTGTGCACCGGGGCACACGTCACGGAGGCACCATGTCCACCCGTCAGACCACCTCTGCCGCCCGCGGTCCCCTGCAGCGCCTCGCCCGCACGGCAGCCCTCTCCCTCACCGCGGCCGCCGTCATCGCCGGCGGCGGGCTCGGTGCGGCGGCCTCGGCCTCCGCCGCCCCCTCCGCCACCCTGACGGTGACGAAGACGGCCCCCGGCCTCAAGGGCTCCTACGACACCCAGCGCAAGGAGAGCTCCACCGACCGCAAGGAGAGCTCCACGGACCGCAAGGAGTCGACGGTCACCCGCAAGGAGAGCTCCACCGACCGCAAGGAGTCGACGGTCACCCGCAAGGAGTCGGTCGTGACCCGCAAGGAGAGCACGGTCGAGCGCAAGGAGTCCTGGACCGCCGAGAAGGAGCGCTGAGCGAGCCGGACCCGAGCTCGGCACCCCCCGACACGAGCTGGTCGGACGGCACCTCCCCCCTGCCGGGAGAGGTGCCGTCCGCGCGTTCGGGGTCAGGTCCCACGCCCACCCCGTCGCGGCGGACGCACCGCGGCGCCCCCCTCGCGCTCCGCCGGAGGCGTGGTGAGAGGATCGCGACGGAGCAGTCACCAGCACAAGCCGACCTCAGGAGCATTTCGTGGCAGGTGCCGCCGGGCAGGAGTACGACGTCGTCATCCTCGGGGGAGGCAGTGGGGGCTACGCCGCCGCCCTGCGCGCCGCCGAGCTCGGGCTCTCCGTGGCCCTCGTGGAGAAGGACCTGCTGGGAGGGACCTGCCTGCACCGCGGCTGCATCCCCACCAAGGCCCTCCTGCACGCGGCCGAGGTCGCGGACACCGCTCGCGAGTCCGAGACGTTCGGCGTGCGCGCCAGCCTCGACTCCATCGACATGGCGGGCGTCAACAAGTACAAGGACGGGATCGTCTCCCGCCTCCACAAGGGCCTCCAGGGTCTGGTGAAGTCCCGCAAGGTCGAGCTCGTGGCCGGCACCGGCGAGCTGGTCGCCAAGAACACCGTCGAGGTCGACGGCACCCGTTACGTCGGCAAGCACGTCGTCCTGGCCTCCGGGTCGTACTCCCGCAGCCTGCCGGGCCTCGAGATCGGCGGCCGGGTCATGACGAGCGAGCAGGCGCTCGCCCTCGACACCGTGCCCGAGCGCGTCGTGGTCCTCGGCGGCGGCGTCATCGGCGTGGAGTTCGCCAGCGTGTGGCGCTCCTTCGGCGCCGAAGTCACCATCGTCGAGGCCCTGCCCCACCTCGTGCCCCTGGAGGACGAGGCCGCGAGCAAGGCGCTCGAACGGGCCTTCCGCAAGCGCGGCATCGCGTTCTCGCTGGGCGTCCGCTTCGCCGGTGTCGAGCAGTCCGACAGCGGTGTCGTCGTGAAGCTCGAGGACGGCAAGACCTTCGAGGCCGACCTCATGCTCGTCGCCGTCGGCCGCGGCCCGAACACCGCCGGCCTCGGCTACGAGGAGCAGGGCATCACGATGGACCGCGGGTTCGTCCTCACCGACGAACGGCTGCGGACCAACGTCGAGGGCGTCTACGCCGTCGGCGACATCGTCCCCGGCCTGCAGCTGGCGCACCGCGGCTTCGCCCAGGGCATCTTCGTCGCCGAGGACATCGCCGGGCTCGACCCGCAGCCGATCGACGAGCTGGGCATCCCCAAGGTCACCTACTGCGAACCGGAGGTGGCCTCGGTCGGCCTCACCGAGGCCAAGGCGCGGGAGAAGTACGGCGACGTCGACGTCCTGGAGTACAACCTCGGCGGCAACGGCAAGAGCCAGATCCTCGGCACCACGGGTTTCGTGAAGCTGGTGCGCCAGAAGGACGGTCCGGTCGTCGGCGTCCACATGGTGGGGTCGCGCATGAGCGAGCAGGTCGGCGAGGCCCAGCTCATCGTCAACTGGGAGGCCTACCCGCAGGACGTGGCGAACCTCGTCCACACGCACCCGACGCAGAACGAGGCCGTCGGCGAGGCCTTCCTCGCGCTGGCCGGCAAGCCCCTGCACTCGCACGCGTAGCCGACCGACCCCCTGAACCCGCGGCGTCCCCCAGGCGCCGGAGACCGTCCGTGAGGAGAACCGAACAGATGTCGAACTCGGTGCAGATGCCCGCTCTCGGTGAGAGCGTGACCGAGGGCACCGTCACGCGGTGGCTGAAGCAGGTCGGCGACACCGTCGCCGTGGACGAACCGCTGCTGGAGGTGTCCACCGACAAGGTCGACACCGAGATCCCCTCCCCCGTCGCCGGCACGCTGCTGGAGATCCTCGTCCCCGAGGACGAGACCGCCGAGGTGGGTGCCGACCTCGCCCGCATCGGTGAGGAGTCCGAGCAGGGCGGCGGTTCCGACGACGCGGCCCCGGCCCCCCAGCAGGAGGAGGAGCCGACCCCGCCCTCGACGCAGGACGCGCAGTCCGCGCCGGAGTCGGCGCAGGAGCCCGACCCCGAGCAGCCGCCCGCCGCGGCGACCGCACCGAGCTCGGGCGGGTCCGGGTCCGGTCAGGCCGTGCAGATGCCGGCGCTGGGCGAGTCCGTCACCGAGGGCACCGTCACGCGCTGGCTCAAGGCCGTCGGCGACAGCGTCGAGGTCGACGAGCCGCTGCTGGAGGTGTCCACCGACAAGGTCGACACCGAGATCCCCTCCCCCGTCGCCGGCACGCTGCTGGAGATCCTCGTGGGCGAGGACGAGACCGCCGACGTGGGTGCCGACCTGGCCCGCGTCGGTGACGCCTCGGCGCAGAGCGCGCCCGCCCCCCAGGACAGCCCCGCCCAGGACGCTCCCGCGCAGGACACCTCGGCCCAGGAGGGGACGCTGGCCGACGAGGTCCAGGAGCGCGCCTCCGCCGAGCAGCAGGCCGAGTCCTCCACCCAGCCGTCGTCCGGGTCCTCCGCCGAGCCCGCCGCAGCGCCGTCCCAGCCCTCGCAGCCCGCGCAGCAGTCCCCGTCGACCCCCGCCCCGCAGGCCTCGGCCGCGGCGGAGTCGACCGGCGGCAGCACCTACGTCACGCCGCTCGTGCGCAAGCTCGCCAAGGACCTCGGGGTCGACCTGTCCTCCCTGAAGGGGACCGGTGTCGGTGGCCGCATCCGCAAGCAGGACGTGCAGGAGGCCGCCGACCAGGCGGCCGAGGCCGCCAAGGCCTCGCAGCAGCAGGCCCCGGCACCCGCGCAGGAGCCGGCCGCGTCGTCCGGGTCCACCGCGAAGGCCCCGGCCGCGGAGGTCTCGCCCAAGCGCGGGACCACCGAGAAGATGTCGCGCCTGCGCAAGGTCATCGCCCAGCGCATGAAGGAGTCGCTGCAGAACTCCGCGCAGCTGACGACCGTCATCGAGGTCGACGTCACGAAGGTGGCGCGGCTGCGGGCACGGGCGAAGGACGGCTTCGCCGCGACCGAGGGCGCGAAGCTCACGTTCCTGCCGTTCTTCGTCAAGGCCGCGGTCGAGGCGCTCAAGCAGCACCCCTCGCTCAACGCCAGCATCGACGGCGAGAACATCGTCTACCACGGCAGCGAGAACATCTCGATGGCCGTGGACACCCCCAAGGGCCTCATCACCCCCGTCATCAAGGACGCGGGCGACCTGAACCTCGGTGGGCTGGCGCGCAAGATCTCGGACCTGGCCGCCCGCACGCGGGCCAGCAAGATCACCCCGGACGACCTGTCCGGCGGCACGTTCACCATCACCAACACCGGCAGCATCGGGGCCCTGTTCGACACCCCGATCCTCAACGCCCCGCAGGTCGCCATCCTCGGCACCGGCGCGATCGTCAAGCGTCCCGTCGTCCTCACCGACGCCGACGGCCAGGACACGATCGCGGTGCGCTCGATGATGTACCTCGCCCTGTCCTACGACCACCAGATCGTCGACGGGGCCGACGCGGCGCGCTTCCTGCAGACCGTCAAGAAGCGCATCGAGGCCGGCGAGTTCGAGGGTGAGCTCGGGCTCTGACCCGCTCGTCCTGACCCGCCCACCGACAGCCCCGTCCCCGCAGCAGGGGCGGGGCTGTCCCCGTTCCCGTCCCCACCACCTTGGAGTGTTCACGTGCGCATCGTCGTCAGCGGGGCCAGCGGTCTCATCGGTCAACACCTGGTGGCGCACCTGCGGGGGGCGGGCCACGAGGTCCTGACCCTCGTGCGCCGGCCGGCGCGCGAACCGCAGGAGGTGACGTGGGACCCGTCCCGCGGGGAGCTCGACCCCCGCGCGCTGGGCCGCGTCGACGGGGCCGTGAACCTCTCGGGGGCCGGTGTCGGGGACGAGCGCTGGACCGACGACTACAAGCGGACGATCCTGTCCTCGCGCCTGGACTCGACCTCCACGCTGGTCGGCGCCCTGCTCCGGCTCGACGAGGCGCCGCAGGTGCTCGTCAACGCCTCGGCGATCGGTGCGTACGGCGACGGCGGCTCGGCTGTGCTCACCGAGGACTCCCCGCGCGGGGAGGACTTCCTCGCCGACGTCGTGGCGCAGTGGGAGGGCGCCACGGAACCGGCCTCGGCGGCGGGGGTCCGGGTCGCGCTGGCCCGGACCGGGTTGCTCGCCAACCCCGTCGGCGGCGCCTTCGGCCAGCTCCTGACGCTCTTCCGGCTGGGGCTCGGCGGTCCGCTCGGCAACGGCCGGCAGTGGTGGAGCCCCATCACGATGCCGGACGAGCTCGCGGCGTTCGAGTTCCTCCTCACCCAGCCGGTCTCGGGCCCGGCCAACCTCACCTGCCCCGAACCGGCGACGAACACGGCCCTGACGACGGCGCTCGGGGCGGCGCTGCACCGCCCCTCGCTCGTGCCCGCCCCGGCGTTCGCGCTCAGGCTCGCCCTCGGCGAGTTCGCCGGGCAGGTCCTGGCCAGCCAGCGGGTCGTGCCGTCGGTCCTGCTGGAGCACGGTTTCACGTTCCGCCACCCCGACGTCACCGCCGTCACCGGCTGGCTCGCCCGGGCCTGACCCGGCGGCGGGTCACCCGACGGCGCTGACCCGCCACTCCCCCTCGACGCGCTCGAGGGTCAGGCGGGACGTGCGCGGGTCCCCGGCCGGGACGGTCGTGCGCGCTCCCGTGGAGGAGACGACGACGTGCTCGGCGGTCGTGACGTCGGCCTCCAGGACCCACCGGTCCGGGGTCCGCGCCGTCTCGCGGACCTGCCGGACGTCGAAGGCCAGCGCCTCGAAGGTCGTGCCGCTCGCGGTCAGGTCGGTGAGGACGGCCTCGTCGGCCGCCCGCGCCGCGGACCCGGGGACGTCGACGGCCTCCAGCGCCCCGGCCTCCCCCGAGGACAGGGCGACAGCGCGCCGGTCGGCGAGCGCCGTCACCACCGCGAGGGGATCGTCCCCCCGCAGCACCTCGTCCTCGCCCAGCCCCTCGCGCCCCACCGGCGCCCCCGGCTCGGACGGTGCCGCGGGGTCGGTGACCAGTGCCGGGGCCTGCGCCGAGCCGGCCGGTGGCGCGGCGGTGCCGGCCGGTGCGGCGGTGGTGGCCGGCGTCCGGGTCGTGGGGTCGTGCAGCGCCAGGACCAGGGCGGCGCCGGCGACCACGGGCAGCGCGCCGGCGACCAGCAGCGACCGCCGGCTCCGGACCCCGCGGACCCGGGTGGCGCCCCGTCCGGGCGCCGCACGGCGCCGCGCAGGTGCCGGGCCCCCACCCGGTGCCGCCGGGGAGCCCGGACCGGCCTGCCGCCGGCGACCGGTGCCGCCGTCCTCGGGGTCCTGCGCCGCACCGGCGACGTCCCCGGCCAACCGGTGGGTGACGCCCGGCGGCGGCGGCGGGGGGCCCTGCGGTGCGCGCGCCGCCGTCCCGGGGACGCCGAGACCGCGCACGGGTCGCGGCCGCGCGGCCGCGGTGACGACGGTGGCGAGCTCACCCGGAGTCGGTCGACGGGACGGCTTGCGGTGCAACCCCTCCCGCAGGGCCGACAGGACGGCGGCACCACCGGCCGGCAGCCCCGCCACGGCGCGCCGGTGCGCCTGCCGCGCCCCCAGGGCCCCGGCGGCCGGGGGCACCTCACCGGTCAGGGCCCACCACGCCAGCGCGGCCAGGCCGTAGACGTCGGAGGCCGCACCGACCCCCTCACCGGCCAGGGCTGCCGGATCGGCGAAACCGGGCGTGCCCAGGACGCTGCCGTGCCGGCGGCCCAGCGCGCGGGACACGCCGAGGTCGGCCAGCAGCGGTTCCCCGCGCGCGTCGAGCAGCACGTTGCCGGGGGCCACGTCACCGTGGACGACCCCGGCGGCGTGCAGGTCCTCCAGGGCCGGTCCGAGGACGTGCAGCAGCCCGCTGACCTCCCCCGCCGACAACCGCCGCCGCTGGGCCAGGACACCCGCGAGCGAGCCGCCCGCCGCGAGGTCCAGCACGAGCACCGGCCGCCCCTGCCCGTCGGTCGAGATGTCGTGCACCGCGACGACCCGCGGGTGCCGAACGCGGCGCAGGAGGGACAGCTCGGCGAGCAGGCCGGCCTCACCACCGCCCCCGTCCCCCGCCTCCCCCGCCGGCGTGGAGACCACCTTCAGCGCACGTTCGACCCCGTCGGTCCCGGTCCCGGCCCACACGACGCTGGACCCGCCGGCCCCCAGGAGCCGGCCGACGGCGTACCCGTCGACCACGGGCGGTCGGCGGCGCGGGTCGTCGCCGAGCGCGGACAACGCCTCCCGGCGCCACTGCCGCCCCGGCCCGGACGCGGGCGTGCGCGGCCCGAGGGGCCCGGTGAGGGGTTCGGAGAGGGTCACCCGGACAGGGTGGCGCACGCGCGGGGACTGCCGCGCTGGTTGTCCACAGGGTCGATACGCTCTGGTTCGTGACCGCTGGCACCTCCCTCGAGACCACCCACCCGCCCACCCCCGTGCGCACGTCCGCGGAGGTGGTCGTCGTGGGCGCGGGCCTGGCCGGCCTCGTCTGCGCGCGGCACCTGCACGCGGCCGGCGTCGACGTCCTGGTCGTGGAGGCGGCCGAGACGGTCGGGGGCCGCGTGCGGTCGGAGACGATCGGGAGCTTCCGCGTCGACCGCGGCTTCCAGCTGCTCAACCCGGCGTACCCGGAGGTCGGCAAGGTCCTCGACCTCGACGCCCTGGACCTGCAGCCGTTCGACGCGGGCGTGGCCGTGCACCGCGGCGGCCGGGTCGCCACCCTGCGCGACCCGCGCCGGCACCCCACGGCCGTCCTGCAGGCGCTGCGCTTCCCGCTCGGGTCGGCCCGGGAGAAGGCGGCCGTCGCCCGCTGGCTGCTGGCGGTGACCTCCGCGGGTGACCTCAAGGACCCGGACTCGGGCTGGTCGGACGGGCTGGACGCCGCCGAGGTCCACGGGGAGCTGCGCTGGGCGGTGCTCGAGCCGTTCCTGGCCGGGGTGCTCGGCGAGGTCGACGGGACCACCTCGCGCCGGTTCGTCGACCTGCTCGTGCGCACCTTCCTGCGCGGGACGCCGGGGCTGCCGGCGGCCGGCATGCAGGCCGTGCCCGACCAGCTCGCCGCCGGGCTGCCCGCGGGGTCGGTCGCCACGGGGGTCACGGTGCGGCACATCGGGTTGGCCCCCCGCTCCCTCGTCGTCGAGACGGCGGGCGGCGGCATCAACTGCGACGCCATCGTCGTGGCGACGGACGCCCACAGCGCCGGTCACCTCGTGCCCGCGCTGGACGTGCCGGGCAGCCGCGCGCTGTCGACGTTCTGGTTCGGTGCCCCGTCCTCGCCGGCGCCGCAGTCGCGGGCCAAGCTGCTGCACCTCGACGGCGACCGCCGCGGGCCGGTCGTCAACACCGCGGTCGTCTCCGCCGTCGCCCCGGGCTACCTGCAGCCGGGGTCGGAGCACCGCGCGCTCGTCAGCGCCCAGGTCCTGGGCGCCGACACCGGCTCCGACATGGAGCAGCGCGTGCGCGAGCAGCTGGCCCGCGTGTACGGCGCGCACACCGCCGAGTGGACGCGGGTCGCCGCGCACTCCATCCCGCACGCCCTGCCCGTCGTGGCGCCGCCGTTCGAGGGGTCGCGACCGGTCGACGTCGGTGACGGCGTGTTCGTGGCCGGCGACCACCGCGAGAACGCCTCGCTGCAGGGGGCGCTGGTCTCCGGACGGCGCGCGGCCGACGCCGTGCTGACGAAGACGTTCGCGCGCAGCAGGTCCGCCCGTGCCGGCTGAACGCCCGACGATCGTCGCCACGTCCGGCGGCTGGACCCGGCGGGAGCTCGGCGGGGTCGACTGGGCGGGCACGGCGCACCTGGCCGTGCAGCTGGCCCGGGTCCCGGCCGGGCGGGCGCCGCGGCTGACCTACCTCGGCACGGCCGGGGGCGACCAGCGCACGTGGGCCGCGGAGGTCCACGCGGCGGGCAGCCGGGCGGGGTTCCGGACCACCGTCCTGGACCTGTTCCCCCTGCCCAGCGTCGCCGACCCCGCGGCGCAGCTCCTCGCCTCCGACGTCGTCTGGGTCGGCGGTGGCTCGGTCGTGAACCTGCTGGCCGTGTGGCGGGTGCACGGCCTCGACGAGGCGTTCCGGGCGGCCTGGGAGGCCGGTGTCGTGCTCGGCGGCGTCAGCGCCGGCTCGATCTGCTGGTTCCGGGGCGGGACGACGGACTCCTTCGGGCCGGACCTGCGACCGGTGACGGACGGGCTGGGCCTGCTGCCGTACGGCAACGGCGTCCACCACGACTCCGAGGCCGCCCGCCGGCCGTTCGTCCACCACCTCGTCGGCCGCGGCGTGCTCGGGGAGACGCACTGCACCGACGACGGCGTCGGCCTCGTCTACGCGGGCACCGACCTCGTCGAGGCCGTCACCGAGGTGGCCGGCAAGGGTGCGTACGTCGTGCGCCGCGACGGGGACGGGGTCACCGAGACCCGGCTCGAGCCGCGCCTGCTCCCCCGCTAGGTCCCCCGTCCGGCACGGACCGCGCAGGTCCCCCGGGGGCGGCACGCGAGCAGGAGGCCCTCCCGGGGACGCACCGCACCCGTCGGGTCCACGGGCTCGCCCGGGGGTCGTGCGCGCGACGTAGGCTGCCGGGGTGACGCAGGCTCCCGCGCACCCGCACCGCCCGAGCGGTCCCGCAGGTCCCGCGCCCGGCGGCGGGGAGCTGCACGTCGAGCGGTACGGGCTCGGGCAGCGCCGGGTGCCGTACGCCGAGGCGTGGGAGGCCCAGCGCCGGCTGCACGCCGCGGTCGTCGCCGGTGAGGCGCCGGACACGGTGCTGCTCCTGGAGCACGAACCCGTCTACACGGCCGGGCGGCGCACGAACTCCTGGGAGCGTCCCGACGACGGGACCCCGGTCGTCGACGTCGACCGCGGGGGGCGGATCACCTGGCACGGACCGGGTCAGCTCGTGGGGTACCCCGTCGTCCGGCTGCGCGGTCCCCTCGACGTCGTCGGCTACGTCCGCCGGCTCGAGGAGCTGCTCATCGCGGTCGCGGCCCGGTTCGGGGTGCAGGGGTACCGGGTGCAGGACCGCACGGGCGTGTGGGCGGCCGACACCCCGCTCGCGCCGGGCTGGCGGGCCGAGAACAAGCTGGCCGCGATCGGCGTCCGCGTCGCCCGGGGCGTGACCACGCACGGGTTCGCGCTGAACTGCGACACCGACCTGCTGGGCTTCTCCCGCATCGTGCCGTGCGGGTTGCCCGACGCGGGCGCGACGTCGCTGAGCGCCCGCGCGGGGCGCCGGGTGGACGTCCTCGCGGCCGCCGACGTCGTCACCGAGCTGCTGCCGGCGGCCGACCTGCCCGGCTGACCGGCCCCCCGGGGGCAGGAGCTCCGGCGCGGACGCGTGGGCGGGGTCGCCCCCGGCGCGCGGCGACGAGCTCCAGGTGGTCCAGGTCGGACAGGTCCATGACCTGCAGGTACAGCCGCTCCACGCCGGCCTGCGCGTACCGGCCGATGGTCTCGACGACCTCGGGGACCGTCCCGGCGATGCCGTTCTCCCGCACCTCCGCCGGTTCCCGGCCGATGGCCCGCGCGCGCCGGGTGAACTCGGCCTCGTCGCGCCCGCAGACGAGCAGCAGCGCCGCCGAGAACGTCATCGTGCCCGGGTCCCGGCCGATCGCCGAGCACGCGGCCCGGACCCTCTCGAACCGCTGCGCGGTCTCGTCCGCCGAGGAGAAGGGGACGTTGAACTCGTGCGCGTACCGCGCCGCGATCGCCGCCCCCCGACGCTTCGCCGACCCGCCGACGACCACCGGCACCGGGTCCTGCGCGGGTTTGGGCAGCGCCGGGGAGTCGCTGAGCGCGTAGTGCCGCCCCTGGTGCGAGAACGTCTCGCCGGGCGGTGTGCCCCACAGGCCGGTGATCACGGCGAGCTGCTCCTCGAACCGGTCGAACCGCTCGGCCAGCGACGGGAAGGGGATGCCGTAGGCGCGGTGCTCCTCCTCGTACCAGCCCGAGCCCAGACCGAGTTCGACGCGGCCGCCGGACATCTCGTCGACCTGGGCGACCTGGATCGCGAGCACCCCGGGGGGACGGAAGGTGGCGGAGGAGACGAGCGTGCCCAGGCGGATGGTGCTCGTGTCGCGGGCCAGCCCGGCCAGCGTCGTCCAGGCGTCGGTCGGGCCGGGCAGCCCGTCGCCGCCCATCGTCAGGTAGTGGTCGGACCGGAAGAAGGCGGAGAAACCCGTCTCCTCGGCGGTGACGGCGACCCGGCGCAGGGTCTCGTAGGAAGCCCCCTGCTGGGGCTCGGTGAAGATGCGGAGGTCCACACCGCCATCCTGTCCCCCCGGGCCGGTCCGGCCTCTGGCAGGGTCGGGGCATGACCACGGCGCCCAGCTCCCCCGCCCCGCACCGCGTCTCGGGCGGGAACCCGCAGTCGCTGCTGCCGAGCACCCACCGCCGCCTCGACCACCTGCTCGCCGCCGAGCAGGTCGCGTCCCGGTTGCCCTCGGTCGCGGCCGGGCTCGTGCGCGACGGGGCGCTCGTGTGGAGCGGTGGGGCGGGGACGACGGGGCTGGACGGCGGGGCGGGCGGGGCGGGCCGGCCGGGCCCGGACACGCAGTACCGCATCGGGTCGATCACCAAGACGTTCGTGGCGGCCGCCGTCCTGCGCGCGGTCGAGGACGAGCTGGTCGGCCTCGAGGACCCCGTGCGGGCGCACCTGCCCGAGCTGGCCGACGGGGTGGGGCGCGTCACGGTCGGTCAGCTGCTGGGCCAGGCCGGCGGGGTGCAGGCCGAGACGGACGGGCCGTGGTGGGAGCGCACGAGCGGCGGGGACTGGGACGCCCTGGTGCCGCTGCTCGGCGAGAGCGCCGTGCGGCACCGCCCCGGGACGCGCTTCCACTACTCCAACGTCGGCTTCGGCGTGCTCGGCGAGCTGGTGGGCCGCGTGCGGCGGTCGACGTGGCGCGACGTCCTGCGCGCCCAGTTCCTCGAACCGCTGGGCATGGACCGCACGACGATGCGCCCCGTCTCCCCCGCCGCCCGCGGCCTGGCGGTGCACCCGTGGGCCGACGTCGTGCTGCCCGAGCCGGAGCACGACGCGGGCGCGATGGCCCCGGCGGGTCAGGTCTGGTCGACGGTCCTGGACCTGGCGCGCTGGGCCGGGGTCATCGGCGGGCGCTCGCAGGTGCTGCGCCGCAGCACGGTGGAGGAGATGTGGCGACCGCAGAGCGTCGACGACGCGCGGGCCGCGGGGTGGGCGGCCGGTTACGGCCTGGGTCTGCAGCTGTGGAACGTCGCCGGCCGCCGCTACGCGGGGCACTCGGGGTCCATGCCCGGGTTCGTCGCGATGCTGCGGGTCGACGTCGAGACGGGCGACGCCGTCGTGGCCCTGACGAACTCCACGACCGGGTTCGGCGACCTGGCCGGGCGGCTGCTGCAGACCCTCGCCGAGGCCGAACCGCACGCCCCGCAGGCGTGGGTGCCGCGCGACGTGCCCGCCGACGTCCTCGCGCTCGTGGGGCCCTGGTACTGGGGTCCGGCGCCGCTGACGCTGCGCGCCGCGCGGGTCGGTGCCCAGGACGGCCTGGAGCTGGCCGGCCTCGGCGGGCGCGGGCGCGGCTCCCGGTTCGTCCGCGCCGAGGGCGTGCCGGGCGCCTGGCGGGGGCTGGACGAGTACTACGCCGGGGAGCTCCTGCGCCCGGTCCCGGCGGCCGACGGGTCGGTCTCGCACCTGGACCTGGCGAGCTTCCGGCTGACCCGCACCCCCTACGACCCGACTGCCGACGTGCCCGGCGGGGTCGACGCGGCCGGCTGGACGGCGACCCCGTGACGTGCCCCCGCGGGGAGGTGGCGACCGCCCCGTCCCCCCCGCCCGCGGACCGCGACGTAGGCTGGCCCGGTGACGATCGCACCGGAAGGACGCCGGATGCTGCGCCTCGAGGCGCGCAACGCCGAGACGCCGATCGAGCGGAAGCCGTCGTGGATCCGCACGACGGCCCGCACCGGTCCGGAGTACAAGGACCTCAAGGGGCTGGTGAGGTCCGGTGGCCTGCACACGGTGTGCGAGGAGGCCGGCTGCCCCAACATCTACGAGTGCTGGGAGGACCGGGAGGCCACCTTCCTCATCGGTGGCTCCGAGTGCACCCGGCGCTGCGACTTCTGCCAGATCGACACGGGCAAGCCGTCCCCGCTGGACCGCGACGAGCCCCGCCGGGTCGCCGAGAGCATCCGCACGATGGGCCTGCGCTACGCCACGATCACCGGCGTCGCCCGCGACGACCTGGCCGACGGCGGGGCGTGGCTGTACGCCGAGACGATCCGGCAGACCCACGCGCTGAACTCCGACGGGGAGTTCCACACGGGGGTGGAGATCCTCGTCCCGGACTTCAACGCCCGCCCCGAGCTCCTGCAGCAGGTCTTCGACGCGGCGCCGGAGGTGTTCGCGCACAACGTCGAGACCGTCCCGCGCATCTTCAAGAGCATCCGCCCGGCGTTCCGCTACCAGCGCTCCCTCGACGTCATCACCGCCGGCCGCGAGGCGGGTCTGGTGACGAAGTCGAACCTCATCCTCGGCATGGGCGAGACCGACGAGGAGGTCCTGGCCGCGCTGCAGGACCTGCACGACGCCGGCTGCGACATCATCACGATCACCCAGTACCTGCGCCCGACGCCGCGGCACCACCCGGTCGAGCGCTGGGTGAAGCCGGAGGCGTTCGTGGAGTTCTCCCGCGCGGCCGAGGAGATGGGGTTCAG
Organism: Kineococcus mangrovi; assembly: GCF_041320705.1. Taxonomy (NCBI): domain Bacteria; kingdom Bacillati; phylum Actinomycetota; class Actinomycetes; order Kineosporiales; family Kineosporiaceae; genus Kineococcus; species Kineococcus mangrovi. Next base: position 185,065 of record NZ_JBGGTQ010000001.1, read on the forward strand.
CGGGGTCATGGCCGGTCCGCTCGTGCGGTCCTCCTACCGCGCGGGACGGCTGTGGGCCGGGGCGATGCGCAAGCGCGGGGTTGCGATCCCCGAGCAGCTCGCACACCTGGACCGGGAGATCCCCGCCGCCCAGGAGGCCTCCAGCCTGCTCGCCCGGGGCTGACGGGAGGCCGGCCCGGGGTCCGTCGCGGGCACGTATCCTTGCCGCCATGGCACGACGAGGATCCAGCGACGGCGGTGCGGCCGCACCCGGGCCGAAGAAGAAGCGGTGGGCGCGGACCCGTCAGCTGAAGCAGGTCTACGACATGACCGTCCGGGTCGACCCGCCGACCCGGTGGTGGTTGCTGCTGGCCTTCGCGGGGCCGATCGTGCTCGGCCTGCTCGTCGGGCTGCTGGCCGGGCACCCGATCTACTTCACGATCCTCGGTCTGCTGCTGGGCGTGCTGGCCGCCACGTTCGTGCTCGGCCGCCGCGCCGAGCGCGCGGCGTACGTGAACCTCGAGGGCCAGAAGGGCGCGGCCGGGGCGGCGCTGTCGTCCATCCGCCGCGGCTGGACGATCGAGCAGGAGCCGGTGGCCGCCGAGGCCCGCACGCAGGACATGGTCTTCCGGGCCCTGGGCCGCGGTGGCGTCGTCCTCGTCGGCGACGGCCCGCCCTCGCGCGTGCGCAAGCTGCTCGAGGCCGAGCGCCGCAAGGTCGCCCGCGTCGTGCCGAACGTCCCCGTCCACCTCTTCACCGTCGGTGACGGCGGCGCGGAGGGCGAGGTCCCGCTGCGCAAGCTGGCCTCGCGCGTGCAGCGCCTCAAGCCCCAGCTGACCAAGCAGGAGGTCGCCGCCGTGCAGAAGCGCCTCAAGGCCCTCGGCGGCATCCGCCCGCCGGTCCCCCAGGGCATCGACCCCCTGCGCGCCCGGCCCGACCGCCGCGCGATGCGCGGGCGCTGACGGCGCACCGCAGGACGACGAGGGCCCGGTCCCGCCACCCGGCGGGCCGGGCCCTTCCTCGCGTCCCCGGGTCCCCCGGCGCCCCGCACCGGCTCGACTCGCCACGGGTTCGGGCACGAGGTCACCCCGCGCCGTCGACCGGGCCGCGCGGGCCGGGACGGGCGTCAGCGCCGGACGACGACCACGCCGGTCACCTTGTCGTGCAGGCCCCGCCGGTCGGCGTCGAACACGACGGCGGGGATCACGAGCGTCAGCAGCAGCGCCCGCAGCGCCCCCATCGCCGGGCCCACGGGCCGGCCGTCGAGGCGCCGCACCGCGATCCCGGTGACGGCGTGCCCGATGCTCATCCCGATCGTGGACACGAGCAGCAGGTGCATGACGAAGAAGACGAGCAGCGGCCCGAGGTCGCGACCGAGCCCGTCCAGGACGGTGCGGGCGACGAGGGTCGCGACGATCCAGTCCACGACGAGGCCGAGGACGCGCCGACCCCAGCCGGCGACCGAGCCAGAGCCGGTGGCGGGCAGCCCGAGCCGCACCCCCGGTGGCTGGACGGGCGGGTCCGCCGGGTCCGGGTCGGGACTCCTGCGCGTCGTCCGGTCGGCCACCACGCCAGCCTACGGGGCGCGTCGCAGGGCAGCCGGAGCCGGCTCCCCGGGGGCCCTGTCGTCGACTTCCGGACGTCGGTAAGGTTGCGGAAACGCCGACGTAACAGGTGCGAAACATCGCGCCTCTACGGTCGGCGCGTCCGCGGCGGCTCGACACCCGGGCCGGTTCCGTTCCTGGAGGTTGGATGTTCAGCAACGCCCAAGAGGTCATCGACTTCATCGCGCGCGAAGACGTGAAGTTCGTCGACATCCGGTTCTGCGACCTGCCCGGTGTCATGCAGCACTTCACCGTCCCCGCCGGCACGGTGGACGTCGAAGCGCTGTCCGAGGGCCAGATGTTCGACGGATCCTCGATCCGCGGCTTCCAGGCCATCCACGAATCGGACATGAAGCTCATCGCGGACCCGACGTCGGCCTTCCTCGACCCGTTCCGCAAGGAGAAGACGCTCGTCATCAACCACTCGATCGTGGACCCGTTCACGAACGAGGCGTACAGCCGCGACCCGCGCAACATCGCGGCCAAGGCCGAGGCGTACCTGAAGACGACCGGCATCGCCGACACCGTGTTCTTCGGTCCCGAGGCCGAGTTCTACATCTTCGACGACGTGCGGTTCGAGACGAACCAGCGCGAGTCCTATTACCACATCGACTCCATCGAGGCCGCGTGGAACACGGGCCGCAAGGAGGAGGGCGGGAACCTCGGGTACAAGACCCGCTACAAGGGCGGGTACTTCCCGGTCGCCCCGATCGACCACTTCTCCGACCTGCGCGACGAGATGGTCGTGGAGCTGGAGAAGGCCGGGCTGTCCGTCGAGCGGGCGCACCACGAGGTGGGTACCGCCGGCCAGGCCGAGATCAACTACAAGTTCGACACCCTGAAGAACGCCGGCGACCAGCTGCTGCTCTTCAAGTACATCATCAAGAACGTGGCGCTGCGCAACGGTCACACCGTGACCTTCATGCCCAAGCCGCTGTTCGGCGACAACGGTTCCGGCATGCACTGCCACCAGTCGCTGTGGAAGGACGGCGAGCCGCTCTTCTACGACGAGAAGGGCTACGGCGGCCTGTCCGACCTGGCCCGCTGGTACATCGGCGGCCTGCTGCACCACGCGCCGTCGCTGCTGGCGTTCACGAACCCGACGGTGAACTCCTTCCACCGCCTGGTCCCCGGGTTCGAGGCGCCGGTCAACCTGGTCTACTCGGCCCGCAACCGCTCGGCCTGCATCCGCATCCCGATCACCGGGAACTCCCCGAAGGCCAAGCGCATCGAGTTCCGCGTGCCGGACCCGTCGGCGAACCCGTACCTGGCGTTCGCGGCCCAGCTCATGGCCGGCCTGGACGGCATCAAGAACCGCATCGAGCCGGCCGACCCGGTCGACAAGGACCTCTACGAGCTCCCGCCCGAGGAGCACGCGAACATCAAGACGGTCCCGTACTCGCTGCCCGCCGTCCTGGACGCGCTCGAGGCCGACCACGAGTACCTCCTCGAGGGCGGCGTGTTCACGTCCGACCTCATCGAGACGTGGATCGACTACAAGCGCACCAACGAGGTCGACCCGATCCGGCTGCGCCCGCACCCGCACGAGTTCGAGCTCTACTACGACATCTGAGGTCCGCTAGGCCTCTGACCTGCGTAGACGCCCTGGGCCGTCGTCGCCAGTCCGCAACCAGTCCGCACGAGCGGACAACGCGGACGCGACGGCGGCCCTTGTCGTGTCATCGGAGTCCGGCCACAGGTGCGCGTAGGTGTCCAGCGTCGTCTTCGCTGAGGCGTGCCGGACCCGCCGCTGCACCACCTTCACGTCCAGGCCCTGCGAGATGAGCAGCGACGCGAAGTAGTGCCGCAGGTCGTGGAAGCGGAACTCCTCGGGCAGGCCGTCGACCCGGCCGCGCGCCCGGCGGACGAGACGGTCCAGCGTCCACGTCGGCAGCGGCTCCCCGCGGTCGTTCGTCAGCAGCGTCTGCCCCGGCCACCGCTCGACGTGCGGCGCCAGGAAGTCCTCGACGAGCTCGCGCGGGATCGGCACCGGCCACCTCGAGGACTCCGTCTTCAGCGGCAGCCCGCCGGCCTGCACCGCCGGCGTGACGACGCCGCGCAGGAAGTCGACATCCGAGACCCGCAGCCCCACCGCCTCCGCGGTGCGCAGCCCCACCATCCCCCCGAGCAGGACCGCGACGCGCTGACGCTCGGGGAACGCCTCGTACAGGGCCCAGACCTGCTCCGTGGTGGCGACGTAGGCCCGCTGCTCCCCCGCCTTCGGTGACGTCCGCCTCGAGCACGGCGACCGCGGCACGATCCCGTCGTGCACCGCGTCGGAGAAGACCTGCGCCAGCCGCCCGTGCAGCGCGTAGACGTAGCTGGCCGACAGCCCCTCGGCCTGCAGACGAGCCAGCCATGACCTGACGTGCGACGGCCGGACGTCCGCCAGGCGCATGGGTCCGAACTCGGCGACGATCCGGGCCAGGTGCACCTCGGCCTGACGGACGGTGCTGGCCCGGTTGCCGGCGTACCCGTTGCGCCACGTCGTGCACCACTCGGCCACGCTCACCCGTGCCGTCTTCGGGTCGACGTAGGTGCCGGTGACCACCGCGGCCGACACCTCATCGAGCCAGCGCTGCGCATCGACCTTCCGCTCGAAGTGCCGCGCGTGCTCCTTGCCTGCGACGTCCCGGTAGCGGGCACGCCAGACGCCGTCCGGCCGCCGCCTGACGCTGCTCATGCTCGCTCGCGGCGCCGCGCTCGGTTGTCCGCTGACTCCTGCTCAGCCCCGGGCCGCATGAGCTGGACCAGCGCCTCCCAGGTCTGCACCAGGTGTTCGAGGTGGTCCGTAGTTGTCGCGTCCGCCAGGCGGGGTCGAGCTTGTTCGTGGTCCAGGCAGCTCGCCAGCGCGTTCCGCCAGTTGTTCCCCTCGGGAACCGCTGCGCCACTGTCGGCCTGGTCGAGGACCCCCCGGTTCGCCTCGTACGCCTCGTCTACCGCTCGGCGTGCTTCGGCGATCGCGCCGGCTGCAGCGCGATTTGCCGACCGCGCTGCGAGCAGCCGTGTCTCGGGTCCCGCGAACAACTCCCCCACCGACACATCGAAGACCTCAGCAAGAGCAGCTACCTCCTCCGCGTCGATGCGGCGCCGAGGGGAACCGTTCTCGATCTTGTAGATCGCGGACTGGTTGATGGGGCACCCCACCGCGGTCATGTGCTGGGCCAGCGTTTCGTAGGACCACCCCCGCTGCTCTCGCTCCGCCTTCATCCAGGCGACGAGCCTGTCGTGCACACCAGCGGTTCGGGGTGCGTTCTGTCGCGGCATCTCAACTCCTTCCTAAGTAGAACAGTGACGCTAGTCGCGTTGGCTTGACGCAGCAAGCCACATCGGCCACTCTTCCAACCAGCACGTCGAGGACTTCACCGGAAGGAAGAGCCCATGCCGGCACCCGAACTCCCCCCGCCCACCCTTCACACTCTGCTGACCACTGCTGACGTCGCGCGCATCGCCCGGACCGGCGAGTCCACCGTTCGCTACTGGCGGCACCTCGGGACCGGCCCCCGCGGGTTCAAGGTGGGCCGCCGCGTGCTGTACCGCCCGGCCGACGTCGAGGCGTGGCTGCAGGCTCAAGAGGCCGCAGACGCGGGGGGTGCCGCCTGATGACCCACAACACGACGGCGGCGGCCCCCGCCACAGGGACCGCCGCCGAGAAGTCGAACCGCCACCAAGCCGCCGACGGGACCAGCATCGCACCGGGCACCGACTGCGTCGACCTGCTCGGCATCGTGTCCGGCGCCCTGGTCGTCGTCGTCAAGCTCGACGGCGACCACTACCGCCGCAGGACCTTCCTGACCCTCAAGGCCGCCGAACGCGCCGTCGAGCGCGCCCAGGCCCGCGGCCACCAGGCCGAGGTGGTCCTGTGCTCACTGCAGCCGGTCGAGGGAGGTTCCCTGTGAACCGCCGCGACCTGGACAAGCTCGCCCGCCGGCTCGACGTCGACGTGCACCTGCTCGAAGTCCACGAACCCTCCGGCGTCGTCCTCGTCCTGGACGACGGCACCGACCCTCACCGGGCCTACCGACTGCAGGTCGCTGCGGCGCAGCAGATCACGCTGCCCCGACACGTCGAGGCCGGATCGAAGAACCCGACGCGACAGGGAGGCGCGGCATGATCCCCGGCGACTGGATCAGGCCCACCTGCGGACGGCTGCCCCTGGGTCGGACCCCCGACGGTGACTGGATCGAAACCCTCGACATGGCCACTGCCACCCCGGCCGCTCAGGCGACCGTCGACCTGTACGCCTCCCTGGCCTACGAACTCGGGTTCCACGCCGGACGTCGCGCCCAGGTCGATGAGTTCTACGGCCCGATGGCACAGGCCGCGGCAGACACCATGCGGCGCACCGCATCCCAACCCAGCTACGCGGAACTGTGGGACCGGCGCGGACGTCCTGACGTCGCCGACCGCGTCCGCCGAGACCAGGCCCAGCGATACCGGGAGGCCAGCTGATGAACACCGAGGCCTACGACGGCCCCGTCCCCGACCCCTGGGGCAACCCCCCGGTCCACGACGCCGGCGGCCCCCTGATCCCGCTGAGCCAACCGCGCGCGACCAGGGAGTTCCCGGCGCACACGCTGCCGGACTGGGCCGCCCCCTTCGTTCAGTCCCTCACCGTCGCCACCCAGGTCCCGTCGGCCCTCGTCGGCGGCCTGGTCCTGGGCGCCCTGGCCGTCGTCGCCGGCGGCCGGGCCGAGCTGCAGATTCGCCCCGGCTGGCGCGAACCCCTCAACGTCTTCGTCGCCCCCGTCCTGCCCCCGGCCACCCGCAAGAGCCCCGTCTTCAAGGCCGTGCTCGCCCCGTTGTACGAGGTCGAGCGCGAGCTGGTCGCCCAGGCGCTGCCGGTCATCCTGGAGGCCCGCACCGCCAAGGAGGTCGCCGACGGGCAGGCCGAGGCCGCGCGCCGCAAGGCGTCCAAGGCCCACCCGGGCGACGCCGACGCCCTGGCCGACGCCCTGGCTGCTGCCGAGACGGCTGCCGGGCTCACCGTTCCGCCCGAGCCGCGGTACTTCGCCGACGACGCGACCCCCGAGGCCGTGGCCGCCCTGCTCGCCCGTCACGGCGGGCGGCTGAGCATCGCTTCGGCCGAGGGCGGGTTCTTCGAGCTGATCGGCGGCCGGTACTCCAACGGGGTCGCCAACCTCGACACCGTCCTGAAGGCCTACTCCGGTGACCCCATCCGCGTCGACCGCCGCGGCCGGGATCCCGAGTACGTCAACGACCCCGCACTCAACCTCGTCCTGACCGTCCAGCCCGACGTCCTGCGGGCCGTCGGGTCCAACCCCACCATGGGCGGCCGGGGCCTGCTGGCCCGGTTCTGGTTCCTCCTGCCCCCCTCCACCGTCGGACGCCGTCGCATCGCAGCCGACCCCGTCCCTGCCCAGGTGAGCACCGGCTACGCCGCCCAGCTGCGCCACCTCGCGCTGGACCTGGCCCGCTGGGAGTCCGACCGCTGCCTCCTGCAGCTGTCCGCTGACGCCGAGGCCGTCTTCCGGGCCGAGGAGGCTCGCGTCGAGCCGCAGCTGGCCCCCGGGGAAGCCCTGGCCACGTCCGCGAACCTGCAGGCCTGGGGCGGCAAGCTCATGGGCTCCACCGCCCGGCTCGTCGGTCTGCTGCACGTCGCCGAGCACGGCAGCGATCAGACCCTCGTGCAGGCCGAGACCGTCCAGCGGGCCATCGTCCTGGCGCGCTGGCTGACCGAGCACGCCCTGGAGGCCTATCGGGCGATGCGCGCCAACCCCGCCGACGCCAACGCCGAGCGCGTCCTGGTCAACCTCCGCCGGCGCCAGCTGCGGCAGTTCTCCGTGCGCGACCTGAAGGTGTCGGTGGCTGATGACCTGCGAGACGACGAGGTACTTCGTCCGGCCCTGGCCGTCCTGGTCGAGCACGGCCACATCTGGCGCCTGGAGGAGGACCAGCAGCGCACCGGCCGGCCCCGCTCCCCGCGGTACGCCGTCCATCCCGATGCGCTGTCCGACCCTGCCGAATCGCCCACAGAACACACCAAACCCCCGGCCGGGGCGCCTTCTGTGTGTTCTGTGGGCGATTCGCAGCCCTACGACAACGCCGCCGAGACGTGGGAGCCGGGGGAACCGCCCCCGCTGGAGGAGTGGCGCCCCGTCCTGGACCGAGACCGCAGGACGCCCACACAACCCACAGACCAGGGTGACGCCGCGTGAGCCGGGCCGTCCGCCTCAGCCAGCAGTACGCCGCGGCGTGGATCACCTACCCCGACGGCCGGCACCACCCCTGGCTCCTGGAGCTCGGGCCCAGCTTCGACGGCCTGCTCGTCGGCACGTCGTTCGAGGTCCCCGACGGCCCACCACCACCTACACCCCCGCGCCCTCCAGGAGACCGCCCGTGATCCCTGACCCCACCACCTGGACCCCCGACGACTGGGCCGTCTTCGACGACTGGGCCGGCGGCTGGTCCCGCTGCATCGGCCGCACCAGCGGCGGGCGCCGCTGCCTCACCCGCGTCGCCACCCCCGGCAGCTACTGCCACCGCCACGCCCACCAGGCCTACCAGTGACCGGAGACCCCGTGCTCGAGACCGATCCCCGTCCCGACCCCGCCGTCGTGCGCGAACTCGACGGCGACGAAGACCTCCACGAGCCCCACGACGACGTCCACGACGCACACCACCTCCCCGGGAGGACCGCGTGACCACCGACCTGCTCACCACCTGGCCTTGGCCGGCCACCCTCACCGTCACCGCCCTGCACGCCAGCGCCACCTGGCCCACCGACACCACCTACGGCACCCCCGATCACCACCACTGGCCCACCGACCACCCCCTGCTGCTCGTCCTGGACGTCGAGCACCGCGGCACCACCATCGACGTTCACCTCGGCCCCGGCCTCGACGACGGCCAGCCCGGCGGCCCCGTCCGTCTCGGCGGACACCGCCTGCCCACCATCGAGGCGGCCCTGCCCGCCGACCCCACCTGCGCCCCCGAGCGCGAACTGCTGCACCGCCTGCACGGGTTCATCGTCGGCGTCACCACCACCCCTGTCCGCGGCCGGCTGGCCCAGCTCACCGCCACGCTGCACGCCGGCGCCGCCGACCGCCTCGCCCACGAGCTGCAGCAGTGGGGACGGTGACCGGCAGGGGGAGGGCCATCGGATCTCTGCCGGGCAGGGCCGGCCACGACCCGCGCCGGGCGTTTGCACGCAAGCTCAACCCATCGAACCGATTCGGCGATCATGGTTTCGCCACCTGGAGGTGATCACGTGCCCGGACGACTGCCCCTGGAGCAGAAGCGGGCCCGGGGCCGGCGGCCCGGGACGGACTCGGGGGGCCGCCGGCTGCCCGCTCAGGGCGACCTGGTGGCCCTGCCGGGCGCTGAGGGCGTCCCTGCGGTGCCTCAGCAGCTCCTGGACGCCGGCAGGGCCCGCTGGAGGCAGGTGTGGGGCCACGCGTCGTGGCTGTCCCCGGCCGCGGACGTGCCGACGGTGACCCGGCTGTGCGAGCTGGAGGACCTGGTCGAGGCGCTGCGCTCCCAACTCGCCGGGGACGGGGCGATGGTCACCGGCTCAACCGGGCAGCTGCGGATGCACCCGGCGTGGGCGGAGATCCGCGCTGTGCTGGACCGGCTGCTGAAGCTGGAGTCGGCGTTGGGCCTGACGCCGGCGGCGCGCTCGGCGCTGGGGGTCGCGGAGGTGCAGCGTGCCCAGGAGGTTTCCCCGTTGGAGGCGATCTTGACCGAGCACCGGGCGCGTCAGGACGGCGGCGGAGCGCCCGGCGCGTAGAGTTCTGCGTGCCGAGTTCGTTCCGGCCGTCGCAGTGACCACTGCCGGTCGACCCCGCCGCCTCCGGGCCGCCGGGTCGTCCCGCCGCCGTCGTGACGCCCCGTTCGAGCAGCAGGCAGTAGTGGCACCGACGCCGCGTCGAGGGTTCGCAGGCCAGAACCCGGTTCCGCGGCCCGTCGTGCCCGTTCCCCTGTCCCGCAACGTCCCCGGAGGCTCCCATGCCCACCTACGAGCAGTTGATGACCAAGGCACGCAACCTCTCGCGCCAGATGGAGGACATGACCTCCAGCGCCACGGCCAAGTCGTGGACGCCGGCCCGCCAGGAGGAGTTCGCCCGCCTGGACGCCGACTTCAAGAGCACGATGGCTGACGCCGGCGCGGCTCAGGCCGCGAACCGGATCCAGGCCCTGATGGACCCCGACGACCGCGGCGGGCGGGGTAACTCCGCCTCGCGCATCGCCGGCAAGGGGCTCGGTTCGAGCTGGGGCCGCGACGTGGCCGACCAGCTGCGTCAGACCGCCGACGGAGTGGGCACCAAGGCCCTGACCAACGGCTCCATCGGCGTGCCGTCCCCGATCGTGCCCGACATCGTCCGGCAGGCCGAGGAGCCGCTGAGCCTGCTGAACCTGCTGGTGAACCGCACCGCCACCACGGCCAACGAGTTCTCCTACGTCCAGCAGAACGCCCGGACCAACAACGCCGCGATGGTCCCCGACGGGGCGGTCAAGCCCACCTCGGTGTTCACCGTGGAGGAGGTCACCGACCGGGTCCGGGTGCTGGCGCACCTGTCCGAGCCGATCACCGAGCGGCTGTTCGCCGACCACGTCGAGCTGGAGCGGTTCTTGACCGTGGAGCTGCAGGCCGGGCTGCTGGAGGCTCTGGAGGGGCAGATCGTCGCCGGCGACGGGACGGGGGAGAACCTGACCGGCCTGCTCGCGCTGCCCGGCACGACCCCCGTCACCGCCAGCGCGGACGTGTTCACCACGACCCGCAAGGCGCTGACGACGCTGCGCCGGGCCGGGGAACGTCCCACCGCGTGGGTGTTCAGCCCCGAGGACGACGAGGAGCTGGACCTGGCCCGCGAGGACGGCACCACGGGTCAGTTCATCCTCGGCGGCAACGCCCTGGAGGCCACGCAGCCCACCCTGTGGGGGCTGCCGCGGATCGTGAGCCCGAAGATGCCTGCCGGCACCGCGTTGCTGGCGGACTGGTCGCAGGTGCGGCTGGTCATCCGCGAGGACGCCCGCCTGGACGCGGACCGCTCCGGGGAGCTGTTCACCCACAACCAGGTCGTGCTGCGTGTGGAGGGCCGCTACGGGCTCGCCGCGTTGCGGCCCTCGGCGGTCGCGGTCGTGGACCTGGCGGCCTGATGAACTCCCCGGTGAGGGGTCCACGGGGCTCCTCACCGGGGCAGGGCCCAGCTGGTCACGGCCGAGACCGCTGAGGCTCCAGTCGAGGGGCCCGGGCGTGGAACCCCGGAGCTGCCCCCTCGACGCCCGCAGGACCCGCAGAGGCACCCTGTGTCTCTGCGGGTCCTGCCCACGTCCTACGAGCGCAGGAGAAGCCCATGTCCACGAGGAGAACCGCCACCGCGGAGAGCACGCCGGCCGGGCACGCGCAGGTCGTCGAGGTTGTCGGCGTGGACCTGGCCGCCGTCCCGGACCGCCCCGAGCGCGCCACCTCGGTGCTCGGCGGGTGGGTCGAGGACCTGCGCCGGCCGTCCTCGCTGGTCGCGGTCGTGGTGCGTCTGTCCCGGGCCCTGAGCCAGGACGAGGCCCGGGCCCTGCCCGCGGCGTGGCAGCAGACGCCGGTGGTCGAGCTGTTCGCCGGCGACCCGACCGGGCTGACGCGGGCGCTGACCCGCGGCCCGGTCCGGTGCGATCCGGCCCGGCGGGATCACGTCGTGGTGTGGGTGCCCACGACGCTGCCGGCGCGGGCGCTGGAGGCCGTCGAGCAGGTGCACCGCCGCACGCTCGACGTCGCCCTACGTGAACCCTGACATGCGTCGCGACTACGCCCGACGTGCCCACTCCTGGTACTGACGCAGCAGAGCGCGTGTGTACCCGGCCATGTCGAGTGCCTTGCCGCCTGATCCCCAGCCGTCGTCCAAGCGGAGAACCAGAACGACCTGATTGCCGTGACTGCTCACCTCTGCGGAGACAGCAGTTTCCGGGTCTGCCTCCAGGAGGGCTGGCAGGATGTGATCTTCGACGAAGCGGCTGCCGTCCGTAGGCAGGTCATCGGCATAGATGTCACTCATGGCAACCATGCTGTCACTCATCGACCCGCGGGGCACCGCGCGCTGCCGCAGCCCGCCGCGGGAACGCCGCAGCCTCGATCAGGGCTGTGCCGGAGGTGGCGGGCAGATCCGCGACGACGAACCGGGCGCCTCACCCCGCGGTCCTCGTGGTCACCTGCGCGGAAGGTTCCGCCAAGTTGGCGGAACCTTCCGCGTCGATCCGGTCCTCCAGGTCCTCCACGACCCGCTGCACCTCGGCGACGTAGTGCTCCAGGTCGGCGGCCACCCCGGCGTCGAGGCGGTCTTGTGCGGCCCATCGGACGACGTCGGACCGCAGGCGCTCCAGGACCCGCTCCGCCGCCCCGTAGGGCGCCTCCGTGGTCGTCGTGACCATCGGCTCGACCTGCATGACGGAGGTCGAAGGTGCCGGCGTGGTGGAGGCACCTCCGCAGGCGCCGGCAGCCGCGAGCAGACCCTGCAGTTGAGCCACCAGGTGCTCTGCCTCCTCCAGGCGCAGGAAAGCCTCGCCGGCCGTGCCGCTGCAGGCCAGGACCAGCACGACGGGACGGCCGGCCTTCTCTCGGTACAGCGAGGAAGAGACGGTGGGGAAGCGAGCCCCGTCGGGCTCGAGGTCCAGGGGCTCGGTGCCGGTGGCGGCCACGATCGCGGGCCGGGAGCTGAACTCCCCGATGCACGACGAGCCGTGCTCGTCGGCGTGCCAGGCCGGGACGACCTCGGCGGGGACGGGGTGCGCCACCCGGGTGGCGGTGGCTTCAGCCGTGGGCAGGGTGGGACGATCCATGACGGGTCACGCTCCTGTTGCTTCAGGGGTGGGATCAAGGGCCTCGTCGGTGTTCCACCACCGGCGGGGCCCGCTCGTCGTCTGCGACGAGTTCGTGTCTGGACCTTGACCCCTGGGCTGACGTCCGGTCAAGAGGTCACCACCCGGGCGGCGTAGCCGGTCCAGTCCGCAGAAAGTCCGCAGGACGACCGCAAACCACCAACCCGACCCAACGCCGACCAACGACGTTTCCGCAGGTCAAGGCGTCAGGTCGAGAGTTGTTGCAGCTCAGCGGATCCCGTGTTGAGTTCGAGCTCTACTACGACATCTGAGCCGACCGCTCAGCACGTCGTTCCGTGGAACCCCCGTCCCCGCTGGGACGGGGGTTCCGTCGTTCCGGGGCTCGGTGCGGTTCGACCCGGTCGCGGAGTAGGTTGTGCCCCTCCGGTGACAGGACGTCGCCGTTCCGCGACACGACCCGAGGACGGGGGCCCACGTGCCGACGACCACCACCTGCTCCACCTGCCGCGCCGCGATGCGCGAGGCGGACCGGTTCTGCTGGACGTGCGGCACCCCGCGAGAGGGCGCCGACCGCCTGGAGGTGACCGCACCGGTGAGCGCACCGGGACGACGGCGAGGGGTGGGCGGCCGGCTCGTCGCCGGTGCCGCAGCGCTCGTCGTGGTCGCCGCGGGGGTCGCGATCTGGTACCTCACCCGGTCCGACGAGGACTCGGTGCGGACGTCGGCCCCCGCGGCGGCGTCCCCCTCCCCCAGCACCGCGCCCAGCGCCACCGCGACACCGGCGGCCCCCACCTCCACCCCGACTCCGACGTTCCCCACGGGTCCCGTGGTCCCCGCCCGGGCGAGCGCACCGAGCACGGCGCCGGACAGCGCCGACGCGGGTGGCCGCAGGACGAGCTACGAGGTCTCCCACGTGCTCGACGGCAGGCCCTCCACGGCGTGGCGGACCGAGGGCGACGCGAGCGGCGACACCCTCGTCTTCACCTTCGACGGCACCGTCCGCATCACCGAGGTGGGCCTGGTCAACGGGTTCGCGAAGATCGACCCGCACGACGGGGCGGACCGCTACGAGCAGGGCAGGCGCATCACGGCCGTCACGTGGACGTTCCGCACCCAGGGCGGACCGGTGGCCGTCCAGCAGACCCTGCGCGACGGCGACCGCGAGGTGCAGACCACCGCCGTCGCGCCCGTCGAGGTCAGCGAGGTGGCCCTGACGGTCGACCGGACGACGCGGCCGGGGGCCGGTTGGCGGTTCGACCGCACGGCCATCAGCGACGTGCGGTTCGCGAACTCCTAGAGCTGGACGCCGCGGGTCAGCGCGCCGTCGACGACGAGGTTCGTCCCGGTGACGAAGCTCGCCGCGGGGCTGGCGAGGAACACCACGGGACGGGCGACCTCCTCGGGCGTGGCCATCCGGCCCGTCGGGTTCAGCGCGAGGGCCTCGGCGAAGAACTCGGGGTCGTTGCGCTCGGTGAGCTGCCAGACGCCGCCCTCGAAGTACGTGTTCCCCGGCGAGACGGTGTTGGCGCGGATCCCCTCGCCCGCGAGCTGGTGCGCGAGCCCCTGCGTGTAGGCGACGAGGGCGGCCTTGACGGTGCCGTAGGGGCCGGCGAACGCGTCGACCTCACGGCCCGAGACGCTGCCGATCGTCACGATCGAGCCCGCGCCGGCGCGCCGCAGGTGCGGCAGGGACGCGTCGACGAGGGCGACTGTGCCCATGAGGTCCACGTCGAGCGAGAGCCGCCAGGACTCCAGGTCGTCGGCGGCGGCGATGGCGCTGACGTTCGCGACGACGACGTCGATCCCGCCGAGTTCGGCGGCCACCTCCTCGACCCAGGCGGTCACGTCCTCGCGCCGGGCGACGTCGACGACGCTGCCCCGCAGCGTTCCCGGTCCCGTCGCACCGGCCACCAGGGCGTCGACGTCGGCGGCCGTCCGCGCGCAGGTGGCGACGTCGGCCCCCTCGCCGAGGAACTCCGCGACGATCGCGCGGCCGATGCCGCGGGTCCCCCCGGTCACGAGGACGCGCGCGCCGTCCAGCTGCAGGTCCACGGGGGTTCCTCTCGTCGGGGTTCTCGGGGCGGGGTTCAGCGCACGAGGGCGCGCAAGCGGCCGTGGACCCCGCCGTAGGCGGGACGGGCGGCGGGCACGAGGCGTTTGGGGACCTTCGTCGCCACGCTGTAGTTCACGTCGACGGCGTTGGCCAGCGGCACCTCGCTGACCTGCGAGAGCACCTGGTAGGCGTCCAGGGTGTCCAGGCCGGTGAGCCCGGCGAGCCAGCCCACGGCGTCGACCTGCCCGGCGCGCCAGGCGTCCTCGAGGGGACGGGCGGACCCGACGACCGTCCAGTGGGTGTCGCTCTCCAACCGCGGCCAGGCCGGACCGGGGGTCTTCAACAGGTCGACGAGGACCAGGGAGTTCATCGCCCCCTCGACGGCCGTGCCGCAGGACTCCCCCTCCCCCTGCCGGAAGTGCCCGTCCCCGAGGGAGAACAGCGCGCCCTCGACGTTGACGCGCAGGTACACCGTCGTCCCCGCGCGCAGTTCCGGGGTGTCCATGTTGCCGCCGAACACGTCCGGCACGAGCGCCGAGCGCACCTCGCCGGCCGCCGGTGCCACGCCGACGGTCCCCAGCATGGGTTCCAGCGGCAGGTCGAGGTGTACGTCGCCGAGGTCCAGCCCGACGGTGCCGCGCTCGGAGTCGAGGTGGTAGATCCACGTGCGCTCCGGCAACGGGGGTTGCAGCGTCGCCGTGCGGTCGGTGGAGGTCAGCCCGCCGAAGAACGGGATGAGCGCCGAGGCGCCCCAGTCGCGCGCCGGTTCGAAGTCGACGACGTGTAGGACGAGGGTGTCGCCGGGTTCGGCGCCCTCGACGAGGAACGGGCCCGTCTGCGGGTTGACGAACGGCATCTGCAACGCCGTGCCCGGCAGGTCGGTCACCGACCGCAGGCGGCCGCAGAACGCGTCGTCGCTCCACAGCCGCAGCGCCGTGCCGGGGCGGACCCGCGCGACGGGCGCCGCACCGCCGAACGTCCACGCGTACTGCTCCGGCGTCGGGGTGAACTCGACGACCTCGACGGCGGGGTCCAGGGATCGCACGGTGCTCCTCGGGGGCGGTGATCACGGCGTGTCCCGTCCTTCTACCCCAGGAACCGTCGGGCTGGGAAGCCCTCAGGCGCCCGGAGCACCGGTGGGCGGTTCGGGGTTCCGCGCCCGGGCCCGGCGCACGGCGGCGTCGAAGTCGGCGTCGACGCGGGCCTGCTCCTGCGCGACCCGCTCGTCGACCCGGCCCCGCTCGGCCCCGGCCCACCCGGTGGGGCGCTCGTGCTCGGGGAACCCCGGCGTGGCGGAGTACCAGACCTCCGGCCGCTGCGGGACGCGCGCGGGCCGGCCCGCGACGAGCCAGGCGACGCCCCCGACGACGGGCAGCACGACGATGAGCAGGATCCACGCGAGCTTGGGCAGGTTCCGGACCCGGTCGGCGGGGGTCTGCACGCAGTCGAGGAGGCAGAAGACGAGCAGGACCAGCTCGAGGACGACGGGCAGGTAGCGGATCACGTGGGTCCCCGGTGGCTCGGCGGTGCTCGGACGGTGAGCGCGTGGTGGGCGCGCGCCGGACGCTAGTCCGGCCCCGGCCGCGGCGGACCGTTTCGCCGGATCCGGTACCCGGTCCGGCCCGGGCGGGCCGGGACGGCCGGGCGCGGGGTGTGGACGTAGGTTGGGCGCTGAGCCCGTCGTGGGTCCCTCGAGGAAGGTGGAGTCGTGAGCGTCGACACGCACGGTCAGCCGCTGAAGCTGGGTTACAAGGCGTCCGCGGAGCAGTTCGCGCCGGCGCAGCTGGCCGACTTCGCCGTGCAGGCCGAGGAGCAGGGCCTGGACTCGGTGTGGATCTCCGACCACTTCCAGCCGTGGCGCCACGTCGACGGGCACGCCCCCTCGGCCCTCACCTGGCTGCCGTGGGTCGCGGCCAAGACGTCACGGGTCCAGCTCGGCACGTCGGTCCTGACGCCGACCCTGCGCTACAACCCTGCCGTCGTCGCCCAGGCCTTCGCCACCCTCGGGGTCCTGGCCCCGGGCCGGGCCATCCTGGGCGTGGGCACCGGTGAGGCGCTCAACGAGACCGCCGTCGGCGTCGACTTCCCCGAGACCCGCGAGCGGTTCGCCCGTCTGCGCGAGGCGGTGCGGCTCATCAAGCAGCTGTGGTCGCAGGAGCGCGTGACGTTCGAGGGCGACTACTACCGCCTGCACGACGCGACCGTCTACGACCGTCCCGAGCAGCCCGTCCCGATCTACGTCGCCGCGGGCGGGCCGGGGGTGACCAAGTACGCCGGTCGTGCCGGGGACGGGTACATCTGCACGTCGGGCAAGGGCATGGAGCTGTACTCCGAGACGCTGCTGCCGGCGCTGCGGGAGGGTCTGGAGGCCTCCGGGCGCACCGAGCAGCAGATCGACCGGACCATCGAGATCAAGCTGTCCTTCGACGAGGACCACGCGAAGGCGCTGGAGAACACC
Source organism: Kineococcus mangrovi (assembly GCF_041320705.1). Taxonomy (NCBI): domain Bacteria; kingdom Bacillati; phylum Actinomycetota; class Actinomycetes; order Kineosporiales; family Kineosporiaceae; genus Kineococcus; species Kineococcus mangrovi. Next base: position 201,950 of record NZ_JBGGTQ010000001.1, read on the forward strand.
CGGTTCTGGGCGCCGCTGTCGCTGTCGGCCGAGCAGAAGTCGCAGGTCCACGACCCGGTCGAGATGGCGCGGCTGGCCGACGAGCTGCCGATCGAGCAGGTCGCCAAGCGGTGGATCGTCTCCTCCGACCCCGAGCAGGTCGCGAGAGCGGTGCAGGAGTACGTCGACGCGGGGTTCACCCACCTCGTCTTCCACGCGCCGGGCCACGACCAGTCGCGGTTCCTCACGCAGTTCACCGCCGACGTCGTGCCGCTGCTGCGAACCTGACCGGCGGACGGTCCTACTCCTCGGTGCGGCCGTAGAAGACGCGTTCGACGACGGCCCGGCAGCGTCGGGTGGTGCGCAGGTACAGCTCCTCGAACTCGCGCGAGCTGCCGGGGTCGAAGCCGAACATGCGCGCCACCCCGTCGAGGTCGCGCGCCTGGGTGGGCAGGGAGTCCCCGGACTTGCCCCGCCACAGCGCGACGGCGTTGCGGGCGCGGGAGGCGAGGTCCCACGCCGCGAGCAGCGTCTGGACGTCGTCGTCGCCGAGCAGCCCCGCCGCGCCCGCGGCGTGCAGCACCCCCGGGGTGGACAGCGACCGCAGGCCCTCGTGCTCGGCGGCGTGCTGCAGCTGCAGCAGCTGCGCCGTCCACTCCACGTCCGAGATCGCCCCGCGGCCCAGCTTGAGGTGGCGGGCGGGGTCGGCCCCGCGCGGCAGCCGCTCGGCCTCCACGCGGGCCTTGATGCGCCGCACCTCGCGCAGGTCGGTCTCGGCCAGCCCGCCCACGGGCCAGCGCAACGGGTCGACCAGGGCGAGGAACCGCTCACCGAGGACGCTGTCCCCCGCGACGGGGCGGGCCCGCAGCAGGGCCTGCGCCTCCCACGACAGCGACCACCGCTCGTAGTACGCGCGGTAGCTCGCGAGCGAGCGCACCAGCGGCCCGTTGCGACCCTCCGGGCGCAGGTCCGCGTCGACCTCCAGCGCCGGCTCCGACCCCGCCGCGCTCAGCTGGCGGCGCAGTTCGGACACGACCTCCGTCGCGGCCCTCTGGGCCTGCGTCTCGTCGGCGCCGGGCAGCGGGTCGTGCACGAACAGGACGTCGGCGTCGCTGCCGTAACCGGTCTCCCCCGCCCCCAGACGGCCCATGCCCACGACGAGCACCCGCGTCGGCAGGGGCGCACCGCTGCGGCGCTCGGCGTCGGCGACGACGCGGCGCAGCGTGACGTGCAGGACGGCCTGGTCGGCGTCGGCGAGCGCCCGGCCCACCCCCGCCAGGTCCCGCACGCCGACGAGGTCGGCCACGACGGTGCGAAACTGCTCGCGCCGGCGCACCCCGCGCGCGGCCAGGACCGCGGCGGCGAGGTCGTCGCGGCGGGCGGCGGCGGCCTCGGCGTCGGCGACGACCTCGGCGACGTCCTCCGGCGCCAGGCGCTCGTCGTCGGCGAAGACCGACACGGCCTCGGGCGAGCGCATCAGCAGTTCCGTCGGCATCCGCGCCGCGGACAGGACCGAGGCGAGCCGTTCGGCGGCGGCCCCCGCGTCGCGCAGCATCGTCAGGTACCACTGGGTGCCGGCCAGCGCCTCGGACACCCGGCGGAAGGCCAGCAGGCCCGCGTCGGGGTCGGCGCCGTCGGCGAACCAGCCGAGCATGACCGGCAGCAGGGTGCGCTGGATGCTCGCGCGCCGGCTGACCCCGCTCGTGAGGGCTTCGAGGTGGCGCAGGGCGCCGGCGGGGTCGCGGTAGCCGAGGGCGGCGAGCCGTTCGGCGGCGGCCTCGGCCGACAGCTGGGCGTCGATGCGCGCGTCGGCCGCGGGCAGCTTGGCCACGGCCGTCAGCAGCGGCCGGTAGAACAGCTTCTCGTGCAGGCGCCGCACGTCGCGCCGGGTGCCCCGCCACACCTCGTCGAGCGCGACCACGGGGTCCTGCCGCAGGCCGAGGGAGCGGCCGAGGCGGCGCAGGTCGTTCTCCGACGTCGGGACGACGTGGGTGCGGCGCATGCGGTGGACCTGGATGCGGTGCTCCAGGGACCGCAGCAACCGGTAGTCGCGGTCGAGCTCGCCGGCGTCGTGGCGGCCGACGTACCCGTACGCCGCGAGCGACTCCAGCGCCTCGAGGGTGTTCGCGCTGCGCCGCAGCCGCTCGTCGCTGCGGCCGTGGACCATCTGCAGCAGCTGGATGCTGAACTCGACGTCGCGCAGGCCGCCGACGCCGAGCTTGAGCTGGCGGTCGGCCTCCTTGGACGGGATGAGGGACTCCACGCGCCGGCGCATGGCCTGGACCTCGCCGACGAACCCCTCCCGGGCGCTGGCCTCCCACACCATCGGGGCGATCGAGGTGAGGTAGTCCCAGCCCAGCCGCGGGTCGCCCGCGACGGGCCGGGCCTTGAGCAGCGCCTGGAACTCCCACGTCCTGGCCCAGCGGCGGTAGTACTCCAGGTGGCTGTCGAGGGTCCGCACCAGCGGGCCCGCCTTGCCCTCCGGGCGCAGCGCCGCGTCGACCTCCCACAGGGCGCCCTCGCCCGTCGGGGTCGAGCAGATGCGTTGCAGCGCACCGGCCAGCTTCGCACCGACGGCCAGGGCGTCGTCCTCGGCCGCCCGGTCGGCGGGTTCGGCGACGTAGACGACGTCGACGTCGGACAGGTAGTTCAGCTCCCGCCCGCCCGTCTTGCCCATCCCGATGACCGCGAGCCGGCACGCGCGCCAGGACCCCGGACCGGTCCCGGGGTCGTGGTCGGGCAGCTCGGAGCGGGCGATCGCCAGCGCGGCCTCGAGCGCGGCGGCGGCGAGGTCGGCGAGCTCGGCGGAGGTCAGGTGCAGCACCGCGAGCGGGTCGGCGGCGGCGAGGTCGCGGCCGGCCAGACCCACCAGGCGGCGGCGGTAGGCGACGCGCAGCGCGTCGACCGGGGTGCGACCGGAGCGGCCCGCCGTGGCGACGGGGTCGGTGGCGCCGGGCTCGGCGCCGACGGCGCTCAGCAGCTCGGCACGCAGCTGGTCCGGGTCCGGCGGGACGGCCGAGACCAGGACGGTCCAGTGCCGCGGGTGGCGCACGAGGTGGTCGGCCAGCGCCATCGACCCGCCGAGGACGCCGAGCAGCCGGGCCAGGGTCCCGGCGGTCTCCGGGACGTCCTGACCGCGCAGCAGGTTCAACGCGGCGGCGACGCCCTCGACCTCACCCGGTGCGGACTCGCGGTCCACGCCGGCGGTGAGCGACTCGGCCCAGCGGACGAGACCGAGCAGGGCCTGGTCGGGGTCGCCGGTGCGTCCCAGGGCCCGGACGAGGTCGGCGGTGCCGTCGGCGAACGCGCCGTCCCCCTCGGCCCGGACCACCCCGTGCAGGGCGGGGTCGCGCAGCAGCTTCAGCGACCGGTCCGGGTCGGCGAACCCGGCGCGGACGAGCTGGGCGTTCGCGCTGGCCCGCCGCCCCTGCGTGCTCGCAGCCACCGCGACCCCGCGTCCCCGCCCGTCCGTGCCCGTCACAGCAGCGGCAGGTACCGCTGGAGCTCGAACGGCGTCACCTGGGAGCGGTAGTCCGCCCACTCCTGGCGCTTGTTGCGCAGGAAGTAGTCGAACACGCCCTCGCCGAGGGTCTCGGCGACGAGTTCGGACTTCTCCATGACGGCCGTGGCGTGCTCCAGGCTCTGCGGCAGCGGTTCGATGCCCATCGAGCGGCGTTCGGCGTCGGTGAGCGACCAGACGTCGTCCTCGGCGCCGTCGGGCAGGTCGTAGCCCTCCTCGATGCCCTTGAGCCCGGCGGACAGCAGCAGCGCGAACGCGAGGTACGGGTTGGCCGCGGAGTCCAGCGCGCGGTACTCGATGCGCACCGACTGGCCCTTGGACGGCTTGTACATCGGCACGCGGACGAGCGCGGAGCGGTTGTTGTGGCCCCAGCAGATGTAGCTGGGTGCCTCGCCGCCGGCCCACAGCCGCTTGTAGGAGTTCACGAACTGGTTGGTCACGGCGGTGATCTCCGCGGCGTGCCGCAGGATCCCGGCGATGAACTGCCGTCCGGTGCGGGACAGCTGGTACTCCGCGCCCGCCTCGTAGAACGCGTTCGCGTCCCCGTCGAAGAGCGAGAGGTGGGTGTGCATGCCCGACCCCGGCTCCCCCGCCAGGGGTTTGGGCATGAAGCTGGCGTAGACGCCCTGGTCGCGCGCGACCTCCTTGAGCACCGTGCGGAACGTCATGACGTTGTCCGCGGTCGTCAGCGCGTCGGCGTAGCGCAGGTCGATCTCGTTCTGCCCCGGCCCGCCCTCGTGGTGGCTGAACTCCACCGAGATGCCCATGCTCTCCAGCGTGGAGATGGCCGTGCGGCGGAAGTCCGTCGTGGTGCTGCCCGGGTGGTTGTCGAAGTAGCCGACGTAGTCGACCGGCTCGGGTGTCGCGCCCCGTTCCAGCGGGCCCTTGAACAGGTAGAACTCGATCTCGGGGTGCGTGTAGAACGTGTAGCCCGCCTGCGCGGCCTTGTCGAGGGCGCGCTTGAGGACGAACCGCGGGTCCGACCGCGCGGGCTGCCCGTCCGGGGTGAGGATGTCGCAGAAGATGCGCGCGGTGCCCTGGTGCTCGTCGGTGGTGCGCCACGGCAGCACCTGGAACGTCGACGGCTCGGGCTTGAGCAGCATGTCCGACTCCGACACGCGGGACAGGCCCTCGATGGCGGACCCGTCGAACCCGATGCCCTCCCCGAAGGCCCCCTCGAGCTCGGCCGGGGCGATCGCCACCGACTTCAACGTCCCGATGACGTCGGTGAACCAGAGCCGGACGAAGCGGATGTCCCGCTCCTCCAGCGTCCGCAGCACGAACTCCTGCTGGCGGTCCATGTCCACCCTTCCCGTCGATCCGTCCGCCGGGCCCGGCGGCCATCCCGGTCATCATCGCGCATCTCCGCCCCGGCCCGCCCCCACCCCCGCCCGGCTCCACGCGCGGACGGGACACCCACGGGGGCACCCATCGGTGTCACCACGGCTGGTAGCTGTGGGAGGAGGTGTGGGTGTTCCGGCGACGTCGCCGGGACGACCGGCAGCGGACACCCACACCTCACTCCACGCCCTCTCACACGAGCTGTCGCGCCCGGGCGACGACAGGCGGTCGCGGTCGCCCGCGCAGGCCCAGGTACGCACGCTCGACGGCAGCCAGGACCCGCGCCGAGCGGGTGCGCAGCGTCCGCGGGGAGAAGGCCATGAGCGGCACGCCCACGGCGCCCAGCGCGGTGTCCGTCCGAAGCGTGGACTCCCAGTCGTCCTCCAGCAGGTGGTGCCGGCGCGAGTGCACCTGCAAGGCGAGGCCGACCTCCTCGACGTAGCCGTCGGGACTGGGAAGCACCAGGCCGTCGAGGGTCGTCAGGACGGGGTTGAGCAGCACCTCGGGCAGGACTCGACTGCGGGCGAGGCAGTCGGCGAACTCGCTCTCGGGCAGCGACCACGCACCGCCGGACACCTCCAGGACCGCGGCCCGCACGGCCGCGCTGCCGCGGATGGCGCCCGCCTCGACCTCGGCGGCCAGCTGCTCCACCGTCACCATCCGTCGCTGCACCGCCTCGAAGACCACCGCGCGCACCGCGTCCCCGCGCAGCTGCCGGGCCGCGTCCACCACGGTGCGGGCGGGCGGGGTGAAGGAGAGCGGTCCCCGCGACCAGGGCCGCGGGTCGGGACGTCGCGTGCGGCGCACCGAGACGCCCGGGCGTTCGCGCGACTTCGCACCCCACGGCACGAACAAGCGCGCCACCCCGTCGTCCGGCACGGACGTGAGGCCGAAGTACCGAGCCGCGGTGGTCGACCCGATCTGCGCGCCGTCGCCCGCGAAGAGGGCTGCGGCCACGAGACGTTGCGCCGGGTCGATCCGGCCGGTTGCCAGGAGGAACACGTCCGGGTGCACGCCGCGCCAGTCCCGGCCGAGCGCCCAGCGGATCTGCGCGCTGCTCACCCCCGCGCCGTACAGCTGCGCCCGGGTCAGCAGGTTCTGCTGCTCACGGGCGGTCGCGAGGAGGTGCTCGGGCAGGTTCGGCATGGAGCGAGCCTCGACGCAGACCCGCAGGCGGCGCCACGCCCACGGCGGACCTGTGGACGACGCCGGCCGACCGGTCCAAGGATGTGGACAGCGAGCCCCCGCGGCCGCGGCGTGAGAGACCCGGTGGGTGTCCCCTGGCGGTCGTCCTGGCGACGTCGACGGGACACCCACAGCTCACTCCACGCCTCGCGGGCGTGGTGACACCGATGGGTGTCCCAATGGGTGTCCCCCCGGACGGCCGGCGGGACCCGCACCGCCCCGCCCACCCCCACCACCGCTCACTACGCTGACCCCATGCCCCAGCTGCGCGTGGCCATGGCCCAGATCGACACGACCGTCGGCGACCTCGACGGGAACGTCGCGGCGATCCGGGAGTGGACGGCGAGGGCGGCGGCCGACGGGGCGCACCTGGTGCTGTTCCCCGAGACCGCGGTGACGGGGTACCCGGTGGAGGACCTGGCGCTGCGCCGGTCGTTCGTGGCGGCCTCGCGGCAGGCGGTGGGGCGGCTCGCGGCGGAGGTCGCGGACGACGGCAACGGCGACGTCACGGTCGTCGTGGGGTACGTCGACCAGCACGAGGGCGTGGGGCGCCCGCAGAACTGCGCGGCGGTGCTGCACGGGGGCCGGGTCGTGGGGCGGTACGCCAAGCACCACCTGCCGAACTACGGCGTCTTCGACGAGTACCGCATCTTCACCCCGGGCGAGGACCTGCTCGTGGCGCGGGTTCGCGGGGTCGACGTGGCCGTCGCGATCTGCGAGGACCTGTGGCAGGACGGTGGGCCGGTCCAGACGGCCGACGAGGCCGGGGCCGGGCTGCTCGCGGTCATCAACGGTTCCCCCTACGAGCGCAACAAGGACGACGTCCGCCTCGAGCTCGTCGCCCGCCGCGCCGCGGAGGCCGGCTGCCCGATCGCCTACGTCAACGCCGTCGGCGGGCAGGACGAACTCGTCTTCGACGGTGACTCCCTCGTCGTCGGCCAGGACGGGACGGTCCTGTCCCGCGGGCCGCAGTTCCGCGAGGCCCTCGTCGTCACCGACCTCGACCTGCCCGCCGCGCGAACTCCCGGCTGGGAGGAGGGCGTGCAGCGGATCACCCTCGGCGAGGCACCCGTGCCGGCGTTCACCCCCCGCGTCAGCGAGGTCCACGACCCCCTGCCCGACGTGGCCGACGTCCACGCCGCCATCGTGCTGGGTCTGCGGGACTACGTGCGCAAGAACGGGTTCCGCTCCGTGGTCGTCGCCGTCTCCGGCGGCATCGACTCCGCGCTGGTCGCGAGCCTGGCCTGCGACGCGATCGGCGCCGAGAACGTCGTCGGCATCTCCCTGCCCTCGGGGTACTCCAGCCAGCACTCCCGGGACGACGCCGAGGACCTGGCGAACCGCTGCGGTTTCGAGTACCGGCAGTACGCCATCGCCCCGGTGGTCGACGCCTTCCTCGCCACCGTCCCGCTGCACGGCGTCGCGGAGGAGAACCTGCAGGCCCGGGTGCGCGGGACGACGATCATGGGCCTGGCCAACCAGGAGGGGCACCTCACCCTCGCGACGAGCAACAAGAGCGAGCTCGCGGTCGGGTACTCGACGTTGTACGGCGACTCGGTCGGCGGGTACGCGCCGCTGAAGGACGTGCCGAAGACGCTCGTGTGGGAGCTGTCCCGCTGGCGCAACGCCGAGGCCGTGCGGCGCGGGGAGCAGCCGCCGATCCCGGAGAACACCATCAGCAAACCCCCCTCGGCCGAGCTGCGCCCGGACCAGACCGACCAGGACTCCCTGCCGCCGTACGAGGTGCTCGACGCGATCCTGGAGGACTACGTCGAGGGCGACCGCGGCCGCGCGGACATGCTGGCGGCCGGTTTCGACGGCACCCTCGTCGACTCCGTCCTGACCCTCGTCGACCGCGCGGAGTGGAAGCGCCGGCAGTTCGCGCCGGGGCCGAAGATCTCCTTCAAGGCGTTCGGCCGGGACCGCCGCCTGCCCATCACGAACCGCTGGCGCGAACCGCAGGCCTCGGACTCCCTCACGCCGCCGGTCGACGTGAAGACCGACGCGCCGGTGACGGAGGGCTGAGGTGGCGTACGCGACCGAAGAGCCCACGCCCAGGCGGCGCACCCGCGTCCACCACCTGCAGCAGTGGAAGGACGCGGGCGAGCGGTGGGCGATGCTCACCAGCTACGACGCGATGACGGCGGCCGTGTTCGACGAGGCGGGCATCCCCGCGCTGCTCGTCGGGGACTCGGCCGCGAACACCGTCTACGGGATGCCGACGACGGTCCCGGTCACCCTCGAGGACATGGTGCCGCTGGTCCGGGCCGTCGTCGCCGGGGCGCCGCACGCGCTCGTCGTCGCCGACCTGGTGTTCGGGTCCTACGAGGCCTCCGACGAGCAGGCCGTGCACTCCGCGGTGCGGCTCATGAAGGAGGGGGGCGCGCACGCCGTGAAGCTCGAGGGCGGCCTCGTGCGGGCCTCCCGGATCCGGGCCGTCGTGGCGGCCGGGATCCCCGTCATGGGCCACGTCGGGTTCACCCCGCAGGCCGAGCACGCCCTGGGCGGTTACCGCGTCCAGGGGCGCGGGGACGCTGCGGCGCAGGTGCTCGCGGACGCGCAGGCCGTCGCCGAGGCGGGCGCGTTCGCCGTCGTGCTGGAGATGGTGCCCGCCGACGTCGCGCAGCGGGTGACGTCGACGCTGGCGATCCCCACCGTGGGCATCGGTGCGGGCGCCGGGTGCGACGCGCAGGTCCTCGTGTGGCAGGACTTCGCGGGCCTGTCCGAGCGCACGGGCCGGTTCGTGAAGAAGTTCGCCGACGTCCGCGCCACCTTGTCGGACGCCGCCCGCACGTACGCCGCCGAGGTCCGCGACGGCTCGTTCCCGGCGGACGAGCACTCGTTCTGAGGACCTCACCCGCGCCCGGGTGACAGGGCCAGCGCGTCGGCCCGCACCTCCTCCAGCGCCCGCCGCAGCGCGCCGAGCACGACGACGTCCCGGCCCAGCGTCGAGGCGACGACGGGCGGGTGCGGCGGGTCCAGGAACCGGGGCAACCCCGCGTCGACGCGGTCGACGAGCCCGGCGGCCCCGGCCACCCCACCGGCGACGACGACCCGGTCGGGGTCGAACACGCTGACGAGCGTCACGACGACGCGGGTGAGGCGGTCGGCGGCGGTCTCCAGCAACGTCCCGGCGAGCTCCTGCCCCGCGTCGGCCGCGGCGACCACGTCCTCGGCCGCGCCGCTCCCGCCGGCGGCGCGCACGAGGTCTCGCAGCACCTTCCCGAGGCCGTCCGGGGACCCGACCCCCTCGACGAGGTCGAGGTAACGCATCTCCCCGACCCCGCCGCGGGCCCCGCGCAGCAGCCGGCCGTCCTCGACGACACCGGCACCGATGCGCTCCCCGGCCAGCAGCGTCACCTGGTGGCGCACCCCGCGCCCGCTGCCGCGCCAGCCCTCGGCCAGCGCCGCGAGGTTGGCGTCGTTGTCGGCCAGCACCCGCCAGCCCCGGCGGCGGGCGAGGGCGCCGGCGAGGTCGGGGTTCACGAACTCCCAGTAGGGGTTCCCGCTGAACTCGGTGGTCCCGGACGGGCCGACCGGCGCGGGCACCCCCACGGTGACCCCGAGCACCCGCGGGCTCCCGGCGCGTTCCCACACCGCCTCCACGGTCCGCACGACGTCGGCGACGCGGTCGGCCACGGGTGTGCGGACGGGGTCGTGGTCGACCACCGCGGAGACGTCGGCGAGGGTCCGTCCACGCAGGTCCGCGACGCGCGCGGCGATGCGGTGCTGCCCGGCGTCCACGCCGACGACGGTCCCGGCGAGGGCGTCGAAGCCGTAGCGGCGCGCGGGGCGGCCCTTGACGTGGCCCTGTGCGCCGCGGCCGTTCGCCAGCTCCCGCAACCAGCCGCGGTCGATGAGCTCACCGCAGACGTCGTGCACCGTCGCCCGCGACAGGCCCGTCGCGGCCATGAGGTCGGTGCCCGTGACGCCCTCGTCCCGTGGGTCGCCGGACAGGTCCCAGACGTGGTGCAGCACGGCGAGGGCGTTGTCGTCCCGCAACCGGCGGGTCACGGAGGGGGTCGCCGAAGATCCCTGCGTCACCCCTTGACCCTCCCACGACCGCTCGACACACTTCCTTCAGGGCTCGAATCAAAGCCCGGCACACCCACGATCACCGGAGACCCCGTTGACCCAGCCCCAGGACTGGTGGCGCCAGGCCGTCGTCTACCAGGTCTACCCGCGCAGCTTCGCCGACTCGAACGGCGACGGGATCGGGGACCTGCCCGGGATCACGTCCCGCGTCCCGCACCTCGCGGCCCTCGGCGTCGACGCCGTCTGGCTCAGCCCCTTCTACCCCTCGGCCCTGGCCGACGGCGGCTACGACGTCGACGACCACCGCGACGTCGACCCGAGGATCGGCACCCTGGAGCAGTTCGACGAGATGGTCGCCGTGCTGCACGCCGCCGGCATCAAGCTCGTCGTCGACATCGTCCCCAACCACTCCTCGAACCGGCACGCGTGGTTCCAGCAGGCCCTGGCCGCCGGACCCGGCTCACCCGAGCGCGAGCGGTACGTGTTCCGCCGCGGCGCGGGAGCGGACGGCGAACTGCCCCCGAGCGACTGGACCGCGATGTTCGGCGGGTCGGCGTGGGAACCCGTCGGGGACGGCGAGTGGTACCTGCACCTGTTCGCCCCCGAGCAGCCGGACTGGAACTGGAACCACCCCGACGTGCGCGAGGACCACCTGCGCACGCTGCGGTTCTGGGCCGACCGCGGGGTCGACGGGTTCCGCATCGACGTCGCGAACTCCCTGGCCAAGGACCTGACCGAACCCCTGCCCACCGAGGCCGAGCTCGCCGACCTCGTCGACGGGGCGCACCGCTTCTTCGACCGCGATGAGGTGCACGACGTGTACGTCGAGTGGCGCAAGCTGTTCGACGAGTACGACCCGCCGCGCACCGCGGTCGCCGAGGCCTGGGTGCCCGCCCACCGCCGCGCCCGGTACGCCTCCCCCGAGGGGCTGGGCCAGGCGTTCAACTTCGACCTGCTGCAGGCCGACTTCGACGCCACCGCGTTCCGGCGGATCGTGACGGAGAACCTCGCCTTCGCCCGGGAGGCGGGCAGTTCCTCGACGTGGGTCCTGTCGAACCACGACGTCGTCCGGCACACCAGCCGCTACGCGCTGCCCGCCGGCGCCGACCAGAACGCCTGGCTGCTCTCGAACGGCGAGGACCCCGAACCGGACACGCCCGGTGGTCTGCGCCGGGCCCGCGCGGCGACGGCCTTCACCCTCGCGCTGCCCGGCAGCACCTACCTGTACCAGGGTGAGGAACTCGGGCTGGCCGAGGTCGCCGACATCCCCGCGGCCGACCTGCAGGACCCCACGTGGCTGCGTTCCGGCGGGGCCGAGAAGGGGCGCGACGGGTGCCGCGTCCCGTTGCCCTGGACCGCGGCCGGACCCTCCTTCGGGTTCGGCCCGGGCGGGGCGCACCTGCCGCAGCCGTCGTGGTTCGCCGACGTCGCGGCCGACCAGCAGGACGGCGTCGAGGGGTCCACGCTCGAGCTGTACCGGCAGGCCCTCGCCACCCGGCGCCGCCTGCAGGGCGCCGAGGAGCTGCAGTGGCTCCAGACACCCGCGGGCGTCGTGGCGTTCACCCGGCCCGGCGGTTGGACCTGCCTGACGAACTTCGGCGACGAGCCGGTGGACCTGCCCGCGGGTCGTCTGGTGCTGACCAGCGGTGACCTGGCCGACGGGCGGGTGCCGCGGGACACGACGGTGTGGGTCGTGGCTCCGCAGTGAGCTGAACCGTCACGAGGCCGGAGCTGTCAGGCCTCGCGGCGGGACAGCACCCACGCGGCCGCGGCGCAGATCCCCGCGGGGACGAGCGCGGCGGCCGCGGCGGCGTACGGGGTGGCGGGGGTGCCCGAGACCCAGGACGGGAACGGTCCGTCCGACCACGACGACACGGTCACCGGCGTGGCGCGCGCGTACGGGGTGGTCGGCGCCGCGGCCACCACGACGCCCGCGAGCGCCGCGGCCACGCCGACGAGGGCGCTCGCCAGCGCCAGCACCGCAGCGGTCCGGCGCACGCGACCGTCGACCCGCCAGTCCCGCGGAGCCCACCGGCAGGCGGCGAGCGCCGCGGACCCGAGCGCGGCGCAGGTCAGGGCGAGCGGCGCCCCGAGCCCGGTGCTCGCCCACGAGAGCCGGTCGAGGACGCCGGGCAGCGGGGACAGGCCCACCACGGCGACCTCCGGCGGGACGTAGGGGCCGCCCAGCCCGTGCCCGGTCCAGCCCCGCACGGCCGCGACCGCGAGGGCCAGGACCGGGACGGCGGTCCCGGCGGTGAGGGCCCAGGGGCGCCAGGGGCGCCAGGGGACCTCCGACCTCACGCCCGCTCCCGGCGGCGCACGAGGGCCAGTCCGGCGAGGGCGGCGAACACCGTCTCCGCCACGAGGGAACCCGTGGCCGGCGCGTCCCGGACCGCGACGGCCGGGGTGAGGACGAGCGTGCCCCCGGTGCCGTGGAGGGCACCGGACGCGACGACCACGGCCGTGACCGCGGCCAGGGCCACGACGAGGGCAGCCGTGACGACACCGGCGACCCGGACACCGCGCGGCACCGCGGTCCCGGCGACGGTCAGCGCCGCGAGGACCGCCAGGCCGAGGCAGGACGTCACCAGGGCGGGCGAGGTCGCCACCGCCGAGAGCACCTGGCCCCAGTCCGTCCCGGTCTGCGGCCAGTCGCCCCCGTCGCCGAGGTAGACGATCGTGGCAGTGGCAGTGGCCGCGGTCGCCTCACCCGGACCGGGCGAGAACACCGCCTCGTCGTCCGGGGCGGCGAAGGCCAGTGCGAGGGCGGCGCCGGCGAGGAGGAACGCGACGGGCAGCGCCGCGACGACCAGGGCCCCGCCGGCCAGGCGCGCCGAGGGCACGGGGAGGGCAGGCACTCCTCGACGGTAGGGCCGCGGGGGCCGGGGACCGGGCGACTCGCCGGTACGGTCACCCGATGAGCTCCCCCGAGGACCGCGACTGGGTGCACACCGCCGTGCGGGTCGTCGAGGCGGACGCCAACCGCAGCGCCGACACCCACCTGCGGGTCCTCGACCTCCCGACCGAGTGGGGCGTGCGGCTCTACCTCAAGGACGAGTCGACGCACCCCACCGGTTCGCTCAAGCACCGCCTCGCCCGCTCGCTGTTCCTCTTCGGGCTCAGCAACGGCGACATCGGCCCCGGCACGACGCTCGTGGAGGCCTCCAGCGGCTCGACGGCGGTCTCGGAGGCGTACTTCGCCCGGTTGCTCGGGCTGGACTTCGTCGCCGTCGTCCCGGCCGCGACGTCGACCGCGAAGCTGGACCTCATCCGCCGTCAGGACGGTCGCCTGCACCTCGTGGACGACCCCGGGCACGTCTACGCGGCCGCGGAGGAGCTCGGGGCGCGGCCGGGGTTCTTCTACCTCGACCAGTTCGCGATGGCCTCGACCGTCACCGACTGGCGCGGCAACAACAACATCGCCTGCTCGATCTTCGAGCAGCTCGCCCTGGAGCCCCACCCCGAGCCGGAGTGGATCGTCGTCGGCGCCGGCACCGGTGGCACGAGCGCGACGATCGGCCGCTACTGCCGGTACGCCCAGCACGGGACGAAGCTGGCCGTGGCCGACCCGGAGGGGTCGGCGTTCGCGCGGGCGTGGCGCACCGGGTCCCGCGACGTCACGGCACGCGGTTCGCGCATCGAGGGCATCGGCCGGCCCCGCGTCGAACCCTCGTTCGTGCCCTCGGTCATCGACGAGGTCGTCACCGTCCCCGACGACGAGTCGGTCGCGGCGATGCGGGTGCTGTTCGAGCGCACCGGCATCCGCGCCGGTGCCTCGACGGGGACGAACCTGTGCGTCGCGCTGCGGCTCGTGCACCGGATGCGTGGCGAGGACCGCGCGGGGTCGGTCGTGACGCTCGTCTGCGACGACGGGAACCGCTACCTCGACACGTACTGGTCGGACGAGTGGCTGGCCGCGAAGGGGTTCGACCTCGACGCGGGGCGCCGGGCGGTGGAACCCTTGTTCCCGTGACCTCCACGGGCGGCGTGCGGCGCACCGAGCTGGAACTCCCGGACGGGCGCGCCCTGGGGATCCACGACACCGGCCCGGACGCGGGCGCGTCGGTCGTCCTGTGGCACGGCGGCAGCCCGAACACGGGTGAACCGCCCGCCCCGTGGCGGGACGACGGCGAACGCTGGATCGGCGTGGACCGCCCCGGCTACGGGCGCTCCACCCGTCTGCCGGGGCGCCGCGTGGCGGACGTCACCACCGACGTGGGCGCCGTGCTGGACCACCTCGGGATCGCCACCTGCCGCACGGTCGGGCACTCCGGCGGCGCCTCGCACGCGCTGGCCTGCGCCGCCCTGCTGCCGGACCGGGTGACAGCGGCCCTGTGCCTGTCCGGCCTCAGCCCCGGGGACCCGCTGGAGGCGCCCGACACCGGGGACGAGATCCCGTTCACGCCCGAGGACCGGGCCGTGCTCGCCGGCCCGTGGGCGTGGTTCGAGACGGTCGTCGCCGAGGCGTCCGGGTCGCCCGGTTTCGACGACGACGAGCTCGCCCACGCCGGGGACTGGGGTTTCGACCCGGCGGTCACGACGGTGCCGGTGCGGATCGTCCACGGTGAGGCGGACCTCGTGGTGCCGATCGGGCACGCCTACCGCCTGGCCCGGCTCCTGCCCGCCGCGGAGCTCGTCGTCGTGCCCGGCGCGGGCCACCTGTCCGTCCTGGAGCACCTCGACGCCCGTGGAGGTCTGACGCGCGGCGCAGGGTGATCCGGCGTCGGGACGGCCGCCTCCCGCTCGCACCGGTCACGGTTCAGGGCCCGGTGGCCCGGGCCCGGCGCCGGAGGGCCGCCGGTTCCGCCCCCAGCCCCACGGCGGCGAGGGTGGGTTCTCGGCCGGCTTCGATGTGGGCGTAGGCGACCGAGCTCGCCAGCCGCTCCTTGCCAGAGGCGATGGCCTCGACGAGCTCGTGGTGCTCCTCGCACGCCTTGTCCGTGTCGCGCTGGCTGGTCAGGAAGAACAGCCACGTCATCCACTGGGTGATGGGACGCATCAGCGACACCATGAGCCGGTTGCCGGTGAACTCCACGACCTCCTCGTGGAACCGGGTGCTCGCCTCGGCCGTGCCCAGCGGGTCGCCGGTGTGCGCGACGTCGTCGGCGGCGGCGAGCGCGCGCAGGAGCCCGTCGGTGGGTCTGCCGTCCGCGGCGAGCCGGGCGGCCCCGGCGGCCGCCTCGACCTCCAGGCCGAGCCGGACGTCGAACAGCTCGACGACCCGCTGCCGGGTCCAGGTGCTGACGACCGCGCTGCGCCGCGGCTCGGTCTCGATGTACCCGTCGCGCTCGAGCAGCGGGAAGCACTCCCGCAGCGGGACCCGGGAGATCTGGAGCTGCTCGGTCAGCAGCTTCTCGTGCAACCGCATGCCCTGCGGGTAGTCCCCGAGGATGATGGACCGGCTGATGCGCCGGTAGGCCTGCAGGGACAGCGGTTCACCGTCGGTGGGCCACAGCGGGGCGCTCTCGCAGCTGCTCGGCACCGGTCCCCCTCGTCGTCGCACGTGAGTGCTCAGCATGCCGGTCGCCCGCCCCGGCCGGGACGGGCTGGTCGGGGTGCCGCCCGGACCCGGGCCGCCACCCCGTCCAGCCCTTGGCGGGGTCGGGGCCGGCGAAGGGACCCTTCTTGCTCGTCCGCTTGCCGAGGTGGACCAGGTCCTCGGCCAGCGCGACGCCGGAGGCGACCGAGTCGAAGACCGGCACCCCCAGGGCGGCTTCCATCCGGCGGTCCAGACCGGCGAAGCCGGCGCACCCCAGCACGAGGGAGTCGGCACCGGCGGCCAGGAGGTCGCGCCCCTGCTCGACGAGGAGCTCCACCGACGCCTCGGCGTCGTCGTGGATGGTCACCACCGGCACGGCGGTGGCGCGCACACCGGCGCACCGTTCCCACAGGCCGGCGCTCCGCAGGCTGTCCTCGATGCCCGCCAGGGTCGACGCCACGGTGGTGACGACGCCGAAACGGTGCGAGACCAGCACGGCCAGCAGGGCGGACGCCTCGGTGATGTCGACGACCGGCACGTCGAGGACCTGCCGCACGCCCTCGCGGCCGTGCTCGCCGTACCCGGCCATCACGACGGCGTCGAAGGTCTCGGAGGTCCCGAGCACGGTGTCCAGGACGGCCGTCGCCGTCACCAGGCTCTCGTAGTACCCCTCGGCCGAGGCCGGGCCCCAGCCGGGTTGGACCGCGATGATCTCGGTGCCCGGGGTCGCGGCGGCGCGGGCACCGGCCGCGATGACCTCGGTGATGACCGTCGAGGTGTTGCAGTTGACGACGAGGATGCGCATGGGACCTTCCTACCGGCCCCTGGGCCGGAGACGACCGCCGAGGGCCGGGTGGAACGGGTGGGCCGGCCGCCGTTCAGCGAGCGGTGGGCAGCAGGTTCGTCGGGCGGGAGTCGACGAACTCCTCGTAGGCGATCGGTTCGGTGACCAGGTGGCCCGCGGCGATCCCGGTCTGCCAGCGGTCGTAGCCGGCGCGGTCGATGACCGGGGTGGTCCACATGGAGTTCGTGCGGTACTCGTCGGCCACCCGCACGAGCAGGTCGGGGTCGAAGGCCGGGAACGTCCGGGCCAGGAAGTCCCGGTACTCCGCGGCGGGGTGCTCGTCGATCCAGTCCATCGCCCGCCCCAGACCCCGGACGAAGCGACCCTGCAGTTCGACGCGCGCCGCGTCCGAGGCGCCCTGCGCGTAGTAGACGCTCCACGGGACGTCGGGGGTCACGACGGCCAGCGGCGCCACGACGTGCAGGTCGGTGCGCGCGCACAGCGTGAGTGCGGAGGGGTGGTCGACGACGAGGTAGTCACCCATGCCGCCGGCCATCAGCGTGGACAGCATGGCGCCGTCGAGGTCCTGGACGTAGTTCACCGACCTCGGGTCGACACCCTGCTCGGCCAGGACGAGTTTGAGGTACAGACCGACGCTGGCGCCGTTGCTGCCCTTCATCGACACCGTCCGCCCGGACATCGCCGCCCAGGAGAAGTCCTCAGCGCGCTCCCGGCCGACCAGGGCCAGCGGGGCGCGGTTGGCGATCTGGGCGAAGGGGGTGTACTCCGTCGCCCGGCCGCGGTACATCGAGGGCACCCAGATCCCGCCCAGCGCGGCGTCGGCCGAACCGTCGGCGAGTTCGTCGAGCACGAGGTCCCAGGGTCTGGGCACGGTCGCGGTGACCGTGAGGTCCTCCTCGGCGAAGAACCCCCGCCAGGTGGCGACGTACTCGGGGAGGTAGTTCAGGCTGTGGCCGGTGGCGGTGACGTGGAACCGCGTCATGGTCGGGTAGCTCCTGGGGTTCTGGTGAGGGATCAGGCGAGGATGCGCTGGCGGGTGTCGCGGTCGAACCAGACGGCCGCGGACTCGTCGTAGTCGACGCCGCAGGCCTCGCCCACGCGGACGGCGGGCCGCCCCGGGACGCGGACGAAGCACAGGTCGTGGTCCACGAGAGCCGGGGGCTCCCCCGCCCTGGACAGCCGCACCCCGACCAGGGTCTCGCCGCCGAGCCGTTCGACCACCGCGACGTCACCCTCCAGGCGTCCCCGCCCCGCAGCGGTCAGCCGCAGCGACTCCGGCCGGAGCCCGAGCACGAGGGGGCCGGCGCCGGGCACCGCACCCTGGTGGGACCAGGCGTCACCGGAGGGCGACGTGAGCGTGCTCCCGGTCCGGACGACGTCCAGCAGGTTCATCGGCGGGGCACCGACGAAACGGGCGACGAACGTGTTCGCCGGTGTCGCGTAGACCTCCTCCGGGGTGCCGATCTGCTGCACCACGCCGCCGTCGAGCACGATGATGCGACTGGCCATCGTCATGGCCTCGACCTGGTCGTGGGTGACGTAGACGAACGTCTTCCCGACGGCCGCGTGCAGCTCGGAGATCTCCGCGCGCATCTGCGTCCGCAGCTTCGCGTCGAGGTTGGACAGCGGCTCGTCCAGCAGGTACAGCGCCGGGTCGCGCACCAACGAGCGCGCCAGGGCGACGCGCTGGCGCTGACCACCGGAGAGCTGTGCGGGTTTGCGGTCCAGCAGCGGCTCCAGTTCGAGCTGGCGGGCGATCTGCTCGGTCTTGCGCTGGATCGCCGGCGACCTGACCATCCGGCGCCGCACGATCGAGTTCACCAACGGCAGGTGGTGCCAGCCCTTGAACTCGTCCATGACCAGCGGGAAGGCGATGTTGCCGCGCACGGTCATGTGCGGGTAGAGGGCGTAGGACTGGAACACGAAGGCGACCTGCCGTTCGCGCACGCTCCAGCTGTTGGCGACCTCACCGTCGAAGGCCAGTTCCCCACTGGTGATGTCGGCGAGGCCCGCGATCATCCGCAGCAACGTCGACTTCCCGCAGCCGGACGGACCGAGCAGGACGAGGAACTCACCGTCCTCGACGTGGGCGTCGAGGGACGTGATGACCGAGGTGTCGCCGTAGCTCTTGGTGATCCCGGAGAAGGTCAGGGAAGGCACGTGACATCAACCCTTCACGGCACCGGCGGTCAGGCCGGAGACGATCTTGCGCTGGACGAGGAGGAAGAAGACGACCGCCGGCACGCTGAACACGAGCGCCGAACCCATGACCGAGGCGAGCGGGGTGTCGTACTGACCGATGAACGAGGCGAGGCCGACGCTGATCGGCCACTTCGACTGGTCGGACAGGAACGTGCTGGCGAAGAGGAACTCGTTCCAGCCGGCGAAGAAGGCGATGACGGCCGCGGCGGCGATGCTGGGGGCGATGAGCGGCAGCACGATCATCGTCAGGGACCCGAACCGGGGGCAGCCGTCGACCGTCGCCGACTCCTCGAGCTCCTTCGGGACGGAGTCCATGGCGCTCTTGAGGATGAACGTGGAGACCGGCAGCGCGAAACCCACGTTGGCCAGGACGATGCCCCACATGCTGTTGAGCAGACCGAGGGAGATGAACATCGCGTACAGCGGGACGACGAGCAGCGCCTCGGGCAGGACCTGCGTCATGAAGAGCAGGAAGTTGACCAGCCCCTTGCCGCGGAACCGGTAGCGGCTCAGCGCGTACCCGCCGATGGCGCCGAGCAGGAGGCTCAGCACGGTGGTGCCGACGGCGATGAACACGCTGTTGCCGATCCAGCGCAGGATCGGGATGTCGCCGATGGAGCCGATCAGACCACCGGTGTTCTGCACCTGCGGCCACAACGACTGGGTGCCGGAGAACAGGTCGGCGCTGGGCGACAGGGCCGTCGTGGCCATCCAGTAGACCGGGAAGCCGGCGGCGACGACCAGGACGGCGACCAGCACCAGCCACGGGACCTTGGTGAGCTTCACGCGTCGCTCCCCTTCTGCGCTCGACGTTCCAGGACCAGTTGGACGGCGGCGATCACCAGGGCCAGCACGAGACCGACGACGCCGTAGGCACCCGCACCACCCAGGTCACGGTCCTCGAAAGCGGTCTGCCGCAGGGACACCACCAGGGTGCTGGTGCTGTCGAGCGGACCACCGCCGGTCAGCAGGTAGATGATCTCGAACCTGCGGATCGTCCAGACCGCCATGAGGACCGAGACCAGCCGCAACGTCGGCATGATGTGCGGCAGCGTCACCACCCGGTAGACGCTCAGGGCGTCGGCGCCGTCGACCCGGGCGGCCTCCCGCACCTCCTCGGGCACCGACTGCAGCGCCGCGAGGAGGACGAGCATGACGAACGGTGCGACCTGCCAGACGGTGACGAGCAGGATCGAGACCGGCGCCCACGTCGTCGAGGTGAGCCACGGGACCGCGTCGACGCCGAACCAGGACAGGACGCGGTTCAGGATGCCGGAGTTCTCGTTGAACATCCACAGCCAGATCAACGAGGCCGCGACGTTCGGCACGGCCCAGCCGAAGAGCAGGACGCCCCGGACGACGGCTCGCCCGCGGAACGGGCGGGTGATCGCGAGGGCGGCCACCAGGCCGATGCCGACCCCGAAGACGACGGTGCCCGCCGTGTAGGAGACGGTGACCCACAGGGAGTGGATCAGCGCGTCCCCGGTGAAGAGCCGGACGTAGTTCTCCAGCCCGACGAACCGCCCACCGGTCGGGTTCAGCAGCCTGGTGTTCGTGAAGCTGATCCACACCTGCTGGACCAGCGGCCCGAACATGAAGACCGTGAGGAAGGCCAGTGGCGGGAAGATGAACAGGTACGGGACCGCCCCGCCCCCGCGGTGCCGGCGCCTGGGTGGGCGCCGGGTCGCGGGAGCCTGCGGGGGCGCCACGGTGGTGGTCATGCGAACCTCTCGAGGGCGAGCGGGTCAGGACAGGTTGAGGGCGTCCACCTCGGACTGCGCCACCGCGAGCTCGGTGGCCGGATCGGCTCCGGACACCAGCACCCGCTCCAGCGCCTCCATGACGGGGCGCATGATCTGGTCGGTGCTGGCCTCGTAGCCCGGGATGAGCGTGCTGCGCGAGTTCGCGGCGAGGTCGGCGAAGGTCGGCGCCCACGGGTTGGCGGCGGCGAAGTCGGGATCGACCGGCACGTCCGTGGCCAGCGCGTCGGGACCGGAGGCCAGCCGCAACGACTGCTGGCCCTCCTCCGACAGCAGCCAGGTGAGGAACGTGTTGGCCGCGGCGGCGTGCTCGCTGTGGGTGCTGATGCCCAGGTAGATCTGCTGGTGCGCTCCGGGGTTCTGGAACGGCAGTGGCGCCGAGTACAGCTCCGCGGCCTGCAGGGCACCGCCGTTGCCGATGTTGAGGGTCCCGCCGCTGTTGTCGATGCTGAAACCGACCTGCCCCTCCTTGAACCTGTTCCGCTGGGTCGGCATGTCGTCACCGATGGGCATGACGGCGGCGTCGTAGACGCTCTTGAACGCCGCGAACGCGGCGGCGGCCTCGGGGGTGTCGATGGTCAGCTCGCCGTCGGCGTCGACCCACTCCACCCCGTGGCCGTAGGCCCAGTTCTGGAAGTCCATCATCCAGCCGCTGAAGTCGGCGATGAGGTGGCGGCCGGTGAACCCCACCGCACCGGTCGCCGCCTGGACGCCCTGCGCGGAGGCGATGAGCTCCTCGACCGTGGTGGGCACCGCGGCACCGGCCCGGTCCACGAGCGTCTTGTCGTAGATCATCGCGTAGACGGCGCGCTGCCACGCGATGCCGTACCGCACGTCGTCCAGGACGCCGTTGTCGGCGGTCGTGTTGAGCTCGACCCCGTCGGTCACCTCGTCGTCCACCTCGACGAGGAGCCCGGCGTCGGCGAGCTGGTAGAACAGGGCCTCCTGGGCGATGACGATGTCGGGCCCCTGGCCTGCACCCATCTCCGTGGTGATCTTGCTGGTGTAGTCGGCCGACGCGATGGCCTCCTGCTCCAGGGTGATGTCGGGGTGGGAGTCCTCGAACTTCTTGACCGCGGCCCACAGCTTCTCCCCGCGCAGCGCGTCCAGCCACTGCGAGTTCGAGAGCACGAGGGTGACCGGTCCGTCCGCCGTCCCGCCGGAGGCGTCGGAGCCCGAACCGCAGGCACCGACGGTGCCGAGGACACCGGTTCCGAGGGCGACGGCACCGAAGGTCCGCAGGGCGTGGCGACGCGTGGTCATCAGTGGTTCCGTTCCTGTCGTGGGAGAGGGGGTCGTCAACGGCTCAACCGGCCTGCGGCCAGTTCCAGGCGTTCTCCGGGGCGAACCGGGAGGCGAAGTCGGTGGCGATGTCGTTGCGCTGGGCGATCCACACCCCGTCGTGACCGCGCACGTGCTCCAGGAAGCGTTGCAGGGAGCGGACCCGACCGGGGCGCATGATGCGGGCGTGCAGACCGATCGACATCATCCGGCCGGTCTCGGTGGACTCGGCGTAGAGCACGTCGAACGCGTCGCGCAGGTAGTCGAAGAAGTCGGTCGACCCGGTGAAACCGGGCCCGGACTGCCCGCCCCAGAAGCGGGCGTCGTTCGTGTCCACCGCGTACGGCAGGACGAGCATCGGACGACCCGAGACGTCCGCGTAGTAGGGCAGGTCGTCGTTCGCCGTGGCCGAGTCGTAGAGGAAACCCTCCTCGGCCAGGATCCGCCGGGTGCGTTCGGTGATCGGCGGGCGGGGGAACGCGCCGAAGATCTTCTTGCCGGTGAGTTCCAGCGTCTGGTCCACGGAGTGGCGCAGGTCGGCCCGCTCCGCTTCCTCGGTGCGGTCGAGCACCGAGATGGACCGGCTGCCGTGGGAGACGAAGTCGCAGTCCTCGTCGGCCAGGGCCTTGGCCAGGGCCGGGTGCACGTCCAGCGCCTCCGAGGACGCGAACACGGAGAAGGGCGCGTCGAACTCGCGGAAGATGCGCAGGAGCCGCCAGATGCCGGCACGGGCGCCGTACTCGTACTCCCCCTCCTGCATCAGGTCCCGCTCGGAGTCCGGCAGGGCGCTGCGGACCCAGGTCCGCGAGTCCCGGCCCCCGTCCCCCAGGAGCGGGCTGCGCTCGGTGCCCTCCTCGTAGTTGACGGCGAGGTTGACGGCGACCCGCGCCTGGTCCCGCCACTGGAAGCGGGGCAGGTCCTGGCCGTAGCCGAGGAAGTCGCGAGGGCGTTCGCCGGCGCGGGCGTTCCAGTCGAGTGTCACGGTGTCGGCCCCTCCGTGTGACGTTCTGTATGACGAGGCGGTCCAGATCGGTGCGCACGTGATTCTCAGCGCTTTCGTGTAATACAAGACTGCACCCGCCATGTTTCTGCGGGTCACATCGCGCGTAACGTCGGTGTTACGACAGCCGGCGCACCCCAGCAGGCCCGGACGGCTCACGCCCCGGCGCGGTGGCGGTGCGCGAGGTGGCAGGTCGACGGGCAGGGGTGCGCCCCGCGCACGAACCTCTGGCGCGCGGCTCCGGTCACCACCTCGACGTGGTCGCCCTGCCGGCGGTCCTCAGGCGGTGGTGTCGTCGCGGCCGTGGACGCGCCCACCCGCGTCGTGCCCGACGGCACCGGGACGGGGCCCACGAGGAGCGACGGCGTGGTCCAGCAGCCAGCGGGCGATCTCCTCCCCCGCCGCCGCCCCGACCGCCGTCGTCAGCTCGACCCCCGGGTGCTCCCACCCGGTCCGCAGGAGTTCCCCGTGGCGGGGACGACGGGCCGCGCGGGCCGCGACGAGCAGGTCCACGTCCAGCAGGGAGTCCCCGGCGGCGACGAAACCGTCCGCACCGCAGCGGGAGACGACCTCGGCGACGGCGGCGGACTTCGTCAGCGGGCGCGGGACGGCGTAGAGCTTGCGCCCCTGGAGGGACACGGTGAAACCCCAGCCGTCGAGCACCGCGGTGAGTTCGCCCAGGCGGGGACCTTCCAGTTCCACGCGCTGGCCCTCGCGCAGGACGACGTACCCGAACAACCCGGGCACCTCGCGCACCGCCGGTTCCTCCGACCCCGGGACGGCCGCGACGAGGTCACCGGCCAGGCGGCGCAGTTCCGCGACGACGTCGGCGACGGGCGCGCAGCCCGCGAGCCGTCCGCGGACCGCGGCGTCCCACCCGGCGTCGGGGGAACCGTCGACGAGGACGACTCCCCCGTTGGCGCACACCGCGTACCGCGGTGACCGGCCCGGCCAGCGGATCCGCTGGTACTGCTCGACGGTCCGCGTCGTCACGGGGACGAGACGTCCCGACGCGACGAGGTCGCCCAGGACCGCCCACGCCCCGGGCGTGACCCAGGAGATCGTGCCGCCGCGGTACTCCTCGACGGGGACGAGACCGGCGACGTCGGCCTGGGCCGACCGGGCGGAGAACACCAGGGTCTGGTCCAGGTCGCTCGCCGCCAGCAGTCCGGTCACGACACCGCCCGCCCGTCCGCGCCCGTGGCCCCGCGGGTGAACCGCGGGTGGATGAGCCCGATGGCCGAGTAGGACAACCCGGGCACCTCCTCCACGACGACACCGCGCTGGTCGGCGAGCAGCCGGACGTGGGCGAGGTCGTCGGGGTGGGCCAGTTCCGCCTCGGGCCGCACGAGGACGCGCCACGGCACGCGGCGCAGCAGGACGCGGGTCGTCTCCCCCACCCCGGGTTTGACGAGGTTCACGTCCCCGATGCCGTAGTGCTCGCTGACGCGTTCCACCTCGGCCCAGCCGGTGAACGACGCCTGCCGGTCCCCGGACCGGACGGCCGCGACCGCCCCGGGCACCTCGGGCGCCACGTCGTCGAAGCAGGCGGTGACCTCGTCGAGGAACCGCTGCGACAGGTCGGCCGGTGCGAGCTCGGCGTAGAACTTCGCACCGTGGAACTGCCCGGGCCCGATGAGGCGGTCGTTGAGGACGGTGCGCGAGACGAGGCCGGAGACGGTGGAGTTCAGGCACGCCGAGGGCACGAGGTAGTCCTCGCGGGTGCCGAAGGTCCGCACGCAGCGGCCCGGGTCCGCCAGCACGGCGAGGTCGTCGCTGAACCCCGCGTCCAGGGCGGCCAGGGCGGCCGACAGCTCGCGGACGATCGCCCCCTTCCCGGTCCACCCGTCGACGAAGACGATCTGCGCGGGGTCGTGCTGCCCGGCGGCCCAGCGCAGGGCCAGCTCGTCGATCCCCCTGCCGCGCACGATGGAGACGGCCACGTGCGGCCAGTGCAGCCCCTGCCGGGCCGCCCAGCGCCGCAGCAGGATCCCGACGGGCGTGCCGGCCCGCGCCAGGGAGGCGAGCATGAGGTCCGGCCCCCGCTCGGCGCGCAGCACCTCGGCCACGACCGCCACGCCGAGCGCGACGCGACGGGCGCCGCGGGCCAGGGCGTCCAGGAACAGCCGCTGGTACTCCTGGCTCGGCTGGTACTCCACGGGCAAGGACTCGGCGTAGTGCGCGCCACCGCTCTGGACGGCCTCCTCGCGCTCCTCGGCGGGGGCCTCGAGGTCGGCGCCGGACAGGTCGGTGAGCAACCAGCTCACCTCGTCCGGCCGGTAGCTGCCGAACCGGGGTCCGGACAGCGGGGTCGGGAGGTTCACGCGGGGTCTCTCCAGGTGTCGGCGGGCAGGGTGAGCAGCAGCAGGCGGCCGGTGTGCGGGGCGAGCGCGGCGAGCACGCCGTCGGGGGCGTGCAGCGCGGCCGGGTCGGAAGCGCCGTCCACGACGAGCAGCACCGCGTCCCAGCCGCCGGGCCGGGCCACGTTGTGCGCGTACCGGACACCCGGCCCGTCCTGCGCCGGGTCGTGGGAGCAGAACGCGACGGAGCTGCGGACCGCGTACCCGGGGTCGTCGACCGCCAGGACGGGCGAGCGGGTCGTGGAGGAGAACCGCACCCCGCCCGCACCGGCGGACCGGTCCGCGAGCGCCGCCGCGACGGCCAGGGGGGCGTGCAGCAGTTCCTCGGTCCCCAGGACGAGGACGTCTCCCCCTCGCGGCAACGCCTCCAGCAGCGCGTCGAGGGCACCGGGCCGGACGAGGGCCGCGTCGAGGGCGGCCTCGTGGCCCGGTGGTGTGCCGAAGCGGGCCGTCGTGGCCAGGCCGCCGGGCCACTCGAGCGCGACGGGGGTCACGTCCGGGACGGGCCGCGGGCGGGGGGTGACGGGCTCGACGCGGGCGGCCAGTCCCGCGCCGCGTTCCAGGACCCCGGCGGGCAGCGCGACGCTCCCGGTGGCGAGGGCGACGACGTCGACGCGGGCGCCGAGCTCGGCGACCAGGGCGGCCGCGCGGTCGCGGTCGGCGGCCGAGCGCAGGTCGACGAGACCGGCGACGACGTAGTGCGCGTGCGGGGCGAGGGCGTGGACGGCGCGCAGGGTGTTCGCGACGGTCCGGCCCGTGGACAGCTCGTCGTCGACGAGGACGACGGGTGCGGCGGGGTCGGCGAGCCGGGCGCGGACGACGGGGTCGGTCGGCAGCAGCCGGTGCCCGGTGGCGTGGGAGTGCTCCTCCTGGAAACCGGCCCAGTCGCGCGCACCGGGGACGTCGCGCCGGGTGGAGTGCAGTCCCGCCGCGCCGAGGGCCTGGGCGACGGCGTGCCCGAGGCCGGTGGCGGTCTCGGCGTACCCGAGGACGACGACGTCGGGCCGGGCGGGCGGGCGGTGCGCGGCGCTCAGGACGGCGTGCGCGGCGGCGCCGTCCCCGGCCAGCGCGGCGCGCCACGTCCCGGTCGGGGCACCGGGCGCGTCGGGCGCGCCGAGGGCGGCCGCGACCTGCGCCCCGAGCCGCAGCCCCGCGGCGCGCACGAGGCGCGGGTCGGTGGGTACGTGCTTGCCGAGGACGGTGCTGACGAGCAGGTGGGCGCGGCGGGGGTTGCGGCGCAGGGCCAGCCCGAGCAGGTCGTGGACGTCGAGGCCGTCGACGCCGGGGGGCCCCTCGACGCTCACGCCGAGCCGCCCACCCACCCAGTCGCGCGGGGTGACCGTCACGGGCGCCCGCCCGCCCGGACCCGTCGCCACGCCTCGTCCTGCTCCTGCAGCAGGTTCGCGTAGGAGACGTCCTCGCGGGCCACGCCGAAGGCGCGGGCGCGGGCCAGGACGCGCTCGGCCCACGCCCGGTGCGGGCCGGCCTCGTTCATCTTGTTCCGGTACGCCGAGGCCATCGCCCCGCCGCCGGACTGCGCGACCACGTCGGTGGCGTCGCAGAAGTCCTCGTGCGTGACGACGGACATCGCGTGCACGACGGCGACGTGCGAGGGGTGGATGACGGTCTTGCCCTGCAGCCCGTTCACCTGGTCCAGCACGAGCTCGCGGACGAGGCCGTCGAGGTCGTCGGCGATGAGCTGCTCGCGCAGCTCCTCCGCGCCCTCGGCGAAGGGGCTGGCCGCCAGCGAGGTGCGGAACACCCGCTCCCCGGAGCTGAAGTGCTCCCACACGGGCGCGGTGATGGGGTAGCCGCTGCCGTCGGCCCGGCCGAGGACGTTGATGACGTCCCCGAGGACGTCCGCGACGACCCGCACGTCCCAGACCGTCGACCCGCGCGGGCGGCGGAGCCCGTAGGCCGAGGACAGGTCGGTCGCGCCCGTGCGGACGGCGAGGACGACGTCGCGGTGGGCGTCGAGGACGTCGCGGACGGCGAACAGCGCCTCGTGGCGGGTGTCGAGGTGCGCGACGTCCCGGCTCTCCAGGACGGGCATCGCCCACAGCCGGCGGCCCGCGCGCTCGGAGGCCGTCGCGACGGCCTCGAGCCACTCCCGGGGGTCCGGTTGCCCGGCGCCGCCGAACTTGGGCACGACGAACCCGAGCAGGCAGTCCAGCCCGACCCCGGCCCGGTCGACGACGTCGAGGAGCTGGCGGGGCGTGCGGGCGCGCAGGAAGAGCATGAGCGGCTGCCCGTGGGACCACTCCGGGGTCCGGGCCAGCCCGGCGAGCTCGCGGACGAGGATCTCCTCGGCCTGCGCGACCCGGTCGTCCGGCACGGAGTCCTCCAGGCACGCCACCGCCGACAGCACGCCGCGGCGGGCGAGCCGCAGGAGGTCACCGGCGAGGCGCTCGCGGGTGGCCGGGCTGTACAGCGTCGCCCCGAGGGCCACGGCCAGCTCGTCCCGCCCGGCCGTGACGTCCACCGGCTGCGGCGGGTGCAGGAAGAGCCGTCGCTCCTGCTCCTCGTCGAAGGTGGCGAAGTGCCGCACCGCCGTGGCTCAGAGGTGGGCCGCGACGGCGTCGCGCAGGTCCCGGATGTGCCGGCCCTGCGCCGGGGCACCGATGGCGGTCATCGCCCACCCCGAGCCCTCGCGGGTCAGCTTGGCCATGACGAGCGCGGTGTGCGGGCCCGCCTCGGACAGCTCGTAGCGCGCGAGCTCCACCTGCTGGGCCCCGGCGGCGTCGACGAGGCGGCACACCGCGTTCTGCACCTGGCCGAAGTTCTGGCCGGTGAAGCTGGAGACGGTGAAGACGAGCGTCTGCACCGCGGCGGGCACGGCGGGCAGGTCCAGGTGGACCACCTCGTCGTCGCCGTCACCCTCACCGGTGAGGTTGTCGCCGCTGTGGGTGACGGACCCGTCCTTGCTGCGCAGCTGCTGGAACCACACCTCGTCGAGGAGCTTCCCGCCGCCGTCGAAGAGCAGGACGCTGGCGTCCAGGTCGATGTCCACGGCCTTCTTGCGGAACAGGCCCTTGGCGACGGCGTCCCAGCCCAGCCCCATGAAGACGCGGGTGAGCTCCCCGCCGCCGGACTTGCTCAGCGACAGCTTCTGGCCCTTGGTGAGGCTGACGGCCATGGTGTTCCTCCGGTGGGTCGGGTGCTCGGGTGGTCGGGTGGGGACGGGCGGGGCTCAGGACGGGCGGGGCACGGTGCCCTCGGCGTTCCAGTCGAGGTCGAAACCGTAGGCCAGCGCGACCTCGCGCGTCGTCCCCTCGAAGAACTCGTTCTCGCGGCGAACGACCAGGTCCCCCGCCACGTCGTGGATCGAGGCGAGGGCGCACGTCCGCGCGCCCGCCGGCGGGTCCTGGGCCCACATCTGCACGGTGCCGGCGCCGCGACGGGCGATCGTCAGGTGCGGCGCCAGCGCCGCGTAGTCCGGCGCCACCGGTCCGGTGGCGTAGACGTAGAAGACCATCCGCCGCAGCAGGTCCAGGTGGGCGGCGTCGGCGAGGACCTCCTCACCCGCCTGCTCGTGGCGCGCCCCCAGGCGCAGGACCTGCCGGGCGCCGAAGCCGGGGGCGGCGAGCAGCTCACCCAGGGACTGCAGCGCACCGCAGTGGCGGTCGCGCGTCTCCCAGAAGCACCCCAGGTGGACGTCGGAGGACCGGTGCAGCCCCGTGGAGGTCACCTGCTGCTCCCACTGCAGGGTGAAGCGCAGGCTGCCGGAGCCGCGCCCGGCCGCGGGGACCGTGAGGCTGGGACGCTCCGCGTCCAGGACGGTGCGCCGCTCGCTGGCCCGTGCCTGCCCCACGACCGCGGCCGGCGGCGGGCTCACGGGCCGGGACGGCGGGCGGGCCTCGGCGCGCGCGGCCGGGGCGGGGGCAGGACGGGGCGCGGGGGCCGATCGCCGGTCCGGTCGCCGGGCCGGTGGCGGGGCCGTCGCCGGGGTCGCCGCCGGGGCGGGCCGCGGGGACGGGTTCAGGTGGTCGGCGAGGGTGCGGGTGCTGCGCCGCGGCACGGGGTGCCCGAGGAAGTTGTGCACCGCCGCGTCCGGCCGCCTGTCCACCGCTCTCCTCCGTCCTGTCCGCCTCCGTCCCCGTCGAACCCCCGGCCCGGGTCAGCCGGCGTGCTGCGGCGTCCGGTCCAGGTGGGCGTCCTCGGGGTGCGCACGGTTGTGCGCGATCGAGGAGATGAGGGCCGCGACGATGAACGCCACCCCGATGAGGCCGGTGACGACCTCGGGCACCTCGACCTCGATGCTGATGAGCAGGATCGTGGCCAGCGCGCCGATGGCCCACAGGGCCCCGTTCTCCAGGAACACGTACTGCGAGAGCGTTCCCTCGCGGACCAGGTGCACGGTCATCGACCGGATGTACATGGCGCCCACGCCCAGCCCGATCGCGATGATGATCGCGTCGTTGGTGATCGCGAAGGCCCCGATGACACCGTCGAAGGAGAAGGACGCGTCCAGCACCTCGAGATAGAGGAACAGGAAGAACGCCGCCTTGCCGCCGACCTTGGCGGCCTCGGAGGGCCCGCGACGGCCCGCGGCGGGGGCGGCACCGGCGTCCTCGTCCGCGTTCTCCTCGACGGTCTCGACGTCGTCCTCGACGTTGAAGAGCTCACCGAGGCCGTTGACGAGCAGGTAGACGACCATGCCGAGGACCCCGGAGGCCAGGACCGTCTGCGCGTGGTCGGCCGCGAAGGTCTCGGCCACGACGAAGAGGATCGCCCCGCCGACGATGGTGGACATCGCCTCGACGCTGCCGACCTTCTCCAGGAGGCGCTCGACCGGCCCGAGCCAGTGGTGCTCCTTCTCGCCGAAGACGAAGTTGAGGAACAGCATCATGAGGAACATGCCGCCGAACGCCGCGATCGTGGGGTGCGCGGCGTTCAGCAGGTACCCGTAGGTGCCGGGTTCTTCCGGGTCGCCCTTCTCCAGCGCCAGCCGGACCGCCTCGACGGGGCTGAGCGAGGCGGTGATGCCGACCAGCAGCAGCGGGAAGACCAGGCGCATGCCGAAGACGGCGATGATGATGCCGACCGAGAGGAAGATCTTCTGCCAGAACTCGTTCATCCGCCGCAGCACCGTCGCGTTCACGACCGCGTTGTCGAAGGAGAGGCTGATCTCCAGGACGGCGAGGATCGCGACGAGACCGATGCCGGCCCAGCCGTCGTAGAGGACGGCCAGCACGAGGCCGAGGGCGGTCACACCGAAGGACCACCCGTAGGTCTTGAGGATCACCGGTCAGCTTCCTGTTCGGACGGGGCCCGTGCGGGCCGGACGGGTGAGCCTCTCACGAGGACCTCACCTCACGCGCAGCAGACGCACGGACGGTGCCGCCCGGCCGGGTGGCCGGGCGGCACCGTCAGGGGCGGCTCAGACGCTGACGCCGAAGTCCGTGGCGATCCCGCGCAGACCGTTGGCGTAGCCCTGCCCGACGGCGCGGAACTTCCAGTCGCTGCCGTTGCGGTACAGCTCACCGAAGACCATGGCGGTCTCGGTCGAGGCGTCCTCGGAGAGGTCGTAGCGGGCGACCTCGGTCGCGCCCTGGGCGTTCACGACGCGCACGTACGCGTTGCGGACCTGGCCGAAGGACTGCTTGCGGGTGTCGGCGTCGTAGATCGCGACCGTGAAGACGATCTTGTCGATCTCGGCCGGGACGGCCGCGAGGTCGACGTTGATGGCCTCGTCGTCGCCCTCACCCTCACCGGTGCGGTTGTCACCGGTGTGCTCGACCGAGCCCTCGGGGGACTTCAGCTGGTTGAAGAAGACGAAGAAGCCGTCGTTGGGGACCTTGCCGTTCGCGCCGACCATGATGGCCTGCGCGTCGAGGTCGAACTCCGAGCCCGTGAAGGAGTTCGCGTCCCAGCCGAGGCCGACGACCGCCTTGGTCATGCCCGGCGCTTCCTTGGACAGGGAGACGTTCCCGCCCTTGCTGAGGCTGACGCCCATGGTGTGTCGCTCCTTCTGCGAGTAGTGCTGACGGTGGGCCAACGATCACCGGCCCCGGGGAGTGCCCGTTCTAGTCGCGCGATCCGCCGAACAGGCCGCCGATCGCGCCGAGGCCCTGCTGGTCGGGCTTGGCGCTGGTCTTGACGAGGGCCTTGGCGAAGGCCTCGATGGTCACGGACTGCAGGATGACGCGCCCGTTGCCGCGCAGGGTGGCGAGGGTCAGGCCCTCACCGCCGAAGACGGCGCTCATGATGCCCTGCCGGTTGAGCCGGCCGACGGTCTCGACGCCGTAGGTGATCCGGTCGTCCCACGCGACGATGCAGCCGGTGTCGACCCGGAGGGTGCCGCCGTAGTCGGCGGGGTTGATGTCGATGAAGTCGCCGGCCCCGGCGATGAGCAGGGACCCGCGGCCGGTGAACTTCTCCAGGATGAAGCCCTCCCCGCCCATCAGTCCCTGGCCGAGGCCGGAGAAGGCGACGTCGAAGTGGACACCGGCCTCGGCGGCCACGAAGGCGTCCTTCTCGGCGAACCACGTCGTGGACCCGTCCAGCTCGAGGTGGCGCATCTCCCCGGGCAGGACGCCGGCGAGGCCGAGCAGGCCGTCCCCACCGGGGGTGTGGAAGTGCTGGAAGGCGAAGGACTCCCCCGCCAGCACCCGCTTGCCGGCGTTGGCGGCGCCGCGCAGCAGGCCGCCGAAACCGCCGCCCCCACCGGAGTCCCCGCCGCCGGGTCCGTGCGGGTCGGTCGGTGCCGACAGCTTCGTCTCCACGACGACGTCGCCGGAGGAGAAGAGGAACTTGCCGGCCTCGCAGTACACCGTCTGGCCGGGGCGCAGGGTCACCACGGCCATCTGGGTGGTGGTGCCGACGAGCTGGACGTCGAGCGTCATGGTGCCTTCCTACCGCACGCCGGGGTCCGCGGGGCGGGCGCGGTCACGGCAGGTCCAGGTCGCTGCCGCGGAACTTCGCCTCCAGGAAGCGGCTCTGCTGGCGCTGCCGGTCGACGTCGGCGGCCAGGACCGCCTCGCGCAGCCGGCGGCACCCCTCGACGAGCAGGTGCAGCTGGCTGCGCAGCTCGTCCGTCGGGGTCAGCCCGCCGCCGTCGCGGTGCCCGCGAGCGACGTCCTCGGGCAGCGCCAGGAAGTCCTCGACCGTGCGCGGCAGGTGCTCGGAGGCGAGCGTGTGCAGGTCGTGCCGCACCTGCGGGTCCGCACCGCGCTCCTGGACCCGGCGCAGCAACGGGCCCAGCAGGTCCGCGACCTCGTGGACCTGGGCCCGCTCGGACGTCGTGAGGCCGCCGGCGGCGTCGGCGCGGGCGACGGTGGCCGCGAGCGCCGCCTCCGCCGACCCGCTCCGGAGGGCCGGCTGCGGGGTGGGGGCGGCCGGGGCGCGGACCGCGGCGGGCACCGCGAGCACGACCTGCCCCGTCCGCAGCGCGCGACGGTGGTGCCGCCGCAGCCGACGCCGTCGCCGGGTCTCGTTCTCGTACGCCACGTTGAGGGCGATCCACGCCCACATGGCGAGGAACCCCGCGGGCCAGGCGACGGTGTAGAGGAGGATCCACCCGCCGAGGCCGACGTACCGCAGGAGCTGGAAGACCGGGTCGGGGACGAAGCCGAGGACCGGCAGGTCGGCACCGAGGCGGGGTTCGAGCTGGTCCGGGGTGACGGTGGCCGGCACCGGCGGCCGGACGTCGGGCGAGGGGCGCTCCCCGCTCCCGCCGGGCCCGACCGGTTCGACGCCCACCGCGCAGCTCACAGGTCCAGGTCGCTGCGCCGGAACTTGGCTTCGAGGAACCGGCTCTGCTGCTGCTGGCGGTCCACGTCGCGGGCCAGGACGGCGTCGCGCAGCTGCTCGCAGCCCGCGAGGAGGAGCAGCAGCTGGCTGCGGAGCTCGTCGGCGGGGGTCGTGCCCGCCGAGGTCCGGTGCTCGTGGGCGTAGTCGTCGGGCAGGACGAGGTAGTCGTCCACCGTGCGGGGCAGGTGCTCCCCCGCCAGGGTCTCCAGGTCGTGCCGGACCTGCGGGTCGGCCTCGCGGGTGCGCAGCTGCGCGAGCAGCGGGCGCAGCAGCCGGTCCACCTCGCGCACGAGCCCCACGGACTCGGCGTCCATCCGGCCACCGGCGGTCTCGGCCCGCACGACCGCCCCCGCCAGGGCGCGCTCGGCGGCCGAGACGGGGTCGGGCAGCGCGGGCACCGCGGGGGTCTCGACGGCGGGCGGGCGCCGCCGCGCGCGCAGCCGGTGCCGTTCCAGGCGGCGGGCGCGCCGGGCCTCGCGGTCGGCCCAGGGCAGTCCCTCCTTCTTCACGTAGCCGAAGACGGCGCCCTGCACGAGCAGCATGACCAGGCCGATGTACCAGAACGTGCCGGTGGAGAAGGCGACGATCCAGCCCGCCGTCCACACCGCCGTGAACAGCTTCATGGCGTGCGGGCTGAGGGCCCCGGAGTCCTCGCGCGGCTGCTCGGGCACCGACGGTTCGCGATCCTCGTGCAGGACGGGCGCTGACGCCTGCTCCGTGGCGGGCGAGCGCTCCGCACCCCCCTTGCCGAGTTCCACTCCCACCGTCTGCCTCCGATCCCTACAGGTCCAGGTCGCTGCGGCGGAACTTGGCGTCCAGGAAGCGTCCCTGCACGGCCAGCTTGCGGGCGTCCTGGTCGTGGACCGCGCGCTGCAGGTCCTTCGCGCCGTCCACCAGCAACCGCAGCTGCGTGACGAGCTCCTCGGCCGGCGTCGTCCCCGCGGGCCCGCGGTTGGTGAGGGCGTACTCCTCCGGCAGGTCCAGGTAGTGCTCCAGGGCACCGGGCAGGTACTCGGTGACGATGGCCTCGAGGTTGTGCATCTCCTCGACGTCCGCGCCGCGCTTGGCGACGTGGGCGAGCAGCGGCGTGAGCACGTCCTCGACCTCCCGCACGGCCGGGACGGCGCCGTCGGGCAGCCGGCCCCCGTTGCGGTTCGCCGTGCGGACGACGTCGCGCAGCCGTTCCTGCAGCGCGACCACCGGGTCGGCGGGCGGCGCCGGTTCGACCGGCGCCGGTGCCGGTGCGGGGGAGACCTCCTCCCCCGTGAAGGCCGCCTTGATCCGCAACCACGTCGAGTTCGCCATGACCGAGTGCACCAACCCCAGACCCCAGGTGCCGACGAGCAGCAGCGCGCCGAGCACGTTCAGCAGCAACGCGTCCCGCGACACGAGGGTGAGGGCCACCCCGTTCGAGAGGAAGTAGCCGAGCGCGGACAGGACCCAGACCGGCCGGCGGGCGCGCAGCCCCATGTAGAGGAACGCCAGCCACGGCAGGCCCACGGCCGGGATCGCCAGCCACCACGAGTGCGCCGCTCGCCAGGTGCGGCTGCGCAGGCGGCGAGAGACGACCTCGGGCGGGGCGGCGGCCCGCGACCGCGCACCGCGGCGCACGACCCGTCCTTCGACGACCGCGCGGCGCAGCGCACGGGACGGGCGCGCGTCCGCACCACCGCGCGGTGGGGCCACCGACCTCACCGGGGACCTTCCAGGGCCGGGCCGGCCCCCTCCTCGCCGTTGCGGGCCCGTTCCAGGTAGGACCGGGAACGGTGCACCTGGCCCTCGAGGGCGTCGACGGTGCTGGCCATGCTGACGACGGCCTGCTGCTTGAAGGTGTCGATGGCGTCCATCGTCGCGAAGACGTTGTCGAACGCCTTCTGCAGCGTCCCGACGTCGACCATCGCCGTCGAGGCCTGCTCGTGGATCTGCCCGGTCTGCTGCTGGAGCATCTCCGAGGTCGACAGGATCATCTGGTTCGTCGTCGTGTTGAGGGCGTTGATCTGGTCGAGGACGAGCTTCTGGTTCGCCAGCGCCTGGGCCACGATGACGGCGGTCCGCAGCGCGGCGACCGTCG
Organism: Kineococcus mangrovi; assembly: GCF_041320705.1. Classification (NCBI taxonomy): domain Bacteria; kingdom Bacillati; phylum Actinomycetota; class Actinomycetes; order Kineosporiales; family Kineosporiaceae; genus Kineococcus; species Kineococcus mangrovi. Next base: position 236,720 of record NZ_JBGGTQ010000001.1, read on the forward strand.
TGGTCTGCGCCCGGTCGACGCCCTTGATGAGCTCGATGTTGTTCTTGCGCACCAGGTCCAGCGCCAGGTACCCCTGCACGCTGACGGCGAGCTGGGTCAGCAGGTCCTGGTGGCGCTGGCGGATCGGGAACAGCGCGTCGGAGGTGAGGGCGTCGGCGGCCTGCGGGTTGCCGGCGCGCACCTCGTCGATCTTGGCGACCGTGGCGGCGTCGAGCGCCTTGGCCAGCGTCGCGTACTCCGTCAGCTTGCCCATCGTCGTCCACAGGTTCTGCTTCTCGGACTCGATGGAGGCGTTGTCCTTGCGCAGCTCGTCCTGCCCGCTCGCCAGCGCCTTGATGATCGCGTCGAGCTGGGACTGGGCGTCCTGGTAGCGCTCGAAGTAGCGCTGGACCTTGCTCCCGAACGGGAGGATCCCCAGGAGCTTCTTGGTGCCCTTGAGGTCGGCGCGCGCGGGATCGAGGTCGGTGACCGTCTGCCGCAGCTCCAGCAGGGTGTTCGCGACCTTGACCTGCGCGTCGGCCCCCGGGCCGGAGGCCTTCTGCCCCTTCGCGCCGGCCAGGCTCGACTGCGGCCGTTCCAGCATCCGGTTCGACACCTGCGCGGAGGAGCGGACCTCCTGCTCGCCCATGCGCGTGATGTCGTCGACCTTCTTCTGGAAGGCCGGGCTGCGGGGGTCCTGGGCGGCCAGGTCGGCGACGAACGCCTGCGCCTTGCGGTTCAGCTCCACCTTCGTCGACTCGTCGAGCGGGATCATCCCCTCGGCGGTGTCGTCGGCGACCACGGGCACGGGCGTGGGAGGGGTGAGCTGCAGGTCCGAGGTCGCGGCGGGCGCGCTCGCCCCGGCCGGCGGGTTCAGCGACTTGCTCAGGTCCAGCGACTCCGACATCCGGCGGTTCCCCTCGTCATCGATCTGCGTCCCACCCGCGCCTACCCCGGGCGTGCACCGATCCTAGGTCGGTCCACTCCGGCGGCGCCGTGGGCGGTGGTCCGATCCTCGCCGACCGGGGGCTGGTGGGCATCCACCCCTCGGTGGACGGGGCGTGGCGCCCCGTACACCGGTCGTCGCGGTCCTCGGGGGAACGTGCGGGAAGCCCCCGAGGTGCCCTCGGGGGGTTCCCGGACCCGCGGCGCCCGAGCGCGGCTCACCAGTCGTCCTCCTCGCGGTCGCGCCGGTCGTTCTCCGCCGTGCGGGCCCGGGCCCGCTCGAGGGCGTGCTCGGCCTCCTCGCGCGTGGCGTAGGGACCCAGCAGGTCCTTCTGCTGCCCCTTGCGCTCCAGCTCCTGCACCCGACCGGTGCTCGTGTCGTAGAACCACTGCGTGCTCATGGACGCATCCTGACCCGTCCCCCGGCCGGTCGCGCCCCGGCCCGGGCCCGACCGGGGCGCCGCCGCGGGACCTAGACTCGCCCCCCATGAGCACCGGGACCTCCACCGCACCGCTGGGCACCCTGGAGCCCGGCACGATCTCCCCGCGCCGGCCGGTCCCGGCGAGCATCGCCCGCCCCGAGTACGTCGACCGCCCCGCGCCCGCGCCGTACACCGGCTCGAACGTCATCGACCCCGAGGGCGTCGAGCGGATCCGCCGGGCCTCCCGGCTGGCGGCGCAGGCCCTGGCCCTCGTCGGCGAGCACGTCGCGCCCGGCACGACCACCGACGAGCTGGACCGCATCGGGCACGAGTTCCTCTGCGACCACGGCGCCTACCCCTCGACGCTGGGCTACCGCGGGTTCCCGAAGGCCCTGTGCAGCAGCCTCAACGAGGTCATCTGCCACGGGATCCCCGACTCGACCGTGCTGGCCGACGGCGACATCGTCAACATCGACGTCACGGCCTACCTCGACGGCATGCACGGGGACAACAACGCGACGTTCCTGTGCGGCGACGTCGACGAGGAGTCGCGCCTGCTCGTCGAGCGCACCCGCGAGGCGACGCTGCGCGCCATCAAGGCCGTGGCCCCCGGGCGCGCGATCAACGTCGTGGGCCGGGTCATCGAGAAGTACGCGGCGCGCTTCGGCTACGGCGTCGTGCGCGACTTCACCGGGCACGGGGTCGGGCCGGCCTTCCACTCCGGCCTCGTCGTCCCGCACTACGACGCGGCGCCCCAGCACGCCACGGTCATGGAACCCGGCATGGTCTTCACGATCGAGCCGATGCTGACGCTCGGCACCCACGAGTGGGACATGTGGGAGGACGGCTGGACGGTCCTCACCCGGGACCGCCGACGGACGGCGCAGTTCGAGCACACCCTCGTCGTGACCGAGACGGGCGCGGAGATCCTGACGCTCCCGTAACGCCCGGGGGTGCGGGACACGGCGGGCTCCTCCAGCGTTGACCCCTCGTGCGGCACCCCGCCGCCACCCGACCCACGAGGAGGACCCGTGAGCACCCCCGTCCTGTCCCGCCCGGCCCGCGGCAAGCTCATCGCCGGCGTCTGCGCCGGTCTCGGCCGCCGCTTCGGCGTGTCCGCCAACGTGGTGCGGCTGCTGTTCGTCCTCTCGTGCCTGCTGCCGGGGCCGCAGTTCATCGTGTACGTCGTGCTGTGGATCGTGCTGCCGAAGGACACCGGGGGCTCCGCGGGCGGCTACGGCCGGTGAGCCGCGTGGCCGCGGAGTGCTGCTCCCCCTAGGCTCCGGGCTCGTGAGCCAGACCGAGCAGAGCAGCACCCCGCAGGCCCGTCCCGGCGCGGCCGTGGCCCGGGACTCCGGACGGACGACGGGGTTGGGCGTCGACATCGGGGGGTCCGGCATCAAGGCCGCCCCCGTCGACCTCGCCGGGGGCGCCTTCGCCGCCGACCGGGTCCGGCAGGAGACGCCCCAGCCGTCCACCCCGGCCGCCGTCGCCCCCGTGGTGGCCGACGTCATCGCCGGTTTCGACGTCCCGGCCGACACCCCGGTCGGCATCACGTTCCCCGCCGTCATCCAGCACGGGATCGCGCGCACGGCGGCCAACGTCGACAAGTCCTGGATCGGGACCGACGCCGGGACGCTGTTCGCCGAGACGCTGGGCCGCAAGGTCCTGGTCGTCAACGACGCCGACGCCGCCGGGTACGCCGAGATCGCGTTCGGGGCCGGGAAGGGGGTGCGCGGCGTCGTCCTGGTGACGACGCTGGGCACCGGGATCGGCAGCGCCCTGTTCGTGGACGGCAAGCTGGTGCCCAACACCGAGCTCGGTCACCTCGAGATCGACGGGCACGACGCCGAGAAGAAGGCCGCGGACTCGGCCCGCGAACGCCACGACCTGTCCTGGTCGCACTGGGCGAAGCGCTTGCAGCGCTACTACTCCCACGTCGAGGACCTGCTGTGGCCGGACCTCATCGTCGTCGGCGGGGGCGTGAGCAAGAAGCACGAGAAGTTCCTGCCGCACCTGGACCTGCGGACCCCGATCGTGCCGGCGCAGCTGCGCAACGACGCCGGCATCATCGGCGCGGCGATGCTGGCGGCCCAGCTCGAGGACTGACCGCGGCGGGTCCGTCCCCCGCCGGGGCGGGCGCTTCCGGTGGGGGCGGCTCCACCCGCGGGGACGGTCACGGCATGCTGGCCCCGTGGGTGGTCCGGAGGTCTGCGCGTTCTGCGGGGCGAGCGGTGAGGAGGCGCAGGTCGTCGTGAGCGAGCGCCTCGGCGTCGAGGTCGCCGTCTGCGCCGCCTGCCGCGAGAAGTTCGCCCCCCGCCCCGCCGTCCGTCCCGTGGCCGTCCCCGTCGAGGGCGGGGACCTCCCACCGACGTTGGGCCAGCAGACGTCGGCGGTCCTGGAGCACGTCCGGCGTCTGCAGCGGCGCGCGGAGCAGCGGCCGTACACCGAGGAGGACTGCCCCCGCTGCGGGCACCTCGTGCACCGCTACCCCGGAACCGGGGGTGACCCGGTCCGCCTGGCCCGCGAGCCCGTGCTCGCCGAGAGCGTGCCGGCCGCCGACCGCTGGCACGTGCGCGACGGTCGTGCCGTGCCCGCCGGGGACGGGGCGCAGGACGACGAGGACGCCCTGGGTGCCCGCGTCCTGCACGACGTCGTGTGCCCCGCGCACCCCGTGCCGGAGAACCCCCGGCTGGCCCGGCTCTGGCACGCCCACGCACGACCGCCCGCCGGCGACGGCTGACCCGCGCCGCCCGGTCCGGCGCGACCTCGCTCACGGGTGGGGACGAGCCGGCCTGTAAGCCGGATCCTGTACCGCCGTCGCCGGCGGTGGCGACCATCCCTCTAGGACGTGCGTCGCCGCACGCCTCCAGCGACCTACCCGGCAGCTCGGGCGGGCCGCCCTCGAACGCTGCCTGTCTGGTCTTGCTCCGGGTGGGGTTTGCCGAGCCGCGCTGGTCACCCAGCGCGCTGGTGGTCTCTTGCACCACCGTTTCACCCTTACCGCCCCGGTCTCCCGGGGAGGCGGTTTCCTTTCTGTGGCACTGTCCCGCGGCTCACGCCGGGTGGCTGTTAGCCACCACCCTGCCCTGTGGAGTCCGGACTTTCCTCGGCGACCGGGCGAACCCGGCCGACGCGGCCGCCCGGCCGACTCGTCCGGCGCCAGCCTAGGCCATCCGGAGGGGGCGGGACGCCGCGCAGGCCCTAGGCTCCCCCCTCGTGCTCGTGCTGCTCCCCCCGTCGGAGACCAAGTGGGCGGGGCCGCGACGCGGTGCCCCGGTCCGCCTCGACGCCCTGTCCCACCCCGAGCTGACGGCGGCGCGCGAGCAGGTGCTCGACGCGCTGGTGGAGGTCTCGGCGCGCCCCGACGCGACGGAGCTGCTGGGGGCCGGGGCGAGCCTGGCCGACGTCGTCGCCGCGAACACGACGCTGCGCACGCGCCCGGCGGCGCGGGCCGCGCAGGTCTACACCGGGGTCCTGCACGACGCGCTCGACCTGCCGTCGCTGCCCGCGAGCGCCGCGCGGCGCGTCCTGGTCGTCTCGGCGCTGTGGGGGGTCCTGCAGCCGCGCGACCGCGTCCCGGGGTACCGGTTGTCGATGGGCACCTCGCTGCCGGGGGTCGGCCCGCTGGCGGCGTTCTGGCGCCGGCACCTCACCGGGGTGCTGCACCCGGCGGGGGTCGTCGTGGACTGCCGGTCCGCGGCGTACGCGGCGGCGTGGGTCCCGGACGCGGCGACGGCGGGGCGCACGGTGACCGTCCGCGTCCTGGCCGGTGGGAAGGTGGTCTCGCACCACGCCAAGCACACCCGCGGTCTGGTCGCCCGCGCGCTCCTCGAACGCGGCGGCCGGCCGCCGAGGGACCCCGGCGCGCTGCTGGACGCGGTGTCGGGACGCTTCGAGGCGAAGCTGCTGGAACCCGCGCGGGTCGGTGCGTCGTGGACGCTCGAGGTCGAGGCGCCCTGAGGTGTGGTGGGCGTGCGGGGTCGCGGGCGCCCTCGTCGTCGTCACGGGCCTGCTGGGCCGCGACGACCTCGCCGAGGTCGCCGGGCGGGCGGGGCCGGTCCTGGCCTTCCTCCTGGCGGTGACGGTCGTCGCCGAGCTGGCCGACGCGGCCGGGGTGTTCGACGCGGCCGCGCGGCTGGCGGCGCGGGTCGGGCGGGGGCGGACGTGGCGGCTGTGGCTGCTCGTCGTCGTGCTCGGCACCCTGTCGACCGTCGTCCTGTCCCTGGACACGACGGCGGTCCTGCTGACCCCGGTCGTGCTGGCGCTGGCCGCGCAGCTGCGGCTGGACCCGTTGCCGTTCGCGGTGACGACGGTGTGGCTGGCGAACACCGCCTCCCTGCTGCTGCCGGTCTCGAACCTGACCAACCTCATCGCGCTGAACACCCTGGGCGACCTCGGGGTGCGCGGGACGGTGGGCTTCACGTCGCTGTCGTGGGCGCCGTTCCTGGCGGGTCTGCTGGGGGCCGTCCTCGTCCTGGGCCTGACCTACCGGCGGCGGCTGCGCGGGAGCTACGCGGCGCCCCCGGCCGCACCGGAACGGGACCCCGTGCTGTTCCGGACGTCGGCCGTCGTGTGCCTCCTGCTGGCGCCGGCCTTCGTCAGCGGCATCACGCCGGCGGTCCCGGCGGCCGTGGCCGCGCTCGTCCTGGTCGTGCTCTGCGCCGTCCGCCGGCGCGAGGCGCTGTCGCTCGCGCTCCTGCCGTGGCGGACGGTGGTCCTCGTCAGCGGGCTGTTCCTCGTCGTCGAGGCGGCCCGGGTCCACGGCCTGGAGGACCTGCTGCGCCCCGTGGCGGGGACCGGTGAGGGCTTCGCCGACCACCTGCAGCTGGCCGGGACGGCCGCGCTCACGGCGAACGTGGCGGACAACCTGCCCGCCTACCTGGCGGTGGAACCCCTGGCCGGCAGCGCGCACCGGCTGCTGGCCGTCCTCATCGGGGTCAACCTCGGGCCGCTCGTCACGCCGTGGGCCTCGCTGGCGACGCTGCTGTGGCTGGACCGGTGCCGGGCGCGCGGGGTGGCGATCTCGCTGCCGCGGTTCGCCCTCCTCGGGCTCGTCGGGGCGGGCGTCTGCGTCACGGGCGCGACCGCGGCCCTGCAGCTGACCCGCTGAGGAGCGCACCGCTCACAGCTCGCGGTGGTGCTCTTCGAAGGCCGTCCGCATCCCGGCGAGGAAGCGGCGGACGACGCCGAGCTCGGCGTCGTCGAAGTCGCCCATCACGACCCCGCTGCGACGGCCCAGGGGCCCGAAGAACGCCGTCGCCAGCTCCTGGCCGGGTTCGCCGTAGCGCAGGAACACCTTGCGGCGGTCGGTCTCGCCACGGTCCCGGCGCAGGTGCCCCTTCTTCTCCAGCCGGTCAACGACACCGGTGGCGGCCCCGGTCGTGACGTCCAGCAGACCGGCCAGCTCCCCGGCCGTCAGCGGGTCGTCGGCGACCTCGCGGCGCATGACGTGGATGAGCGCCTGCAGGTCGGTGGGGTGCAGGCCGTGCCGGTGGGCGAAGGCGTCGGCGATGCGCTGGGACGTGGCGGTCAGGTCCCGCAGCTCGTCGACGACGTCCTGCTCGAGACGGGCCCGGGGGGTGTCGCGCGGTCGGTACATGCTCATCGGTGTGCCATCCTACCTCTCGCCCGTCAGACTTCTCAGTGACTGAGAGATCAACCGAAAGAGGTTTTCGTGCGCTTCCTCACCGGCCGCACCACCGCCTGGCTCGTGCTGCTGGCCGCCGTCGCGTTCGCCGGCCTCGTCAACGGGGTGGCCGGTTCGGCCCCCGAAGGCACCTCGGCCGCGACCGGCAGACCCCCGGCCTCCGCCGAGTCCGTGCGGGCCGCCGAGCTCGCGGGCCGGCTGCCCGACGACGGGCAGGGCACCCTGCTCGTCGTCCACTCCCGCGACGGCGGGCTCACCGACGCCGACCTCGCCGCCGCCTCCCGCCTGGGCCGGCCGATCCCCAGCCGGGACGGCGAGGCCGCCCTCGTCACCGTGACCGTCCCCGTCGACGTCCCCCGCGAGGAGCTCGCCCGGACCGTCGCCGACGTGCGCGACCGGGCCCGCCAGGACCTGCCGCCCGGGCTCACGGTCGAGGTCACCGGCGGTCCCGCCTTCAGCGTCGACATCGCCGACTCCTTCTCCGGCGCCAACACCCGACTGCTGCTCGTCACGGCCGGTGTCGTCGCGCTGCTGCTGCTCGTCACCTACCGCTCCCCCGTCCTGTGGCTGGTCCCGCTGGCCGTCGTCGGCGCGGCCGACCAGGTGACGACCCGGTTGCTGGAACTGCTCGGGCGCCTCACCGACACCCCCGTCGACCCCTCGGCCACCGGCATCACCAGCGTCCTCGTCTTCGGCGCCGGCACCGACTACGCCCTGCTGCTCATCGCCCGCTACCGCGAGGAGCTGCGCCGCGAACCGGACCGGCGCGCCGCCATGCGCGCCGCCCTGCGCGGGGCCGGACCGGCCATCACCGCCAGCGCCACCACCGTCGTCCTCGCCCTGCTGACCCTGCAGGCCGCCGTGCTCCCCAGCGACCGGACGATCGGGCGGGACGCGGCCATCGGCATCGTCGTCGCCTTCGCGTTCGGCCTGGGCGTGCTGCCCAGCGCGCTCGTCGTCTGCGGCCGGAAGCTGTTCTGGCCGTTCGTGCCGACCGTCGGGTCCACCGACACCACGCGCACGGGCGTGTGGTTGCGCATCGCGAGCGCCGTCCTGGCCCGCCCGGTCCGGGTCGTCGTCGGCTCGGTCGTGCTGCTGGGGATCATGGGGGCCGGGCTGAGCGGGGCCTCGCTCGGGCTGTCGCAGACCGAGCAGTTCCGCGTCAGCGCCGAGTCGGTCGACGGCTCCCGCACGCTGTCCGAGCACTTCCCCGGCGCCGCCGCCGAACCCGCCCGGGTCCTCGTGCGCGGCGGGGACGCCGCGACCGTCCAGCGGGTCCGCACCGCCGCCGAGGGCGTACCGGGCGTCGAGGGGGTCACCGCGGGCCGCAGCGCCGGCGGGACGACCGAACTGCTCGCGCGCCTCACCGCCGACCCGGGCACGGCCGCCGGCCGGGAGACGGTGCGCGCCCTGCGCGAGGCCGTGCGCGCCGCCGACCCGGGCGCGCTCGTCGGCGGGACGGAGGCCGAGGCGCTCGACGTCCGGACGGCGAGCGTCCGCGACCTGCAGGTCGTGGCGCCGCTCGTCGTCCTCGTCGTGCTCGTCGTCCTCATCGTGCTGCTGCGCTCGCTCGTGGCGCCGCTGCTCCTCGTGGCGACGGTGCTCGCCACCTACGTCGCCGCGCTCGGCGCGGCCTACCTGGTGTTCACGCGGTTGGCCGGCATCCCGGCGCTGGACACCCAGGTCCCGCTGCTGTCGCTGCTGTTCCTCGTCGCGCTCGGGGTGGACTACAACATCTTCCTCGTCACCCGCGTCCGGGAGGAGACCCCGGCCCTGGGCACCCGCGAAGCCGTCCGGGTCGGCGTCGCCGTCACCGGCGGGGTCATCACGAGCGCCGGGATCCTGCTGGCGGCCGTCTTCGCCGTCCTCGGCGTGCTGCCGCTCATCGTGCTCACCCAGATCGGGGTCGTCGTCGGCATCGGCGTCCTGCTGGACACGTTGCTGGTGCGGACGGTGCTCGTCCCGGCGCTGTTCGCGCTGCTGGGCCACCGCGCGTGGTGGCCCAGCGAGCTGGACTCCCCCGGTGCGGGGGGCCGGCACCGCGCTCAGACGCGGTTGACGGCCAGCACCTCGCAGGACCCGTCGGCGCCGTAGCGCAGGATCGTCCGGGAGCCGGGGTCGACGTGGATGCGGCGCTGCACCTGCGGCCCGGCCCCGAGCACCGAGCGCAGCAGCACGCGCAACGGGTCGCCGTGCGTGACGAGGACGACCCGCTGCCCGGGCCACCGGCGCAGCACCTCCTCGCGCGCGGCGAGCACCCGCCGCTCCACCGCCCGCAGCGACTCCCCGCCGGGCGGGGCCGCGTCGCCGGAGTCGTTCCAGGCCGCGAACTCGCGCGGCCACCGCCGGACGACCTCCGCGGACGTCAGGCCGTCCCAGTCCCCGAAGTCCGTCTCGTCCCACTGCGGGTCGACGACGACGCGCACGCCGAGGCGCTCGGCGATCGCGTCGGCGGTCTGGCGCGAGCGGCGCATCGTCGAGGACACGACGACGTCGGCGCCGGCCACCTCCGGGCACGCCGCGGCCGCGGCCGCCTCGGCCAGGCCGCGCTCGGACAGCTCCGGGTCCGGCCCGTACCGGCCCGAGACGCGGCGCTGCTCGGTGAGCGGCGTCGAGCCGTGCCGGACGAGGACGATGGTCGTCGGCGGGCCGTCGGGCTCGACGGCCCGGGACGCCGCGGACGCAGCGGCGGGCTCGGGGGCCGTCGTCGTGCGCTGCCACTGCTTCCCGGCGGCGGCCGCGTCCATCGCCTCGTTCGCCAACCGGTCGGCGTGGGAGTTCTGGGCGCGCGGGATCCACCCGTAGTCCACGTGCGAGCCCGCGAGCGAACGCGCCTCCTGCGCCAGCACCCGCATGTCGGCGTGCTTGACCTGCCAGCGGCCCGACATCTGCTCGACGACGAGCTTGGAGTCCATCCGCACCTCGACCCGGGCGTCGGGGTCGATCGCCTGCGCCGCACGGAGCCCGGCGATGAGCCCGCGGTACTCCGCGACGTTGTTGGTCGCCTTCCCGATGGACTCGGCGACCTCGGCGAGGACCTCACCGCTCGCCGCGTCCTTGACGACCGCGCCGAACCCGGCGGGGCCGGGGTTGCCGCGCGACCCGCCGTCGGCCTCGATCCGCAGGACGCGGCTCACAGGCCGGATTCCTCCGTGCGCACCAGGACGCGCCCGCACTCCTCGCAGAACACGACGTCGTCGGAGGCCGCCCGGCGGATCTCGGAGAGGTCGGAGGCGTTGAGCTCGAGCTGGCAACCCCCGCAGCGCCGCGAGCGCAGCAGGGCGGCGCCGACACCGCCGCGAGGGGCCCGGACCTTCTCGTACAGGGCGACGAGCGCGTCGTCGATCCCCATGACGACGGCCTGCCGGCGGGCCAGCACGGCCGTCTCCTCCTGGGCGACCTCGGCCAGCGAGGCGTCGCGGCGGGCGGTGACGTCGGCGATCTGCTCGGTGAGCTCGGTGTCGGTCGTCGTCAGCTCAGCGGCCGCGAACTGCACCTGCTCCAGCCGCTCCATGACGACCAGCTCCTCGTCCTCCAGCACGCCCTGCCGGCGGGCGAGGGACTCCAGCTCGTGCTGCAGGCCCTGCAGGTCCTTGGCCGACCCCGTCCCGGACTCCAGGCGCCGGGTGTTGCGGGCCGCGCGGTCCCGGACCTGGGCGACGTCGGCCTCGGCCTTGGCCACCTGGCGCTCGACGTCGCCGACGAGGGTGCGCGCCGCCACGAGCATGTCCGCCGAGCGGCGGCGTTCCTTCTCCAGCCCGTCGAGCTCGGTCTGCTCGGGCAGCGTCGCGCGCCGGTGCGCGAGCTGCGCCAGACGCGTGTCGACGGCTTGCAGGTCCAGCAGACGCTGCTGGTCGATCGCGGGAGCCTTGGGCATCGCCCCGCTCACTCTCCTCGGCTGGGGACGCGCAACGTCCAGGGGTCGGTGCGCGTGGTGGACACGTGGGCCTCAACGGTACGGCCGCCGTCGGCCAGGGCGACGACCAGGCGGTCGGCGCAGCCGGCCAGCCAGGGCCACTCGCTGGCCCAGTGCGCGACGTCGACGAGGTGGGGGCGGCCGTCCTCGAAGGCGGCGCGCTCGCGGGCCTCCGAGGCCGGGTGGTGGCGCAGGTCGGCCGTGACGTAGACGTCGGCCCCGCTGGCGCGGACCTGCTCGAAGAGGCTGTCGCCGGACCCGCCGCAGACGGCGACGCGGCGGACGAGGGCGTCGGGGTCGCCCGCGACGCGGACCCCCTGCTCGGTCCCGGGCAGCGCGGCCGCGACGCGGTCGGCGAAGTCGCCGAGGCGCTCGGGGGCGGCCAGGGTGCCGACGCGCCCGATGCCGAGGTCGGGGTGCCCGGGCAGCGGGTCCAGCGGGACGAGGTCGTCGAGGTCCAGCACCCGGGCCAGGGCGTCGGACACGCCCGGGGCACCCGCGTCGGCGTTGGTGTGGGCGACGTAGAGCGCCAACCCCGCCGTGATCGCCCGGTGCACGACACCACCCTTGAACGTCGTCGCCGCGACCGAGTGCACCGGCCGCAGCAGCAGCGGGTGGTGGGTCACGAGCAGGTCGGCCCCGGCGGCGATCGCCTCCTCGACGACCGCGGCGACGGGGTCGACGGCGAAGTGGACGCGCCGCACCGGTGCGGCCGGGTCCCCGCAGACCAGCCCGACGGCGTCCCAGGACTGCGCCCGGTCGAGGGGGTGCATGACCTCCAGCGCGTCGGTCACCTGCTGGAGGGTGGGCGCGTCCGCGCCGGGCGAGGGGGCCGCAGGGATCACGGACGCGAACACTAACGCCTCACGGGCGGCTACCGTGGTGCCGCCGGACCCCGCGGGGGACGGCGTGGGGCCCGTAGCTCAGTTGGTAGAGCACCGCGTTTACACCGCGGCTGTCGTCGGTTCGAGCCCGGCCGGGCCCACCCCCTCACCCCTCGATCGCCGCCAGGTGCTCGCGCAGCGGCCGCGGCGCGCCGTGCTCCCCGCGCAGCAGCCACCGCACCCGGCCGTCCTCGACGAGCAGGGACGAGCGCCGGGCCACCCCGAGGTCCTCGTCGAAGGCCCCCAGGGCCCGGGCGACCTCCCCGTGCGGCCAGAAGTCGCTCAGCAGCGGGAAGGGGAGGACGCGGTCGTCCGCCCACGCCCGCAGCGCCGGCACGGGGTCGCACGACAAGGCGCACAGCTGCACCCCCGCCGCGTCGAAGCGCTCGACCTCGAAGGCCAGCGCCCCGAGCTCGGCGGTGCAGTGCGTGGAGAAGGCCGCGGGGACGCACACCAGCAGCGCGGGCCCGTTCTCCCACAGCTCGCGCAGTGCGAGCCGCTCGCCGTGCTGGTCGGGCAGGACCGCGTCGGGCACCGGGAAGGCGTCCCCGACCCGCAGGTTCAGCGGCGCCCGCTCTTCGGCGTCGTCATCCGCGTCCCCGCCCAGTTCGCGCACGCGCTCACGCTGGAGGTCGCGTGCAGACCGGCGGTGGGGGCCGCTTCGTCGATCTCGGCGGCGGGCACGTGCCCGGTCCGCCCGTTCTTCGGCGTCAGGAGCCAGACGATCCCGCCGTCGGCGAGGTTGGTGATGGCGTCCACCAAGGCGTCGACGAGGTCGCCGTCCCCCTCGCGGTACCAGCAGATCACCACGTCCGCGACGTCGTCGGCGTCCTCGTCGAGGAGCTCGGAGCCGACGATCTCCTCGACGGCCCCCCGGAAGTCCTCGTCGACCTGCTCGTCCCAGCCGAACTCCTGGACCAGTTGCCCGGACTTGAAGCCCAGCTTGGCCGCTGCAGCCACATCCGCCGCAGGGTCCGCGGTCGCACCCACTGATGACCTACCTTCCTCGAGGCCCCTGGAGGTGGGGCTCTTCGACAGTCCTGACCTCCTAGTGGAGCGGAGGAACGGTGTCCTGCGCAAGACGAACCGCGCCACGGTCCGGTCACGACCTCTCCACGGGGCGGCGCCGGACGTCCGCGGAGCCCTCACCGGTGAAGGGTGAGACGCTGGTGCCGTGGCCACCGCGTCGACCAGAACGCGCACGACCCGGCTCCACCTGGACGCCGGGACGGCGACGGAGCGCGCCGACACCCTGGCCGTCGAGGAACCCCTCCAGCTGGAGGTGGACGGCGAGCAGCTGACGGTCACCATGCGGACCCCCGGTCACGACGTGGAGCTCGCGCTGGGCTTCCTGCACGCCGAGGGCCTGCTGCGCGGGGCCGACGACGTCGTGGCGATGCGGCACTGCACCGACGTGGGGCCGGACGGGCAGCCCACCCACAACCTCCTGCAGATCGGTGCCCGCCCGGGCAGCCGCCTCGCCGGCGACCGCGTCGCACGCCCCTTCACGACGACGTCGGCCTGCGGCGTCTGCGGGTCGGTCAGCGTCGAGGAGGTCGTGGCGCGGGTGCCGGACCCGGTGCACGGGGACGACGTGCGGGTGCGGGCCGAGGTCCTCGCGGGCCTGCCCGACGCCCTGCGGGCCGCCCAGCCGACGTTCGACCGCACGGGGGGCCTGCACGCGGCGGGCCTCTTCTCCGCCGACGGCGAGCTGCTGTGCGTGCGCGAGGACGTCGGGCGGCACAACGCCGTGGACAAGGTGGTCGGCTGGGGCCTGCGGGAGGGGCGGCTGCCGCTGCGCGGCACCGTGCTCGTCGTCTCCGGCCGCGCCTCCTTCGAGCTCGTGCAGAAGGCGGCGGTGGCGGGGGTGCCGGTGCTCGTCGCCGTCTCCGCGCCGTCCTCCCTCGCGGTCTCCCTGGCCCGCGAGGCGGGCATGACGCTGCTCGGCTTCGTCCGGCCGCCGCGGGCGAACGTCTACGCGGGCGGGCACCGCGTCGACCTCGCGGCCGCGACGGGTCGCACCGGGACGGCGGGGACCGGGGTGGGTCCGTGTCCGACGTCCGTCCTAACCTGATCCCACCAGCTGGGTCCCCGCAGCCCACCGGTCCGACACCACGGACCGGGCGAGGGGACCCTCGACGAATGCGGGAGGACCACCACCGTGGCCAGACGCGATGAAGCGGGCGCGCCCGCCGGCAAGGGCCCCATCCTGAACGGCCTGCCGTCGCAGTTGCCGGACATCGACCCCGAGGAGACGGCCGAGTGGCTGGCCTCCCTGGACGGGATCGTCGACGAACGCGGGCAGAACCGCGCGCGCTACCTCATGCTGCAGCTGCTGCAGCGGGCCCGCGAGCGCCAGGTGGGCGTCCCCAGCCTCACCGCGACCGACTACATCAACACCATCGGCCCCGAGCAGGAACCGTGGTTCCCCGGGGACGAGGAGGTCGAGCGCCGCTACCGCGCGTGGATCCGCTGGAACGCCGCGGTCATGGTGCACCGCGCCCAGCAGCCGGGCATCGGGGTCGGGGGCCACATCTCCACGTACGCCTCCTCCGCGACGCTGTACGAGGTCGGCTTCAACCACTTCTTCCGCGGCAAGGACCACGCCGGCGGCGGGGACCAGGTCTTCATCCAGGGGCACGCCTCCCCCGGGGTGTACGCGCGCGCCTTCCTCGAGGGCCGGCTGAGCGCCGAGCAGCTCGACGGGTTCCGCCAGGAGGTCTCCAAGGCCCCGGACGGCCTGTCGTCCTACCCCCACCCCCGGCTCATGCCGGACTTCTGGGAGTTCCCGACGGTCTCGATGGGTCTGGGCCCGGCGAACGCGATCTACCAGGCGCAGTTCAACAAGTACCTGCACCACCGCGGGTTCAAGGACACCTCGCAGCAGCACGTGTGGGCCTTCCTCGGCGACGGCGAGATGGACGAGCCGGAGTCGCGCGGGTTCGCCCAGCTCGCGGCGTACGAGGAGCTGGACAACCTCACCTTCGTCGTGAACTGCAACCTGCAGCGCCTCGACGGCCCGGTGCGCGGCAACGGCAAGATCGTCCAGGAGCTCGAGGCGTTCTTCCGCGGCGCCGGCTGGAACGTCGTGAAGGTCCTGTGGGGCCGCGAGTGGGACTCCCTGCTGGCCGCCGACCACCAGGGCGCGCTGGTGAACCTCATGAACGCGACCCCCGACGGGGACTACCAGACGTTCAAGGCCGAGAACGGCGGGTTCGTCCGCGACAACTTCTTCGGCCGGGACCCGCGCACGAAGAAGCTCGTCGACGACATGTCCGACGACCAGATCTGGAACCTCAAGCGCGGCGGCCACGACTACCGCAAGGTGTTCGCGGCGTACCAGGCGGCGATGAACCACACCGGTCAGCCGACGGTCATCCTCGCCAAGACCATCAAGGGCTACGGCCTGGGCCCGCACTTCGCCGGGCGCAACGCCACCCACCAGATGAAGAAGCTGACGCTGGAGGACCTCAAGCTCCTGCGCGACTCGCTGCGCATCCCGGTCAGCGACGAGCAGCTGGAGAAGGACCCGTACCGCCCGCCGTACTACCACCCCGGTGACGGCGACGAGTCGATCCAGTACCTGCGCAAGCGCCGCGCCGACCTCGGCGGGCCGGTGCCGCAGCGCCGCGTCCAGCACGCGCCGATGCACCTGCCGGCCGACGACGCCTACAAGATCGCGGCCAAGGGCTCGGGCAAGCAGGAGATCGCCACCACCATGGCGTTCGTCCGGCTGCTCAAGGACCTCATGCGGGACAAGGAGTTCGGTCAGCGCGTCGTGCCCGTCATCCCCGACGAGGCCCGCACGTTCGGGATGGACTCGCTCTTCCCGACGATCAAGATCTACAACCCCCACGGGCAGAACTACACGTCCGTGGACCGCGAGCTGATGCTGGCCTACAAGGAGTCCGAGCAGGGCCAGATCCTGCACGTCGGCATCAACGAGGGCGGCTCCATCGCCGCCTTCACTGCGGCCGGGTCGTCGTACGCGACGCACGGCGAGCCGATGGTGCCGATCTACGTCTTCTACTCGATGTTCGGGTTCCAGCGCACGGGCGACAACATCTGGGCCGCGGCCGACACCATGGCCCGCGGGTTCATGATCGGGGCCACGGCCGGGCGGACGACGCTGACGGGCGAGGGCCTGCAGCACGCCGACGGGCACTCGCTGCTGCTGGCGGCGACCAACCCGGCGGTCGTGTCCTACGACCCGGCGTACGCCTACGAGATCGGGCACATCGTCAAGGACGGTCTGCGCCGGATGTACGGCGAGGACCCCGAGAACGTCATGTACTACCTGACGGTCTACAACGAGCCGATGGTCCAGCCGGCCGAGCCGGCGGGTGTGGACGTGGAGGGCATCCTGCGCGGGATGCACCGCGTCAGCGCCGGCGAGGGCGAGGGCCCGCGGACCCAGCTCCTCGCCTCCGGGGTCGGGGTGCCGTGGGCGCTGGAGGCCCAGCAGCTCCTGAAGGACGACTTCGGGGTCGTCGCCGACGTGTGGTCGGTGACCAGCTGGAACGAGCTGCGCCGCGACGGGCTGGCCTGCGACGAGCACGCCTTCCTCCACCCCGGCGAGGACGCGCGCACGCCGTTCGTGGCCCAGAAGCTGAAGGACGCCCCCGGCCCGGTCGTGGCCGTGAGCGACTGGATGCGCCAGGTCCCCGACCAGATCGCGCAGTGGGTGCCGGGCGAGTTCGCCTCCCTGGGCGCCGACGGGTTCGGCCTGTCCGACACCCGCGCAGCGGCCCGCCGGTACTTCCACATCGACGGTCCGTCGGTGGCGGTCCGCGCCCTGGAGATGCTCGCCCGCCGCGGTGAGGTCGACTGGCGCGCGCCGGGTCAGGCCATCGAGAAGTACCAGCTGCACGACGTGCGCGCGGGCCGCAGCGGCAACGCGGGCGGCGAGAGCTGACGTGAGCTCGCGGCAGCTGCTGCCCGAGGAGGTCGGGGTCACCGTCCTCGGGCGGCTGCTGCTCGTGGGTCTGGGCGCCGGCGGCCTCGTCGGCGGCACCACCGGGGCGGTCCTGGGCTCGGGCGGCACGCTCGGGTCGTGGGACGCCGTGTTCGTCTACCTCGGGGTGCTCACCGGCTTCCTGGCGGGACTGCTGACGCAGGCCGTCACGGCGCTGGTGGTGCACGTCGTCCACCGCCGGGTGCCGTGGGACTCCGTCCTGCGCACGGCCCTGCTCCCCCCGGTCCTGGGTTCGGGGGCGGTGGCCCTGGCGGTCAGCGACCCCCTGCCGCCCGACCTCGCCTTCGCGGGTGCCGTGGCGGCGGTGTCGCTCGCCGCCGCGGCCGCCCGCGCGACGGTACGCTGGTGCCTCGCGCCGTACCTGCTGCCCCTCTGGTGAGGACGGGGGTCACCGCGAGGCGCGGGCGATCCGGTGCTCCAGCTCGGCGCGCAGCCGGTCGGCCCCCGCGGAGTCGGGGTGCATCCCCAGCGCCTTGAGGTGCCGGCGCGCCTCGGACAACCGGCCCGCGTCGATCGCGGCGGCGACCAGGTGGCGCCCGGCCTCCAGGTCGTGCTCGCGCGGACGCCAGTGCCCCACGCCCAGCGAGAGCGCCTCGTCGTTCATGCCCGCGTCGCGCAGGATCCCCAGCGCCGCGGCCAGGCCCGCGCCGGACCCGTCGCGCTCGGCGGCGATGCCCAGGCGGCGCAGCGCGGCTTCGCGGTCGTCCGCGAGGGAGAGCCGGCCCAGGACCAGCAGCGGCCGCCAGGCCTGCGGGCTCTGCGCCATCTCCTCGGCCAGGGCCCACTCGGCGTTGTCGGCGGCGCGGCGCACCTCGTCGGGTTCGGGCGTCCCGCCGGCGTCCTCCTCGCGGGCCAGGACGGCCCGGGTGCGCACGAGCTCGGCGAGGGCGCCGAAGGCGGTGGCGTCGTTGGGGTCCTCGCGCAGGGCCTCGCGTAGCTGGGCCTCGTTGACGGCCGGTTCGGCGCGGCGCGCGCGGCGGCGGGACCGACGGCCCGGCGGACGGGTCCCGGGCCGGGACGCACCACCCCCCGGGGTCGGCTTGCGCCACCGGTCGAGCAGTCCCATGCGTCCCCTCCCGTGCGTCCCTCCGAGGCGACTCCTCGGGATCTTCGGCGGGTCCCTCGTCCGCGACCCTAGTGCAGACGGGCGAGGTCGGCCCTCCCGCGCCCGGTGGCGCCCACCGGGACGGTCACCACCCCCTACGCTTCCGGGGTGCCGAAGGACCCGACGGAGCTCTCACCCGCGACGGTCCACCGGCTGGAGCAGGCGCAGGGCTCCTTCGCCTCGGCGATCGCGGCCCGGATGGACTCGGCGCACCCCTGGTACGCGCAGCTGCCGGCCGACGAGCGGTCCTGGGTGGGCCTGGTCGCGCAGGCCGGGTTCGGCGACTTCCTGCGCTGGCTGTCCGAACCGGACCCCGACGTCCTCGCCGGGACGGCGGTCTTCGGGACGGCCCCGCGCGAGCTCATGCGCTCGGTGACCCTGCAGCAGACGGTCGAACTGGTGCGCACCGCGATCACGGTCGTCGAGGAGGGGCTGGACGCCGTCGTCGGCGACGGCGAACCGGGTGAGCAGGTCGCCGCCCGCGAGGCGCTGCTGCGGTACTCCCGGGAGGTCGCGTTCGCCGCGGCCGCCGTCTACGCCCGGGCGGCGGAGTCGCGCGGCGCGTGGGACGCCCGGCTGGAGGCCCTCGTCGTGGACGCCGTGCTGCGCGGGGACGGGGAGGACACCGTCGCCTCGCGCGCCGCGGCCCTGGGGTGGGCGCTCGACACGCCCACGACCGTCGTCATCGGCCCCTCGGGGGAGCAGGCCTCGGCGGGGGCGGTCTCCCGCGTCCGCTCCCTGGCCCGCCAGGCCGGTGGCGAGGCGCTCGTCGGGGTGCAGGGCGACCGCCTGGTGGTCGTGCTGACCGGCGCCCTCGACGTGGGGGCGACGGCGGACCGGCTCGCGCGCACCGAGTTCGGCCCGGGCCCGGTCGTGGTGGGGCCGACCGTCACCAGCCTGCCCGTGGCCGCCCGTTCGGCGCGGGCGGCTCAGGCCGGGGTCGTGGCCGCCCGCGCGTGGCCGGAGGCGCCGCGACCGGTGCTGGCCGACGACCTGCTGCCCGAGCGGGCCCTGTCGGGGGACGCGACGGCCCGTCGGGCCCTGGTCGACCGCGCCTACTCCCCCCTCGTCGACGCCGGTGGGGCGCTCCTGGAGACGCTCACGGCCTACCTGGCGCACGGGGGGTCCCTGGAGGCGTGCGCCCGGTCGCTGTTCGTCCACGCCAACACCGTCCGGTACCGGTTGCGGCGGGTGGCGGAGGTGTCGGGGTGGACCCCGTCGGCCCCCCGGGAGCGGTTCGTGCTCCAGACGGCCCTCGCGCTGGGCCGGTTGTCGCAGGTGGGGCCGGGGTCGCGTCCCGACCCGCCGGCAGGGGCGCGCTGACCGAGATCTACTCGGCGTGCTCAGATCGTCACCCGACGTATATCGGCCGCCGGGGCGCCGGTTGGAGGATCCCTACAAGACACGGGCGTGAAGTCGGTGAGCGTCGTGACCGTGATCCGCCGGTCCCGACCGGCAGGCTGACCCGGTGCTCGTCTTCGTCTTCCCCGGTCAGGGCTCACAGTCGCCCGGCTTCCTCGCCCCGTGGCTCGAACTGCCCGGCGTCGAGGACCGCCTGCGCTGGGCCTCGGCCGTCGTCGGGGACGACCTCGTCGCGCACGGCACCGTCTCCGACGCCAACACCCTGCGCGACACCGCCGTCGCCCAGCCGCTCATCGTCGCGGCCGGGCTGCTGGGTCTGCGCGAGCTGCTCACCTCCCCCGCCGAGCTCGCCGCCGCGGCCGGAGCGGTCGCCGGGCACTCCGTCGGCGAGCTGACCGCCGCCGCCGCCACCGGGGCCCTCACCCCCGAGCAGGCGCTCGTCCTGGTCCGCGAGCGCGGCCGGGGCATGGCCGCGGCCGCCGCGGCCCGGCCCACCGGCATGAGCGCCGTCCTCGGCGGGGACCCCGACGACGTCGCCGCCAGGCTCGCCGCGCTCGAGCTGACCCCGGCCAACGCCAACGGCGGCGGGCAGACCGTCGCGGCCGGCACGACCGAGGCGCTCGCCGCCCTGGCCGCCGACCCGCCCGCCAGGGCGCGCGTCGTCCCCCTGCAGGTCGCCGGCGCCTTCCACACCGAGCACATGACCCCCGCGGTCGGCGCCCTGCAGCGGCTGGCCGCCGGGATCGACCCCGGCACCGCGAGCGTGCCGATCGCGGCGAACGCCGACGGCGAGCTGGTCACCGACGGCGCGCGCTTCCTGCAGCGCCTGGTCGCCCAGGTCAGCCGTCCGGTGCGCTGGGACCTCGTGACGGAGGCGTTCGCCCGGCTCGGGGTGACCGCTCTGATCGAGGTGCCGCCCGCGGGGACGTTGACCAACCTGGCCAAGCGCACACTGAAGGGTGTGGACGTCCTGGCCCTGAAGACGCCGGACGACCTCGACAAGGCCCGGGCCGTGATCACCGAGCACGGTGGCGTGGCCGCGACGCTGACCACCACGGAGGCCGCCCTGTGACCGCGATCAAGACCGCCCCGACCCGTGCGGCGCGCCTGCTCGGCGTGGGCGCCCACCGCCCGCCGCGCGTCATCGACAACGAGGAGGTGTGCACCTGGATCGACTCCTCCGACGAGTGGATCCAGCAGCGCACCGGCATCCGGACCCGCCGCTGGGCGGCCGGTGACGTCTCGGTCGTGGACATGAGCGAGGACGCCGCCGCCAAGGCGCTCGCGCAGGCCGGGCTCACGGGCTCCGACGTCGACGCCGTGATCCTGGCGACCGTCTCCTACCCGTACCAGACCCCGGCCGCCGCCGCGGTGGTCGCGCACCGACTCGGCGCCACCCCCGCCGCCGCGTTCGACGTGTCCGCGGGCTGCGCGGGCTTCTGCCACGGCATCGCCCTCGCCGCCGACCTCGTGCGCGGCGGGACCGCCCGCAACGTGCTCGTCATCGGCGCCGAGAAGCTGTCGGACTTCACCGACCAGCACGACCGCTCCACCGCCTTCCTCTTCGCCGACGGCGCGGGCGCCGCGGTCGTCGGGATCGGCGAGGAGGCCGGCGTCGGCCCCACCGTGTGGGGGTCCGACGGGGGGCAGGCCGAGCTCATCCGGTCCAAGTTCTCCTGGCTGGAGCTGCGCTCGGCCCAGCAGACCGACGCCGCGCTCGTCGCCGAGGACCCGGCCGAGGTCGGCGACGTGGAGCGCTGGCCCTACCTGGAGCAGCAGGGCCAGTCGGTGTTCCGCTGGGCCGTCTGGCAGATGGCTCCCGTCGCGCAGGCGGCGCTGGACGCCGCCGGCGTGCGCGCGCAGGACATCGACGTCTTCGTCCCGCACCAGGCGAACGCGCGGATCATCGACGCGATGGTCAAGCAGCTCAAGCTGCCCGAGAGCGTGCACGTCGCCCGGGACATCGTCGACATGGGCAACACCTCGGCGGCGTCGATCCCGCTGGCGCTGGAGCGCGCGATGGCCGACGGGGACGCCCCGTCCGGTGGCCTGGCGCTGCTCATCGGGTACGGCGCGGGTCTGTCCTACGCCGCCCAGGTCGTCCGGCTCCCGTAGCCGGTCGCGTTCTCCTGGCCGCGGAACCCCGCGGTCAGGCCGTTCCGGTGGTCCAGGGGGCCACCGTCCACATGGAGGAGCCACGCATGGCCAGTGAGCAGGAGATCCTCAGCGGTCTCGCCGAGATCGTCAACGAGGAGACGGGCCTGCCCACCGACAGCGTCCTCGCGGACAAGTCGTTCACCGACGACCTCGACATCGACTCGCTGTCGATGATGACGATCGTCGTCAACGCCGAGGAGAAGTTCGGCGTCCGGATCCCGGACGAGGACGTGAAGAACCTGCGGACCGTGGGCGACGCCGTCGCCTACATCTCGCAGGCCCAGGGCTGACCGGCCCGACCGGCTGGACCGGCCGGCCCGCCTCGGCGGGCCGGCCACCCGCAGGACCCTCGCACCGCCGTCTGAGTTCCAGGAGGAGCTGACCGACCATGACCACGACCCCGTCGACCCCGTCGACCGCGACGAGCCCGTCGCGCCGAGTCGTCGTCACCGGGCTGGGCGCCACGACACCGCTCGGCGGCGACGTCCGCGCCAGCTGGGAGGCCGCGCTCGCCGGTCGCTCCGGAGCGCGCCCCATCACCGACGACTGGATCAACGAGTTCGAGCTCCCGGTGACCTTCGCCGCCACGGCCGCCGTGCGCGCCGACAGCGTGCTGGAGCGCCGCGAGATCAAGCGCCTGGACCCCTCCCAGCAGTTCGCCGTGATCGCCGCGCGCGAGGCGTGGGCCGACGCCGGCTCCCCCGACGTCGACCCGCTGCGCCTCGGCTCGGTCGTGGCCACGGGCATCGGCGGCATCTGGACGCTGCTGACGGCCTACGACACGCTCAAGGACAAGGGCGCCCGCCGCGTCCTGCCCCTCACCGTGCCGATGCTCATGGCCAACGGCCCGACGGCCGCCATCAGCATCGAGTTCACCGCCCGCGCCGGGGCGCACACCCCCGTCAGCGCGTGCGCCTCGGGCGCCGAGGCCATCGCCTACGGCGCGGAGATGATCCGTTCCGGGCGCGCCGACATCGTCATCTGCGGTGGCACCGAGGCGGCGATCCACCCGCTGCCCATCGCCTCCTTCACCTCGATGCACGCCATGTCCAAGCGCAACGAGGACCCCGAGCGCGCCTCGCGGCCCTTCGACACCGCCCGCGACGGCTTCGTCCTCGGCGAGGGTGCCGGGATCCTCGTCCTGGAGTCCGAGGAGCACGCCCTGGCCCGCGGGGCCCGGGTCTACGCCGACGTCCTCGGCACCGGCCTGTCGGCCGACGCCTACCACGTCGCGGCCCCCGAGCCGGAGGGTGCGGGCGTCAGCCGCGCCATCCTCGACGGGCTGCGCCAGGCGGGCGTGAGCGCCTCGGACATCCACCACGTCAACGCCCACGCCACGTCCACACCCGTCGGCGACGTGGCCGAGGACAAGGGGCTGCGGCTGGCCCTCGGCGACGCCGTGGACGGGATCGCCGTGTCCGCGACCAAGTCGATGACCGGTCACCTGCTCGGCGCGGCCGGGGCCGTGGAGAGCATCTTCACGATCCTCGCCCTGCGCGAGCGGATGGCCCCGCCGACGATCAACGTCGACGACATCGACCCCGAGGTGACGCTGGACGTCGTGCGCAAGGACCCGCGCCCGTTGCCGGCCACCGGCACGCTCGTCGGCCTGAACAACGCCTTCGGCTTCGGCGGGCACAACGTCAGCGCGGTGTTCGCCTCCCGCTGACGGGCGCTCCGCCGGGGAGGGCTCGCCGTCCGGCGCCCGGGCTCCGGCGCCCGGGTCGCCGGCGGGTCCGCTCGCCGTGAGCTGCTGCGGGACCCTCAGCCGACCTGGTGCAGCCAGCGCACGGGCGTGTCGTCCCCGGCGTGGCGGAACGCCTCCAGCTCGCAGTCCCAGGCCTCCCCGACGGCGAGCGCGAGGGCGCGCCGGGCCCCGCCGGCGTCGCCGGAGCTGAGCAGGTCCATCGCGGCGCGCACGCGGTCCTCGGCCACCTGCACGTTGCCGTGCACGTCCGTGGCGGCGTGGTAGATGCCCAGGGCCGGGGTGTGGCTCCACCGGCCGCCGTCGCAGCCCTGCGACGGTTCCTCGGTGACCTCGAAGCGCAGGTGGGCCCAGCCGCGCAGGGCCGACGCCAGCAACGCCCCGGTGCCCTGCGGCGCCTGCCAGGAGTACTCCGCCCGCAGGCAGCCCGCAGCGACCGGCTGACCCGTCCACTCGAAGGACGCGCGCACGCCGAGGACACCGCCGACCGCCCACTCGATGTGCGGGAGGAGCGCTCGCGGTGCGGAGTGCACGAAGAGCACGCCGCGGGTCGTCGCACCGGACATGCCGTTGTCTCCTTCTGCGTCGGTGTGAGGAACGTCTTCCCCTACGACCTCACGTCACGCAGAACGACTGGCAGTGGTGTCCCAACTACACGTCGTGTTGCTTCGTTCCGGGGTCATCATGCCTCACGGATCACGCCGGGGACCACAACGCCACGACACCTCCACGCTCAAGTTCTGCGCACCGCTGCCGATGGACCTCTGGCACCGCACCACCCGCAGCCGACGGAGGGACCCCGCGTGGACGACCAGCTCACCCAGCCCGCGGCGCGCCCGGCCGCGGGCGAGATCTCCGAGGTCATCCGGCCCGCGGCGATCGTGCCCGAGGAGGCCGCCCGCTCCGTCCTCGTCGAGCTCGCCCTGCGCGACGTGCAGAACGGCGGTGTCTGGCAGGCCGGCCCGTCGCTGTGGAGCCGCTACGACCGCCCGTGGCACGGTCCCGACAACGCGGCCGGGGCCGAGCTCATCGGCCGCGTCCACGTCGCCTACGGCACCCCCACCAAGTACGAGATCACGATCTACCGCGTGACCGTGACCCTCTTCGGCAGCCAGCTCGGCTGGAGCGTGGAGTCGCTGTGCGACGAGGCGCTCGGGCACGGCGGCCTGCGCCTGCAGGACTGCCCGCGGGCGACCATGGCGACGCCCCCGCCGCCGTTCCGGGGCTGAGCGCAGCGCGGGGACCGGTGGCACGATCTCCCCGTGCCAGATCCCGTCCCCCCACCCCGCCGGCACCACCGTCCCGCCCTGCCCGGTGACGAGGCCATCGTCGCCCTGTCCGGCGGCGTGGACCCCTCCGCGGTCCAGGAGGCCGCGCACGCCGCGGCCAGCGCCCTCGTCCACGGCGCGCGCAGCGCCCAGGACGCCGAGGTCACCCGCCGCGTGGTCCGGCTGGCCCAGGACGAGGGCCTGGAGGTCATCGCCGACCTGTGGGCCGACGCCCCCGCCGACTCCCTCGCCGGGGCCCTGTGGCGGCTCTACGTGCTGCGCACGTGGGTGCACCGCCAGCCCGTCGCGGTGTCCCGCCAGTACGCCGAGGGTCGCCGGCACGCCCCCGTCCTGGAGGTCGTCGCCGGTGTCGCCGACCCGCCCGGCCCGCAGGAGGTGGCGACGGTCGTCGACCAGGTCCTGCGCGGGGTCGCCGAGGGCGACTTCGCCGTGACCCTCGAGCGCGCCGCCGCGTTCTGCCGCATCCTCGCGATCGGGCGCGCCCACCACGCCGACTCCGGTTGGACCGCGGCGGAGGACGAGGCCGGGGCGGCCCTGACGCGTTCGGCCGCGCGGCTGGTGCGCACCGCCGAGCAGCTCGAGCACGTCGCCGTCCGGTGGCGCGCCGGCGAGCTCGGCTGACCCGCGGGCTGCGCCCGGGCCGGACCGCTCGTTACAATGGGAGCGCGCCGGGCCGTGGTAGCCCCGGGTCCCAAATTGAAGCCGCTACGAGCGGCCGTGCGCCGTGAGGCGCTTCCCGGTCCGGCGCACCCTCAGCTGAACAACCCCGCACCCCACGCACCGCCGGGCCGCACGCCGGGCGGGCAGGCGAAGATCCCCGACCCGGTGTGCTTGAGGTACTCCGTCAGCGCATCCTGCGACCCGAGCTTGCGCTGCACCGGCACGAACTGCTGGTGCGGGTCGTTGCCGAAGACGATGAAGAACAGCCCGGCGTCGAGCTGACCCGTCGCGAGGTCCAGCCCGTCGGTGTAGGAGTAGCCGCGCCGCAGCATCTTCACCCCGCCGTTGGTCTCCGGCGCCGCGAGCCGCACGTGCGCGGCGACGTCGATGGCCGGCTTCCCGCCGACGGTCCTGTCCAGGTCCAGGGCGTCGAACTCCCCCGTCCCCGACAGCGGGGCCCCGGACTCCTTGGCGCGCCCGATGACCCGCTCCTGCTCCCCGAGCGGGGCGCGGTCCCAGGACTCGACGAGCATGCGGATGCGGCGCGCCACGAGGTACGTCCCGCCGCGCATCCACTCCTGGTCCACCGCGGGCGCACCCCGGCCACCGACCCAGACGAACTCCTCGAGGTCGGCGGTGTCCTCGGCGCGCACGTTGGCGGTGCCGTCCTTGAACCCCATGAGGTTGCGCGGGGTGGACTGCGCGGTCGAGGTCGTCGACGTGCGCCCGAAACCGAGCTGCATCCACCGCACGCGCACCGTTCCGCGCCCGATGCGGACGAGGTTGCGCACGGCGTGGAAGGCGACCTGCGGGTCGTCCGCGCAGGCCTGCAGGCACAGGTCGCCGCCCACCTTCGTCGGGTCCAGCTGTTCCCCCGGCAGCGCCGGCAGTTCCTCCAGCGCCGCGGGCCTGCGGTCGGCGAGGCCGAACCGCTCGTCGAACAGCGACGGTCCGTACCCGAGGGTCACGGTGAGGTTGGCGGCGGGCAGTTCGTGCGCCTCGCCGGTGTCCTGGGGCGGCTCCTCGGCCGCCCCGCCGACCCCGCCCGGGCCCCCGACCGGGACGCCCGTCGTCATCGTCGCGGCGGCGGCGCTCCAGCGCTGCAGCACGTCGGCGAGGTCGCCCACCCGCCGCGTCGTGACGTCGAGGGCGGCGAAGACGAGCGAGTCCTGCGCCGGGGTGGTGATCCCGGCCTGCCGGTCCCCGTGGAAGGCGACGGTGCGCGCGGGTGCGGGCGAACCGGCGGCCGGGCGGGAGGCGAGGGCGCCGGCACCGGCCCCGATCCCGCCGGCCCCGAGGACCGCGGCCCCGGTGAGGACACCGCGCCGGCTGGGCCGGGTCGAGCTCACGGCCGGGCCCTCAGCGGTCCGCCGCGCCGACGACCTTGCCCGAGACCTGCGAGAGCGGTTCGGCGAGGGCGTCGACGGCCGTGGCGAGGTCCCTGACCTGCTCGGGCGTCAGCTCGGTGTAGAGGGCGTAGCCCGAGCCGCGCCGGTACGGTGCGAGGGCGTCCTCGACGTCCTCGAACCGGGCCTGGATGGTGGCGACGAGGTCGGCGTCGGTGACCTGCAGCGCGGGGGTCAGCAGGTCGAACGCCTTCCGGGAACCCTCGACGTTGGCCGCGAAGTCGAGCAGGTCGAGGTGGGAGTAGGCCTCCTCCTCCCCCGTGACCTTGGAGTTGGCGACCTCGTCGAGGAGACCGGAGGCGCCGTTGGCGAGGTCGGCCGGCTGGTAGGTCGTCGTCTGCACGAGCGTGTTCAGCTGCGCCACGTCGGCGACCAGCTGCCGGGCCACCGGGGCCGTGCCCTCGGTGGTCCCCTCCTCGAAGAGCGCCTGCTCGATGCGGTGGAACCCGGTCCAGGTCGCGGGGTCGGCCACGTCGGCGATGCGGGCGTCGATCCTCGGGTCGAGGTCGCCGAAGCTCTCCGCGACCGGCTCGATGCGCTCGTAGGGCGCGCGGGCCGGCCCGTAGAGCTCCTTGGCCCTGGCGACGTCACCGGCCTCGACCGCGGCGGCGAAGGCGTCCGTCGCGGCGACGAGGTCGGCGACCTGCTCCTTGACGTAGTCCTGGTAACCGCTGGTGGCCGCGGCGAACAGCGGGTCCTCGGTGCTGCTCGGGGCCGATCCCGTGACGGTGAACGTCGAGGTCTCGGTGGCGGCGTTGGGGCACTGGATCGTGTACTCACCGGCTTCGAGCTGCAGGGAGAACGTGCCCGTCAGCCCGGGGGTGAGGTTCTCCCGCTCCCCGATGATCCGACCGCCGGAGTTCACCAGCTCGGCCTCGGTGACGGCGCCGGCCCCGGAGTTCACGACCTCGAACGACGCGGGCCCGGCGGGCACGGAGTTCGGCTCGGCCGTGCAGCCGTCGTCGGTGAGGGTGACCTTGACGGTCCCGTCCGCCGCACCGCCGCCGGAGGGGTCGTCGGCGGCGGTGGACCCGCCGCTGCAGGCGACGAGCAGGAGCAGCGGGGCCGTGGCGAGCGCGAGCAGGGGACGGGACGTGCGGATCACGGGGACCTCTCCGGGTGCAGGGGGTTTCAGGCGGTGACGCGCTGCGGGGCGGCGCTGCGCGTCCGGGGCCGCAGGACGACGACGAGCATGGGGACGAGGTAGACGGCCCAGCCGACGAGTTCGGCGGCCGTGGGCCGGGGCTGCCAGCCGAGGACCCCGGTGAACAGCGCCGAGCGGACGGTGCCGGGGGTGACGACGGCGGTGAGGTCGAGGACCCGCTGCTGACCGGCGAGCAACCAGCCGGCCTCGTGGGCGGTGTGCGCGGCCGACATCACGAGCCCCGCGGCGACGAGGACGAGCACGACACCCGTGACGCGGAAGAGCCGGCCGAGGTCGATCCGGACCCCACCGCGGTAGATCAGGTACCCGAGCACGACCGCCAGCACGATCCCGAGGCTCGCCCCGAGCGCGCCCTGGGCGTTGCTGCCCGAGGCCTGGTAGGTGGCGAGCAGGAAGACCGACGTCTCCAGCCCTTCGCGCAGGACGGCGAGGAAGGCCATGGCGACGAGGGCCCACGACGACCCCCGAGCCAGCGCCGAGGACGCCGAGGCCTCCAGGTCGGCGCGGACCGTGCGGGCGTTGCGGGTCGTCCAGACGATCATCCAGGTGACCATCGCCACCGCGACGAGAGCCAGCACCGTCTCCAGCTGCTCCTGCTGACGCTGGGGCAGGGACTGCGTCACGGCCTGCAGCGCGGCGGCCGCGCCGACGCACAGCAGCACGGCGGCCAGCACCCCGGCCCACACGAACCGCAGGGCCCGTCGCTCCCCGCGCTGGACGAGGAAGGCCGAGACGATGCCGACGATGAGCGAGGCCTCCAGCCCCTCCCGCAGTCCGATGACGAACGTGGGGAGCACGGCGCGCACCTCCAGAGGAGTCCCAGGCCCGTTCCCGGTGAGGCGAGCCTCGCCGAAGATAGCGCCGCCTCACCTCACCTGAGCGGGACTGCCCGCGTGATGTGTCTCACTTCACACACACTGGAGGAACTCGGGACCGAGCCCCACGTTGAGACCTCCCTGTGCGCGACCCCTGGTGGTCAGCCGCCGGGCCCGCGAGGCAGGATCGACCCCATGTCGATCGACGCCGTGCCGTCCCCCTCGCCCGCGCGAGCACCGGAGCGGGGACCGATCGCCCTGCCCACCGCCGCCGACGTCGAGGCCGCCGCCGCACGCCTGGCCGAGGTCGTCGTCCGCACCCCGCTCGCCACCAACAGCCGCTGGTCCGCCGAGCTCGACGCCCACGTGCGCGTCAAGCGCGAGGACCTGCAGGCCGTCCGCTCCTACAAGCTGCGCGGCGCCTACAACCTCGTCGCCCAGCTCGACGCCGAGCAGCGCGGCCGCGGCGTCGTCACCGCCAGCGCCGGCAACCACGCGCAGGGCCTGGCGTACGCGTGCGCCGCCCTGCGGGTGCACGGGCGCATCTACGTCCCCCGCACCACCCCCCGCCAGAAGCGCGACCGCATCGCCGCCCTCGGCCAGGAGTTCGTCGAGACGATCGTGCTGGGCGACACCTACGACGACGCGGCCGCCGCGGCCGCGCAGGACGCCGTGCGGACCGGCGCCACGATGGTCCCCGCCTTCGACGACGCCCGCACCCTCACCGGCCAGGGCACCGTGGCCGTCGAGGTCGTCGAGCAGCTCGCCGCCCTCGGTGAGAACCCCCCCGACGTCCTCGTCGTGCCCGTCGGCGGCGGCGGCCTGCTCGCCGGGGTCCTGACGTGGGTGCGCGAGCGGCACCCGCACGTGCGCGTCGTCGGGGTGGAACCGCAGGGCGCGCCCTCCATGGCCGCCGCCCTCGCCGCCGGGCACCCGGTGCGCCTGGAGGACCTGGACACCTTCGTCGACGGCGCCTCGGTCCGCCGCGTCGGGGACGTCACGCACGCCGTCGTCGCCCAGCACCCCGTCGAGCTGGTCACCGTCCCCGAGGGGGCGATCTGCGTGGAGATGCTGGCGATGTACCAGACCGACGGCATCATCGCCGAACCCGCCGGGGCGCTCGCCACGGCGGCGCTCGCCGGCTACGTGCGCGTGGAACCGGGCCAGGAGGTCGTCGCCGTCGTCTCCGGCGGCAACAACGACGTCTCCCGGTACGCCGAGATCATCGAGCGGGCGCTCGTGCACGAGGGGCGCAAGCACTACTTCCTCGTGGAGTTCCCCCAGGAGCCCGGGGCGCTGCGGCGGTTCCTCGACGAGGTGCTCGGCCCGGACGACGACATCACGCTGTTCGAGTACGTCAAGCGCAGCAACCGCGAGTTCGGCCCGGCCCTGGTCGGCATCGAGATCCCGTCCCAGGACGCGCTGCCGGGGTTGCTGGCGCGGATGGACGCCGCTCCCCCGACGTTCGAGAGGATCTCCGCCGACGACCCGCTGTACCGCTACCTGCTCTGAACCGGAAGCCCCGGCCCCGCCCGGGCGTTGACGTCGTCGTGGTGGTCGAACTGTGGACGTCGGCGTTCTGCGCGCCGTGCCGGAGCGCGCGGCGGGTCGTGCAGCGCGCGGCCGAGCTCGTCCCCGAACTGCGCCCGGTCGAGGTCGACGTGGCCGCCGACGTCGAACGCGCTGCCGCCGAGGGGATCACGGGGACGCCGACCGTCGTGCTGCGAGACGGGGACGGGCGCGAGGTGTTCCGCGCGGCCGGGGTCCCGACCCTGCCGCAGCTGCTGTCCGCGGTCGCCTCGACCCTGCCGACCCGCACCTGAGGGGCGGCTGCGCCCGAACGGTCCCGGGCCGCGACGACGGTCTGACGCTCAACGGCCGGGCCGGGCGTCCAGCGCCTCGGCGAGCCTGCGCGCGTCGGCCACCGGCATCCCCGGGAGTTCGACGTCCCGGCCGCCCACGACGAGCACCGGCGCCCTCGCCCACCTCGTCCCTGTCGAGACCCGCTGGACGTCCTGCCACGCGACGAGGCGCCCGGTCCGGTTCCAGCGGCCGGTCCGCACCCCGTCGGGGTGCAGCACGACCCCGGGACGCCAGACCACCTCCAGCGCGTACGTGGCGAGGAGCAACCCCGACCAGACGACCGCGAGCACGACGTCCACGACGGTGTGTCGGTCCCGCAGCAGCACGCTCGCGGTCCCGCAGGCGGCCGAGACGGTGAGGAGGACCACCGCCTTGCGCTGGACGGGCCGCCGGTAGCTCCCCGGCAGACCCGTCAGATCAGGGGTCCACCGCCGGTGCGAGTCCACGGTGGCAGGGTGGCACGGGCGTGGGGCGGGTGGGGCTCGAACCCACGACCGAGGAATTATGAGTTCCCTGCTCTGACCGACTGAGCTACCGCCCCCTGCACCCTCGTGCACCGCCCGAAGAACCCCGGAACGAACGGAGGGCGCACCGGAACCGGTGCGCCCTCCGCGGGAAGCTCCCGCAGTTGGACTCGAACCAACAACCTGCCGGTTAACAGCCGGCTGCTCTGCCAATTGAGCTATGCGGGACCACTCCACGTCAGACGAGTGGACCCGCCGTGACGACTCTCCCACCGTACCAGCCCCTCAGGCGTCCTCGCGCACGCCCGACGGCCGTGGATCACACCCCGCCCTGGGCCCGCTCCTGCCAGGTCCGGCGGGCCTGCTCGAGGCGGAACAGCTCCGCCGAGGCCGCCTGGTACTCCTCGGCCTGGCTCGCGGGGTCGAGCCGCATGAGGGTGCGCCGGGCGTCGGCGACGGCGCGAGTCGCGGCCTGACCGGCGAGGGCGGCCACGAGGGACCGGCCCCAGCTCTCCAGCTGCTCCTCGCTGGAGACGGGCAGGTCCACGGCCGCGAGCTCGTCGACCAGGGCGGCGACGGGCCCGTCGGCGTAGTCCAGGACCCGCGTCAGCCAGGCCGGGCCCTGCGGCGCCTCGGCGGGCCCCCCGGCGGCGACGACGGCGTCGTGCACGGCACGGTGCCCGGGGGCGCCGAAGGCGTCGGCCTCCAGGGCGTCGAAGACCTCCGCGACCGACCACGGCGCCTGCAGCGCGCAGGACAGGACGCGCCGCTCCAGCTGCGCCACGGGGTCGTGGAGGTCGACCGCGGGGCGCGGGGGCGGCGGTGCGGCCTGCGGGCGCGTCCCTCCCGGGCCGGACCCGCCGGAGTGCCGCCGCACGCGGTCCAGGACGAACCGCTCGTCGAGGAACCCCGTCCAGCGGTCGAGGTTGATGGCGTACCGCTGCTGCAACCCGCGGTCCCGGATGGCCCCGATGATCGGCGCGGCGGCGTCCAGCGCGGCGAGCCGTCCGCTCTCGGAGTCGAGGTCGTAGCGTTTGATCGTCGAGCGGATCGCGAACTCGAACAGCGGCACCCTGCCCTCGACGAGCTGGCGCACCGCCTCGTCCCCGGCCGACAGCCGCAGCTCGCACGGGTCCTGACCACCCGGGGCGACCGCCACGTAGGTCTGCGCGCTGAAGCGCTGGTCGAGCTCGTACGCCTTCATGGCGGCCTTCTGCCCGGCCGCGTCCCCGTCGAAGGTGAAGACGACCTCGGCGGCGACGTCGGCCCCGCCGAGCATCCGCTGCACGATCCGGGCGTGCTCCTCCCCGAACGCCGTCCCGCACGTCGCCACCGCCGCACCGACACCGGCCAGGTGGCAGGCCATGACGTCGGTGTACCCCTCCACCACGACGACGCGCCGGGTGCGGGAGATCTCCCGCTTGGCCAGGTCGAGCCCGTACAGGGCCTGCGACTTCTTGTAGACGGGGGTCTCCGGGGAGTTCAGGTACTTCGCCTCGATGCGGTCGTCGTCGAACAGGCGGCGTGCCCCGAAGGCGACGGTGTGCCCGCTGACGTCGCGGATCGGCCA
The DNA here is from genome assembly GCF_041320705.1 of Kineococcus mangrovi. NCBI lineage: Bacteria > Bacillati > Actinomycetota > Actinomycetes > Kineosporiales > Kineosporiaceae > Kineococcus > Kineococcus mangrovi. The sequence continues at coordinate 269,052 of NZ_JBGGTQ010000001.1, forward strand.
GACCAGGCGCCCGCGGAACCGGTCGTACAGCCCGCGCTGGCTCTGCCCGGCCAGGCCGGAGGCCACGAGGTCCTCCTCGCCGAACCCCTTGGCGCGCAGCTGGCGCAGCAGCGCGTCACCCGTGCTCGGGGCGAACCCGACGCCGAAGCGGGCGGCGTCCTCGCGGCTGAAACCCCGCTCGGCCAGGAACTGCCGGGCGGTCTCGGCGGGGCCGGGCGCCTCGAGCTGACGGGCGTAGAAGTCCTCGGCCACCTCGTGCATCCGCAGCAGGCGCTGGCGCTGGCCGGCGTTGCCCGCCGGGCGCTGGGCGCTGCGGCCGCCGTCGTCGACGTAGCGCAGCTGCACGCCCGCCCGCTGGGCCAGGCGCTCGACGGCGTCGGCGAAACCCAGGCCGTCGATCTTCATGACGAACTCGATGGCGTCGCCGGACTCCCCGCAGCCGAAGCAGCGCCAGCGGCCCGTCGCCGGGCGGACGGTGAAGCTCGGGGTGCGCTCGTCGTGGAAGGGGCACAGCCCCTTGAAGGAGCCGACGCCCCCGGAGCGCAGGGTCACCTGCTCACCCACGACCTCGTCGAGGCGGACGCGCTCCTTGACGGCCAGCAGGTCGTCTGGATGGATGCGCCCGGCCACGGGTGGAGTGTAGGCGCCGCCGCCGACGCCCCCGGCGGGTGGCGGGTGGCAGGATCGTCCCGTGAGCAGCGAGCAGAGCAGCGGCGACGACCGCACCTGGGGCTTCCGCACCCGCGCCGTGCACGCGGGCGCCGTCCCCGAGCCCACGACCGGGGCCCGCGCCGTCCCGATCTTCCAGACGACGAGCTTCGTCTTCGAGGACGCCGCCGACGCCGCGAACCTCTTCGCGCTGCAGAAGTACGGCAACATCTACTCGCGCATCTCCAACCCCACCGTCGCCGCGTTCGAGGAGCGCATCGCCTCCCTGGAGGGCGGCCTGGGGGCGTTGGCCTGCGCCAGCGGGCAGTCGGCGGAGTTCCTCACGTTCGCGGCCCTGGCCGGTGCCGGCGACCACGTCGTCGCCTCCAACAACCTCTACGGCGGCACGGTCACCCAGCTCGACGTGACGCTGCGGCGCTTCGGCGTCGACACCGTGTTCGTCGACCCGACCCCGGAGGCGGTGCGCGCCGCGATCACCGACACGACGCGGTTCGTCTTCACCGAGCTCGTCGCGAACCCCTCCACGGTGGTCGCCGACGTCCGCGGCCTGGCCGACGTCGCGCACGAGGCGGGTGTCCCCCTCGTCGTGGACGCCACGACCGCCACGCCGTACCTGTGCCGGCCGATCGAGCACGGCGCGGACATCGTCATCCACTCCGCGACGAAGTTCCTCGGCGGTCACGGCACGACCCTGGGCGGGGTCGTCGTCGACGCCGGCACGTTCCCGTGGGACAACGGGAAGTTCCCCGCGATGACCGAACCGGTCGCCTCCTACGGCGGGCTGTCGTGGTGGGGGAACTTCGCCGAGTACGGGTTCCTCACCAAGCTGCGCAGCGAGCAGCTGCGCGACATCGGGGCGACCCTGTCGCCGCACTCGGCGTTCCTGCTCCTCATGGGGGTCGAGACGCTGCCCCAGCGCATGCGTGAGCACGTCGCGAACGCCCAGCGCGTCGCGGCCTGGCTCGAGGCGGACGAGCGGGTGTCGTGGGTCCGCTACTCCGGGCTGCCCTCGCACACCCACCACGACCTCGCCCGGCGCTACCTGCCCGAAGGTCCCGGGGCGGTGTTCTCCTTCGGCGTCGTCGGTGGACGCGCTGCGGGGGAACGGTTCATCGACAGCGTGCAGCTGTGCTCGCACCTGGCGAACATCGGTGACGCGCGCACGCTCGTCCTGCACCCGGCGTCCACGACCCACCAGCAGCTGTCCACCGAGCAGCTCCGGGCGGCGGGGGTGCCCGCCGACCTCATCCGCATCAGCGTGGGTCTGGAGGACGTCGAGGACGTCCTGTGGGACCTCGACCAGGCCCTCGCCGCGGCCGTGAAGGGGAACTCGTGACCGACCCGCAGACCACGTCCTCGACGCCGGTGGACGGCGCCTCCGACGTCGGCACCGTCGCCGCCCCGCAGAACCTGCGGGAGCAGCCCGCCGCCACCGGTTCCCAGGACGCCCCGACCACGACGTGGTCGTCCCCCGCGGCCGGGGAGCGGCTGCGCATCCTGCGCCGCACGCGGACCGTCGCGATCCTGGGCGCCTCGAACAAACCGTCGCGGGCCTCGTACTTCGTGCAGACCTACCTGCTGGCCGACTCCGACTTCGAGCTCTGGTTCGTCAACCCGAACGAGACGGAGATCCTCGGTCACCGCGCCTACCCCTCGCTCGCCGAACTGCCCGGTGTGCCCGACCTCGTCGACGTGTTCCGCCGCCCCAGCGAACTGGACGCGGTCCTGGACGACGTCATCGCCGTCGGGTCCCCCGTGATGTGGATGCAGCTCGGGCTGGCCGACGAGGCCGTGGCCCGGCGCGGCGCCGAGCACGGCGTCACGGTCGTCATGAACCGGTGCCTGAAGATCGAGCACGCCCGGTTCCACGGCGGTCTGCACCTGGCCGGGTTCGACACCGGGGTCATCTCCTCGCGGCGCCGCTCGCGCTGAGGGGGGCTCACCGGGGTCCCGTGCCGCCCCGGTCTCCACAGGACCCCGCTGTCCACCACCGGCTCGCGGCCGCGCCCGGGAACGGCCGGGCCCGCCTAGCGTCCCGGGCATGACCAGACGACTCCCCTGGGTGGCCCTCGGTGCCGGTGGCGCCGTCGCCGTGCAGGTCGCCGCCGGGCTCGGCCTCGTGGCGTACGCCTTCGCCACCGACGGCGACGACCACGAGACGATCGTGAACCCACCCGTCGCCCGGGAGCTGGACTCCCCGCCGCCGTGGCCCGTGGGCACCTGCCTGGGCGAGGACGACCGGCCGGTGCCGTGCGCCGTCGCGCACGCCGCCGAGGTCGTCGCCGTTCCCGACCCCGGCGGCGTCCCCACCGCGGACGTGCGGCGCTGGGCGGCCGACGCGGTGTGCGCGCGCACCGTGGCCTCGCTCACCGGTGGCCTGCGCCCGGCGGTGTTCACGTACGCCTCGCTCTACCCCTCACCGGAGGTGGCGCGGCGGGACGATCGGGTGACCTGCCTCCTCGTCGCGCACCGGCGGACCCCGCTCGTGGGGTCGCTGACGGCCGGGGACCTGCGTCCCCCGGAACCGCCCCTGCCGTTCGAGTGACGATCAGTGCGACCCGGTGAGCTTGCCGTGCCAGGCCAGCGCGGACGCGTCGGTGAGCGAGGCGACCTGGTCGACGACGACGCGCAGCCGCGCGGCGTCGTCGACGGCCAGGGCGTGGTCCTCGCGGAAGGGTGGTTCCAGCACGTCCGGTCCGCCCGCGACGAGGGCCGCGAGCAGTTCGTGCAGGAGTTCGCGCTGACGAGCGTAGAACGGCTGACGTTCCTGCGCGCTCATGACGAACGTGGCCGCCACGCCCTTGAGCACCGCGACCTCGAGCACCGTCTCCGGTGGCACCACGACGTCGGCCGCGTACCGGGTGAGGCGGCCGTCGCCGTGCCGTTCGCGCGTCGCCCGCTCGGCGGCGTTCGCGAACCGACCGATGAGCTGGGAGGTCATGTCCTTGAGCGCAGCGAGGTGCCGCCGCCCGCCGAACACCTCACCGGGCCGTTCGGCGGCCCAGAAGCCGGAGGAGGAGAGTCGTCGCAGCGCAGCGTCCACCGCGTCGTCGGAGGCGTCGGGCAGGTACCAGTCCCGCACCTGCGCGGCCACCCGGGCACGGATCTCGGCCTGCTCCAGCCAGTCCAGCCGGACGTGACCGGCCACGACGGCGTCCTCGACGTCGTGCACCGAGTAGGCGACGTCGTCGGCGAAGTCCATGACCTGCGCCTCCACGCACGGACGGTTCTCCGGCGCCCCCGGCTCCCCGCCGCGCAGCCACGCGAACACCGCGGCGTCGTCGGCGTAGGCGCCGAACTTCGACGTGATCCGTGGGGCCTTCCCGTGCAGCCACGGGTACTTCGTCGCGGCGTCCAGGCTGGCCCGGGTGAGGTTCAACCCGACCGGGGACCCGTCCGCGGCGACCGACTTCGGTTCCAGCCGGGTGAGGATGCGCAGCGTCTGGGCGTTGCCCTCGAACCCGCCGATCCCGGCGGCGGCCTCGGCCAGCGCGCGCTCGCCGTTGTGGCCGAACGGCGGGTGGCCGAGGTCGTGGGCCAGGCAGGCGGTGTCGACGACGTCGGGGTCGCAGCCGAGGGCGGCGCCCAGCTCGCGACCGACCTGGGCGACCTCCAGGGAGTGCGTCAGCCGGTTGCGCACGAAGTCGTCGGTGCCGGGACCGACGACCTGCGTCTTGGCGGCCAGCCGGCGCAGCGCCGAGGAGTGCAGGACGCGGGCCCGGTCGCGCATGAAGGCGCTGCGGCCGTGCGTCTTCGGGGGCTCGGTGGCCCACCGTTCGACGTCGGCCGGACCGTATCCGCTCATCCGCCGGACACCGACAGCTCGGCCTGGCGGATCATCTCCGCGGCCGCGCCGGTGAGCTCCCGGGACTCCAGCCAGCCCTCGGGCAGCGCGACGCGCGCCTGCGGCGAGCCGGCCCGCCCGCGCGACCCCTCGGCGGCCGCCCCGGGGTACGGCTGGTCGAGGTCGAGGTCGGCGATGAGCTCGTCGAGCGCCTCCAGGGTGTCGACGAGACCGAGCCGGGCGCGCATGTCGCCACCGACGGCGTACCCCTTGAAGTACCAGGAGATGTGCTTGCGAATGTCGCGGCAGCCGCGCAGCTCGTCCTCGTAGAACTCGCACAGCAGCTCGGCGTGCCGGCGCAGCACCTGCGTGACCTGGCGCAGCCCGGGACGGACCCGCTCGGGACGGCCCGCGAACCCGGCCTCGAGGTCGGCGAACAGCCACGGTCGCCCGAGGCAGCCGCGGCCGACGACGACCCCGTCGACCCCGGTGCGCTGCACCATGTCGAGGGCGTCCTCGGCGCTCCAGATGTCGCCGTTGCCCAGGACGGGGATGGAGGTGACGGTCTCGCGCAGGCGCGCGATGGCGTCCCAGTCGGCGTGCCCGGAGTAGTGCTGGGAGGCGGTGCGCCCGTGCAGGGCGACGGCCGCGACGCCCTCCTGCTCGGCCGTGCGACCGGCCTGCAGGTACGTCAGGTGGTCGTCGTCGATGCCCTTGCGCATCTTCACCGTCACCGGGACGCCGCCCCTGGACGCCTCGGTCACCGCCCCGCGCACGATCTGGCGGAACAGGTCCGCCTTCCACGGCAGGGCGGACCCGCCGCCCTTGCGGGTCACCTTCGGCACCGGGCAGCCGAAGTTCAGGTCGACGTGGTCGGCGAGGTCCTCGGCCACGATCATCTCGACGGCCTTGGCGACGGTGAGCGGGTCGACGCCGTACAGCTGCAGGCTGCGCGGGCGTTCGGCGGGGGTGAAGGAGATGAGCCGCATCGTCTCCGGCGTCCGTTCCACGAGCGCGCGGGAGGTGATCATCTCGCTGACGTAGAAGCCCTCGCCCTGCTCGCGGCACAGCTGGCGGTAGGCGGTGTTGGTGATGCCCGCCATCGGCGCCAGGACGACGGGGGTCGCCGAGACGAGGGGCCCGATCCTCAGCGGCCGGACGGCGGTCGTCGTGGGTGCGCTCACGCACCCATTGTGGACCCCGCCGGTCGCCGGACGCCCCGCCTCCCGCCTCAGCTCCGGGCGCTCCGGTGACGTCCCGGCAGCGCCGGCGCCCGCAGCACCGCGAAGACCGCGAGCCCGGCCAGCAGCCCCCAGAACGCGCTGCCGATCCCGGCGAACGTCAGCCCGGAGGCCACGACGGCGAACGTCGCACCGGCCGTCACCCGGTGAGCCGCGTCGGCCAGGGCCGAGACGAGCCCGCCGACGAAGGAGTCCAGCAGTGCGAGCCCGGCGACGGCCTCCACGAGCACGGGGTCGGTGCTGCCGACGAGCCCGGCGATGGGGGCGGCCAGCAGCCCCAGGACGAGGTACCCCGCTCCCCCGGCGACGGCCGCGATCCAGCGCCGGGCGGGGTCCCGGTCCGCACCCGGCCCGGCGATGATGCCCGCCGCGAGCGCCGAGAGGTTCACGGTGTGCCCGCCGAAGAGCGCGGCGGCCCCGCTGCCGAGGCCCGCACCGACGAGGACCCGGCCGGTGGGGACGTCCCGGTAGCCGAGCTGCTCCAGGATCGTGAACCCCGGGATGTTCTGCCCCGCCATCGTCACGACGTACAGGGGCACGCCGAGGGAGACGAGCACGAACGGGTCGAGCTCGGGCAGGACGGGGGTGAGCCGGGGCACCCAGTCCAGCGCGACGCCCCCGGGCAGGTCCGCGACGGTGGCCGCGAGCGCGACGACCATCGCGGCGGGCACGGCCAGCGGCGGCCGGGACCGCCGCAGCACGAGCCAGACGAGGACGACGAGCAACGCCGGGGCGGGCACCCGGCCCACGGCGGTGACCGGCGCCAGGCACAGCGGGAACAGGACCCCGGCCAGCAGGGCCCCGGCGACGGGTGTCGGGACGCGGCGGACCAGCCGGGCCAGCGCGGGCCAGGCGCCGGTGACGACGACGAGCAGCGCGCACAGGCCGAACGCGCCGACGGCCGCGTCGAGGGAGCCGGTGCGTCCCTGGGCGGCGACGAGCAGCGCGGCGCCGGGGGTGGACCAGACGAACGACAGCGGCAGCCGGGTGCGCCAGGACAGCAGCGCGGCCAGGGCGAACTGCGCCAGGCACAGCGCGAGGAGACCGGACGCGGCCTGCGCCGGGCTCGCCCCGACGGCGGTGAGGCCGGCGAGGACGAGCACGAACGAGGACGCGAACCCGGTGAGCGCGGCGACCGCCCCGGCCGCGAGCGGTTGGCTCAGCGGACCGGGGACGGAGGTCTCCACCGGGGGGTCAGGCGCCGAGGAGGCGGGCCCCCAGCCACTGCGACACCTGGGACAGGCCGACGCGTTCCTGCGCCATGGTGTCGCGTTCGCGGATCGTCACGGCCTGGTCCTCGAGGGTGTCGAAGTCGACCGTGATGCAGTACGGCGTCCCGACCTCGTCGTGGCGGCGGTACCGGCGGCCGATGGCGCCGGCGTCGTCGAACTCCACGTTCCAGTGCGTGCGCAGCTCCGCGGCGAGGTCCTTGGCCTTGGGCGAGAGCTGCTCGTTGCGCGAGAGCGGGAACACGGCCGCCTTGACCGGGGCGAGCCGGTGGTCCAGGCGCAGCACGGTGCGCTTGTCGACGCCGCCCTTGGTGTTCGGGGCCTCGTCCTCGGTGTAGGCGTCGACGAGGAACGCCATGAGCGAACGGGTCAGCCCGGCTGCGGGTTCGATGACGTACGGGACCCAGCGCTCGCCCTTGGTCTGGTCGAAGTACGACAGGTCGACGCCGGACTCCTCGGCGTGGGTCTTGAGGTCGTAGTCGGTGCGGTTGGCGACGCCTTCCAGCTCGCCCCACTCCGAGCCCTGGAACCCGAACCGGTACTCGATGTCCACGGTCCGCTTGGAGTAGTGCGACAGCTTCTCGGCGGGGTGCTCGAAGAACCGCAGGTTCCCGGCGTCGATGCCCAGGCCGGTGTACCAGGACATGCGCTCGTCGAGCCAGTACTGGTGCCACTGCTCGTCGGTGCCGGGCTCGACGAAGAACTCCATCTCCATCTGCTCGAACTCGCGCGTGCGGAAGATGAAGTTCCCGGGGGTGATCTCGTTGCGGAAGCTCTTGCCGATCTGGCCGATGCCGAACGGCGGCTTCTTGCGGGCCGAGCCCATGACGTTGGCGAAGTTCACGAAGATGCCCTGGGCCGTCTCGGGCCGCAGGTAGTGCAGGCCCTCCTCGTTGTCGACGGCGCCGAGGTAGGTCTTCATGAGGCCGGAGAAGTCGCGCGGCTCGGTCCACTGCCCGCGCACCCCGGTGTCGGGGTCGGGGACGTCGGCCAGGCCGTTCTCCGGCGGGTGGCCGTGCTTGGCCTCGTAGGCCTCGAGGAGGTGGTCGGCGCGGTAGCGCTTGTGGGTCTGCAGGGACTCCACGAGCGGGTCGGTGAAGACGGCGACGTGGCCCGAGGCCTCCCACACGCGCCGCGGGAGGATGACCGAGGAGTCCAGGCCCACGACGTCCTCGCGGGTCGTGACCGTCCGGCGCCACCACTGGCGCTTGATGTTCTCCTTCAGCTCCACGCCCAGGGGCCCGTAGTCCCAGGCCGAGCGGGTACCGCCGTAGATCTCCCCCGACGGGAACACGAACCCCCGCCGCTTGGCGAGGTTGATGACGGCGTCGAGGCGGGATGCGGCCACGCTGGGGTCTCCTGTCCGGCTGGGTGTCGGCGGCGCCCGCGCGCTCGCGGCGCGGACCCCCGTGAGGTTACGCGCTGAGCGAGCACCGCCGACGACGGGTCGCGACCGTTCGGCCCGGACGGCCCGGCGGTCGTAGGCTGACTCGACCCGCCCGGGCCGCACCGGGCCCGACCTGAGGAGTGCGAGGAAGCGTGTCGGTCCCGGCCCGTCGGTCCACGAAGCAGCGGTCGGCCGTCTCGGCGGTCCTGGACGAGGCGGACGCCTTCCTGTCGGCCCAGGACCTGCACGCCCGGCTGCGCGCACGCGGGGAGAACGTCGGCCTGGCGACGGTCTACCGCGCGCTGCAGGTGCTGGCCGAGGACGGCGACGTCGACGTGCTGCGCACCGACGACGGCGGCGAGGCCGTGTACCGCCGGTGCAGCACCGGGCACCACCACCACCTCGTGTGCCGCCGCTGCGGGGCGACCGTCGAGGTCGAGGGCCCGCAGGTCGAGGCGTGGGCGAAGCGGGTCGGCGCCGAGCACGGTTTCACCGCCGTCCAGCACGTCGTCGAGGTCTTCGGCGTCTGCGCCGCCTGCAGCGCCCAGGACTGACACCGCCGCACCGCGCCGGGGGTCAGCGGTCCCCGAGCCAGGGCTCCAGGCCGTCCTCGGGGGCGGTCCAGGCGGCGCTCTCGGCGGGCGTGGCCAGGATGCGCTCGAAGGCCGCGCTGACGCGTTCGGCGTCCCCCTCGTCGACGCCGGTGACCACCAGGCGCGTGCGGGGGCGCTCGCCGCGACGGGCGTCCCAGGTGCCGATGGTCCCGATGCTCAGCTGCCCGCCCGCGCCGTCCCACGCGCACACGACCTCCGGTCGCGACGGCACCCAGAAGAACCCCCGGGCCCGCAACCGGCCCGCACCGACGGCCTCGATCTCCTCCAGGAGCCGGCCCGGGTGCAGCGGCGCGGGCGTGCGCAGGTCGAGGGTGAAGACCCCCAGGCGGTCGTCGGCCCCGCTCGGCCGGGCGGCGCGCAGGTCGCTGCGGCGCAACGGCTCCGCCACGGGGTCGGCGGTGGCGAGGCGGCGCGGGGCCAGCAGGTCGGACGCGTCCGCGGCGAGGAGGTCGGCGACGACGCAGCCGGGCGCGGTGACGTGGTCGAGCAGGACGGCCGAGCGGGCGGGCAGCTCGCCGTCGACCAGGACGAGGTCGGCCTCGTCGAGCTGGTGGGCCAGCACCTCCCCCACCGCGCGGTCGGTCTCCTCCCCCGCGGCGCCGACGACGAGCTCGTCGCCGAGCAGGTCCTCGAGCAGGCCGGGGCCGTGCGCGACGGCGACGACACCGGTGACCGTGACGAGGTCGGCGAGGTCGTCGGCGCCGTCGGTGCCGTGGGTCAGGGCCTGCAGGACGGCCAGCGGTTCGGCGGTGACCGGCAGCGCCAGCACGAGGCGCTCGGCCCGGCCGGCGCGGGCGATCGCGGCGACGGCGGGCAGGACGTCCTCGCGCAGGGCGCACCCGAGGCAGGCGTGCTCGAGCGGCACGTCCACGTCCTCGAGCACCCGGTCGAACTCGGCGGCCAGGCGGTGCAGCCGGTCCGGGGCGAGGTCGTAGCGCAGCAGCACGGTCCCGGGCCCGCCCCACAGGGCGGCGGCGGTGGCGCTGTCGCGCAGCACCGGGTCCATGGAGGTCAGCAGGGTCACGGGCAGGGTCACGGGCGGTCGCACGGGCGCTCCTTGATGAGACTCGTTCTCAAGAAAACCGACGGTAGCAGACACCCCGACGCGCCCCACGCCCTCCCACGTGCCGGGCACGGGCGGTGACCCCCGGTAACGTCGCCCTGCAACCACCGTCGTCGATCCCCCGGGAGTACCCGTGAACCGCTCCGAGCTCGTCACCGCCGTCGCCGAACGCGCCGGCCTGACGCAGTCCGAGACCGACTCCGTCATCAACGCGCTCGGCGACGTCCTCGTCGAGGCCGTCGGCAAGGGAGAGCCCGTCAAGCTGCCGGGCCTGCTCACCGTCGAGCGCGTCGAGCGGGCCGCCCGCACCGGCCGCAACCCGCGCACGGGCGAGACCATGGAGATCGCCGCCTCCTACGGCGCCAAGCTCACCGCCGGGTCCAAGCTGAAGGCCGCCGCCAGCGGCAGCTGACCCACCACGGCCGCCCCGCCTCCCTGCCGCGGGCACCCCCCTGCTTCCGCACCCGGGGGACGACACGGAAGACTGCCCCGCGAGAAGCAGTCAGCACGTGCACACGGAGTCAGCGTCGACCCCCGGGCACCCGGCAAGGGAGGCGAGGCGTCGCATGAGCGCACCGACGGACGAAGAGCTGCAGGCGGACCTGCAGACCCCGCCCGAGCAGACCGCGCAGGGGTCCACCCGGACCTCCAGCGACGTGCTCACGGTGGACGGGGTCTCCTCCGACGAGGGCCACGCCGCCCTGCGCGCCTCGGTCCGCAAGCTCGGGGAACTCCTCGGGGAGTCCCTGACCCGGCACGAGGGCCGCGAGCTGCTGGACCTCGTCGAGCAGGTCCGCCAGCTGGCCCGCCGCCCCGACGACGGGGCCGAGCTGGCCCGGCTGCTCTCCGGCGTCGACGACGCCACCGCCATCAACCTGGCCCGGGCCTTCACCGCCTACTTCCAGCTCGCCAACGCCTCCGAGCAGCTGCACCGCGGCCTGGAGCTCTCCCGCGCCTCCGCGGGCGGCCTGGACGGCACGCTCGAACGGCTGGGCCAGGCCCTGAGCTCCGGCGACCTCGACCGCGGCACGGCCCAGGAGATCCTCGGCCGGCTGCAGCTGCGTCCGGTGTTCACGGCCCACCCCACCGAGTCCAGCCGGCGCTCCGTCCTGGACCTGCTCCTGCGCATCACGACGATCGTGGAGGCCTCCGAGGACGCCGCCCAGCGCCCCCTGGACGCCCACCGCGGACAGCGCCGCCTGGCCGAGCTCGTCGACGAGCTGTGGCAGACCGACGAGCTGCGGGTCCTGCGCCCGCGACCGGCCGACGAGGCGCGCTCGGCCCTGCACCACCTGCGCAACCTCACCTCCACCGTCCTGCCGGACCTGCTGGAGGACCTCGCCGTCGGGCTCGACGAGCTCGGGCTGGCCCTGCCCGCCGACGCCCAGCCCCTGCGCTTCGGCAACTGGGTCGGCGGGGACCGCGACGGGAACCCGAACGTCACCCCCGAGGTGACGGCGGAGGTCCTGGGCATGCAGCACGACGCCGCGCTCGACGTCCTGACCGCCGCCACGCGCGACCTCATGACCGAGCTGGCCGCCTCCACCCAGATCGTCGGGTTCTCCGAGGACCTGCTGGCCTCCCTGGAGGCGGACGCGCAGGCGATGCCGGAGGTGCGGGCCGCCCGCGCCCACCTCAACGGCGAGGAGCCCTACCGGTTCAAGCTGTCGTACGTCCTGGCCCGCCTGGAAGGCACCCGCGCACGGCTGCACAGCGGCGCCGAGCACGTCCCGGGCCGTGACTACGCCGGGGTGCAGGAGTACACCGCCGAGATCCGGATGCTGCAGGACTCGTTGCGCGCCAACGACGGCGACCTGGTCGCCGACGGCGCCGTCGCCCGCCTGCTGCGCGTGGCCCGCGCCGTCGGGTTCGGGCTGGCCACGCTCGACGTGCGCGAGGACGCCGGCAAGCACCACACCGCCCTGGCCACGATCTACGACCGGCTCGGCGAGCTCATCACGCCCTACGCCGACCTGGACCGCACGGCGCGCACCAAGCTGCTGTCCAAGGAGCTCACGGGGCACCGGCCGCTCATCGGGTCGGCCGCGCGGACGCTGACGGACACCCCGGCCCGGGTGCTGCAGCTGTTCTCGACGATCGGCACCGCGCTGGACCGCTACGGCGACGACGTCATCGAGACGTACATCGTGTCCATGACCAAGGGCATCGACGACATCTTCGCCGTCGTCGTCCTGGCCCGGGAGGTCGGCCTCGTCGACCTGGCCGAGACGCCGGGCGCGAACGACGTGGCGCGCATCGGGTTCGCCCCGCTGTTCGAGACGGTCACCGAGCTGGAGAACGCCGAGGAACTCCTCGAGGGGCTGCTGTCCGACCCCTCCTACCGCCGCGTCGTCGCCGCCCGCGGGGACGTGCAGGAGATCATGCTCGGCTACTCCGACTCCTCCAAGGACGCCGGGATCGCCGCCTCCCGCTGGCAGATCCACCGCGCCCAGCGCGCGCTGCGCGACGTCGCCCTGCGCCACGGGGTGACCCTGCGGCTCTTCCACGGCCGCGGCGGGTCCGTCGGCCGCGGCGGCGGGCCCACCGGCGAGGCGATCCTGGCCCAGCCCTACGGCACGCTCGACGGGCCGATCAAGGTGACCGAGCAGGGCGAGGTCATCTCCGACAAGTACGTCCAGCCCCGGCTGGCCCGGCACAACCTCGAGGTCGCCCTGTCGGCCGCGCTCGAGGCGTCCACGCTGCACCGCACCCCGTTGCAGCCGCGGGAGGTGCTGGACGGCTGGGACGAGACGATGTCGGTCGTGGCCGCCGCGGGCCAGAACGCCTACCGGACCCTCGTCCGCGACCCCGGCCTCGTGCCGTTCTTCCTCACGGCCACGCCCGTGGAGGAACTGGGCAACCTCAACATCGGCTCGCGCCCCTCGCGCCGCCCCGGCGGCACCGGGGGCCTGGAGGACCTGCGGGCGATCCCGTGGGTGTTCGGGTGGACGCAGAGCCGCATCAACGTCCCCGGCTGGTTCGGCGTCGGGTCGGGCCTGCGCGCCGCCCGCGAGGCCGGCCACGAGGACGACCTGCGGGCGATGGTCACCGACTGGGCGTTCTTCCGCAGCTTCGTCTCCAACGTCCAGATGACGCTGGCCAAGACCGACCTGGGGATCGCGGCGCACTACGTCGAGGAACTCGTCGACCCCGACGCCCGCAGCGCCTTCGAGACGATCCGCGCCGAGCACGCCACGACCCTGGAGCAGGTGCTGTGGCTGACGGGGCAGGAGGAACTGCTGGAGTCCGCCCCGGTCCTGCGCCGCACCCTGGAGCTGCGCGACGCCTACCTGGCGCCGCTGCACGCGCTGCAGGTGTCCCTGCTCGCCCGCTCCCGGGCCAGCGGGGAGGACGTCGACCCCGCGCTGCGCCGCGCGCTCCTGCTGACGATCAACGGGATCGCGGCGGGGATGCGCAACACCGGCTGAGCCGCCCCCGGGGGAGGGGATCGTCGTCCGGCGTCGCGCGCTGGACGACGATCACTCCCCCGCGGGCTCGTCGGGGGTGTCGAGCGCCCCGCCGTAGCGGCGGTTGCGCGTCGCGTACGTCTCGATCGCGGCCCACAGGGCCCGCCGGTCCACGTCGGGCCACAGCACGTCGGAGAACACCATCTCCGCGTACGTCGACTGCCACGGCAGGAAACCGGACGTCCGCTGCTCCCCCGAGGAGCGCCAGAACAGGTCCACGTCCGGCATGTCGGGTTCGTCGAGGTAGCGGGCGAACGTCCGCTCGTCGATCCGGTCGGGGTTCACCACCCCGGCTGCGACGTCGCGGGCCAGGGCGCGGGCGGCGTCGGCGATCTCGGCGCGGCCGCCGTAGTTCACGCACATCGTCAGCGTGCAGACGGTGTTGTCCCGCGTCATCTCCTCGGCCGACTCCAGTTCGCTGATGACGCTGCGCCAGAGGCGGGGACGACGCCCGGCCCAGCGCACGCGGACGCCCCAGGAGTCCATGACGTCCCGGCGCCGCCGGATGACGTCGCGGTTGAACCCCATGAGGAACTTGATCTCCTCGGGGCTGCGCCGCCAGTTCTCCGTCGAGAACGCGTACGCCGAGACGTGCGTGACACCGACCTCCACGGCCCCGGCGACGACGTCCAGCAGGGACGCCTCCCCCATCTTGTGCCCCTCGATGCGCGACAACCCGCGCTGGTTCGCCCAGCGCCCGTTGCCGTCCATGACGATCGCGACGTGCCGGGGGACGAGGTCGGCCGGCAGCTGCGGCGGCCGGGCACCGGACGGGTGCGGCGGCGGCGCGACGACCGGGCGCCCCTCGCGCGCGGTGGTCCGGTCTGAGCGGCGTCGTCGGGGTCCGGTCACGGGCACGGGCACCAGGGTGCCAGGTGGGACCATGGCTCACGTGCCCGACCACACGAGCTCCCCCCGTTCCCCCCGCACCGCCCTCGTCCGCCACGGCGAGACGGACTGGAACCGCGACGGGCGGTTGCAGGGCCGGACGGACGTCCCCCTCAACGACACCGGCCGGGACCAGGCGCGGGCCCTGGCCGACCAGCTCGCCGCACCCCTCGGGGACGTCCCGTGGGCGGCGATCACGTCCTCCCCGCTCTCGCGTGCCCGCGAGACGGCGCAGATCATCGCCGACCGCCTCGGCCTGGAGCTGCTGGCACCGCACGAGGACCTCGTGGAGCGGTGCTTCGGCGAGGCCGAGGGCGCCACCGTGGACGAACTGGCGGTCCGGTACCCGCACGGCGAGCGACCGGGTCAGGAACCCTGGGAGGACCTCCGCGCGCGGGGCTCGGCGGCCCTGCGGCGCCTGCGCGCCGAGCACGGCGACACCCCGCTCGTCGTCGTCGCGCACGGGACGTTCCTGCGGGCGACGGTCGAGGGCCTGGCCGGGGTCGAGCTGGCGCGCATGGCGAACGCCACGTCCGTGGTGGTCGAGGGCGCGGACCGCGAGTGGCGGCTGGCCCGCGCCCCTCAGCGCGCCTGAGCGGCCTCGGGCCGTTCCACGTGCCGCAGCGAGCGGATGCCGCGTTCGAGGTGCCACTGCAGGAACGCGGCGACGAGCCCGCTGCCCTCGCGGCGGCAGCGCTCCTCGGCGTCCTCCGCGACGACCCACTCCCCGCTGAGCAGCGCCGCGAGCAGTTCGAGCGTCCGCGGGTCCGGTGCCGCCGACCCCGGTGGCCGGCAGGCCCCGCACACCGCGCCCCCGGCGGCGACGTTGAACGCGGTGTGCGGGCCGGGGTCCCCGCAGCGGGCGCAGTCGGCGAAGCTGGCCGCGTACCCGGCCACGGCGAGCGAGCGCAGCAGGAAGGCGTCCAGGACGAGGGGGGCGGCGTGCTCGCGGCGCGACAGCGCCCGCAGCGCCCCCACGAGCAGCAGGTACTGCTGGGTCGCGTTCTCCCGCTCCACCTCGGTGAACCGCTCGGCCGTCTCCACGAGCGCGTGCCCGACGGTGTAGAGGCCGTAGTCGCCGGCGAGCTCGCGCCCGTAGGGCGCCAGCACGTCGACCTGGGTGACGGTGTCGAGCGCGCGGCCGCGGTGCAGCTGCACGTCCACGCAGGTGAACGGTTCCAGCCGCGCCCCGAACCGGGACGAGGTGCGCCGCACGCCCTTGGCCACGGCGCGCACGCGACCGTGGTGCCGGGTCAGCAGGGTGACGATCCGGTCGGCCTCGCCGAGCTTGGTGGTGCGCAGGACGACGGCCTCGTCGCGGTAGCTCTTCGCCCCGCCGATGCTGGATCCCCTGCCGCTGGACCCCCTGCTCCCCGCCACGGCCCCCACTGTAGGTGCCGCCCCCGACACGGCCCCGGACCCGCGCTCACCCGGCGACGAGGCGGTCCCGTCCCGAGCGCTTGGCCTCCAGCACCGCGCGGTCGGCCGCCGCGACGGCCTCGGCCGCGGGGGCCGGGCCGGCCAGCCCCGCCGAGACGGTGACGCGCAGCCCCAGGGAGATCTCCAGCCACGGTTCCTTGCGGACGACCTCGAGCAGCCGCTCGGCCGTCCGCTGCGCCCCGTGCCCGCCGGGGACGAGCACGACGAACTCGTCGGCCCCGTAGCGGACGAGGACGTCGTCGTCACCGGCGTTGCGCTGCAGCAGGTCCGCGACGCGGCGCAGCACGGCGTCCCCGGCGGCGTGGCCGTGCTCGTCGTTGACGGCGCGGAACCGGTCGACGTCGAGCAGGACGGCGCTGAAGCGCTGGTCGGGGCGTTCGAGGACCTGCTGCAGGCGGCGGCGGTTGCCCAGACCGGTCATGGGGTCCACGAGCGAGGCGCGGCCCAGGCGCTCGTTCTGCTCGGCCATCTCCCGCTGGCGGATGCGGTCCTGCAGCGCCTCGAACCGGCTCTCGCGGTCCTCCCACAGCCGGGCCAGCGACACCTGCGCGAGCAGCTCCAGCGCGTCGGCGGCCTCGCTGCGCCCGTCGTGCCGGACGGCGTTGCGGGCCCGGACGGCGAGCGCCGTGAGCCCCCACACGTCGAGCTGGGTGGCCGAGGAGACGCGCTGGACGGCGGCGAGGAGCTCGGCCGCGGTCTCCCGGTCCCCGGCGTCGGAGGTGACCATGGCCAGGGCGATGCGGGCGATCTGGGTCTCGGCCAGTTCCTCGCGCAGCCGGAACGCGTCCATCGCCGGCCGCAGCCGCGCCTGGGCGAGCCCGGTGTCCCCGGTGCGCTGCAGGACGAAGGCCTCGACGGCCTCGGCCCGGGCGAGCATCTCCGGGTAGTCGGCCTCGGCGGCGAGCTGGCGCATCCGGGCCGCGCGGGCCAGGGCCTCGGTGTAGTGCGGCCAGGCCTCGCCCGCGCGGCCGGCGACCTCGAGCATCGAGGCCCAGGCGACCTGCAGGACGGCGGCCTCCTGGGCCACGTTGAGGCGCACCCGGGGCGGGGGGAAGGTCAGGGCCAGCATCTGGACCATGAGCTCGTCGGCTGGCTCGAACAGGGCGAGGGAGTTCAGGGCCAGCGCCACCGACATGGTCGCCGAGAGGTGGTCGTAGGTGCGGATGGGCTGCGCCGAGACGATGAGCTGGCCCTCGGCGAGGTGGTCCATCGCCAGGGCTGTCATCCCGAGGTCGACGCGGGACTCGGCGAGCAGGGCGAGGGCCTTGGCCCGCCAGACGGGGTCCGCGCCGACGCCGAGGCGG
This sequence comes from Kineococcus mangrovi, assembly GCF_041320705.1. Classification (NCBI taxonomy): domain Bacteria; kingdom Bacillati; phylum Actinomycetota; class Actinomycetes; order Kineosporiales; family Kineosporiaceae; genus Kineococcus; species Kineococcus mangrovi. Next base: position 286,138 of record NZ_JBGGTQ010000001.1, read on the forward strand.
CGCAGCAGGTGCCCGGCCTCCTCGCTGGCCTCGGCGGCGCGGCCGAGCTGGTGCAGGGCGACGCCGCAGATGAACTGCAGGTAGCGGGCGGTGCGCTCGTCCCCGGCGGCCTCGCAGAAGGCCAGGCCCTGGCGGCTGACGAGGATCGCGCGCTCGCCGTAGCCGTCGAGGTACAGCTTGTGGGCCCACTCGGCCAGGGTGTCGAACGGTCCGAACGGGCTGACGGGTTCGAGCTCGGTGCTCACGCCGCCCCCTCCCGATGTCGCCACCGGTGACCGCATGTCACAGGTGGTGACTGATCCTAACCGTCCGCGCCGTCCGGGGGGAGTCGAACCCCGGACGGCGCGGACGCCGGTCGCGCGGGTGGGCGGGCTCAGCGCAGGGCGCGGTTGACCGCCGAGACGATCGCCTTGAGCGAGGCCGTCGTGATGTTGTGGTCGACGCCCACGCCCCACAGGACGCGGCCGTCGACGGCGCACTCGACGTAGGCCGCGGCGCGGGCGTCACCGCCGGCCGACAGCGCGTGCTCGGCGTAGTCGAGGACCCGCACGTCCACGCCCTGCTCGCCCAGAGCCGCGCAGAAGGCGGCGATGGGACCGTTGCCCGTGCCCCGCGCCGTGCTGACGGTGCCGGCGTCCCAGAGGTCGACCTCCAGGGTGTCGGCCCCGTCGACGACGCTGACGGACCGGGTGCCGCGCAGGGCGAACCGGCCCCACTCGGGCGTGTCCGTCGGGGAGGGCAGGTACTCGTCGGTGAAGACCTCGAAGATCTGCCGCGAGGAGACCTCCCCGCCCTGGGCGTCGGTGCGCTCCTGGATGACGCGGGAGAACTCGATCTGCAGGCGGCGCGGCAGGTCCAGCTGGTGCTCGGCCTTCAGCAGGTAGGCGACCCCGCCCTTGCCGGACTGGGAGTTGACGCGGATGACGGCCTCGTAGGACCGGCCGACGTCCTTGGGGTCGATCGGCAGGTACGGCACGGCCCACGGGATCTCGTCCACGGACTTCCCGGCGGCGGCCGCGTCGCGCTCCATCGCCTCCAGGCCCTTCTTGATGGCGTCCTGGTGGGAGCCGGAGAAGGCCGTGAAGACGAGGTCGCCGCCGTAGGGCACGCGCTCGCCGACGGGCAGCTGGTTGCAGTGCTCGACGGTGCGCCGGACGTGGTCGATGTCGGAGAAGTCGACCTGCGGGTCGATGCCCTGGCTGAACAGGTTCATGCCCAGGGTGACGAGGTCGACGTTGCCGGTGCGCTCGCCGTTGCCGAACAGGCAGCCCTCGATGCGGTCCGCCCCGGCCAGGTACCCCAGCTCGGCCGCGGCCACGCCCGTCCCGCGGTCGTTGTGCGGGTGCAGCGACAGGATGACGTTCTCGCGGGGGTGCAGGTGCCGCGACATCCACTCGATGGAGTCGGCGTAGACGTTGGGCGTGGCCATCTCCACCGTCGCGGGCAGGTTGACGATGACCTTGCGCTCCGGGGTCGGCTCGAAGACCTCCAGGACCGCGTTGCAGATGCGCGCCGCGAACTCCAGCTCGGTGCCGGTGTAGGACTCCGGGGAGTACTCGTAGTAGACGGTGGTGCCCGGGACGGTCTCCTCGAACTTGCGGCACAGCCGGGCCCCCTGCAGGGCCAGGTCGACGATGCCGTCCTCGTCGGAGCCGAACACGACGCGCCGCTGCAGCACCGAGGTCGAGTTGTAGAGGTGGACGATGGCCTGCTTCGCGCCGCGCAGCGACTCGTACGTCCGCTCGATGAGGTGCTCGCGCGCCTGCGTCAGCACCTGGATGCGCACGTCGTCGGGGATGAGGTCGTTCTCGACCAGCGTCCGCACGAAGTCGAAGTCGGTCTGGGAGGCCGAGGGGAACCCGACCTCGATGTCCTTGTAGCCCATGTCGACGAGCAGCTGGAACATGCGCAGCTTGCGCTCGGAGTCCATCGGGTCGATGAGCGCCTGGTTGCCGTCGCGCAGGTCGACCGCGCACCAGCGCGGGGCCTGCGTGATGCGCCTGGTCGGCCAGGTGCGGTCGGGCAGGTCCACGGTGATCTGCTCGTGGAACGGCACGTACTTGCCGAACGGCATCGGGCTGGGCGTCTGGGTGTTCTGCATCTCGTCATCTCCTGCGGGGCGGGCGGGGTGGCGGCCGGCGCGCACGACGAGGTCCCGCGACGGGGGGACCGGCCTAGCTGGCCCCGCCGCGGCGACGAAGGAGGAGGTTCTCCAGACGGGCCACGGGGCCACCGTACCCCCTCCGATCCGGAGCGCGCCCGGCCCAGGGGTGTCACCGCGACGGGTGGTCGCGGCTACCCGGCGGCGTCGTGCACCGCGACCCCGTCGGGACGTGTGGCACAGTGCCGACACCCCCTGCCGACGGCGAAGGACGGTCATGACCAGCCCGATCACGGACGTGACCATCACCCCGGTCGCCTTCCACGACCCCGCCCTGCTCAACAACGTGGGCGTGCACGAGCCGTTCGCGCTGCGCAGCGTCGTGGAGGTCCGCACCGCCGACGGCGTCGTGGGCCTGGGCGAGAGCTACGGCGACGCGGCGCACCTGGAGCGGCTGCACCGCGCCGTCCCGCACCTGCTCGGGACCGACGTCTTCGACCTGCACGCCCTGGCCCGCGCCGTCGCCACCTCCCTCGGGCACACCCCCGCGCGTGCGGGGGACCTGCTGGGCCAGGTGGTCCAGGACGCCGCCGACCGCGTGCTCAGCCCCTTCGAGGTCGCCTGCCTGGACGCGCAGGGCCGGCTCACCGGACGCCCCGTGAGCGACCTGCTCGGCGGGGCCGTCCGCGACGAGGTCGCCTTCAGCGCCTACGCGTTCTACAAGTGGGCCGCGCACCCCGGCGGCGAGGAGGACGGCTGGGGCCCGGCCCTGGACCCGGCGGGGATCGTGACCCAGGTGCGGCGGGTGGTCGACGAGTTCGGGTTCACCGCGGTCAAGCTCAAGGGCGGGGTGTTCCCGCCGCAGGAGGAGGTCGAGGCGGTCCGGGCCCTGCGCGCGGAGTTCCCCGACCTGCCCCTGCGCCTGGACCCCAACGGCGCGTGGACACCGGACACGTCGGTCCGGGTGGCGCAGGAGCTCGACGGGGTCCTGGAGTACCTGGAGGACCCGACCCCGGGCGTCCCGGGCATGGCGGAGGTGTCCCGCCGCCTGGAGGGGGCGATGCCGCTGGCCACCAACATGTGCGTCGTCGCGTTCGAGGACCTGCCGCCGGCCGTGGCGCAGGACGCCGTCCAGGTCGTCCTGTCCGACCACCACTACTGGGGCGGGTTGCGGCGCACGCAGGGCCTGGGGCGGATCTGCGAGGTGTTCGGGCTGGGCCTGTCGATGCACTCCAACTCCCACCTCGGGATCAGCCTCGCCGCCATGACCCACCTCGCCGCCGCGACCCCGAACCTCGACTACGCGTGCGACACGCACTGGCCGTGGAAGCGCGCCGACGAGGACGTCGTGGTCCCCGGCGCCCTGGGGTTCGCCGGTGGCGCCGTGCGCGTCCCGACCGGCCCCGGCCTCGGGGTCGACCTCGACCGCGACGCCCTGGCCCGACTGCACGAGCAGTACGAGCGCTGCGGGCTGCGCGCCCGCGACGACACGACGTACATGCGCACCGTCGACCCGGGGTTCACCCCGCACCGGGGTTCGTGGTGATCGCCGGACCCGGTGCCCCGCGGCCCGCACGTCGCCGTGCGGGCCGCGCCGGGGTCGGGCGCGAGCTGGTGGGGCCCGCCCTACGGGTCCACTGCCCACCCATGTCTGCATCCGTGGACACTGTCCGCTGACGTGGAACACTGGTACCTTGGGGCGCCGCCGACCCGAGGAGCACCCGTGTCCCGTCCCAGCGACGTCTCCCCCGACGACCTGCGCCGCACGCTCGGCGCCGGCCTGCTGTCCTTCCCCGTGACGCACACGCACCCGGACCTGTCCCTCGACGAGGACGGGTACCGCGAGCACGTCGCCCACCTGTCGGGGTTCGGGGCCAGCGGGTTGTTCGCCGCGGGCGGGACCGGGGAGTTCCCGGCGCTGACCCAGGCCGAGGTGTTCACCGTCGTCCGCGCCACGGTCGAGGCCAACGCCGGGCGCAGCCCCGTCGTCGGCCCCGTCGGGTACGGGACGGCGACCGCCGCGGCGATGGCGCGGGAGGTCGAGGCCGCGGGCGCGGACGGCGTCTTCGTGCTGCCGCCGTACCTCAACGAGGTGACCCAGGAGGGGCTCTACCAGCACGTCGCCGCCGTCTGCCGGGCCACCCGGCTCGGGGTGGTCGTCTACCACCGCGCGAACGCCCGGTTCACCGCCCGCACGGTCGACCGCCTCGTCGCCGAGTTCGACAACCTCGTGGGGTTCAAGGACGGCATCTGCGACATCGACCTGCTCGCGACGCTGAACGCCCGCCACGGCGAGCGCCTGCTGCTCGTGGGCGGACTGCCGACGGCCGAGACGTACGCGCTGCCCTACCTCGACCTCGGTGCGACGACGTACTCCAGCGCCATCTTCAACTTCGCACCACGCTGGGCGCGCGAGTTCTACGACCGGGTGCGCGCGGGCGACCGCACAGGAGTGCAGGTGCGACTGAGCGAGTTCGTCCTGCCCTACCTGCAGATCCGCGACCGCAGCGCAGGCTACGCCGTCTCGATCGTCAAGGCCGGGATGACGGCCGCGGGCCGCAGCGCCGGCTCGGTCCGGCCCCCGCTGACCGACCTCACCGACACCGAGCTGGCCGAACTCACCCCGCTCGTCCAGAAGGTCCTCTGACCCGTGGCTCCCCGCGTCGCCGGTCTGCGCGTCGTGCCCGTGGCCGGCCACGACTCGATGCTCTTGAACCTCTCCGGCGCCCACGCACCGTTCTTCACCCGCAACGTCGTCGTGCTCACCGACACCGACGGCCGCACGGGGGTCGGCGAGGTCCCCGGCGGTGAACCCGTCCGGGTCACGCTCGAGGCGGCCGGTGACCTGGTGCGCGGCAGGTCGGTCGCCGACCACCGGAACGTGCTGCGCGCGGTCGGGCGGGAGTTCGCCGGCCGCGACGTCGCCGGCCGCGGTCTGCAGACGTTCGACCTGCGCACGACCGTCCACGTCGTCACCGCGCTGGAGTCGGCGCTGCTGGACCTGCTCGGGCAGTTCCTCGGGCTGCCCGTGGCCGACCTGCTCGGGGAGGGCCGGCAGCGCGACCGGGTGCAGGCGCTGGGCTACCTGTTCCTCGTCGGTGACCGGAACGCCACCGACCTGCCGTACCGCAGCACGGCTCGGCCCCAGGACGACTGGGAGCGGCTGCGGGACGAACCGGCCCTCGACGCCGGTGCCGTCGTGGCGCTGGCCGAGGCCGCCCGGGCTCGGTACGGGTTCGCGGACTTCAAGCTCAAGGGCGGGGTGCTGCCCGGGGAGCAGGAGGCGGGGATCGTCACCGCCCTGGCCCGGCGGTTCCCGGACGCGCGGATCACGCTGGACCCCAACGGCGCCTGGTCGTTCAGCGAGGCGGTCGCGATCGGCCGGGAACTGCGCGACGTGCTCGCCTACGCCGAGGACCCGTGCGGCGCCGAGGGCGGGTACTCCGGCCGGGAGACGATGGCCGAGTTCCGACGGGCGACGGGACTGCCGACGGCGACGAACATGGTCGCCACCGACTGGCGGCAGCTCGCGCACGCGGTGCAGGCGCACGCCGTGGACATCCCGCTGGCCGACCCGCACTTCTGGACGATGGCGGGGTCGGTGCGCGTCGCGCAGCTGTGCGAGGCGTGGGGGCTGACGTGGGGGTCGCACTCCAACAACCACTTCGACGTCTCCCTCGCGATGACGACCCACGTCGCCGCGGCGGCCCCCGGGGACGTGACGGCGATCGACACGCACTGGATCTGGCAGGACGGGCAGCGGCTCACGCGGGAACCACTGCGGATCCGTGACGGGTTCCTCGACGTGCCGACCACCCCGGGTCTGGGCGTCGAACTGGACGAGGACCGGCTCGCGGAGGCGCACGAGCTGTACCTGGCGCACGGTCTCGGCGCCCGCGACGACGCGGCGGCCATGCGGTTCCTCGTGCCGGGCTGGACGTTCGACCCGAAGCGGCCCGCGCTGGACCGGCCGGGGACTCACCGGGTCCCGTCGTAGGGTCGGCGGCGTGACCTCGCCCACCTGGGACCCGGCGCAGTACGCCCGGTTCTCCTCCCCCCGGTCTCGCCCCTTCCACGACCTCGTGGCGGCGATCGGGGCGACCGCCCCGCGCACCGTCGTCGACGTCGGCTGCGGGCCGGGGAACCTCACGGTGCAGCTGGCTCGGCGCTGGCCGGGTGCGAGCGTGCGCGGCCTCGACTCCTCCGCGGAGATGGTGGCGGCAGCCCCGGCCGACGCCGGGGTGGGTTTCACCGTGGCGAACGCCGAGGAGTTCGACGCCACCGGGGTCGACGTCGTCGTGTCCAACGCGGTGCTGCAGTGGATCCCGACCCACCGGGACCTGCTGCGGCGGTGGGCCTCCCAGCTCTCCCCCGGCGCCTGGATGGCGTTCGGGGTGCCCGCGAACTTCGACGCCCCCTCGCACGTCCTCATGCGGGAACTGGCGGCCTCCCCGCCGTGGCGGCACCGCCTCGCGGGCGTCCTGCGCGGGACGGAGTCGGTCGCCGACCCCGGTGAGTACCTCGACCTGCTCGCGGGCGCCGGACTGCTGGCCGACGTGTGGCAGACGGAATACCTGCACGTGCTGACCGGTGCGGACCCGGTGCTGGAGTGGGTGCGCGGCACGGGGTTGCGGCCGGTGCTGCAAGCCCTCGACCCGGCGAGCGCCGCGGAGTTCGAGCGCGAGTACGCGGCGCTGCTGCGACAGGCGTACCCGGCGCGGGACTACGGCACGCCGTTCCCGTTCCGGCGGACGTTCGCGGTCTCGACGCTGCCCGGCTGACCTGCGGGATCGAGTTCCAGCAGTTCCAGCAGGTGCGGGGCCGGGGAGCTGCCCGCCGACGTCACGACGGACACCACCCACTGCGGGGCGTCGGCCGGCATCGCGAGGACGCTCAGCCGGGCCGCCTCGGGTTTGGCGGCGACGTGCCGGGGGACGATCGCGGTCCCCAGCCCCCGGTTCACGAGGTCGAGGAGGGCGTGCACGTCCCCGACGGAGAACCGCACGCGCCGGTGCACCCCGCGGGCGGCGCACGCCGCGTCGGTCAGCGGCCGCACCCCCCAGGAGGCGACGAAGTCGATGAACGGCGAGGCCGGCAGGTCCGACCAGTCGACGGCGGCGCGGCCGGCGAGGGGGTGGTCCGGCGGCACGAGCAGGACGAGGGGTTCACGGCCCAGTTCCGTCGCCGCGAGCACGCCGAGGTGCTCGGTGGTGGCGACGAAGGCGAGGTCGAGCTCGCCGTCGCGGACGCGACCGACGAGGTCGTGCGAGCCGGCCTGCTCGAAGTGGACCTCGACCTGCGGGAACCGGCGGTGGAACCGCTCCAGCAGCGTCGAGACGTCCACGACGCCGAGGCACTGCTCGGACCCCACCCGCAACGTGCCGGACAACCGGTGGGTGGCCTGGACGACGGCGTCGCGGGCCGCCGTCGCCTGGGCGATCATGCTGCGCGCGAAGGGCAGCAGCGCCTGCCCCGCGTCGGTGGGCTGGACCGAGCGCGGGCTGCGCTCGAACAGCGCCGTGCCCAGCTCGTCCTCGAGGGTGCGGATCGCCGCGGACAGCCCCGACTGCGAGACACCGCTGAGGGCGGCGGCGCGGGTGAACTGCCGCTCGTCGGCCAGCGCCACGACGTACTGCATCTGCCGGAGGTCCATGCAGAAATGCTACTCATGGATCGGATGAGCCTCAGTTGTTGGACTTGTGGGACGGGCGTTCCTAGGCTCGCCGCGTGAAGCAGCGCAGCCTCGGGCGTCCCGGCGCCCCCACCACCCGACAGGTCTCCGCCATCGGCCTCGGCGCCATGCCGCTGAGCATCGAGGGCCGCCCCGACACCGACCGCGCGATCGCCACCGTGCACGCCGCCCTCGACGCCGGCGTCACCCTCATCGACACGGCCGACGCCTACCACCGCGACGCGAACGAGGTCGGCCACAACGAGGAGCTCATCGCCCGCGCCCTGCGCGAGCACGGCTCCTCGACCGACGACGTCGTCGTCGCCACCAAGGGCGGGCACCTGCGCCCCGGCGACGGGTCCTGGACGAAGAACGGCGACCCCGCCTACCTCAAGGACGCCGCGAAGGCGTCCGCACGCCGCCTCGGCGTGGAGGCCATCGGCCTCTACCAGTTCCACCGCCCCGATCCGGACGTCCCGTACGCCGACTCCGTCGGCGCACTGGCCGAGCTGCTCGACGAGGGCGTCATCGTCCGCGCCGGCATCTCCAACGCCGACGTCGACCAGATCGAGGAGGCCGACCGCGTCCTCGGCGGCCGCCTCGTCTCGGTGCAGAACCAGTTCTCCCCCGCGTTCCGCAGCAGCCTGGGCGAGCTCGAGCACTGCGCCTCGCGCGGCATCTCGTTCCTGCCCTGGTCTCCGCTGGGCGGCATCTCCAACGCGGCCGAGCTCGGCAGCCGGCACGCGGTGTTCGCCGAGGTCGCGCAGGCCCACGGCGTCAGCCCGCAGCAGGTGACGCTGGCCTGGGAACTCTCCCTCGCCGACGTCGTGCTGCCCATCCCGGGTTCCTCGCGGCCCGCGAGCACCACCGACTCCCTCGCCGCCGCGGACCTGGAACTGTCCGCCGACGAGATCGCCCGCCTGTCCGCCGCGACCACCGGAGACGCCGCGTGAAGACCTTCGCCCTCGGCACCTCCGACCTGCAGGTGCCCAACGTCGTCCTCGGCCTCATGCGCATCGCGGAGATGCCCGACGAGGACATCCGCTCCCTCGTGGCCGCCGGCCGCGAGGTGGGCATCACGATGCTCGACCACGCCGACGTCTACGGCGGCTCGATGCACCGCTGCGAGGAACGCTTCGCGCAGGCCGTGCAGCTCAGCTCCTCCGAGCGCGAGCAGACGATCATCCAGTCCAAGGCCGGGATCGTCCCCGACGGCCCGTACTTCGACTTCTCCCACGAGCACATCGTCGCCTCGGTGGCCGGCTCGCTGCGCGCGTTGGGCACGGACTACCTCGACGTGCTGCTCCTGCACCGGCCCGACGCCCTCGTCGAACCCGAGGAGGTCGCCCAGGCGTTCGACGAGCTCCACGCCGCGGGCAAGGTCCGGCACTTCGGGGTCTCCAACCAGACCCCGGGCCAGATCGAGCTGCTGCGCAAGCACGTCCGCCAGCCGCTCGTGGCCAACCAGCTGCAGCTGTCCATCACGCACGCCCCGCTCGTCGCGCAGGGCGTGGCGGCGAACATGCAGGGCCTGGACCAGTCGATCTCCCGGGACTACGGGACGCTGGACTACTGCCGCCTGAACGACATCACCGTGCAGGCGTGGTCGCCGTTCCAGGCCGGGTTCTTCGACGGGGTGTTCCTCGACGACGACCGCTACCCCGAGCTGAACGTCGTGCTGGACCGCCTCGCGGCGCAGTACGACGTCCCCAAGCTCGCGATCGCGACGGCGTGGATCACCCGGCACCCGGCGAACGTCCAGGTCGTGCTCGGCACCACGAACCCCGAGCGCGTCCGGGCCGCGGCCCAGGGGTCCGAGCTGCCCCTGACCCGCGCGGAGTGGTACGAGCTGTACCGCGCCGCGGGCTACACGGTCCCGTAACCACCTCAGCACCCGGCCCGCCGCCCCCGGGGGCGGCGGGCCCCCGACCACCCCGAGGAGACACCGTGCACCACACCCACCTGGGTTCGACCGGTCTGACCGTGAGCCGGATCGTCCTCGGCTGCATGAGCTTCGGCGACGGCAACGAGAAGCAGACCTGGACCCTGGACGCCGAGGCGGCCGAGCCGATCTTCCGCGAGGCCGTCGAGCTGGGCATCACGTTCTGGGACACCGCCAACGTCTACGGCCGCGGCAGTTCCGAACGCGTCACCGGCGAGGCGATCAGGAAGTACACCCGCCGCGAGGACGTCGTCCTGGCGACCAAGCTGTTCGGGGAGATGGGCCCCGGTCCCGGGCAGTCCGGCCTCTCCCGGCGCGCGGTCCTGGAGCAGGTCGACGCGTCCCTGCAGCGCCTGGGCACCGACTGGATCGACCTCTACCAGATCCACCGCTTCGACCCCGCCACGCCGGTCGAGGAGACGATGGAGGCCCTGCACGACGTGGTGAAGGCGGGCAAGGTCCGCTACCTCGGCGCCTCCAGCATGTGGGCCTGGCAGTTCGCGAAGCTGCAGAGCGCCGCCGACCTGGGGGGCTGGACCCGCTTCGTGTCGATGCAGAACCAGTACAGCCTCGCCCAGCGCGAGGAGGAGCGGGAGATGTTCCCGCTCCTGGCCGACCAGGGCGTCGGCTCGATCCCCTGGGGCCCGTTGCAGGCCGGGAAGATGGCCCGGCCGTGGAGCGAGCAGGGCACGGCGCGCGCCGGGGACGAGCCGGAGACCGACCCCAAGGGCAACCCCGTCCGCCTCGACAGCGACAAGGGCATCGTCGACGCCATCGAGCGGATCGCGGGTGAGCGGGGCGTGTCGATGGCGCAGGTCGCCCTGGCCTGGGTGCTGCGCAACCCCGTCGTCGACGCCCCCATCGTCGGGGCGACGAAGGTGCACCACCTGCGCGACGCCGTCGCGGCCCTCGACGTCGAGCTGACCGACGAGGAGGTCGCGGCGCTGGAGGAGCACTACGTGTCGCGGCAGCCCACGTTCTTCTGACGCCCGCACCGCCGGTCACAGGGTCAGCGAACCCCCGACCGGCAGCTGCACCGCGCCGACGACCCCCCGGCTCGCCGCCTCGGCGACGAAGCGGCGGCCGGGCTCGACGAACCGGTCGCCCATCGTCCGGCCCAGCGCGACCGGGTGCAGCGTCCCCCAGTGCACCGGCACCGACACCCCCGGCCGGACCCGGGCGACCAGCTCGGCGGCCTGCCGGGGGTCCAGGTGGTGCGGGCCCAGGGTGTGGCCCCAGCCCCCGACGGGCACGAGGGCGACGTCCGGGGCCCGGCCGCCCGCCACCAGCACCTCGTCGGACCGCTCGAACTCGCCGGTGTCGCCGACCGCCCACAGCAGCAAGTCACCGGGGTCGCGCTCGGGGAACGCGCCCGGGACCCGCACGAGGTGCTGGACGGCGACCGCGTCGAGGGGGGCCCGGCTCAGCCCGCTGCCCGTGCGGTGACCGGCGTGGTGGGCCGGCAGCGCGGTGACCGCGACCGCGCGCCCGCGCACCGGCAGCTCGCGGGTCTGCCCCACCGCGACCTCGACGACGTGGGTCCCGGGCCGGCCCAGGCGCCACCGGACCCAGTCCGAGGACCCCGGCGGGGTGACCAGGACGGCGGGGCGCAGGCGGCGCAGCGACGGCAGGTCGAGGTGGTCGTGGTGCAGGTGCGAGACGAGCGCGAGGTCGCAGCCCGCCCACGCCGACGCCGCCGGGGTCCGCGGCCGCCGGCGCAGGTGCCCCAGCCCCGCTCGCAGCACCGGGTCGGTCACCACCCGCAACCGCCCCTGCGGGCCCCGCACGTCGACCGTCACCGTCGAGTGCCCCAACCACGTCACGTCGACACCCACCGGCGCCTCCTCCCCGCTCTCACGCCCGGATCCCGACCTGCTGCATCCAGCGCACGAGCTGGTCGTGCACGGTCGCGGCCCCCACGAGCGGGGCCTGGCCGGGCACGCTGCGGTCGCGCAGGTCCTCGTCGACCTTCCACTCCACGGGGTGCACGAGGACGGCCTCGGTCTGCCAGCCGCCCAGGCCGCCGTGCGAGCCGACCTGCTCCTCGAAGGCGTGCACCTCCCCCGTCACGGGGTCGACCGCGGAGTGCACGAACAACGCCGGGGCGGTGCCGAAGCGCATGACCCGCAGCAGGTCCACGGCCGCCCGCGGCCCCAGCGCGGCCAGCGGGTCCGTCCCCTCGACCCGCCCGGAGACCAGCTCGCGCCGCCCCGCCGGTCCGAGGACGACCACCTCGTGCGCACCGCCGGCCCGCTCGTGCCCGGCGACGAAACCGACCCCCGGCGTCGCCAGCAGCCCCGGCACGAGCGCGGGCCACCTCGTGCGCAGCGCGCCGAGGTCGAGCCGGCCCTGCGGGGCGTCGGGCACGGACAGCAGGGCCGTGCAGCCGGACGTTGCCACGACCACGGCGTCGTGGACGGCGGCGGGTTCGGCCTCGTGCCGGGTGCTGGCGCGTTCGGAGCGCCCCGGGGTGGCGAACTCCCGGACGAGGACGTCCACGCGCCCGCGCATCTCCTCACCGGCCGCCGTCGTGACGACGGGGTGGGTCCCGTGCGCGGGGTCCGCCGCGTCGAGGAGGTCGGTGACGAGGTCTTGCAGGTGCCGGCCGCTGACCTGGGCGAACGTCGGTCCCTGCGCCTGGCCGTGGTCGGAGACGACGACGACGCGGTACTGCCGCGGGGCGACGTCGGCCACGTCGGCCAGGGTCTGCAGGACGCGGTCGATCCCGGCCAGGGCGTCCAGGGACTCCGGGCGCGCGACCCCGGCGTGGTGGGCGACCTCGTCGTAGTCGAGGAAGTCGACGAACACGACGGGTCGGCCGTCGGTGAGCGCCTGCGCCACGAGGGAGACGTTGAGGTCGCGCAGCAACGCGTTCGTCAGGGCGCGCAGCAGGACGTACCACCCGCGCCGGGGGATGCGCGGTTCGACGCGGCGGACCCGCTGCTGCCACCCCTGGTACAGCTCCTTGACGATCTCGCCCAGGGTCAGGATGAGGCTGCGCAGCAGGACGAACGGGCGCGCGACGTAGCGCAGGTAGGGCCGGCCGGACCCCCCGGCGCGGGAGGTGGAGACGACGAGGTGCGCGTGCGCGGCCTCACCGGAGAAGAGGTTGCCGATGCTCGCCCCGTCCCCGGCGAGCAGGCCGGTGCGGCCGCTCGCGCGCGCCGCGTCGCGGACCCGGCCCTCGATGACCGCGGCGTCCGCGGGACGGTTCGCGACGAGCACGCGGCGCAGCTCGGGGTCCCACCAGCGGAACGCGGGGATCCCCTCGGTGCTGCCGTGCAGCAGACCGGCCTGGCTGGCGGGGGTCGTGGAGGGCAGCTGCGCGCGCCACCCCTCGGCGAGGTGGCTGCCCTGCCGCAGCCAGCGCGCGATCGTCGTCAGGGTGCCGGAGTGCAGGCCGAACTGCAGCAACGGCATCGACAGGCCGTCGACCTGCACCACGAGCAGCCCGGGGGGACGCCCGTCGCCCACGTGCCGGGTCCGGTGCCGCAGCAGGCCGGAGACCACCCAGCGGCTGTCGTTGGACCCCACGAGCCAGCGGACGACGACGCCGACCAGACCGGTCCAGAGGTAGACCTGCCACAGCGCGCCCAGGGAGTCCAGCTCCAGGCCGGGGACGGCCGTCAGCGCCGTGTGCAGGAGCAGCAGCTGGACCGCGACGCCGAGGACGACGGTGACCAACGGGCCGAGCAACCTCACCAGCGGCCCGAGCAGCGGGCGCACCAGGAGGTCGCCGACGGCCAGGACGCCCGCCGAGGCGAGCAGCCAGAACGGTGAGGACACCTGCACCCCGGTCACCAGGTGCGCGCTGATCCACAGCGCGAACGCCGTGGGCAGCAGCGACAGCAGCAGGTCCCGCGTGTCGCGGGCGGTGAAGGCGAACCAGGAACGCACGGACGGCGGGGTCGTGGAGGGTGCGACCGGTCAGAACCCGAGCCGCTGCAGCTGCTTGGGGTCGCGCTGCCAGTCCTTGGCGACCTTGACGCGCAGGTCGAGGTGGACGCGCGTGCCGAGCAGGGCCTCGATCTGGCGGCGGGCGCGGGTCCCGACGTCCTTGAGGCGGGCACCGCCGCGGCCGATGACGATGCCCTTCTGCGACTCGCGCTCGACGTAGAGCCAGACGAAGACGGTCAGGACACCGTTGTCCCCCTCGGCCATCTCCTCCACCACCACGGCCAGGGAGTGCGGCAGCTCGTCGCGCACGCCCTCCAGCGCCGCCTCGCGGACGAGCTCGGCGACCATGACGGTCTCGGGTTCGTCGGTGAGCTCCCCGTCGGGGTACAGCCGCGGGCCCTCCGGCAGGTGCGAGAGCAGGACGTCGGCGACGACGTCGACCTGCTCGCCGGTGACGGCGGAGGCGGGCACGACGTCGGCGAACCCGCCGAGGACCTCCTCGCCGAGGGCGGCGACCGCCATCAGCTGCTCGGCGACCTGCTGCCTGGACGCCTTGTCCGTCTTGGTGACGAGGGCGACCTTCGTGGAACGGGGCACCGCGCCGAGGGCGTCCGCGATGAACCGGTCCCCGGGGCCGATCCGCTCGTCCGCGGGGACCGTCAGGGCGACGACGTCGACCTCGGCGAGGGTCTCGTGGACGAGGTCGTTGAGCCGCTGGCCGAGCAGGGTGCGCGGGCGGTGCAGCCCGGGGGTGTCGACGAGGACGAGCTGGGCGTCCCGGCGGTGCACGATGCCGCGCACGGTGTGCCGGGTCGTCTGCGGCCGGGAGCTGGTGATGGCGACCTTCTGCCCCACGAGCGCGTTCGTCAGCGTCGACTTGCCCGCGTTGGGCCGCCCGACGAGGCAGGCGAAACCGGACCGGTGCGGCCGGGCCTGGGGTGCGGACGCGTTCTGCTCAGTCATCTTCTCGCCCTCCGGCGCGGTCGTCGACCAGTTCTGGCTCGAGTTCGGGCAGGCGGTGGACGAGGACCGTCCGCACCTGGTTGCGTCGGCCCTCGCGCCCGTCGGCCTCCAGCCGCAGGCCGTGGACCTCGGCGACGGCGCCGGGGACGAGGACCTCCCCGAGGGTCTTGGCGAGCAGCCCGCCGACGGTGTCGACGTCGTCGTCGGCGATCTCGCGCTCGAACAGCTCCCCGAGGTCCTCCACGTGCAGGCGCGAGGAGACGCGGAACCCCCCGTCGGGCAACGTCTCCACCTCGGGGCGGGCGCGGTCGTACTCGTCGGAGATCTCCCCGACGATCTCCTCGATGATGTCCTCGATCGTCACCAGGCCGGCCGTCCCGCCGTACTCGTCGACGACGACGGCGACGTGGACGTTGTCGCGCTGCATCTGCCGCATGAGGTCGTCGACGGGCAGGCTGTCCGGGACGAACACCGCCGGCCGGGCCACGTCCTCGACGCGCACGGCGCGCGCGCCCGTCGGGTCGGCGTGGAAGCGGCGGGCGATGTCCTTGAGGTAGACGACGCCGAGGACCTCGTCGGCGTCGTCCCCGACGACCGGCATGCGGGAGAAGCCCGAGCGCAGGAACAGCGCCTCGGCCTCGTGCAACCCGGTGCCGCGGCGCGTGGTGACGACGTCGGTGCGCGGCACCATGACCTCGCGGGCCAGCGTCTCGCCCAGCTCGAACACCGAGTGGATCATGCGGTGCTCACCGGCCTCGATGACCGACGTCTCCCCCGCCAGCTCGACGATCTCGCGCAGCTCGGCCTCGGAGCCGAACGGTCCGTGCCGCAGCCCGCGGCCGGGGGTGACGGCGTTGCCGACGGCGACCAGGCCCCGCGCCACCGGCCCGAGGACCGTCGTCAGCGGGGCCAGGACCGGGGCGGCCAGCAGGCCCACGAACTCGGCGTGCAACCGGCCCAGGGTGCGCGGGCCGACGCCCACGAGGACGAAGTCGAGCGCGGACATGCCCAGGCCGGCCAGGAGCACCACGAGGAACCACGAGTCGACCCAGCTCGCGACGACCACCGTGACGCAGACGGCCGCGAGCGTCTCGAGCACGACGCGCAGGAGGGTGCACACGGCGATGACCGGCGCGGCGGTCTCGAGCACGCGGGCCAGCGCCGGGGCGCCCCGCCGGCCGTCCTCGACGAGGTCGCGGGCCCGGCGCCGCGACGTGCCCGCGATCGCGGACTCGGCGGCGGCGATGAGCCCGGCGGCCACCACGAGGACGAGGGCCAGCACGAGCAGGGGCCCGGCGGGGGCGCCCACGCTCAGTCCCCAGAGGGCAGCGCGCGGTGCCCGACCGTGGGGGTCGGGTCGCCCGGACGACCGATGCGGGCCAGGAAGCCCAGCACGAGCCGGCGCTGCAGGGTGAACATCTCGCGTTCCTCGTCGGGTTCGGCGTGGTCGTAGCCGAGCAGGTGCAGGATGCCGTGGGTCACCAGGAGCAGGACCTCGTCGGCCGTCGCGTGACCGGACGCCCTGGCCTGGGAGGCGGCGACCTCCGGGCACACGACGACGTCGCCGAGCAGCCCCGGCTCGCTGGTGCCGCCCTCCCGGCCCGGCCGCAGCTGGTCCATCGGGAAGGACATGACGTCGGTCGCGCCCTCCTCGTCCATCCACTGCACGTGCAGCCGGGACATCGCCTCGACGTCGACCATGAGGACGGACAGCTCGGCGAGCGGGTGGACCCGCATCTCCTCCAGCACGTACCGGGCCAGGTGCGACACCTCGACGGTGTCCACCCCCCGGCCGGCCGCGAAGGAGCTCTCGTCGACGACCTCGATGCTCACGCGCTCACCGCTTCCGGGGGCCGTGGCCCGTGGCGGAGACCCGCGGGCGGGCCTCCTCCCAGCGCCCGTAGGCGTCGACGATCTCACCCACGAGGCGGTGGCGGACCACGTCGCTGGAGGTCAGCCGCGAGAAGTGCACGTCCTCGATGCCCTCGAGGATGTCCTGCACGACGCGCAGCCCCGAGTCGGTGCCCGAGGGCAGGTCGACCTGGGTGACGTCACCGGTGACGACGATCTTGGAGCCGAACCCGAGGCGGGTCAGGAACATCTTCATCTGCTCGGGCGAGGTGTTCTGGGCCTCGTCGAGGATGATGAAGGCGTCGTTCAGCGTGCGCCCGCGCATGTAGGCCAGCGGCGCGACCTCGATCGTCCCCGCCGCCATGAGGCGCGGGATCGAGTCGGGGTCGAGCATGTCGTGCAGGGCGTCGTACAGCGGCCGCAGGTACGGGTCGATCTTGTCGGTGAGGGTGCCGGGCAGGAAGCCGAGCCGTTCGCCCGCCTCGACCGCGGGACGGGTCAGGACGATGCGGTTGACCTGCTTGGCCTGCAGCGCCTGGACGGCCTTGGCCATGGCCAGGTACGTCTTGCCCGTCCCGGCCGGACCGATGCCGAAGACGACGGTGTGCTCGTCGATGGCCTCGACGTAGTGCTTCTGGTTCACCGTCTTGGGACGGATCGTCCGGCCGCGGCTGGACAGGATGTTCATCGTCAGCACGTCGGCGGGGCGGTCGTCGGCCGTGCCGGCGGCCTGCGCGCGCAGCATGGCGACGGACCGTTCGACGGCGTCGGGCGAGAGGGCCTGACCGCCGCGCAGGACGGCGGTCATCTGGTCCACGAGCCGTTCGAGGAGGGCGACCTCGCCGGCCGCGCCCGTGACGGTGATCTCGTTGCCGCGCACGAGGACGTCGGTGCGGGTGAAGGCTCGCTCCAGGACGCGCAGCAGCTCGTCGCGAGCGCCCAGGAGGCCCACCATCGGCACCTCGGGCGGCACCACGATGACGTGCCGCGCCTGCGCCGGGGGTTCGGGAGTGGTGTCGGTGCTGGCCATGATCGCCCCGGGGGGCCGTTCGCCTCCGTGCTGAGAGGGTGCGGTGGGTCCGCGCTGTCGGGTCGATCCTAACGAGGGGTCGGCGCGAGGGCTCGCGCGTCCACCGCCGGCGGGACCGGCGCGGTCCACCCGGGGCGCCGCCGCTAGGGGCGCGCCCCCCAGGGCGTCCCGGCCTGCTCCCACCCGGCCTCGGCGGCCCGGACGAGCTCGGCCAGCACGCCGTACCCGCCCTCCCCCGTGACGAGCAGGGTCTGCCCGTCCTCGGTGCGCGCCAGGCTGTAGCGCTCGCGGTCCGGCTGCAGGTACCGCTGCCAGACCTCGCCGTCGATCGTCTGCTCGCCCCGGGCGTCACCGCTCTGGGTCTGGGCCCGCAGCCAGGTCGGGGTCGTGTCCCGCGCCGTCTCCAGCGCCAGGTGGTCGCCCTCGTCGGTGCGGTAGCCGATGTGCCACGTCACGACGCCGTCGGTGGAGCGGTTGACGTTGGCCGACGTGGGCGTCCACCCCTCGGGCCCGTCCGGGACGACGGGGGCGAAGGCGAGCCGCGAGGTCGCGCCCCGCGCGGCGTTGTCCACGTCGACGGCGGGCTGCTCGATCGCGTTGGGCCTCGGGATGATCGCGATGAGGACGAAGACCATGCCGAGGATCACGGCCAGGGAGATGACCATCGACCGGACGTTGCCCCCGGAGCGCCGCTGCCGCGGGACACCGCGGGGGTCCTCCCCCGACGCGACGGACGGGCTCTCGGAGGGGCGACCGGTCGTGCTCACACCCCCATGGTGACGGATAGAGTCGGCAGCCGACGACGAGCGTCGCCGGCCGCCCGCCCGGGGGCACCGGATCCCGCAGCGCCGACCCGCAGCACCACGTCGCCCAGGAGGTCCCGCCCCATGCCCCAGAACGTGCCCCAGAACCCGCCCCAGCACGCCGGGCTGCCGCCCGCCCTCGCCGTCGCCGACGAGGCCCCCGACCGCAACCTGGCCATGGAACTGGTCCGGGTCACCGAGGCCGCCGCCATGGCCGGTGGACGCTGGGTCGGCCGGGGCGAGAAGAACAAGGCCGACGGCGCCGCCGTCAACGCCATGCGCACCCTCATCGGCACCGTCTCCATGAAGGGCACCGTCGTCATCGGCGAGGGCGAGAAGGACGACGCGCCCATGCTGTTCAACGGCGAGCAGGTCGGCGACGGCAGCGGCGCCGAGTGCGACGTGGCCGTCGACCCCATCGACGGGACCACCCTCACCGCGCGCGGGATGCCGAACGCCGTGGCGGTCCTGGCCGTGGCCGAGCGCGGCACGATGTACGACCCGAGCGCCGTCTTCTACATGGACAAGCTCGCCGTGGGCCCCGAGGCCGCCGACGTCG
Source organism: Kineococcus mangrovi (assembly GCF_041320705.1). Lineage (NCBI taxonomy): Bacteria > Bacillati > Actinomycetota > Actinomycetes > Kineosporiales > Kineosporiaceae > Kineococcus > Kineococcus mangrovi. Next base: position 304,955 of record NZ_JBGGTQ010000001.1, read on the forward strand.
TCGACATCCGCCTGCCCGTGCGCGAGAACGTCCGCCGCCTGGCCCGGGCGAAGAAGCGCTGGGTCGAGGACGTCACCGTCTGCATCCTGGACCGGCCGCGGCACGCCCAGCTGGCCCAGGAGGTCCGCGACGCCGGCGCCCGCATCAAGTTCATCTCCGACGGCGACGTGGCCGGGGCGGTCATGGCCGCCCGCGAGGGCACCGGCGTCGACCTGCTCCTCGGGGTCGGCGGGACGCCGGAGGGCATCATCACGGCCTGCGCCATGCACTGCCTCGGCGGCGCGATCCAGGGCCGGTTGTGGCCCCGCGACGACGACGAGAAGCAGAAGGCGATCGACGCCGGGCACGACCTCGACGCCGTCCTGGACACCTCCGCCCTCGTGGCCAGCGACAACGTCTACTTCGTCGTCACCGGCATCACCGACGGCGAGCTCGTGGACGGGGTGCGCTACCGCGGGGACACGATCTCCACGTCGAGCATCGTCATGCGCAGCAAGTCCGGCACGATCCGCAAGGTCGAGAGCGAGCACCGGCTGTCCAAGCTGCAGGCGTACTCCGCGGTCGACTTCACCGGTCCGCGCTGATGGCGGGGCAGCCCCCAGCCCCCCGCGGCACGGCCGTCGTCGTCGGGGAGGCGCTCGTCGACGTCGTGCACCGCGCCGGGCAGGACGCCGGCGCCGAGCACCCCGGCGGGTCGCCGATGAACGTCGCCCACGGCCTGGGCCGCCTCGGGCACGACGTCGCCCTGCTGACCCGGCTCGGCGACGACGCGCACGGCCGGCTCCTCACCGACCACCTCGCCGCGGCCGGGGTGCGGCTGCTGCCGGGGGCGGTGGACGCCGACCGCACGTCGGTCGCGCGCGCCGAGGTGGACGCCGAGGGCAGGGCCTCCTACGACTTCGACCTCGTCTGGCGGGTGCCGGACACCCCGTTGCCGCCGGACCTGGCGCTGCTGCACACCGGGTCCATCGGCGCGGCCGTGGACCCGGGCGCGAGGACGGCCCTGGACCTGCTGCGCTCGGTGCGCGGACGGGCGACGACGAGCTACGACCCGAACGTGCGGCCGGCGTTCTTCGAGTCCCCCGCCGCGGCGCTGGCCCGCGTCGAGGAGTTCGTCGCGGCCGCGGACGTCGTCAAGGCCTCCGACGAGGACCTGGCCTGGCTGCTGCCCGGCCACGACCCGGAGGAGGTCGCCCACCGCTGGCAGGGCCACGGCCCCGCGCTCGTCGTCGTGACCCGCGGCAGCGCGGGCGCCACCGCCGTCTCGGGGGCGGGCACGCTGCACGTGCCGGCCCCCCGCGTGGAGGTCGCCGACACGGTCGGGGCGGGGGACGCGTTCATGTCGGGGCTGCTGCACGCCCTCGCCGAGCACGACCTGCTCGGCGGGGACGCGCTGCCGCGGCTGCGGCACCTCGGGCTCGGGACGTTGCAGGCGCTGGTCGCCACGGCGATCGCCTCGGCGTCGATCACCTGCTCGCGGGCCGGGGCGAACCCGCCCACCCGGGCCGAGCTCGCCGCGTTCGGGTAGTCCCGCCGCGCGGGGGTGCCGGTCGCCGTCACCGGTCCGGCCACCCCCTGGACGGGGACGACCGTGGTGTGGCGCGCCGCACCCTGCGGCCCGGCGTCACCGGCGACGGCGGACCCGCGGCAGGCGTGGGGCCGGCAGCGCGGCGCGACCACGCTGCACCTGCCGGCCCACCTGGTCGCGGGCCCGCTCCAGCGCACCGGCCAGCACCGTCCAGGACCGGTCCAGCCGCTCGGAGCGGCGGACCTCGTCGCGGTAGGTGCGGCGCAGCAGGGCGACGCGGTCGGCCAGGGCGGGCAGCACCTCCCGCCCCGGGGGGGTGAGGACGAGCCGGACGGTGCGGTGCGGGACCGGCCGGAACCGCCGCTTGTAGGCCTCGTCCCCGCGCAGCAGGTCCAGCTCGCGGTACCCCGTGAGCACCGCGCGCCGGCACAGCCGCAGCAGCAGCAGCGTGCCCGGGCCCGTGGGCGCGTACCGGGCACGGTAGCTCTGGACGTACCCGTGCAGCGCGACCGGCCCGGCCAGGCAGAAGGCGTAGGCGACGAGCTCGCCGTCGACGCGCAGACCGGACAGCTGGACCGTGCCGGGCGGGGAGGTCCACAGCACCTCGGTCAGCGTGCGACCGGAGGCCCCCCGCCACGGCCGGCGCCGGCGGTCGGCGTTCGGGTGCGCGTCGTCGACCTCGGCGAGCTCGGTCACCAGTTCCTCGAGCCGGTCCGCCGCGGCCTCCGGGTCGTGCCCGCGCAGCGCGGTGACGGTCTCGAGGAGGTCGTCGGCGACGACGAGCTCACCGAGCTCGGCCAGCCGCCGCCACTGCCGGCGCTCCTCGTGCCGGGCGTGCCGGCCCAGCGCCGCGTCGTGCTCGGCGACGGTCGCGGGGAGCGGGACGGTGTGCACGGTGGACTGCGGCAGCGTCCGGACGGCGTACCCGCGCAGGCGGGCCCAGGCCCGCACCAGTTCGGCCTGCCCCCCGCCGGCCGGCACCTGCTCCAGGTCGAGGACGGCCCCGGGCGCCTCCCGCAGCGCCCCGTCCAGGACGGCCGCCACGAGGCGGACGGCGGGCACCTGCGCGTCGGGGTCGGTGAGCACGGCCGCGTAGTCGCTGCCCCCGGCACCCAGGAACGTCAGCAGCGGCCGAGGCCCCCCCAGGAGGGCGAACGCGCCGAGGGCCAGCAGCCGGCCGTCGCGCCGGACGCTGACGAGCAGCGGCTCACCGCGCCCGAGGTGCGTGTGCACCGCTCGCAGCCAGTCCGGTCCGGTGAACGGCGAGTGCCCCGACTGCTGGACCAGGACGCGCCACTCCGGCACCGGTGCGCTGTCGAGGTGGCGGCGGACCGTCACGGACAGGCCGTGGGCGGGGTCGAGGACGAGCGCCAGGCCGGGGTCGGACGAGGCGGTGACGGCTCCTCGGGGGACGTCGGAGGCACCGACGGCGGGCACGGCGAGGTCCGTCACCGTCCACCACCTCCCGCTGCCCGAGACCGATCCGGGCCGACCGTGTGGAGGACCCGTGCGGGTACGTTAACCGGGCCGTGCGACAGTCCCGCGGAACCTCCCCCACTCGTCGCCGCGTCATCGACGCAGGGTCACCAGCGCTCTACGCAGCGCCGCTACGAGGGTGTTGCAGGCTGCCGACGCACCCGGCCCGCAGGTCGAGCCGGGTGCGTCGAGAGGCGGACGAGCCGCGCCCGTCGAACGCGGCGGGGGCCTCAGGAACCGGCGTGGGCGGGCAGGCGCCCCTCGGACGCCTGCGCCCGCTCCAGCGACCGCTGACGCAGCGCCTCGGACTGCTCGCCGATCTTCTGCGCCTTCGCCTCGTCGCGGGTGAGGTTGACCCCCGTCGTCGGGTCGAACACGTGCATCCGCTTCGGGTCGAACCACAGCGTCGCGGTGTCGCCGTCCCGCACCCCGCTCATGGCGTCCAGCGTCACGACGAGCTGGGAGCGCAGGCTCTCCCCGTCCAGTTCCCGGTCGAGCTCGGCGAGCTGCTGCTTGGTCTCCTCGGCGGCCTCGAAGGGGACGTAGGCGTAGAGCTCGTTGCCCAGCCACTCGGTGACGTCGACGTCGGCGCGGAAGGTCGCGGCCCCCTCGGGCGGATCGGTGACGTCGGCGTCGTCGAAGTGCTCGGGGCGCACGCCGACGATGAGCAGCTTGCCCTCGTAGGACCCGTCGACCTCCTCGGGGCGCGGCACCTCGCAGAACGGCAGCTGCATCGTCGTCCCGCTGACGCGCGCGGGCAGGAAGTTCATGGGCGGTGCGCCGATGAAGCCGGCGACGAAGAGGTTGACGGGCTGCTCGTACAGCTCGCGCGGGCTCGCGACCTGCTGCAGGACGCCCTTGCGCAGCACGGCGACGCGGTCGCCGAGGGTCATGGCCTCGGTCTGGTCGTGGGTGACGTAGACCGTCGTCGTGGCCAGCGAGCGCTGCATGCGAGCGATCTCGGTGCGCATCTGCCCGCGCAGCTTGGCGTCGAGGTTCGACAGCGGCTCGTCGAACAGGAACGCCTTCGCGTCGCGGACGATCGCGCGCCCCATCGCGACGCGCTGGCGCTGCCCACCGGAGAGGTTGGCGGGTTTGCGGTCGAGGTGCTCGTTGAGCTCGAGCATGTCGGCGGCGCGCTGGACCCGGTCGCGGACCTCGCTCTCGGGGACCTTGGAGTGGTTCAGGCGCAGCGGGAAGGCGATGTTCTCCCCCACGCTCAGGTGCGGGTAGAGGGCGTAGTTCTGGAACACCATCGCCAGGTCCCGGTCGCGGGGGGCGAGGTCGTTGACCCGCTCGCCGTCGATGAGGAGGTCCCCCTCGGTGATGTCCTCCAGCCCCACGATCATCCGCAGCAGCGTCGACTTCCCGCAGCCCGAGGGGCCGACGAGGATGACGAACTCGCCGTCGGCGATGTCGAGGCTGACGTCGTTGACGGCGGGGAAGCCGTCGCCGTACTTCTTGACGATGTTCTTGAGTTCGATGCGAGCCATGTCCGGTGAACCCTTCCTGCGTCAGCCCTTGACCGCGCCGTTGGTGAGACCCGCGACGATGCGGCGCTGGAACACCAGCGCCAGGACGACGACGGGGATGGTGACGATGACGGCGGCGGCCGAGATGGCCCCCGTCGGCTGGACGAAGTAGCTGGACCCGGTGAAGCTCGACAGCGCCGCCGGCACCGGTTGCGCCGCCGACGTCGAGGTCAGCGAGATGCCGAAGACGAAGTCGTTCCAGGCGATGAAGAACGCGATGATCGCCGTGGTGAACACGCCCGGGGCGGCCAGCGGCACGATGACCTTCCGGAACGCCTGCCAGCTCGTGGCGCCGTCGACCTGCGCGGCCTGCTCCATGTCCCACGGGATGCCGCGGAAGAACGCCGACATCGTCCAGATCGAGATCGGCAGCGTCAGGGCCAGGTACGGGATGATGAGCCCGGGGATGGTGTCGTACAGGCCGATCCGGCGCCACAGGTTGAACAGCGGCGTCACCATCGTGATGACGGGGAACACCGCCACGGCCAGGGCGCTGGTGAGGACGAGCCGCTTGCCCGGGAAGTTCAGCCGGGCGATCGCGTAGGCGGCGAACATCGAGAGCACGACGGCGATGAGCGTCGCCGCCAGGCAGGTGATGATCGAGTTCCGCAGGGCCGGCAGGAACAGGTCCGAGCCGTTGCCGCGGAAGATGCCGTCGTAGTTCGCCCACGTCACCTGCGACGGGAAGAACTGCCGGTCCGACAGGGCCGCCTCGGACTTGAAGCTCATCGAGACGATGTAGGCCACCGGCACCACCGCGTACAGCACGATGAGCAGGGCCCCCACGTACCAGCCGATCCTCTCCTTGACCGACATCGCACCCATCAGCCTTCACCCCTCGCTCGGGCCAGGTCGACCTTGAACACCTTGATCGCGACGAAGCAGATCACCAGGACGCAGACGAAGAGCAGGACCGACACGGCCGATCCCAGCCCGATCTCCAGCCGGCTGATCGTCTGGTTGTAGGCCAGCGACGAGACGGTCTCGGTGCCCGCCGCGCCGTTGGTCATGATGTAGACGTTGTCGAAGATGCGGAAGGCGTCCAGCGCGCGGAACAGCAGCGCCACCATGATCGACGCCTTCATGTTCGGCAGCGTCACCCGCCACAGCCGTTCCCACGCCGTGGCCCCGTCCACCTTGGCGGCCTCGGTCATGTCGGCCGGCACCTGGGCCAGCCCGGCCAGCAGGAGCAGGGAGATGAACGGGGTCGTCTTCCAGATCTCCGAGAGGCAGATGACGAACAACGCCGACCACTTGTTGGCGAACCAGTCGAAGTCGCCCAGACCGAGCAGGTCGTTCATGAACCCCGTCGTCAGCGCGAACGCGTACTGCCACGCGTAGGCCGAGACGACGGTGATGATGGCGTAGGGCACGAGGATCGCGGTGCGGACGATGGGCCGCAGCCACCCCAGCACCTTGTGCATGACCATGGCCAGGGCGAAACCGATGACCAGCTCGACGGCCACGGTGACGACGGTGATGAGGGCGGTGTTGACCAGGGCCGACCACCACAGGCCGTCGGTCAGGATGACGCCGTAGTTCTTCAGGCCCACGAACTCGCGGTCGCCCGGTGCGGTCAGCCGGAAGCTGAACAGGGACTCGTACAGGGCCTGCAGGATCGGGTACCCCGTGACCGCGATGAGGATCACGAACGCCGGCCCGGCCAGGTACCAGCCCAGGCGGGCCTCGGACCGGGCCTTGTCCGAACCCCGCGGCTTCCTCGCCGCCGACCGGGAGACGGACACGTCCCCGGCCGAGCGGGTCTGCATCTGCGAGCTCACAGCAGCCTCTCCCCTCGCAGGACCTCCAGGATGTACTCCTGGGAGGTGACCGGTGTCTGCTGCGTCACCGACGAGACCGGCTGCCACCGGTCGGCGATGCCCTGGCTGACCTCGTTGTAGTAGGCCGTCTGCGGACGCGGGGCCGCGGCCTTCAGGGACTCCCGGATCGTGTCGTACATGGGGTAGGCCTCCTGCACCGTCGGGTCGTCGTAGACCGACTCCAACGCCGCCGGGTTCCCGTCGGAGACCATGTAGGCCGCCTGGTTCTGCTCCGAGACGATGCAGGAGACCGCCTGGAAGGCGGCGTCCTGGTGCTCGCTGAAGGCGCTGACGCCGACGTCGATCCCGCCGAGCGGCGGTTTGGCCTCCTGCCCCTGGCTCATCGCCGGGTAGGTCGTCCAGCCGTAGTCGTCGAAGACCGCCTGGTCCATCGTGCCCTCCTCGGCCGCCGCCTTGCCCTGGGCGTAGACGAACGGCCAGTTCACCATGAACGCCGCACCGCCCTGCTGGAACAGGTTGGCCGTGGCGGCCTCGTCGCGGTTGTCGATGCCCGGGCCGCCGACACCGGCCGCGGTGATGTCCTGCATGACCTTCGCGGCGGCCCGGCCGGCCTCGGAGTCGATGCCCAGCCGCAGGTCCTCGCCCTTGGCGTCGGGGTTCTCGATGATCGTCCCGCCGGCCGAGGTGATCATGGCGTTGACCCACACCGTCATGGACTCCGCGCGCTGGCCCTGCACGCCGATCGCGGTGCCCTGCGCCTGCGCCGCCGCGACGAGCTGGTCCCAGGTCACCGGCTGGGAGGTGTCCAGCCCGGCGGCCTGCGCCACGGACTCGCGGAACCACAGCAGCTGGGTGTTGGCCCAGAACGGGGCGGCCACCAGCTGGTCCTTCCAGGTGGCCCCCTGGACGGCCCCGTCCACGACCCCGTCGGACCACTGCTGCTGCAGGTCCGCCGGGATCTGCGCGAGGAACCCCGCCTCGGAGGTCTCCGGCACGAAGACCGGGTCCAGGCTCATGAGGTCGATCGAGGTGTCGTTGCCCGCCAGGCGCCGCATGAGCTGCTCGCGCTGCTGCGCCGCGTCGCTGGGCAGGATGGAGACGTCGATCGCGTAGGCACCGTTCGAGGCGGCGGTGCAGTCGGCGGCGATCCTCTGCTGACCGCCGTTGTCCGGGTTGATGTACCAGTTCAGCGTCGGGGTCCCCGACGCGGTGCTCGATCCCCCGCACGCCGTGAGACCACCGGCGAGCACCGTCGCGGCGCTCAGGATCCCCAGCCGGGTCCGCCATCGGCCAGCCACAGCCCCTCCTTCGACTCCGTCGTCTCTAGCTGATGACCATGGCTACACCTGTGGTCCTCACAGCGCACTCCGAGGCGGGCCCCCGCCGGGCGATCGTGAACCGACCGTGATCCGCGCCACCGGGTGACCCGTCCCGCGGGGTTGTTGGCAGGATGGAGCCATGGCCAGTGAAGCCCCCTCCCCCCAGACCGGTGCGCCCGAGCAGGCGCAGTTCCGCATCGAGCACGACACGATGGGGGAGGTCAGGGTCCCGGCCGCCGCGAAGTACCGCGCGCAGACGCAGCGGGCCGTGGAGAACTTCCCGATCTCGGGCACGCCGCTGGAGCGCGCGCACATCGAGGCCCTGGCCCGCATCAAGAAGGCGGCCGCCCTGGCGAACGCCGAGCTCGGCGTCCTGGACCACGACCTGGCCCAGGCCGTCGCCGACGCCGCCGAGGAGGTCGCCACCGGCCGCTGGGACGGGGAGTTCCCCGTCGACATCTTCCAGACGGGCTCGGGCACCAGCTCGAACATGAACGCCAACGAGGTCGTCGCGACGCTGGCCACGGAGCGCCTCGGCTCCCCGGTCCACCCCAACGACCACGTCAACGCCTCGCAGTCCTCCAACGACGTCTTCCCGACCTCGGTGCACGTGGCCGCGACGTCGGCCGTCGTCAACGACCTCGTCCCGGCGCTGACCCACCTGCGGGACTCCCTGCAGCGCAAAGCGAGCGAGTGGGCCGACGTCGTGAAGTCCGGTCGCACCCACCTCATGGACGCGACCCCCGTGACCCTCGGCCAGGAGTTCGCCGGGTACGCCGCCCAGCTGACCCGCGGCATCGAGCGGGTCGAGGCGACCGTCGTGCGCGTGGCCGAGGTGCCGCTGGGCGGGACGGCCGTCGGCACCGGCATCAACACCCCGCCCGGGTTCCCCCAGCGCGTCATCGAGCTGCTGGCCGCCGACACGGGGCTGCCGCTGACGGAGGCGGCCGACCACTTCGAGGCCCAGGGCGCCCGCGACGCCCTCGTCGAGCTCTCCGGCGCCCTCAAGGTCGTGGCCGTGAGCCTGACGAAGGTCTGCAACGACCTGCGCTGGATGGGGTCCGGCCCGCGCACCGGGCTGGGCGAGCTGCGGCTGCCGGACCTGCAGCCGGGGTCCTCGATCATGCCGGGCAAGGTCAACCCCGTCGTCCCGGAGGCGACGCTCATGGTGTGCGCGCAGGTCGTCGGCAACGACGCGACCGTCGCGTGGGCCGGGGCCAGCGGGTCCTTCGAGCTGAACGTGCAGATCCCGGTCATGGCCCGCAACGTCCTGGAGTCGGCCCGGCTGCTGGGCAACGCCTCCACGCTCCTGGCCGACCGCACGATCGACGGCCTCGAGGCCGACGTCGAGGCCTGCCGCCGCTTCGCGGAGTCCTCCCCGTCCATCGTCACCCCGCTCAACCGCGTCATCGGCTACGAGGCCGCGGCCAAGGTGGCCAAGCACGCCGTCGCCACGGGGTCGACCGTGCGCGAGGCCGTCGTCGACCTCGGGTTCGTCGAGCGCGGCGAGGTGAGCGAGGAGCAGCTCGACACCGCCCTGGACGTGATGTCCATGACCCACCCCTGACACGCGCGCGGGCGGTTCGCCGTCGAGGCTGCGCCGGGTGCTCGCCCGTCTCCGTCGGCCCTCCTCGCGCAGCGCGGGTCCGCCCGCCTCCGGGGAGCGCCGGGAACGCCGCAGGGCGCCGGCCCCCTCGCGGGGACCGGCGCCCTGTGGTGCGCTCCGGGTGGAGCCGGTGGTGCTGCGCCGTGCGGCGGGCTCAGCGCGAGTAGTACTCGACGACGAGCTGCTCGTCGCAGGTCACGGGGATCTGCTCGCGGACCGGCAGGGCGTTCACCGTGGCGGTGAGGTCCTGGCGCTCCACGGACAGCCAGCCCGGGATCTCGTTGTCGCTCCAGCCGCCCTCGGCCGCCACGATGAACGGCGTCTTCGACTTCGACCGCGGGGCGACCTCGACGGTCTGGCCCGGGACGACGCGGAAGGAGGGGCGGTCGACGCGACGGCCGTCGACGACGATGTGGCGGTGCACGACCATCTGGCGGGCCTGGTAGATGGTCCGGGCGAAGCCCGCGCGCCACACGACGGCGTCCAGGCGCGTCTCGAGCAGCTGCACCAGGTTCTGACCCGTCTTGCCCGGCTTGCGCTTGGCGAGGTCGTAGGCACGACGCAGCTGGGTCTCGCTGACGTCGTACTGGTAGCGCAGGCGCTGCTTCTCCCGCAGCTGCGTCGCGTAGTCCGACGCCTTCTTCTGCTTGCGGCCGTGCATGCCCGGGGGGTACGGGCGACGGTCCATGAAGCGGGCGGCCTTCGGCGTGAGGGCCACCCCGAGCGCGCGGCTGATGCGCACCTTGGGTCGGGCGTTGTTCATTCCACTCTCCTGATCGTAAGGTGAGCCTAGCCAAAGTCGAGGAGCTCGAAGCTCCCCGCACCAGCTAGGACGATCGCGCTCCGAGGAGGCACTGTGAACCACCGGATCCAGGGGATCGACCGGGCCACGGCACCCGACCCCCGACGTTCGGGGGCTGCGGAGCGCACCGAGCCCAAGACTACGGCCTCCGAGGCCGTGCCTCCGACCACGCCCCCGGCACCCCGGCGGCCCACGCCCGCGCAGTGGGGCCGGACGCTCGCCGTCGGCACCGTCGCCGGGACGCTGCACCTGCCGCGCCTCGTCCGGCCCTGCGGTCACCCCCGCGACCCCCTCGGCCCGTCCCGCGAGGCCCGACCGCGCACGCAGCCCCACCCCGTCCAGCACCTCACCGACGCGTGGGGCGGTCTGCTCCTGCTCGTCGACGACGACTCGGCCCTGCACGGGCACCTGGAGGCGCTGACGGCCGACGCCCGCTGGAACGGCGTCCCCGTGGTCCTCGACGTCCTCGACGTGCCCCCGGGGCAGGCGGCCCTGCCGCGCGCCCGGCTCAGCGTCACCGGCTGGGTCGAGTCGATCCTGCCCGCGGACCAGCGCCGGGTCGCCCAGACCGCGGCGGCCGTCCGACCGCTGGGGGCGCTGCTCGACGTGGGCACCAGCCGCTCGGTGTGGCGCCTGGAGGTCGCCGACGTGCGCGTCACGACGGCCGAGGGCGTGCACCTCGTCCCCGACGAGGAGTTCACCACCGCCGCCCCCGACCCCCTCTACGACGACGAGGACGCCCTGGTCACCCGGCTGGAGACCGCGCACCGCGACGCGCTGGTCGGGTGGGTCCTCGACACGCTGCCCCCGCACGAGGCGCAGCAGACGCGCGAGGTCGCCGTGGTCGGCGTCGACCGGTACGGGCTCGACGTGCTCGTGACCGCGGGGTCGGGCACGAAGACCCTGCGCGCCTCCTTCACCGAGCCGGTGCACACCCCCCACGACGTCGTCCGGGCGCTCTGCGGGATCTTCGGGTGCCCTTGCCGCGCAACGGGTCTCGGGGAGCACACGCACGAGGGCGCGTGACCCCGGCGGGGTCACGCGCCCTGGTGGGTCAGCGGGGCGGGCTCAGTACCAGTTGTTCGCCCTCGAGTGCGACCAGGCGCTGCAGGGACTGCCGTAGCGGCTCTCGACGTAGTTCAGCCCCCAGGTGATCTGGGTGACGGGGTTCGTCTCCCAGTCCGGCCCGGCCGAGCTCATCTTGCTGCCGGGCAGGGCCTGCGGGATGCCGTAGGCGCTGGAGGTGGGGTTGTCGGCCGAGTAGTCCCAGCCGCTCTCCTTGGTCCACAGCGAGTCCAGGCAGGAGAACTGCGCGTCGTTCCAGCCGCGGTCGGCGACCATGACCCGGGCGATGCCCCTCGGGTCGCGCTGGGCGTTGCGGGTGGCCTCGGCCGCGGCCTGCTGCCGGGCCTCCTCGGCCAGCCGGGCGGCCTCGGCGGCGGCGGCCGCCTCCGCGGCGGCCTTCTCGGCGGCCACGCGCTCGTCGGCGGCGGCACGCAGGCCGACCTGGTCGAACCAGGCGGCGGAGGTGGTGACCTGCCGGTCGGCCCGGGCGGCCTGCAGGAGCCGGTCGGGCGCGGCGGCCTCGGCCTCGGGGGCCGGGCCGGAGGTCAGGGCGGCGCCGGCCAGGACGGAGGCCGAGACGGCGACGGCGGCCGGTGCGGCCAGCCGGGCGGCGATCCGGCCGCGGGTCCGCCGGGGGCGGGTGCGCTGCCGAGAGGTCTCAGGGGTGCTGGTCAGCTCGTCCGTGAGCGCGCTGGTGCGGTGGGGCGGCAAGCCGGGCCTTCCGACGTTCTCCCGGCCCACGCCCGGTCGAGCTCGACCACCCGTCGGCGGGGCCGCGGCGCTCCGGGGAGCGCCGCCGTGGGACCCGGACGACCCGTCGGCCGCGTCGCGCGGCCGGTCGGTCGACGTCACCGGAGCACTGGTTCCCGGTGACGACCTCGAGGTGCTGTCGGGAGAGCACGCTGCCTCGCCGCGGCACGCCTGGGCAAACGCCCAGAGGGCCGTTCGTCACGATGAGGTCACAGATCGGCGACGTTCTGTCGACTTTTGTGGAACATCTCACACGGAGACAGAGCCCTGGGAGCAGTTGGACGCGACGATCGCCGGTTCGGTTCCGGGTCCGAGTCGGGACCTGCGCCGACCCGGACCCGGGACCCTCGCGCCCCTCCCGTCCCGCTCGTCCCGTCCGCCTCAGGCGCCGAAGTCCGCCAGCAGCTCCGTGACGAGCGCGGCGACGGGCGAGCGCTCGGACCGGGTGAGCGTGACGTGCGCGAACAGCGGGTGCCCCTTGAGCGCCTCGACGACCGCGGCGACGCCGTCGTGCCGGCCCACGCGCAGGTTGTCGCGCTGGGCGACGTCGTGCGTCAGGACGACCTTGGACCCCTGGCCGATGCGGGACAGGACCGTCAGCAGGACGTTGCGCTCCAGCGACTGCGCCTCGTCGACCACGACGTAGGAGTCGTGCAGCGACCGCCCGCGGATGTGCGTCAGCGGCAGGACCTCGAGCATGCCGCGGGCGAAGACCTCCTCGACGACCTTCGGGTCCACGACGGCCTCGAGGGTGTCGAAGACGGCCTGGCCCCAGGGCCCCATCTTCTCGGCCTCCGTGCCCGGCAGGTACCCGAGCTCCTGGCCGCCGACGGCGTACAGCGGGCGGAAGACGACGATCTTGCGGTGCTCACGGCGCTCCATGACCGCTTCCAGACCGGCGGCGAGCGCGAGCGCCGACTTGCCCGTCCCGGCCCGGCCCCCGAGGGAGACGATGCTGACCGTGGAGTCCAGCAGGGCGTCGAGCGCGATGCGCTGCTCCGCGGACCGGCCCCGGACCCCGAACGCCTCCCGGTCGCCCTTGACCACGCGCAGCGTCTTGTCGGGGGTGGTGCGACCGAGCGCGTGCCCGCGCGGGGACGAGAGCACCACCCCGGTGTTGACGGGCAGGTCGCGCAGCTCGGCCGTCTCCAGCGTCCCGGTGTCGTACAGGGCCGCGACGTCCTCGGCCGTCGCCGTGAGCTCCACGACCCCCGTCCAGCCGGAGTCGGGAGCCAGCTCGGCGCGGTACTCGTCGGCCGTCAGCCCGATGGCCGACGCCTTGACGCGCAGCGGCACGTCCTTGGACACGACGGTGACGCGGTGCCCCTCCTCGGCCAGGTTCTTCGCCACGGCCAGGATCCGGGTGTCCCCCGCCGTGGCCAGCGGCCCCGAGCGCAGCGAGGACGGCAGAGCCGTCGTGTCGGAGTGGTTCAGCTCCACGCGCAGGGTGCCGCCGGTGTCGCCGATGGTCATGGGCGCGTCGAGGCGGCCGTGCTCGACGCGCAGGTCGTCCAGGCGGCGCAGGGCCTCCCGGGCGAAGTAGCCCAGCTCGGGGTGGTGCCGCTTGCCCTGGAGCTCGCTGACGACGACCAGCGGGAGGACGACGTCGTGCTCGGCGAAGCGGAACAGCGCACCGGGGTCGGACAGCAGGACGGAGGTGTCCAGCACGAAGGTCTGGCGGTCGGGATCGGGCTGCAGCGCGCCCGCGCGGGCGGGGGTCGGGGTGTTCGGCACGGAGCCGGACCCGCGGCTGGTCTCGGAGCTGGCGTTGTCGACCACGAACGTCTCCCGTTCTCGGGAGCCCGGGCGCGCCCGCGCCCGGACCCCCCTCAGCGGTGGACCGGGACCTCAGGTCGCCCTGCACGGGCGACCCGGGACCGGGCCTCCCCGCTGCGCTGGACAGCTCGCACGGCGACCTCCCGAGCGGGGAGCGGACGCTCCCCGTCTGCGCACGACGCTATCCGCCGCGAGGCTCCGGGACGGGACGAACACGCGCGTGCGTCTGACGAACGGGTGACATCGCGGTGACGGGTTCCCTCCGCTCACCCGGCTCGTGCGCGGAGCGGGTCACACGCCGTAGCGGCGCTCGCGGGCGGCGTAGGACCGCAGGGCCCGCAGGAAGTCGACCTTGCGGAAGGCGGGCCACAGGACCTCGGTGAAGAAGAACTCCGAGTGCGCGGTCTGCCACAGCAGGAACCCCGACAACCGCTGCTCCCCCGACGTGCGGATGACGAGGTCGGGGTCCGGCTGCCCCTTGGTGTAGAGGTGCGCCGCGATGTGCTCGACGTCGAGCACCTCCGCGAGGTCGGTCAACGACGTCCCGCGCTCGGCGTGCTCGAGCAGCAGCGACCGCACGGCCGCGGCGATCTCCTGCCGGCCGCCGTAGCCGATGGCGACGTTGACCACACCCGTCGTGATACCCGCCGTCCGCTCGGCCAGTTCGCGCAGGCGCCCGGCCGTGGGCTCGGGCAGCAGGTCCAGGGCCCCGACGGGGTGCACCTTCCAGCGGCCCGTCGCAGCCACCCGGGCGACGGCGTCCTGGACGATCCCGATGAGCGGCTCCAGCTCGTCGGCGGGGCGGCTGAGGTTGTCGGTCGAGAGCAGGTAGAGGGTGACGACCTCGATGCCCTCGTCGGCGCACCAGCCCATGACCTCCAGGACCTTGTCGGCGCCGGCGCGGTGCCCGTGCGAGCTGGAGGCCCCGAAGGCCTTGGCCCACCGGCGGTTGCCGTCGAGGATGATCCCCACGTGGCGGGGCAGCACGTCCGGGTCCAGCGACCGTTCCAGCCGCCGCCCGTACGCGCCGTAGAGGAGATCGCGGAGGCCCATCGGCGCTCACGCTATACCCGGGCCGCGCCCGTCCAGCGGGTACGTCCGACACGCTCGGGCGCACCGCCGCCGCGCATCCTTGACCCGGTGCCGAGCACTGCTTACGGTCAGGAGCACCGACGACGTCGTCGGTGGTCCCGGCACCGTCCGGGGCCCGCGTCGCCGCGACGGAGCGGCTCGTCCAGGAGGTCCCCGTGCCCGCCACCGCTTCACCGACTCGCCGTTCGCTGCTCGCCCTGGCCCTGTCGGCCCCCCTCGCCGGCACCGTCCTCGCGGCCTGCGGGGACTCCGGCCCGGCCGGCAGCTCCGGGAGCGCGGCCAGCATCTGGATCCTCACCGGCCAGCCCGGCGAAGGCATCCGCACCGACTCGGTCGACACCTTCAACGAGGCGAACAGCGACTCCGAGCTGGCGCTGTCGAGCTACCAGAACGACGCCTTCAAGGCCAAGATCCGCACCGCCATCGGCGCCGACCAGGGCCCGACCATCATCTGGACGTGGGGCGGCGGGGGTCTGCGGGACTACGTGAAGAACGACCAGGTCGAGGACCTGACGTCCTTCTTCTCGGAGAACTCGGCGTTGAAGGACAAGCTCTTCTCCAGCGCGTTCGGCGCCGCCACGGTCGACGACAAGATCTACGCGGTCCCCTGCGAGAACGTCTCCCCGATCGTCATGTTCTACGACAAGCGCGCCTTCGAGAAGGTCGGCGCGCAGCTGCCGCAGACCTGGGACGACGTCATGGCACTGGTCCCGACGTTCAACGCGGCCGGCATCGCGCCGTTCTCCCTGGGCGGGCAGTCGCGGTGGACGAACATGATGTGGCTGGAGTTCCTGTACGACCGCATCGGCGGGGCGGAGCTGTTCGACTCCATCTACGCCGGGACCCCCGACGCGTGGTCGCAACCGGACTCGATCGCCGCGCTGACGGCCGTCCAGGACCTGGTGCGCGCGAACGGCTTCGTCACCGGCTTCGCCTCCATCACCGCCGACTCCAACGCCGACCAGGCCCTGCTCTACACGGGCAGGGCGGCGATGATGCTGCACGGTGCGTGGACCTACGGGTCGATGAAGACCGACGGCGGCGACTTCGTCACCGGCGGGCACCTGGCGTGGTCCTCCTTCCCGACCGTCACCGGCGGCAAGGGCGACCCCAGCAACACCGTGGGGAACCCCTCGTCGTACTACGCGCTGTCGGCCACGGCGACGGACGAGGCCAAGACGGCCGCGAAGAAGTACTTCGCCGAGGGCCTGAACACCGACGCCACGACCCAGGCGTGGGTCGAGGCGGGCTCGGTGCCGATCGTCAACGGCTCGGACAGCGCGTTCGCCGGGTCGCAGGACGAGGAGTGGCTGCAGTTCGTCTACGACACCGCCTCGGGGGCGAAGAACTTCCAGCAGTCCTGGGACCAGGCCCTGTCCCCCACCCAGGCCGAGACCCTGCTGGACAACATCGCCAAGCTGTTCGGCCTGGCGATCACCCCGGAGGAGTTCGCCACGGCCATGAACGCCACCATCGCCCCGGCCTGACCCGCGCACCGGGCCACCGGGGGACCACGCGAGGTGGTCCCCCGGTAGCTCCCGGTCGGCCCGTCCCGGCGGTTACCGTCGGGGCATGACGGCCGACCTCCCCCACGACGCGTCCCGGTCCCTGACGCCCTCCCTGGACCAGGTGAAGCCGAAGCTGCGGGGGTGGCTGCACGCCGGCACGTTCCCCGCGGCGCTCGCCGCAGGGGCCGTGCTCGTCGCGCTCGCCCCCACGACGGCCTCCCGCGTCGCCGCCGTCGTCTTCGCCGTCACCGCGGCCGCGCTCTTCGGCACCAGCGCGCTGTACCACCGCGGCTCGTGGACGCCCCGGCAGGCCGCCGTCCTGCGGCGCCTGGACCACAGCAACATCTTCCTCATCATCGCCGGGACCTACACCCCGCTGGCGGTGACGACGCTGCCGGGCGACCAGGCGCGGTTCCTGCTCACCCTCGTCTGGGCCGGCGCGGTCGCGGGGGTCGCCTTCCGCGTCTTCTGGATCGGCGCGCCCCGCTGGCTGTACACCCCCGTCTACGTCGCCCTCGGCTGGGTCGCGGTCGGGTACCTGCCGGACTTCGCCGCCGGCGGCGGGACGGCCGTGGCGGTCCTCGTCGCGGCCGGCGGCCTGGCCTACTCCCTCGGCGCGCTCGCCTACGCGGTGAAGCGCCCCGACCCGAGCCCCCGCTGGTTCGGGTTCCACGAGGTCTTCCACGCCTTCACCGTGCTGGGCTTCGCGGCGCACGTCACCGCGATCCTCCTCGCCACCCTCCACCTGCGCTGACGGGTCACGTCCGGGCGCCGACCTGCCGGGCCAGCTCGGCCGGGTCCGTCGTCGGGGCCCGGCAGACCTGCCCCCGGCAGACGTAGGCCGCGGCGCGGCCCTCGACGAGACCGCGGTGGGCCAGCAGCGCCGGCTCCGTCGCGCCCGGGGTGCCGCGGGTGACGACGAGCCCGGGAGCGGTGCCCGCGAGCGCCGTCCGGTGCAGCTCGGCGGTGCCCGCGTCCCCGGCGGCCCCGACCACGGCCACCTCCCGCGGCCCGTCGGCCAGGGCCTCGGCGACCGCCAGGCCCCACCCCGCGAACCGCGGGGCGGCCGCGGCCACGGCCCCGCAGACCGACAGCGCACGCTCGGCCGCTGCGCGGAGCGCCGCGTCCCCGGTCAACGCGGCGAGTGAGAGCAGCGCCCCGGCCGCCGCGGACGTCCCGGACGGTGTGGCCCCGTCGGAGGGGTCCGACGGGGAGCCGGCGCCGGCGCGGGCCGCGGACAGCGCCGGGTCGACGTCGGCGACGTCGACGAGGCCCTCGGTCGTCGTGAAGCGGTCGAGGACCTCGGTGCCCAGCTCGGCCGCCACCTCGTACCAGCGCTCCTCCCCCGTCGCGGCGTGCAGGGCGAGCAGCCCCTCGGCGAGGTCGGCGAGGTCCTCCAGGACGGCTGCGGGCGCCCCCACGGCGCCGTCGCGCGAGACCCGCCGCCACGCCCCGTCCACCCGGTGCACGTCGAGCAGGAACGTCGCCGCCTCGCGCGCCGCGAGCAGCAGGTCGGGCCGGGCCAGCAGCGCCCCGGCCTCGGCGAGGGCCGCGACGGCGAGCCCGTTCCAGGCCAGGACCACCTTGTCGTCGCGCGCCGGTTGCGGCCGGTCGGCGCGCGCGGCGGCCAGGCGCTCACGGACCCGCTCCCACCGCTCGCGCTCCGGGCCGGGGTCGCGCGTCAGGCGCGCCGTCGACGTGCCGTGCTCGAAGGTCCCCGCCTCGGTGACGCCGAGCAGGTCCACCGCCCACGGGCCGTCGTCCAGACCGAGCACCTCGACGAGGTCGCCCGGCGTCCAGACGTACGTCGCCCCCTCGACCGCGCGGGGGTTGCCGTCCGCGTCGGGGACGGGGGTGTCGGCGTCGAGGGAGGCGGCGAAGGCGCCGTGGGGGGTCCGCAGGTCCCGCAGCAGGAACTCGCACGTCTGCTCGGCGACCCGGCGGTGCTCGGCGTTCCCGGTGGCGCGGAAGGAGTGCAGGTAGGTGCGGGCCAGCAACGCGTTGTCGTACAGCATCTTCTCGAAGTGCGGCACGACCCAGCCGGCGTCGATGGCGTACCGGGCGAACCCGCCGCCGACCTGGTCGGCCGTGCCGCTGCGGGCCATCGCGGTCAAGGTCCGCTCCACTAGGCCCGCGGCCCGCTGCGAGCCCGTGCGCGCGGCGTGCCGCAGCAGGAACTCGCACACCATCGACGGCGGGAACTTCGGCGCGCCGCCGAACCCGCCGTGGACGGTGTCCTCCTCGGCGGCGAGCGCCGCGACCGCCGCGGCCAGCTCCGCCTCCCCGGGCACCTCCCCGGCCGGTGGGGCCATCGCGCCCAGGGCCGCGGCGATGCGGCCGGAGCTGGCCAGCACCTCCTCGCGCCGCTCCCGCCACGCCTCGCCGACGGCGGCCAGCACCTGCCGGAACGAGGGCAGCTGCGGGTGCGGGCGGTCGGGGAAGTAGGTGCCGGCGAAGAACACCGCGCCGTCGGGGGTGCAGAACGTCGTCATGGGCCAGCCGCCCTGGCCGGTCATGGCCGTCGTGGCGGCCATGTGGACGGCGTCGACGTCGGGACGCTCCTCGCGGTCGACCTTGACGCACACGAACCCGGCGTTCATCTCCGCGGCGGTCTGCGGGTCCTCGAACGACTCGTGGGCCATGACGTGGCACCAGTGGCAGGCGGCGTACCCCGTCGAGACGAGGACGGGCACGTCCCGGTGCCGGGCCTGCTCGAACGCCTCCGGGCCCCACTCGAACCAGTCGACGGGGTTGTCGGCGTGCTGCAGCAGGTACGGGCTGGTGGAGCTCGTCAGGCGGTTCGCCATCGCGTCCTCCTCGGAAGGTCTCGTCCGATGTCGGGACCCCCACCCTCCAACAGCCCGGCGGATCCCGCCACGAGCGGGTACGGACGGGCGTGGTGCCGGCCACCGGCAGCAGGTCCGGCCTCCCGGCGGTGACGTGGCGCTCGGCCAGGTCCGGGCGCGGGGCCGGAGAGCCGGGACCACGGTGCGCGACGGTTCGCCGTCGCGAGGCGATCGTGCACCCCGACGTTCCTCGACGTGCCGGGTCTCGACGTCGCGGCGGTGCCGGGCGGGACGTCCGCGGCCATCGCCTGCTGGACCCGCCACGGGCTCCCGTCCGCGAAGCGGGGACGACCCTGCACGTCGGGTCACCGGTGGGCACTCGGAGTTTCCCTCTGGCCCTGCGCCGGACCGGACCCGCCCTGCTCCACCGCGTCCTGAACTCAGCTCTGCCCAGACGCCCCCCGATCCCGGTCGTCTCGACTACAGTGCCCGCGACCCCTGTGCTCCCGGGACCACCTGACGTTCCTCTCCGAAAGTGGCGACGACATGCCGGAAGACCTCACCGGGTTGCGTCCGGTCGTTCCCGACACGTGCTCCCTCGTACCTCTCGGCGAGGAACTGGAACGCGAGTGGGACGACCTCGCAGCGACCTGCGCGGCGTCACCCTTCCAACGACCGGGCTGGTTCCGCGCGTGGCTGCAGGCTTTCGGGGCCGAGCGGACCCTCGATCTCCTCGCCGTCCGGCGCGACGGCGCGCTGGTCGCCGTCCTCCCACTCGTGAACGGTGCGCTCGGGGCCAAGGCTCCGGTCAACGACGAGACTCCGCTCCTCGCCCCCGTCGCCCTGGACACCGCTGCCGCGAGCAGCTTGGGGAGGCGGCTCGCTGGAGCAGCGCACGCTGTCGACCTCCGGTTCTTGCCGGTGGGGGAGCACGAACGGGCGCTGGTCACCGCCGCTCGCGCCTCCACCGGCACGGTCGTGCGTGAACTCGTGCGTTCCTCCCCCTACGTCGCGGTGGACGGTTCGTGGGACGAGCACCTGCATCAGGCCGTCTCCCCGTCCCGGCGCCGGAACCTGCGCAGGGCGGAGCGCCGGCTGCGCGAGCGGGCCGACCTCCGCCTCGAGGTGCACGACGGTTCCCGGGACCTCGACCGGTTGCTCCACGAAGGTTTCGGCCTCGAGGCCCAGGGGTGGAAGGGGCGGGAGGGCACGGCCGTGGTGTCTCGTCCCCGCACCGCGGCGTTCTACTGGGCGCTCGCCCGGTGGGCGGCACAGCAAGGGGTGCTGCGCCTGCAGTTCCTTCGGCTGGACGATCGACCGATCGCGTTCTCCTTCACCCTGGAACAGGGCGGTTCCGCCTACGGCGTGAAAACGACCTACGCCGAGGATCTGCGGTCCTTCGGTCCCGGGGTGCTCCTGACGCACTGGCTGCTGGCTGACGCGTTCGAACGACCAGGGCTGCGGTCCTTCGAGATGCTGGGTGAGCCCGACCCCTACAAGCTGGAGTTCGCGAGCGGGGTCCGTGAACAGGTCCGCGTGCGGGTGTACGACGGGAGCGTCCGCAGCGTGGTGCAACGACGAGCCGAGAGCACCTTCAGCGCGGGACGGGCCGAGTTGCGGCGCAGGGTGCCCGCCGAGACCCGGGCCCGCCTCGCCGCCCGGCTGAGCACCGCCCGGGCCCGGCTCGCGCCGTGGGCCCTCCAGGCCCTCCCGACCGGGGGTCAGGCGGGGTCGTCGAGCCGGTACAACGCGACCTCGCCGTAGCTGCGGCTCGGCACCGAGAGCACCAGTCGCCCCTGAGCGACGAGGTCCTCGACGGTGGGCAACGTGACGTAGGTGTAGCCCTGGTAGACCTCGCGCCAGGGGACGACCAGGTAGCGGACACCGTGCTGGACACGTTGCTCGTCTCCCGTGTAGGGGCCGGCGTCGAAGCGGTCACCGAAGACGAACTCGGACGTCCCCTGGGTGATGATCACGCCCGTGCCGGCCGGGGCGTTCTCCAGCAGGTAGTCGCGGACCCGCGTGAAGCCGTCGTCGGGGACGGCGTGCCACCGGACGTAGGTCGCGCCGTCGAGGCCGATCAGCAACACCGTCAGGACGAGCAGGGGCCCACCGCTCAGCGGGAGTCGGTGGACGAGGTCGGCCAGGCCACGCGACACCCGAGCACGCCGGTCCTCACGGCGGTGGCGCCCCGCGGCCCACCGTGGCGGGGGCAGCTCCGTCACGACCGCGGCGTAGGCGAAGAGCACCCCCACCGAGGGGACGAGCAGGTAGTACAGGAAGTGCTCCTCCAGGGTGCCCGCGGTGGCGGAGTACGCGAGCATCGCGAAAGCCCCCAAGTGGGTCAGGGACAGCAGCGCGAGGTCGTCCGATCTCGACCGCAGCAGCAGCAGCACCGAGCAGACGAGCCCCACCGCGAGCAGGACGTACGTGGCGCCGAAGTCGGCCAGCTGACGCAGCACCTGCTGCAGCAGCGAGGGTGCTCCCGGGGCGGTGAACCCCGTGGTGACGTCGGCACCCACCGCTCGCAGCAGGCCCCCGAACTTCGCGTCCGCCCACAGCTCGACGTCACCCGTCGCCGTCACCACCACCAGGTAGGTGGCGTAGGGCGCGAAGCAGGCCCCCAGGGCGGTCGGGACCCACCTCCGCTGCCGGGGCCTGAGCCACCACAGGAGCAGCAGCGGGAGCACGGTGAGCATGACGCTCTTGTCCTTGGTCAACACCGCGAGCCCCAGCGCCAGCCCCCCGACCACCGGCCGCCACCCCCGTCGCGGGTCCTGGGCCAGCGGACGGAGGACGAGCAGGCCGACGAGGACCCAGAAGACCACTGCGGTGTCGAGCAGGACCCGGCCGTTCTGGCGCAGCGCGAACGGCTCGACCGCGAGGAGGAGACCTGCGGCGAACCCCCAGCGGGCGCCGTACCGGGCGACCAGGAGGGTGACCAGCACCGCGGTGCCCGCCCCGAGCACCGCGTTGAGCCCCCGGGCGGCGACCACGGCCTGCACGGGGTCACCGGCGAGCGGGACCCCGAGCAGGTCCTCCCACCCGGCGAGGAGGTAGAAGAACCCCGGGGGGTGCAGGAAGAAGACCCCGTCGGAGAGGCTGGGGAGCCCGCCGCCGCGGACGCTCCGCCCGAGTTGCTCGTAGACGAACTCGTCGACGAAGACGTCGAAGGAGCTGCCCCGGCGCCACCAGCGGGCGACGAGGGCGACGACCGCGACGGCCACCAGGGCGGCGAGCAGTCGCCGGGACCAGCGGACGGTCGGCTGCCCGTCCTCGAGGACGGGCAGCCGGGTGAGGGTCCCGCTCACGAACGGAGCTCGGGCGAGAACGGCAAGGTTCCTCCGTGGAGTCGGGGGGCCACGTCGCGCGGGCGTCGAACCGCTGACGACGACTGGCGGTGCCGACTCTAACCGAGCCTCCTCCCGGACGACGGCGTCCCGGAAGACTCCCCCGACCGCCCGACGTCACGGCCCCCGAGACGTAGCGACCTCAGGGATCAGGAGCGCCCGGAAACTTCACGGCATTCATTTACCGAGAGTCTTACCCGGAAACTGAAAGTAAGCGTTGAAACCGTTGGCGATCCAACGAACACGCTGAGTGACAAGAATCCAGATGTTTCACTGCCATTCCTCGTCGGAAGCTTCACCAACTGCGCCCCATGCGGCAACATCCGTTCCACACCCGAGACGGCGACGCGAACCAGTCACCTGACCGGGCGGCGCGCTACGCCTGAAAAACACCGGCCGTCGTCGCCAGTCACATGTAGGGGGGCCACAGTGCAGAACCGGCAACAAACACGTCCGTCCACCGTCGACACCGCCGCGTCGCCTCGTTCCACGTCCGGCGGGACGGGGGTTCGAGCACCGTCGGCCGCGAGGGGGTGTCCCTCACCGTCGGAACGAGCCACCGTCGACGTCGAACTGGTGATCCCGGCGCTGAACGAGGAGTTCCGCCTCCCGCGCACCCTGGAGAGGACCCTGGCCCACCTGGCCGTGCAGCCCTACAGCAGCGCGGTCGTCGTCGTCGACAACGGCAGTGTCGACCGCACCGCCGAAGTGGTCCGTTCCTTCACCGGAGGTTCGATTCCCGTCCACCTGATCGGCTGCGCGAGACGAGGTAAGGGTTCCGCCGTCCGTCGGGGTTTCCTGACCAGCCGATCCCGGTTCGTGGGGTTCATGGACGCCGACCTGGCCACACCGGTGGAAACGCTCGACGCCGTCGTGCCACTGCTCGAGGGGGGCGCGACCGCCGTCATCGCCTCCCGTCACCTGCGCACCGCTGCCCGAGCTGTTCCACAGGGCACGGTCCGTCGTCTCGGCGGTGGAGCCTTCCGCCTCGCCGCACGCAGCGTGCTGCCGTCGGTCAGCGACAGCCAGTGCGGTTTCAAGTTCTTCCGCACCCCCGAGGTCCAGGCGGTGCTGCCCGACTCGCTGGTGGACGGGTTCTCCTTCGACCTGGAGATCCTCAGCCGGCTGCACCGTTCCGGTCACCGGATCCTCGAGGTGCCGGTGGTGTGGACCGACGTCGGGGGTTCGACGTTCAACCCGGTGCGACACGGGTTGCGGTCGTTCTCCGACACGATCCGCATCCACCGCAGCACGCCCGGGCGGGCAGCGTGCCAGTCACCCCGCGTGGTCATCGAGCCCACCGCGCTCACCGCCGTGGGTGAAGCGCCTCCGCCAGACCCGACGATCACGACCATCCTGCCGGCAGAGCCCCTGCCGGCGCCCCTGGACCCGATGACCTTGACGGAAGCTCGATGATCCCCACCTCACGAGACGAGACCGACCCTCCCGGCGAGGCGGTCGGACGCACGAACGCCCTCGCCGGTCGCCGTGTCCTGCTGGTGAACTGGCGCGATTCCAGCCACCCCCGGGCCGGCGGTGCCGAGGTGTACTGCGAGGAGATCGGCACCCGCTTCGCCGAGGCGGGAGCGCAGGTCGCCCTCTTCACGGCACGCCCACCCGGGACCCCGGCGACCGAGCACCGGCGCGGCATCACGATCGTCCGCGAAGGCGGGGACCTGGGCGTGTACGCCCGAGCAGCGCGCTTCCTGCGCCGAACGGCCGGCGCCTACGACGTCGTGGTCGACTTCCAGAACGGCATCCCCTTCTTCGCCCCGCTCTTCGCCGGGAGGGGCACCGCCGTGGTGTGCGTGATCCACCACGTGCACCAGGAGCAGTTCGCCCTGCACTACCCGTGGCCGGCCAGTCGGATCGGGCAGGTGCTGGAAGGTCCCGCCAGCCGCTACGTCTACGGCCGGCGCCCCCTCGTCGTCGTCTCACCCTCGACACGCCGCGACGTGCGCCGGCGCCTCGGGCTGCGCGGCCCGATCCACGTCGTGCCCAACGGGATGTCCGCCCCCCTCCCCGGCGGCACCCGCGCACGGTCCCCACGACCAAGCATCGCCGTGGTGAGCCGGCTGGTCAGCCACAAGCGGTTCGACCTGCTGCTCGACGTGGTTCCCGAACTCGTGCAGCGGTGGCCGGGATTGCGGGTCGACATCGCCGGCGACGGTCCGGAACGCCCCCGGCTCGAAGCGCGCTCCCGGGCGCTCGGGCTCGGCGACCACGTCCGGTTCCACGGGTTCGTGGACACGCGCACCCGGCAGGACCTCATGGCCTCGGCGTGGCTGACCGTCAACCCCTCCCAGGCCGAGGGCTGGGGCCTCACGGTCGTCGAGGCGAACGCCGCGGGCGTTCCCGCCGTGGCCCACGACGTGCCCGGCCTGCGCGACTCGGTGCTCGACGGCCGGACCGGGTGGCTCATCCGCGAGGGGTCCACCCTCGCGGAGGTGACGGCCGATGCCCTGCACCGGTTGGAGGACCCGGAGTTCGCCGGCAGCGTCTCGCAGCAGTGCCGGGCGTGGGCGGCGCAGTTCTCGTGGGACCTCAGCGCTGAACGGCTCGCCAACGTCCTCGCCGGCGAGATCGACCGCGTCCGGCGGGGCGCCGCCCCGGAGAGGCGGCTCGCCTCGGACCTGTCGGTCCGGGTCGAAGCGGCCCTCGGTGCCGCGGGCAGGGCGGCGAGCGGCTCGAGCGGTCCGCGGCTGCGGCGCAGCGATCAGCTGGCCTCCGGAGCCGGCTCGTTGCAACTGCTGCTGCACGGCTGTGACGAGGCGGGAGCCGGGTCGGTGCTGCGACGCCTCGGCGCGGGGGAACTGCGCTCATCGACACCGGCCACCGGTACGGACCTACTCATCGGTGCTCGGTGAACGCTGCGGACACCGTCACCGCCACGCGCGAGCACGAACCTCCCCGTGAGCAGTTCGACGGGGCCAAGCTCGTGCGCGGTGCCCGCTGGCTGACCGCCGCGACGCTCGTCATCGGCCTGGTCAACTACGTCTACTCCCTCGGCCTCACGCACCTCCTGCCCATGGCCGCGTTCGCGGTGTTCGGGGCGGGGCAGGCGCTGCTGCTGAACGCCGGCACGGTCGCCAGCACCTCGATCTCGTGGATCCTCGCGCAAGGTCTGCTCAAGGCCAGGTCCGAGCACGAGCGTCGGCAGGCCGTGTGGTTCTCGATCCTGACCAACACCGCGCTCGGGCTGCTCGCCGGCCTCGCCGTGCTCGTCGTGGCCCTGCAGTTCAGCGACCTCCTCACCGCGACCGTCCTCGCGCTGGTGACCCTCCTCATCTTCAGCGCCGCCACGACCGCCGGTTACCTGCAGGGTGATGCACGGCTGGGGACCCTCGGCGGTCTGCGCGTGGGCGACGCCCTGGCGAAGCTCGCCGTGGGCTTCGGCCTCGTGGCCGCCGGCGCCGGCGCTCTGGGGGGGCTCGCCGGCTTCGGTGCCGGTGCCGTGCTGGTGGTCGTGGTGGGGGTGCTGGTCGCCCGTCGCGACATCCGCCCCGTCCGCGGGGTGCTGCGGCTGCGGCGGCTGTGGGCGCCCGCCGTCGGCGTAGCGGCCCTGCAGGGGCTCATGTCGTTGATGACCTCCCTCGACCTGGTCCTGGCGACCGTCCTCAGCAGCGACGCCGCAGCGGCCTCGAGCTACCAGGCCGCCATGATCCTCGCCCGGGTGCCGCTCTTCCTGGCCGGCGCGGTCGCCGCGTCGGCTTACCCCCTCCTCGTGGGGGACGAGGCCGCGGCGAGGACGACGATGCTGCGCGCGCTGCGCATGTACGCCGTGCTCGTGGTCCCCTACGCGGCCGCGCTCGCGACCGCTCCCGCCGCGCTCCTGTCCCTGGTCTTCCCCTCCGAGTACTCCGAGGAGCTCGGAACCCTGCTGCCGGCCACCGCCGCAGCCGGGGTCGGGATCGGGGCGGTGAGCCTGGTCGTCGCGTGGTTCCAGGCGCGCAGCGCCTACGGGCGCGGGGTGCGGGCCCAGGTGGTCGGCATGGTCCTGCACGTCACCTCGATGCTCGTCGGGTTCAGCTGGGGCGGCGTCCGTGGACTCGCGATCGGGACGGCGCTCGGTGCCGCGCTGGTGCTCGTCGCGCTGACGGTGGCCGCCGGACCGCTGCGCCCCGCGCTGCGCGCACCGGTCGGCGTGCTCGCGGCCAGCCTCCTCTTCGCGGCGGTGCTGTCGACGTTGCGCGCCAACCCCGTGCTGTGGCTGGCCCTGGCGCTCCCGGTGGGCATCGCGAGCGCCGTGCTCGGCTTCCGCCGCGGCGGGGAACCGGCGGCGGATCGTGCGGGCAGGAGCGACTACCGGGCCAGGCACTCGATGATCGCGCCCCGCAGGAGCGTCGAGGGTGCCTTCCCGACCTACCGGGGCAGGCACTCCCCTCCCGGAGCAGACACCGCGGAGGACCACGAGGAGAACCGACGAATGCGAATCCTGCACCTGGCCTTCGAGGACTGGCGCAAGCCGGGCAGCGGCGGCGGCGCGGTGCGCACCCGTGAGGTGGACGAACGGCTCGCTCTCCGGCACGACGTCACCGTCCTCGTGAGCAACTACCGAGGCGCCTGCGAACGGTACGAGAACGGAGTGCGCTGGATCCCGGTCGGACTCCCCCTGGGGTACTGGGGGGGCATCGTGACCTACTTCCTGGCACTCCC
This sequence comes from Kineococcus mangrovi, assembly GCF_041320705.1. Taxonomy (NCBI): domain Bacteria; kingdom Bacillati; phylum Actinomycetota; class Actinomycetes; order Kineosporiales; family Kineosporiaceae; genus Kineococcus; species Kineococcus mangrovi. The sequence continues at coordinate 331,982 of NZ_JBGGTQ010000001.1, forward strand.
CCGGGCGCTGCGCCGTCTGGAGGCGGACCTCGTCGTCGAGGACTTCGGTGCGCCCATCGGCAGCATCGTGCCGCAGCTGTGGACCCGCCGACCGATCGTGGCCGTCGTCCAGTGGCTGAACGCGGAGGAGAAGGCGAAGCAGTACCACCTGCCCTTCCACTGGCTGCAGCGGGCGGGCGTCCACCGCCACGAGACGCTCGTCGCGATGTCCCACGACCTGGGGGAACGGATCTGCCGGGGGAACCCTCGCGCGCAGGTGGTCGTCATCCCCAACGGAGTCCCCCGAGAAGCCTTCGAGGTGAGCGCACCGCGCGGCGACGACGTCGTCTTCCTGGGCAGGTTGGAGACGGAGCAGAAGGGCCTGGACCTCCTCCTCGACGCCTTCGTCACCGCGGCCGACCGGCTGCCGGGACGGCTCCTCATCGCCGGGGAGGGCCCGAACCGCCATGCCCTGGAGAAGCACATCGCGCGCCTGGGGCTGCGCGACCGCATGGAGCTCGTCGGCCGGGTGGAGGGGGACGAGAAGCTGCGTCTCCTGGCCGGGGCCCGGCTGGTGGCGATGCCCTCGCGGTTCGAGACCTTCGGTCTCGTGGCCGCGGAGGCACAGGCGTGCGGCACCCCGGTGGTGGCGTTCGAGATCCCCTCGTTGCGGGAGGTCGTGGTGCCCGGCACCGGCGTCCTCGTCCCCGCTTTCGACACGGCCGCCTTCGCCGAGGCGATGGTGACGGTGGCCCACGACCCTGCGCGGCTGGAGGAGATGGGACGCAAGGGTCGAGACCACGCCCGCCGTTACGACTGGGACGACGTGGCCGCACGCCAGGAACTGGTCTACCGCGGTGTCCTCGAGGCGGGGGGAACACGTGTGCGGTGAGGAGAACACCGGCGTGGGTGGGGTGGACCTGCTGTCGACGGGGTCGGCCCTGACCGTGCGGCGCGGCCCGGTCGCGGAGCAGCTGCGGCTGACGGGCGTCCCCGCCGGACGCTGGATCTTCCTCTCGCCGCACCTGGACGACGCGGCGCTCTCCTGCGGGAACCTCCTGCTCGCCCTGACGGGAGCCGCGGAGACGATCGTGGCCACGGCGTTCACCGGGTCCGGCCCGGCGAGCACGCTGTCGGCGCGAGCCTTCGTCCGCCAGTGCGGGGCCGGGTCGGCCGAGCAGCTGTACGTGGCGCGTCGGGAGGAGGACGCGCTCGCGCTGGAGAGCGCCGGTTCGCAGTGGGTCCACGGCGGACTGCCCGAGGCCCTGTTCCGCCGGCGCGCCCCACGGCGGGGCACGGGACTGCTGCGGCGGCTGGTGCCGGAGCTGGGTCACGTCTACCCGACCTACCGGCTGCACGTCGCCTCCGGACAGGTCTCGCGGCGTGACGAGGCGACGGTGCGGGCGGTGGAGGAGTTCGTCGAGCGCGTGCGCTCGTCAGGACCCGCCGTTCTGGTGGCCCCCCTGGGGATCGGGTCCCACGTCGACCACGTCCTCGTCCGCGACGTGGCGGCGGGAACCGGTGCGGCCGTCGTGTACTACGCCGACGTCCCGTACGCCTTGCGCGCGGCGCCCGACGCGGCGTTCCTGCGCCGCCACCACCTGGTGCGCGTCGTGGTACCGGCAGGGGCCTTCCCCAAGCGCGATCTCGTCGAGCGCTACGGGACCCAGGCGCGGGCCCTGTTCCCGCAGGGCGTGCCCGACCTGCCGGACGAGCTGTACGTCCCGAGCGCCAGCCTGGTTACGGAGCCGTGAGGAGCGTGGACCCGATGGGAACGACCCCTGAGGAGGTGGAGGACACCCTCCCCCGCGCCGGGGAGGAACCCTTGTGCCGCACAGGGTCCCGCGAGCGGCGCTCGGTCGTCACCGCTCCGGCGACGCGCAGCGCGTGGCTGCGGGTCCTCGAAGGCGTCCGGCAGCCGCTGCTGACCCAGACCCCCCGGTGGCTGGACGGGCTGACGGCGATGGGTCACCGGGACGCGAGCCGGCTGTACTCCCTCCCGGGGGGCCGGGAGCTCCTGCTGCCCCTGGTCGCTCGGGGCCGTGGCCCGGTCGCCGTCGCCGCTTCGTGGCCCCACGGCCTCGGCTACGGCGGGATCCTCGCCTCGGACGGGCGCGTCACCCCCGAGGACTCGGCCCTCGTGGCGGCGGACGCCGCACGCCACCGCGGGCTGCGGTTGTCGGTGGCCCCGTCGCCGTGGGCCCCCTGCTGGACGGCTCCACCCACCGGGGCGCGGGCGCAGGACCACCACCTGACGCAGGTGCTCCCGCTGCCCGGCCCTCGCGGTGGCGCCTGGGCGGGCTACTCCACCAACGTGCGACGCAGCGTCCGGCGAGCCGAGCGAGCCGGGTTGGAGGTGCGCCGCGACGTCGGCGGGACGGTGCTGGCGGACTTCGACCGGCTCTACCGCCTCTCCGTCGACCGGTGGGCGCTGGCCGGCGGCAAGCCGCTGGCCCTGGCCCGGGTGCACGCCCGTTTCGCCGAACCGCCCCGGCACCTCGCCGCTCTGGCCCAGGTCCTCGGGGACGCCTTCGTGACGTGGAGCGCCTGGCGCGAGGGCGAACCGGTGGCCTCGATCGTGGTGCTGCACGGGTCGGACCACGCTTTCTACTGGCGCGGTGCGATGGACCGCGCCCTCGCCGCGCGGACGCACGCGAACGCGTTGCTGCACCACCTGGCCATCGAGGAGTCGCAGGCCGCCGGACACCGGTTCTACTCCTTCGGGGAGTCCGACGAGGGCAGCCCGCTGGCCGAGTACAAGGCGAAGTTCGGGGCGGCGCCGCTCCGGTGGTCGACCTACCACTTCGAGCGGTTCCCCGTGAGTGCCACCACCGCCTCCGCGCGACGGGTCGTCCTCGCTGCGGCGTCCAGCGCGGCGGGGGTGACCGGGAGGCGGCCGGATCGGCCGGTCGAACCCGCCCAGCACGGGGGTGCACGCCGATCGTGAACGCTCCACGTGTCGTGATCTCCATCTACGACGACTTCGACAACCCCCACTACGCCGGCGGCGGTCCGGCGGTGGTCCGCGCTGTCGCGGCCCGGCTCGCCCGGGACTGCGACGTCCTCGTGGTCACCGGTGGCCGGCGCTGGCGCCGCTTGGACCGCGGCGGCATCCACCACCTGCAGCTGCCCGTGGTGTGGGCGGGGCCGCGTCTCGGCCAGGCGATCTGGGCCCTGATGCTGCCGTTCGTCGCGGTGCTGCTGCGCTACGACGCGTGGATCGAGAGCTTCACCCCGCCGTTGTCGAGCAACCTGCTGCCCCTGGTGACCCGGCGGCCCGTCATCGGCTTGGCCCAGGCGCTGTCCGGACGCGAGATGGCACGCCGCTACGGCACCCGCGTGCCGTTGTTGCTGGAACGACGGTTGCTGCGCCGCTACCGGGACATCGTGGTGCTCAACGCGCGCGACCGCGACGCCGTGCAGGAGTTCAGCTCCGCCGTCCGCGTCCACCTCATCCCCAACGTCGTGCCGGCACCTCCCCGGACCCCCCCGGACGTGACGGAGGGGACCTACGCCCTCTTCCTCGGGCGCATCGACATCACCCAGAAGGGTCTGGATCTCCTCCTCGAGGCCTACTCGGGGCCCGGTGCGGAGCGGCTGCTGCCGCTGGTCGTCGCGGGCGCCGGCCGTCCTCAGGAGGAGGAGAAGCTGCGCGAGCTGGTCGTGGCCGCGGGCCCGCGGGTGCAGTGGATCGGTTCCGTGCACGGGCAGGAGAAGGAGGACCTGCTGGCGGGGTGCGCCTTCCTGGTCGTGTCCTCCCGGGAGGAGAGCTTCAGCCTCGCCGCCCTGGAGGCGATGGCCCGCGGGCGGCCGGTGGTGCGCTTCGACCTCCCCCAGCTGGACTGGATCGCCCCGGAGTGCGGTGAGGTGGTCGCCTCGTTCGAGGTGGACAGCCTTCGGGAGGCGATGGTGTCGATGTCGACCGACGTGGGCGCACGGTCTCTGGCGGGGGCGGCAGCGGCGGAGCACGCGCAGGAGCACGTCGGTCTGCACCGCCTCGACAAGTACCGTCGACTCGTGCGCGACACCTTGGACGCCGACGGCTCCTGCCGGCAGCCTCGCCACCGCGCCGGAGAACTGACTCTCGCGAGGGCGACGGCCCACCGGGGACGGCGCCCCGGGCGGCGCTGATGGGAGCGGGGAGGACGCCGCGGAGGCGGCGGGGGGTGCTGCTGGGTCTGCTCACCCTGCCACTGGCGACGGGGGTTGCAGTGCGTGAACGCCGTTCGCAGGGTCAGCTCGAGCCGGCCAGCGGAGCCGTGGGCGGCCGGGTGCACGTCCCGGAAGCGAGGACGGGCGCAGCCGTGCAGGCCGCGATCGAGGTGGCGCACGCCGGCGGGGGCGGGGTGGTGCGGTTGTCGCGCGGCACGTACCTGACCGAGGCCCCGATCAGGCTGCGGTCCGGCGTCGCCCTGCGCGGGGACGGCTCGGGCACCGTGCTGAAAGCGGGCCCCGACTTCCTCAGCCGCACAGGTCCTCACGGGGGTCACCCGCTCCTCACCACCGAGGGCGCCGACGACGTGACGATCGCGGCGTTGACCGCCGACCACAGCGGCGACGCGCTGGACGCCGACGTGCCCGGGCGCCTCGTCGAGTACCTCGTCGACGGCCGCCACAGCGAGAACCTCCTCCTCGAGGAGGTCACGACGTGCAACCCCTTCACCTACTCGATCGCGATCGTGGGCTCGAGCCGCTTCAGCGTGCGTGGTTGCCGAACCTCCGTGTCGACGTCGGGTCGCTACACCCAGCTGGACGGCATCCACGTGCTGGGATCGCGCTACGGCGAGGTGATCGGGAACGACGTGGACCAAGGTGGCGGCGACGACGGCGACGACGGCCTGGTCGCGCACACGATCACTCAGCCGTGCCACGACGTCGTCTTCCGCGACAACCGGGTGCGCGGCGGCCGACACGGTTCGGCGATGCAACTCGCGGTGGGCGGTGCGACGCTGCACGACGTGGTCGTCCGCAACAACTTCTTCTACGACTCCCCCCGCGGCCTGCGCTCAGGGCAGTGGTCAGCCGGCGGGATGCTTCGGCGGGTCATCGTGGGTGGCGACGCGGCCGGTGGGAACGCCTTCTGGAACAACGGTGGTGCGGCGGTGGACTTCGCGGAGGTCCCCACCGAGGACGTCGTCGTGAGCCACAACACGTCCGTCGCGAGCGGGGAGTTCCTGGGTCGGACGGGGACACTGCTGAGAGCGAACTCCGTCGCCGGGGTGTAGCACCGACCCTGCTTCGAGCCCCGCTCGGCCGGGAGAGACGATTGACGGGTGCTGGAGCGCTGCAGTGATCGTTCTGATCACCACCAGTCGAATCTCTGTCCTGTTCGATCACTCTCCGTCGCCATGATCGACAGTCGGCAGCACTTTCGGCTCAAGCGGACCCCCCGATCGGCCGATCGGCAGTGTGCAAGCCCCCCATTGCACTCAACGATCGGGTCTTCCCTTGTTCAAGCGCACCCTGTCCCCCTCCCTCCACGTCCTGCTCGCCGGTGGCCTGCTGGTCGCGGCCGCGGTCGGTACGGCCGGCTCGGCGAACGCCGCCACGTCGACGACCGCGGACTGCCGGCTCAGCGGCGCCACGGGCGCCACGAAGACCACCCCCTTCACCCCCACGGGGATCACCGCCGACGACGGGCGTGACGACACGGCGGGCCTGCAGTCCGCCATCGACCGCGCCGGCGCCGCTGGCGGCGGGGTCGTGAAGATCCCCCGCGGGACGTTCACCCTCAACGGCCACCTGGTGCTGCGCACCGGCGTGAAGCTGCAGGGCAGAGGTTCTGCCACCGTCCTCAAGGCCGGTCCCGGTTTCCTCAGCCACACCGGACCCCGCGGTGGTTATCCCGTCATCACCACCAACGGCGCGCGCGACGTCACCGTCACCAACCTCGTCGCCGACCAGAGCGGTGACGTGCTCAACGGGAACGTCGACGGTCGCCTCAGCGAGTACCTCGTCGACGTCCGCGGTTCGGTCAACGCCGTCGTGGACGGGGTGCGGACCCGCAACCCGTTCACGTACTCGATCGTGGCCGCCGACAGCAAGAACTTCTGCATCACCCGCAGCACCACCCGCAGCGCGACGAACGGCAGGTACGACCAGCTCGACGGGATCCACGTGCTGAACTCCTCCTTCGGTGACGTCACCGGCAACGACGTCGACCAGCGCCGGGGAACCGACGGCGATGACGGCCTCGTCGCTCACACGATGAACGGGTCCGTGCACGACGTGCGTTACGTGGGCAACAGAGTTCGTGGTGGCAACCACGGCTCGGCCATGCAGCTCGCCTACACCAGCAGCAACGACCGCATCTACAACCTCACGATCCAGCGCAACGAGTTCTGGGGCTCCCCCCTCAGCCTTCGCACCGGGATCTACGGAACCAGCGGCAGCGCCAGCAACATCATCGTCGGTGGCGCCCCCGGCCAGGGCAACGACTTCCACGACAACGGCGGTAACGCCATCGACTTCGCGGGGAACCTCAGCAGCATCAAGGTCACGCACAACCGACTCTGCAGGAGCGGCTCGGTCCGTGTCGGGGCCGGCTCGGGGAACCAGACGTTCAGCAACACCGGCTGCTGACTCGCCCCGGTCGAGGCCCGGGGCTGAGGGAGGCTTCCGGGCAACGCTCCCGAGAGACTGGTGTTCCACCGCGGTCGCACCCGGGGAACACGGTTCCCGGGACGCACGTGTGAGCTCGGACCGGCTGTTGCGGCGCCCCTGAGCAGCTGAGGCGCTGGACCGGGGTGCGGTCGGTGCGTTCGTCCAGGCCGCTGCGCCGCCGGCAGCACGGGGGGGCGTCGCGGCGGCGCCGTGGGCCCGGCACGGCGCCGGGCCCACGTCCGCCGTCGATGAGCAGGTGGCGTGGTCGGCGGTGCCCACCTCGAGATCGGCGGCCGCGCAGCCGATGCGGATCGCCGGGCTGCGGCGGACCGTGTCGCGGGCGACGCCGACGCCTCAGCCGACCTCCTCGATCGAGACGCCCTCGACGCGGCGCAGGCGTCGGGTCTCGCCCCGGCCCTCCACGGTGACCACGCTCCTCAGGGGTGCCGGACGCCCGGGCCAGAGGCGCGGCAGGACCCACCCGTCGTCGGCAGGGACAGGTACGGGCTGGTGGACGGGGCGAGGCGGTCCGGCATCGCACCCCGTCGTCCCCGCACCGCCCGCCCGCCCGCCCGCGCCGGGGCCGGTAGCGTCCGGGCGTGCCCTCCGACGCGACGCCCCGCCCGACCTCCACCCCCACCCGCTTCGCCGTGCTCGGCACGGGCCACTGGGCCCGCACGACGCACGGCCGTGCCCTGGCGGGCCACCCCGACGTGGAGTTCGCGGGGTTCTGGGGCCGCGACGCCGACCGCGCGAGAGCGGCCGCGGCGGAGTTCAGGGCCGGCTCCTGGAGCGGGGAGGAGGGCCTGACCGACCTCCTCGGGCGGGTCGACGCCGTGACCCTGGCCCTGCCGCCGGACGTGCAGGCCGACCTCGCCGTCCGCGCCGCCGACGCAGGTGTCCACGTGCTGCTCGACAAACCCGTCGCGACCGACCTCGCCGCCGCCGACCGCCTCGCCGAGGCGGTGCAGCGGGGCGGGGTCTCCAGCGTGGAGTTCCTGACCTACCTGTTCATGCCGGAGATCACCGACTGGCTGGCGCAGATGGCGGCGCTGGCCGCCGAGCACGGCCCCTGGGAGGGCGGGGTGTTCCGCTGGGCCGGGTCGATCGACACCCCCGGCAACCCGTACGCGGGATCGCGCTGGCGGCGCGAGCGCGGCGGGCTGTGGGACACCGGCCCGCACGCGCTGTCGATCGTGCGGTCCCTGTTCGGCGAGGTCGTCGCCGTGGCCGCCGCCCGCGGACCGCGCGACGCGGTGGGTGTCGCCCTGGAGCACCGCGACGGTGCCGGGACGACGCTGTCGCTGACGCTGACCGCCCCCGAGGGCACGGGCGGGTCGTTCGCGACGGTGTGGGGCCCGGGCGGGCGGCACGACCTGCCCCGGTTCACCGGCACCCCGCCGGAGGGTTTCGCGCGGGCCGTGGACCGGCTGCGCGCCGCGGCGGCCACCGGTGTCCCGGACGCCCTCGACGTGCGCAACGGCCGCGACGCCGTGGCGGTGCTGGCCGCCGTCGAGGCGCACCTGCGGCGCCCCGACGGGACGACACCCGTGCGCCCCGTTCAGCGCTGAGCCGGCGGCTCCTGCTCCGGGCCGGCCCCCTGGGCCTGTGCCGCCGCGCGCTCCTCCTGCTCCAGCCGGGCGCGGTGGTTCACCCGCTGGATGCGCCGGGCCATGCTGCGGCCGAGGAAGTAGACCGCGACCGCGAGGACGAACAGGGCGACGAAACCCCACAGGCCCGGGGTGACGAGGTCGGCGTCCACCTTCGGCGTCCCGGTGCCGCTCGGCGTGGGCGTCGCGGCGAGCACGAGCGCCGTGGTCACCGGTCCTCCCGCAGCCCGGCGAACAGGTCGTCCTCGGGCACCGTCGTCGGGACGTGGCTGATCGCGAGGTGGTAGTCCTCGGTCGGCCACAGCTCCCGCTGCAGGTCCAGCGGGACCCCGAAGAACCAGCCGTCGGGGTCGATCTGCGTGGCGTGCGCCAGCAGGGCGCGATCGCGCGTCTCGAAGAACTCCCCGCACTGCACGCGCGTGGTGATCTCCAGCTCCCTGCGCTTGCCCGGTTCCTCCTCGGCGATGCGCTTCATCCACTCCGCGAACGGGGACTCCTCGCCCCGCGCGATGAGCGCCTCGTGGAAGGTGCGCATCCGGTCCCGCGAGAAGCTCGCGTGGTAGTAGAGCTTGGAGGTCCGCCACGCGGGCCCGGCCTGCGGGAACCGGTCGGCGTCGGCCGCGGCGTGGAAGGCCGCGAAGGACACCGTGTGGGTCATGATGTGGTCCGGGTGGGGGTACCCGCCGGACTCGTCGTACGTCGTCATGACGTGCGGGCGGAACTCGCGCACGACGTGCACGAGCGCGTCGACGGTGAACTCCTCCGGCGTCAGCGCGAAGCACCCCGCCGGCAGCGGCGGCAGCGGGTCGCCCTCGGGCAGCCCGGAGTCGACGTACCCGAGCCAGCGGTGCTGGACCCCGAGGATGCGGGCCGCCTCGGCCATCTCGTGGCGCCGGTACTCCCCCATGTCGCGCAGCAGCTGCGCGTTCTCCTTCAGCCGCGGGTTGAGCACGTCCCCGCGCTCGCCGCCCGTGCACGACACGACGAGCACCTCGACGCCCTCGGCCACGTACCTGGCCATGGACGCCGCACCCTTGCTGGACTCGTCGTCCGGGTGGGCATGCACGGCCATGAGCCGCAACGTCTCCGCCACCGTGGCTCCTCTCACACTCTCCGGCGTCGCGACCTCCCGGCGTGGGGTGCGACCATCGAGGTCCATCTTCGCCGATCCGCGGTGCCGCACGAGCACCGCCCTCCACCTCGGGAGCCACCCTGTGAGCCCGTCCCGGTCCGACGTCCCGGCGGACGTGCTGGCGCAGCGGTACGGACGGCGCCCCCGCCCCGAGCAGCCGTGGTACCGGCGCCCGGCCCGGCTCGCGGCGGCCGTCGTCGGCGGCCTGCTCGTGCTGGCCTACGGCGGGTGGCTCGCGGTCGCGCAGTCCCAGGGCCCCTCCTTCACCGAGATCAGCCACCAGGTCGTCGACGACCGCACCGCGCAGATCCGCTTCAGCGTGACCCGGCCCGCCGGGACGCAGGTGCGCTGCCAGGTGCACGCCCTCGACTCCTCCTCCGCGGAGGTGGGTCTCGTCCAGGTCGACTTGCCCGCCTCGCAGGACACCGACGTCCAGGAGTCCGTGCAGGTCAGGACCACCTCGCGGGCCGTCACGGTGGGGGTCGAGTCCTGTTCAGCGGTGGAGCGCTGAGCGTTCCGGAGCTAGTCTGGGCGTTTCGAGTCGCTCGCTCCCGCGGTCGCGGGGCCGGGCGACTCGGTTTTTTGCGCCGGGGTGCAGGAGGCACCCCGACAGGTACGTGACAGGGAGCAGACCGTGAGCGAGACGACCACCGGCAGCACCACGTGGCTGACCCAGGACGCCTACGACCGGCTCAAGGGCGAGTACGAGCACCTCTCCGGTGAGGGCCGCACGGAGCTCGCCAAGCGCATCGAGCAGGCGCGCGAGGAGGGCGACCTGAAGGAGAACGCGGGCTACCACGCGGCCAAGGAGGAGCAGGGCAAGCAGGAGCTGCGCATCCGCCAGCTGCGGCACCTGCTCGAGACCGCTCAGGTCGGCGAGGCGCCGGCGTCGGCCGCCGGCGAGGTCGGGCTCGGCCACGTCGTGACGGTGGAGCTGGCCGGGGACGAGATGACGTTCCTGCTGGGCAGCCGCGAGATGGGCGACGCCGCCGGTCTGGACGTGTACTCGGAGAAGTCCCCGCTGGGTTCGGCGATCCTCGGGAAGAAGGCGGGCGACGAGGTCGCCTACACCGCCCCCAGCGGCAAGGAGTTCCCGGTCAAGGTCGTGGACACCAAGCCCTACACCGGCTGAGCGACGGACCCCGCGTCCGGACGCCGTCCGGGCGCACCGCCGCCCGGGGGGCGTCCGGACACCCGGCCCCCTCTCAGCGCTCCACCGGGTCGGCCTGCGTCCCGCCCTCGACGTCCTCGTGCTCGGTCCCGTCGTTCGGGGCCGGTTCGTCGGGAGCCAGGGGTGCGTCCGAGGCGGTGATCTCCTCGACCTCCTCGTCCGGCCGGCCGCCGCGGGCCAGGGTCGAGATCCCGGACTTCAGCACCGCCACCGTCGGGACGGCGAACAGCGCGCCCACGATCCCGAAGACCGACGCCCCGCCGGCCACCGCGAGGATGACGGCGAGCGGGTGCACCGCGACGGCGCGGCCCATGAGGAACGGTTGCAGCAGGTGGCTCTCGATCTGCTGCACGAGCAGCACCACGCCGAGCATGATGAGCGCGGTCACGAAGTCGTGCGCGACCAGCGCGACGAGGACGGCCACCGTCCCGGACAGCAGCGCCCCCACGATGGGGATGAACGCGCCGAGGAAGACGAGCAGACCCAGCGAGGTCGCCAGCGGCACCTGCAGGATCGCCGCCCCGATCGCGACGCCCACCCCGTCGGTGAAGGCGACGACGATCGTGGCGCGCATGTAGTGCGTCAGCGTCACCCAGGACTGCCGGGACGCGTCGTCGAGCGGATCACGGGCGGGGACCGGCAGCAGGTGCAGCAGCCAGGACCAGATGCGCCGGCCCTCCAGCAGGAAGAAGAACGCCGTGAACAGGCAGATGAAGAAACCGGCGATGACGTGCCCGGCCGTCGCGACGACACCGGTGGCGCCCGCGATGAGGGTCTCGCGGTTCTGCGAGATCGCGTCCTGCGCCTGCTGGACGTAGTCGGAGATCGCCGTCGACGTCAGGTGCAGCGGGCCGTCGGACAGCCAGCGCTCCACCTCCGAGACGCCCTGGGCGGCCTGCTGCTGCAGCTGCGGGAACTGCTCGGAGGCCTGCGAGCCGACGATGGTGACCAGGCCCGCGACGACACCGGCCGTGACGAGCATCGTCACCAGGACCGACAGCCCCCGCGGCACCCGCAGGCGGTGGTGCAGCCGGTTGACCACCGGCGCCAGCAGCGCCGTGACGAGCAGGGCGATGAGGACCGGGATGACGATCTCGGAGACGAAGCTCAGGCCGTAGGCCAGCAGCACGACGCCGGCGACGACGACGAGGAACCGCCAGGACCACTCCGCCGCCAGCCGCACCGCGGGGCTGACGTAGGGGCGCTGATCGGGGGACGACGGTCGCACGGGGTCATCCTGCCCCTGCGGCTCCTGCGCGGGCGCGCGGTGCGGAGCACGCGCACGAGTCCGTCACACCCGAGCACGCACGAGCACGCGGCAGCACGCGCGAGCGCGCGGTGGCCCCGGACCGGTCCCGGATCCACCGGGGACCGGTACCCGTGGCCGTTCGGCGCGCACGGACGTAGGTTCGCCCGTGTGAGCACCCGCGAGACGTCCACGCTCCCCCTGCAACCCCCCGCCGACCTGCCCCGCACGCTCGGCGCCCTGCGCGCCTCCGGCCACGAGCACCGCTCCGTCAAGGAGGAGCTGCGCGCCAACCTCGTCGAACGCCTGCGCGCCGGGCAGGACCGATTCCCCGGTGTCGTCGGCTACGAGGACACCGTCGCGCCCGAGCTCGAGCGGGCCCTGCTGGCCGGGCACGACGTCGTCCTGCTCGGTGAACGCGGCCAGGGCAAGACGCGCCTGCTGCGCTCCCTCGTGGGCCTGCTCGACGAGTGGACCCCCGTCATCGAGGGCTCCGAGCTCAACGAGCACCCCTACGCCCCGCTGACGCCGGCGTCCCGGCGGCGCGTGGTGGCCGAGGGCGACGACCTGCCGGTGCAGTGGCTGCACCGCTCGCTGCGCTACGGCGAGAAGCTCGCCACGCCCGACACCTCCGTCGGCGACCTCATCGGCGACGTCGACCCCGTCAAGGTGGCCGAGGGACGCACCCTCGGGGACCCCGAGACGATCCACTTCGGCCTCGTCCCCCGTACCAACCGCGGGGTCTTCGCCATCAACGAGCTGCCCGACCTCGCCGAGCGCATCCAGGTCGCGCTGCTCAACGTGCTGGAGGAGCGCGACATCCAGGTCCGCGGCTACCAGCTGCGGCTGCCGCTGGACCTGCTGCTCGTCGCCAGCGCCAACCCGGAGGACTACACCAACCGCGGGCGGATCATCACCCCGCTCAAGGACCGCTTCGGCGCCGAGGTCCGCACCCACTACCCCCTCGAGCTGTCCCTGGAGGTGGACCTCGTCCGGCAGGAGGCCGCCACGGTGGCCGAGGTGCCCGAGCACCTGCTGGAGGTCATCGCCCGCTTCACCCGCGGGGTCCGCGAGTCCCCCTCGGTCGACCCCGCCTCGGGCGTCTCGGCCCGCTTCTCCATCGCCGCGGCCGAGACCGTCTCGGCGGCCGCGCTGCGCCGGCACGCCCTGTCCGGGGAGGCGACCGAGCCGGTGGCGCGCGTCGGGGACCTGCACACCGTCGTCAGCGTGCTCGGCGGCAAGGTCGAGTTCGAGCAGGGCGAGGAGGGCCGGGAGGTCGAGGTCCTGGAGCACCTGCTGCGCACGGCCATCGCGGAGACGTACCGGTCGCTGCTGGGCGGGGCGGAGCTGTCGGGCTTCTCCGAGCTCGTCACCGAGGGCAAGACCATCGAGACGGGCGACCTGGTGCCCGCCGAGCGGCTGCTCGAGCAGGTCGGGACGGTCCCCGGTCTCGCGCAGGTCCTGGACCGGCTGGGACTGGCCGACGCCACCCCCGGCCGGGCGGCGTCGGGGGTGGAGTTCGTCCTGGAGTCCCTGCACCTGACCCGTCGCCTGGACAAGCTCGTCCTCGACGACGGGCGGACGGTCTACGGCAGCTGAGCAGGCCGCGCGGCCCCGCGGTGCACGAGCACCGCGAGGCCGAGCCCGGTGAGCAGCGCGACGACGTGCCCCAGGGCGGTGAAGTCGGGGGCGAGCACCAGCACCGTGACGAGCGTGGCCAGGGGCAGGACGGCGCAAGGGACCCGGGCCCACCGCGGCACCCGGGCGGTGAGCACCCCGACGACGCAGGCCAGGCCGTAGCTCACCCCGACGTCGGGGGCGCGGGCGACGGCCGGGTCGAGGCGGCCGTGCGTCAGGCCGGCGGCCAGGACGGTGGCGACGACGAGGGTCGCCCCCACGTGGCCGAACCCGAAGGCGACGAGGGTCGCCAGGCGGCCCAGCCACCGCTGGACCGCGATCAGACCCACCACGAGCGGGACGAGGACCAGCAGCCCGACCCAGTGCGGGACGACCACCGAGGACAGCACGATGACCCGGAACGGTGAGCGCCGGAGGTTGTCCAGGTTCGTGCTGGACTCCTGCACGAACCGGGCGCGGTCGGCGAGGGACCGGGTGTGCAGGCCGGCGAAGACGACCAGCACGACGAGGGCGTAGAGGACGGCGAGGTCGATCCCCCGGGGAACCCCGTGGGACCGGTCGCGCCACCGCGGGAGGGTGCGCACGCGGACAGTGTCGATCCACCACCGCGCGCGCACCTCCGCAACGACCGGGTGCCCGTCGCGCCAGAGGTCACCAGGGGTCAGTCGTTCTGGGGGAACCCCAGGTTCAGGCCCCCGTGGGAGGGGTCCAGCCACCGCTCGGTCACGACCTTGCCGCGGGTGAAGAAGTGCACGCCCTCGGTCCCGTGGGCGTGGGTGTCACCGAACAACGACTGCTTCCAGCCCCCGAAGGAGAAGTACCCCACCGGCACCGGGACCGGCACGTTGATGCCGACCATCCCGACCTGCACCTCGTTGCGGAACCGGCGCGCCGCACCCCCGTCGTTGGTGAAGATCGCCACCCCGTTGCCGTACCGGTTGGCGTTGATCAGGTCCAGACCCTCCTGGTAGCCGCCGACCCGCACCACCGACAGGACCGGCCCGAAGATCTCCTCGGTGTAGATCGACATGTCCGCACCGACCTTGTCGAACAACGTCGGCCCCAGCCAGAACCCCTCGGCCGCAGCGTCGTCGTCGGCCGCGTCCGGGACGACCTCGCGCCCGTCCACGACCAGTTCAGCACCCTCGGCCACCCCGGCCTCGACGTAGCCGGCGACCTTGTCCCGGTGCGCCCCCGTCACCAGCGGGCCCATGTCGCACCCGCGGCGGCCGTCCCCGGTGCGCAACGTCGCCACCCGCTCGGTGATCTTCTCGACCAGCGCGTCGGCGATCGAGTCCACCGCCACCAGCGCCGAGACGGCCATGCACCGCTCCCCGGCCGAACCGAACCCGCCGTTGACCGCGGCGTCGGCGGCCAGGTCCAGGTCCGCGTCGGGCAGGACCAGCATGTGGTTCTTCGCCCCGCCCAGGGCCTGCACGCGCTTGCCGTGCCGGGTGGCGCTCTCGTACACGTACCGGGCGATGGGGGTCGAGCCCACGAAGGAGACCGACGCCACGTCCGGGTGCTCCAGCAGGCCGTCGACGGCGACCTTGTCCCCGTGCAGCACGTTGAACACCCCGTCGGGCAGCCCGGCGTCCTTCCACAACTGCGCGATGAAGTTCGCCGCCGAGGGGTCTTTCTCGCTGGGCTTGAGCACGACGGTGTTCCCCGCGGCGATGGCCAGGGGGAAGAACCACATCGGCACCATCGCCGGGAAGTTGAACGGGGAGATGATCGAGACCACCCCCAGCGGCTGACGCAGCGAGTACACGTCGACCTTCGTGGAGGCGTTCTCGGCGAACGCGCCCTTGAGCAGGTGGTTCACCCCGCACGCCAGCTCCACGATCTCCTGCCCGCGCGAGACCTCCCCCAGCGCGTCGGAGACGACCTTGCCGTGCTCGGCGGTGATGATCTGCGCCAGTTCGCCCTTGCGCTGGTTCAGCAGCTCCCGGAAGGCGAACAGGATCGTGGTGCGCCGGGCCAGGGAGGTGTCCCGCCAGCCCTCGAACGCCTCCTTCGCGGCGGCCACCGCCGCCTGCACGTCGGCCTCGGCGGCCAGGGCGAGGGTCTTGGTGCGCCGGCCCGTGGCCGGGTCGTACACGTCCCCCACCCGCTGCCCGGACCCCGGCGTGCTCGCCCCGGCGATCCAGTGCCCGACGTGCGGCAACCCCCCGGTCGAGCCGGTGGCACCGGCGGTGCTGCTGGGGGTCTGGCCGGTCGTGGTGGTCACGGGATGCCCTCCTCGGACGTCGTTGGCGCGAGCTGGCCGGCGGGTCGTCGCCCACCGGGGTGGTCGGGGGCCATCATGCCATCCGGGCGACCCTCTTTGTCCAGACAAACTGTCATGGTTGCGGCGCTGCGGCCGACGCTCCGGCGGTCCCGGGGCACCGGCCGCACCCCCCGACCCGTGGCGGGCGTCGGACCCGCGACGTAGCGTGCCGACGTGGCTCGAGACGCGTGGAGCAGGCGACGGGGTGGCCGGTACCGGTACGGGGAGTGGGCGGGTGGCCCCGACCCGCTGGCTCCGCCCCACGACGTGCGCTCGGCGCTGGACCGCGTCGGGCGGGAGGTCCTGTCCGGCGGGTCGCTGCGGGACGCGCTGCGGGACATGCTCCGCCGCGGCCCGGACGGCCGCTCCGGACTGGACGAGCTGCGTGCCCGCGCCGCCCGGCTGCGCCGGGAGGCCGCCCGCCGCGGGGACCTCGACGGCGCGCTCACCCAGGCCCGCGCCCAGCTCGACCAGGCCCTCGCCGCCGAGCGCGAGGAGCTGGCCGGCCGCGACGGTGACGACGCGCGGTTCGCCGAGACGCGCCTGGACGCCCTCCCCCGCTCCACCGCCCAGGCCGTGCGAGACCTCGAGGACTACCGCTGGGCCAGCGAACGGGCCCGGCAGCAGTACCAGCAGATCCTCGACCGCCTGCGCGACGACGTCGTCGGCCAGCAGTTCCGCGGCATGAAGGACGCGCTGCGCAACGGCAGCCCCGAGACGATGCAGGCGCTCAAGGAGATGATGAGCGACCTCAACGAACTGCTCGCCAAGAAGGCCCGCGGCCAGGACACCCCCGAGGACTTCGCGGAGTTCATGGCCAAGCACGGCGACACCCTCGGCGAGGAGGGGATCGAGAACCTCGACGACCTCGTCGACGCGCTCGCCCGCCGGGCCGCGGCGGCCTCCCGGCTCATGCGCTCCCTGTCCCCGCAGCAGCGCGAGGAGCTGTCCTCGCTCATGCAGCAGGCCATGGGCGACGACCCCGACCTGGAGGCCCAGATGGCGCAGCTGGGCGACAACCTGCGCGCCCTGCGCCCCGACCTGGACTCCACCCGCGGCGAACGCGTCCGCGGGCAGGGCGAACCCCTGGGGTACGGCGAGGCCGCCGACGCGCTGCAGGACATCTCCGAGCTCGACGACCTCCTGGACCAGCTCGGCCAGGAGCACCCCGGCGCCACCCTCGACGACGTCGACGTGGACGCCCTGGAACGCCAGCTCGGCCGCGGTGCGGCCGACGAGCTGCAGCGGTTGCGCGACCTCGAACGCGAACTGCAGCGGCAGGGGTGGTTGTCCCGCTCGGCCGACGGGCTCACCCTGTCCCCCAAGGCGTTGCGCCGGCTCGGGCAGACGGCGCTGCGGGAGGTCCTGGGCCGGCTGGACGCCGGCGGCCGCGGCGACCACGACAACACCGACGCCGGTGCCGGCGGGGAACCCACCGGGGCGACGCGGCGCTGGCAGTTCGGCGACGAGCAGCCCCTCGACGTCGTGCGCACCGTGTCCAACGCCCTCCAACGGGGGGCTGCGACCGGCGCGGCGGGGGCCGTCCGGCTGTCCTGGGAGGACTTCGAGGTCGTCGAGACCGAACGGCGCGCCGGGGCCGCCGTCGCCCTGTGCGTCGACCTGTCGTTCTCGATGGCCGCCGAGGGCCGGTGGGGCCCGATGAAGGAGACGGCCCTGGCGCTGTCGCACCTCATCTCGACGAAGTTCGCCCACGACGAGCTGCAGATCGTCGGGTTCGGCCTGCACGCCCTGCCCATGACGGTCGGCGAGCTCGCCGAGGTCGAACCGGACTTCGTGCAGGGCACGAACCTGCAGCACGCGCTGAGCATCGCCCGCCGCCACCTGCGCCGGCACCCCGACCTCGAACCCGTCGTCCTCGTCATCACCGACGGCGAACCCACCGCCCACCTCGTCGAGGGCCGCGACGCGACGGAGTCGTTCTTCCAGTGGCCCCCCACGGCCGAGACGATCCGCGCGACCGTCCGCGAGGTCGACCTGCTCACCCGCTCCGGCGCGACGATCAACCTGTTCATGCTCGGCGAGGACCCGGGCCTGCGCCGGTTCGTCGAGGCCGTCGCCCGCCGCAACGGCGGCCGCGTCCTGTCCCCGAGCCCGGACCGCCTCGGGCAGTACGTCGTCGACGACTACCTGCGCTCGCGCGCCGGCCGCACCGCCCGCCGCGCCTCCTGACCCGCCCTCCCGACCCGGGGCCGCGGAAACGGCGTGGCCGGGCCGGACGGGGCTGTGGCAGCGTGCCCGGGTGAGCACCACCGCCCGGGTCGTCGAGGTCGTCCTCCCCCGGCGGCTGGGCACCGGGTTCCGCTGGCTCGTCGCCTCCAGCTGGGCGAGCAACCTCGGTGACGGTCTGGCGCTGGCCGCGGGACCGCTCCTCGTGGCCTCCCTGTCCCGCGACCCCCTGCCGGTCGCGCTCGCAGCCCTGGCGGCGTGGCTGCCGCCGCTGCTGTTCGGCCTCAGCGCCGGTGTCCTGTCCGACCGCGTCGACCGGCGGCTCGTCGTCCTCGTCGTCGACGTGGTGCGGGCGGTGCTGCTCACGGGCCTCGCCACGGTCGTCCTGACGGGGGCGGCCACCGTCCCGGTCGTCCTCGGTGCGCTGTTCCTCATCGCCACGGCCGAGGTGTTCGCCGACAACACGGCCTCGACGCTGACGCCGGTGCTCGTCGCCCGCGCCGACCTCGCGATCGCGAACGCCCGCGTCCAGACGGGGTTCGTCACGGTGAACCAGCTCGCCGGGCCCCCGCTGGGCGCGGCCCTGTTCACCGCGGGCGCGGCGTCCCCGTTCGCGGCGCAGGCGGGGCTGTGCGCCCTGGCGGCCCTCTTCGTCGGACGGCTGCGGTTGCCACCCGTCGCGGGCGGACGGCCCCCGGCGACGCCGTGGCACGACGTGCTGGAGGGCATCCGGTGGACCGCGCACCACCCGGCCGTGCGCGTGCTCGTCGCGACGATCTTCATCTTCAACATCACGTTCGGCGCGGCCTGGTCGGTCCTCGTCCTGTACGCGACGCAGCGGTTGGGGCTGGGCTCGGTCGGGTTCGGCCTCGTGACGACGACGGGTGCCCTCGGCGGGATCGTCGGCGTCCTGGCCTACGGGTGGATCACCCGGCACGTCCCGCTGGGCGACCTCATGAGGATCGGGCTCGTCGTGGAGACCCTGACCCACCTCGCCCTGGCCCTGGTGCGCTCGCCGTGGCTCGCGCTGCCGGTGTTCTTCGTCTTCGGGGCCCACGCCTTCGTGTGGGGGTCGACCTCGATCACGGTGCGCCAGCGTGCCGTGCCGCACGCGCTGCAGGGCCGGGTGGGGGCCGTCAACACGGTCGGGACGTTCGGCGGGCTGGCCGTCGGCAGCGGGGTCGGCGGGGTGCTCGCCCAGCACCACGGCGTGACGGCCCCGTTCTGGTTCGCCTTCGTCGGCTCGGCGGTGTTCGTCGTCCTCCTCTGGCGCTCGCTGCGCCACGTCGCGCACGCCGACGAGGCGGACGAGGCGCCCGCGGTCACGCCCTGAGCCGCCACGGGGGCCCTCGTCGCCTCCCCGGGGCCGATCACCGACCGCGGGGAGGCGACGAGGCGCAGACCCGACGCGTCAGCCGAGCGCCTGCGCGAGGTCCGCGACGAGGTCGTCGGCGTCCTCGATGCCGACGGACAGGCGCACGAGGTCGTCCGGGACCTCCAGCAGCGACCCGGCCACCGAGGCGTGCGTCATCCTGCCCGGGTGCTCCACGAGGGACTCCACCCCGCCGAGGGACTCCCCGAGGGTGAACAGCTCGGTGGCCCCGCACACGGCGAGCGCGTCGTCGACCGACGCGGTGCGGAACGAGATCATCCCGCCGAAGCGCGTCATCTGCTTCGCCGCGACGTCGTGGTTGCGGTGCTCGGGCAGCCCCGGGTAGAGGATCCCCGTCACCCGCGGGTGCGACTGCAGGAACTCCACGACGCGCTCGGCGTTGTCGCAGTGCCGTTCCATGCGCACCGCGAGCGTCTTCAGGCCGCGCTGGACGAGCCAGGAGTCGAACGGGCCCGGGACCGCGCCCATCGAGTTCTGGTGGAACCCGATCCGCTCGCCCAGGGAGTTCCCGCGCCCGTCGTCGCCGTCGCGCACGACGACCGCCCCCCCGACCACGTCGGAGTGCCCGCCGGCGTACTTCGTCGTGGAGTGCACGACGAGGTCGGCGCCCAGGGTCAGCGGCGTCTGCAGGTACGGGGTGGCGAAGGTGTTGTCGACGACGAGCAGCGCGCCGACGGAGTGGGCCAGCTCGGCGAGCGCCGCGATGTCGGCCACGGTCAGCAACGGGTTGGTCGGCGTCTCGACCCACACCATCCGGGTGTTCGGCCGCAGGGCGGCGCGGACGGCGTCGACGGAGGCGAGGTCGGCGGGGGTGTGCTCCACGCCCCACGGCTCGGCGACGCGCTTGACCAGGCGGTACGTCCCGCCGTAGGCGTCGTTGGGGATGACGACGTGGTCGCCGGGCCGCAGCAGCGCGCGCAGGATCGCGTCCTCGGCGGCCAGGCCGGAGGCGAACGCGAAGCCGGCCGCCCCCTGCTCCAGGGAGGCGAGCTGGGTCTCCAGCGCCGTGCGGGTCGGGTTGCCCGAGCGGGAGTACTCGTAGCCCGTGCCGAGGCCGGTCCGCAGCGCGCCGACGCCGTCCTGCTTGTACGTGGACACCTGGTAGATCGGGGTCACGACGGCGCCGGTGGCGGGGTCCGCCTCCTGACCGGCGTGCAGCGCGCGGGTGGAGAAGCCGTGGGGCTGGTCGGAAGTCACACGGGAAGGCTAAGGGGCCGCTCGTGGTTGACCTGACCGACACCGATGGAGGGAGCGACGGATGCTGTTCGGCAACCCGTACAAGACCACGATGGTCCCGGCCGAGGAGGCCCTGCGCGGCTCGGAGACGCGCCGCTTCGAGGTCCCGGCGACCCACACCGTCCTCGGGACGCCGCTGGAGGGCCCGTGGCCCGAGGGCACCGAGGTGATGTCCTTCGCGATGGGCTGCTACTGGGGCGCCGAGCGCATCCTCTGGCAGCAGCCGGGGGTCGTGACGACGGCGGTCGGCTTTCAGGGCGGGTTCACGAAGAACCCGACGTACGAGGAGTCCACGACCGGCCGCACCGGACACGCCGAGACCGTCCTCGTCGCCTACGACCCGACGGTGACGGGTCCCGAGCAGCTGCTGAAGGTGTTCTGGGAGAACCACGACCCGACGCAGGGCTACCGGCAGGGCAACGACCGCGGCACGGAGTACCGCTCGGCGGTCTACACCACGACCGACGAGCAGTTCGCGGCGGCGCAGCGCACGAAGGAGACCTTCCAGCGCGAGCTGACCGAGCACGGCCACGGCCGCATCACGACGGAGATCCGTCCGGTGAGCGAGGCGGGGCGGTTCTGGTACGCCGAGGACCACCACCAGCAGTACCTGGACAAGATCCCCAACGGGTACTGCAACCACGGCCCCAACGGTCTGACCTGCCAGATCGGGCTGGTCACCACGGACGACTGACCCCGAGGGGCTGGGAACGCGGAGAGGGGACGGTGCCCGTGGGCGCCGTCCCCTCTGTCCTGCCCACGCCCCCCGACGCACGCCGGGCCACCCGTCCCCCCGGCGGGGTGCCCACAGCGATCCTGGCAGACGCCCGTGGCCCCGGACACCGGATCGGCACCCCCCTTTCGGGGGTGCGGGCACGGCGGCCCGAGCCGCCGCAGGTCGCGGACCTCGCTACCCTCACCTCGGGGAAGGGGGTCCCGTGGGACTGACTGAGGGTCGACACGACGGCCCGGACGGAACGGACGGCGCGCTGCGCCCGCGGCTGCGCATCGCCGCCGTGGACGACCACCCCGCCCTCCTCGCCGGGTTGCGGCTCGAGCTCGCCCGGCTGGACGACGCCCTCGTCCTCGTCGCCACGGCCCCCACCGTCCCCGACCTGATGGTCCAGCTCGCCGGCGCCCCCGCCCCCGACGTCGTGCTCCTCGACCTGCGCCTGGGCGACGACTCGACCCCGGCGGGCAACGTCGCCGCCCTCCTCGAGGCCGGCTCGCGCGTGCTCGTCTACACCGAGGGCCGCCAGCACGCGGAGGCGCTGGAGGCGTTGCAGGCCGGGGCGCAGGGGGTCCTGCTCAAGGACCGTCCCGTGGCCACCGTGGCCGAGGCGCTGCGCTCGGTCGCCGACGGGGACACCGTCTCCTCGGCCGAGACGGCTGCGGCCCTGCAGGTCGACGACACCCTGACCTCGCACCTGTCGCCGCAGGAGCGGCGCGTCCTGGAGCTGTACGCCGGCGGGATGCCGGCGCGGTCGGTGGCGTTGCGGCTGGGGGTGACGCAGGAGACGGCCAAGAGCTACCTCAAGCGCATCCGGGCCAAGTACGCGGCCCTCGACCGGCCCGCCTACACGCGCATGGAGCTGTACCGGCGCGCGGTGGAGGACGGCGTCCTCGCCCCCCTGCCCGCTCCCGGCGCCCCGGCGCCCCCCGTGCGCCCCCGGCCCCGTGCCGACGACTGACCCCGTGCCGACGACCGACCGCGTGCCGGCCACCGGCCCGGGTCCGCGGTGACGCGGCGCGGGGTCCAGCGGGTGCTGGCCCTCGTGCTCGCCCTGGCCGTCGTCTCCGCCGCACCGACGGTGGTCGCCAACGTCGCGGGCGGGCGCGCGCACGCGCCGGCCGGGTGGACCGCGCCGGTGCTGGGCGGGTACGTCGTGGTGCTGTTCCTCCTGTTCGCGCAGGCGCTGCGGACCGGCGGGTCCACCTCCGGTGACGGGGGGCTGGCCGCACCGGTGTGGGCCCTCGTGGTGCTCGGCGACCTCGCCCTGGCCACCTTCCCGCTCGTCACCTCCGGCCCCGAGGACGACGTCCCCTGGGTGCTGTCGCTGTCCCCCGTCACGGTCGGGGCGGGCGCGGTGGCGGTGTCCTCACTGGGCGGTGCGCTGGCCCTGACGACGGTCCACCTGGCGCTGCGGCTGGCGCTGCAGGTCTCCGGCGTCTGGACCGTCCCGGCCGACGTGGCGGTGCTGGAGGCGATCGGGCTGGTCGTCATCGCGATCACCGCCTCCGTCGCGGTGCTGGCGGTCCGCGGGTCGGCGCGGCAGCTGGAGACGGCGCGCTCGGCGGCGGAGCGCGCCGCGGCCGGGGCCGCTGCGGCCGAGGCCGCCGAGCGGGAGAACTCGCGCTGGGACGGCATCGTCCACGACGACGTGCTGGCCTCGCTGTCCCTGACGGCGCACGCCCGCGACGGGGACGACCTCGCCCGGGCCCGGCTCGCCGCCGGCCGCGCGCTGACGAGCGTGGCGCGCGAGGCGGACCGCGAGCCCGGCACGGCCCGGCCGGTGCCCGTCACCGAGGCGGTCCAGCGCCTGGGGGACGCCGTCCTGGTCCAGCACCCGGCGACGGTCCTGGAGCTGGTCCCGGGGCGGGCCGGGGGCCGGCTGCCCGCCGAGGCCCTCGAGGCGCTGCAGGCCGCGGCCGTCGAGGCGGTCCGCAACGCCCTGCGGCACGGACCGCGCCAGGGCGTCGTGCCCACCGTGCGGGTCCGGGTCCGGGCGGGCGGCCCCGAGGGGGGTGGGCGGCTCAGCGTCGAGGTCCGTGACGACGGGGCCGGTTTCGACACCCGCCGTGCGAGCCCGCGGCTCGGGCTGGCCGTGTCGGTGCGCCGGCGGGCGGTGGTCGTCGGCGGCCGGGCGCTGGTCCGCTCGGCGCCGGGGGTGGGCACGGTGGTCCTGCTGAGCGTCCCGCTGGACGGTCCCGGGAGCCGGTCGTGACGCGGGTGCAGCGCGCCTGCCTGCTCGGCGCCGTCATCTGGCTGTTCTCGCACGGTCCGCTGGTGGCGCTGCTGTCCCTGCACCAGCACCAGCACCGGCGGCCGTGGCTGGCGGTGGCGGCCCTCCTCGTGGTGCTGGCCGTCAGCGCCGCGGCGGTCCGGCCGCTGCTCGGCGGGCCGATCGAGCTGTCCCGGCGGGCCGCGCTCGCGATGGCGGCCGTCGTCCCGCTGAGCGGTCTGGCCGTCACCCCGTTCCTCGACGAGGGTCTGTGGCGGACCTACGGCAACTGGTGGCCCGGGCTCACGCAGATCGTGGTGGCCGCCCTGGTGCTGCGGCGCCGGCCCCTGGTCGCGCTGGCCGCCGAGCTGGCCGCCGCGGGCGTGCTCGCCGCGTGCGTCTCCTCCTCGGACCTGCCGAACCGGGCGGTGACGTTCGCGGCGCTGAACCAACCCGCCCTGGTCTGGTTCACGGCCGGCGTGGGGGTGCGCCTGCTGTTCGACCGGACGGCCCGGGACGTGGCCCGGTACGCGGCCGACGAGGGCGCGTCCGTGGCCGAACGGGCGGCCACCGTGGCCCGCAGCCGCAGCGCGCGGCAGCGCCGCGAGGACCTGGAGCACAGCGTCGTGCCGCTGTTGCGGCGGGTGGCTCTCACCGACCCCGGCGAGCCGTCGTGGCCCACGCTGTCGCGGGCCGCGCTCACGCTGGAACGACGCCTGCGCGACGACCTGCGCGCCCGGGACCTGCTGGACGAGGACGTCCGCGTCGCCCTGCGCCGGGCCCGCGAGCGCGGGTGCGAGGTCGACGTCGTGGACGACCGGCGCCGCCCGGCGGGTGGCGACGACGACGCCGCCGGAACGGACTTCACGGCCGGGCTGCGCCGGCTCCTGGCGCCCGCGCTGGACGCGTGCGGCACCGCGCGGGTGACGTTGCGCCTGCCCCCGCAGGGCCGGTGGGCGACCGTGTCGGTCGACGGGACCGCGCAGGAGGCGGACGCCGTGGCCGCCGCGCTGCGGACGGGGCACCTGCGCGGGGCGGGGCTGGTCGTGGAGACCGACCTGCGGACCGGGGACGGGATCGGCTCCCTGTGGGCGGAGGTGCGCCCCGCGCCCGCGCACCGGCCGGTGCCCTGACGCGAGGCCCCGTCCCCGCCGGCTGCTCAGACCAGCCCGTGGACCGCCAGGTACTGCCGCATCCGCCCGGCCGCCCCCACCGGGTCGGTGAGGACACCGGCCTCGTCGGCGAGCACGAACGTCCGGGCCTGGTGCACGGCGCTGCGGGCCGCGTGCAGCCCGCCGACCATGGCGTAGCCGGGCTGACGGCCGTCGAGCCAGTTCAGGAAGGCGATGCCCGCCTTGTAGTGGGGCGTCGGCGCCCCGAACACGTGCCGGGCCAGCGGGAGGGTCGGGTCCAGCGCGGCGCGGAACCCCGCGGCGTCCCCGGCGTCGAGCCGGGTGAGCGCGGCGGCGGCGATCTGCGGGATCCCCGCGAAGATCCCCAGCAGCGCGTCGCTGTGGAACTGCCCGTCGCCGGCGATGAGGTCGGGGTAGTTGAAGTCGTCGCCGGTGTAGAGCCGGACACCGGCCGGCAACCGCCGCCGCAGCGCGCGCTCGTGGTCGGCGTCCAGGAGGGAGACCTTGACCCCGTCGACGCGGGACGCGTTCGCCTGCACCAGCTCGCAGAACGCGTCCGTGGCGGCGGCGACGTCGCGCGAACCCCAGTACCCGGCCAGGGCGGGGTCGAACACCTCGCCCAGCCAGTGCAGGACGGCGGGTCGGCGCACCTGCGCGAGCAGCCCGGAGTACAGCTCGAGGTAGTCCTGCGGACCGGCCGCGGCGGCCGCGAGGTGGCGCGAGGCCATGAGGATCGGCTGGGCACCGGCGTCCTCGACGAGGGCCAGCTGCTCCTCGTAGGCGGCGCGCACCGCGGCGAGGGGGTGCAGACCGGGTTCGAGCTGGTCGGTGCCGACGCCCGCGGCGATCCGGCCCCCGACCGAGGTGGCCTCGGCCGCGCTGCGCCGCACCAGCTCCGCGGTCGCGGCGAAGTCCAGGCCCATCCCCCGCTGCGCGGTGTCCATCGCCTCGGCGACGCCGAGGCCGAGGGACCACAGCCGGTGCCGGAAGGCGAGGGTGGCGTCCCAGTCGAGGACGGCGGGGGCACCCGGGACGTTCTCGGCGTCGACGCGGGGCACGACGTGGGCGGCCGCGAACACCGCGCGGGAGGCCGCCGGGCCGACCGGGACCTCCCAGGCGAGGGGTTCGGAGACGGCGTGGTCGACGAGCTCGACCGCGCCCGAGGTCGTGCGCTGAGGCAACCGCACGACCTCGCCCGCGAGGGCCCGCCCGGCCGTCGCCGCGCCGGCGTTCACCACGGTCACAGCACGATCTCCTCGAGCTCGACCCGGCGTCCCTGGGCCGAGGAGGCCAGGCCGGCCTCGGCCAGCCGGACACCGCGTGCGCCGGAGAGGAAGTCGTAGGGGTGGGGGGTGTCGGCGACGACGTGCCGGACGAACTGCTCCCACTGCGCCTTGAACCCGTTGTCGAACGTCGTGTTGTCCGGGACGGGCAGCCAGTCGTCGCGGTAGCGGTGCGCCTCGGGCAGGTCGGGGTTCCAGACGGCCTTGGGCGTGGCCGACCGCGGCTGCACCTTGCAGCCGAACAACCCGGCGACGGCGCTGCCCAGGGTCCCGTCCACCTGGAACTGGACCAGTTCGTCGCGGTCCACGCGGACCGCCCAGGAGGAGTTCAGCTGGGCAACGATCCCGCCCTCGAGCTCGAAGATGGCGTACGCGGCGTCGTCGGCGGTCGCCTTGTACGCCTCGCCCCTCTCGTCGTGGCGGACGGGGAGGTGGGTCACGGCGCGCGCGGTGACGGCCTCCACGGGGGCGATCGTCTGCTCCAGGACGTAGTTCCAGTGGCAGAACATGTCGGCGACGATGCCGCCGCCGTCCTCGGCGCGGTAGTTCCAGCTCGGCCGCTGCGCCGGCTGCCAGTCCCCCTCGAACACCCAGTACCCGAACTCCCCGCGCACCGAGAGGATGTCGCCGAAGAACCCCGACTCCACCAGGCGGCGCAGCTTGATGAGGCCGGGCAGGAAGACCTTGTCGTGGACGACGCCGTTCTTGACGCCGGCGCTCGTCGCGGCGCGGGCCAGGGCGATCGCCCCCTGCAGGGTCTCGGCCGTCGGCTTCTCGGTGTAGACGTGGCGACCGGCCGCGACGGCCTTGAGGATGGACCGCTCGCGCGCCGACGTCAGCTGGGCGTCGAAGTAGAGCGGGTAGTCGTCGTCGGCGAGGGCGCCGTCGACGTCGGTGGTGAAGTTCTCCAGGTCGTGGCGCCGGGCGATGTCGCGCAGCTTCTCCTCCGACCGGCCGACCAGCAGCGGTTCGAGCTGCACGCGGGAACCGTCGGGAAGCTCCACCCCGCCCTGTTCGCGGATCGCCAGGACCGACCGCAGCAGGTGCTGCCGGTACCCCATGCGTCCCGTCACGCCGTTCATGACCACACCGAGGCGTTGCGTCATCGCGGCCTCCTCCTGACTCGTTGGGAATGCGCTTTCCGAAGGCTAGGCCAGCGGACCGCGTCCGTGCAAGGATCGACCGCGTGCTGACCACGGGACTGTGCTCGGTGACCTTCCGGCAGCTCGAACCGCCCGCCCTGCTCGACCTCGCCGCCCAGGCCGGCCTGGCCGCGGTCGAGTGGGGCGCCGACGTCCACGTGCCGGCCGGCGACCTCGCGGCCGCGCGTGACGTCGCCGCCCGCACCGCCGACGCGGGGCTGCTCGTCGCCTCCTACGGCTCCTACTGGCGGGCCCGGCCCGGGGACGACGTCGCGGAGGTGCTGGCGACGGCGCACGCCCTCGGCGCCCCGCGCGTGCGGGTCTGGGCCGGGGAGGCCGGCTCGGCCGCGGCGCGCGAGCCCGCCGACCGCCGTCCCGTCGTCCGCGCCCTGGCCGAGGCCGTCCGCCGCGCCGACGACCTCGGCCTGCGGATCGGCACCGAGTCGCACGGCGGGACGCTGACGGACACCACGGCGTCGACCCTGCAGCTCCTGGCGGAGGTCGACGACCTCGTGGGCCGCCCGGCCCTCACGACGTACTGGCAGCCGACGGTCGACGCCTCCGACGAGGAGGCTCTGGGCGAGCTGGGGGCGCTCGTCGACCGGGTGAGCACCGTCCACGCGTTCTCCTGGGGACCCGGCACGCGCCGGAACCCCCTGCGCGCCCGGGAGGCGCTGTGGACGCGCGTCCTCACCGTCCTGCGGGGCTCCGGCCGCGACCACGACGTGCTGCTCGAGTTCGTGCCCGACGACGACCCGGGCGCGCTGGAGCGCGAGGCGCGGGCTCTGCGGGAGTGGTTGAACGCCGCACCGGCGACGCGCTGAGTTCCGGGGCGCGGTTCCTCCCCCACTGCGCTCACCGCCGCTGCTACGTTCCGGCCAGCCGCTCGGGGGGAACGGCGGAGGCACCGTGCACCAGCGACCCCCGGCTCTCGAGAGAGGTGTCGCCGTGGGCGTCGTCCGGACCGTCGTCTTCCCCGCGCTCAGGCTCGTCGTCTGGGCGCTCATCGCCGTCGCGCTCCTGTGGATCGCGTTCGTGCGCACGGGGAACCGCGACACCGACGCGGCCGCGAGCCCGTCGGCCGTGGTCCAGCCCCCCGCCACGGAGATCTCGCGGGGCGACGTGGTCAACACGGTCGACCTGCAGGGCACGATCCAGGCCGACCCGGCCACGACCGTCAAGGCGACGGCCGCGGGGCAGGTGGGCCGGGTGCGCGCCGAGGCCGGCCAGGCCGTCGAGAAGGGCACCCCGCTGTTCACGGTCGTCGTCACCGTCGAACCCCCCGCCACGAGCACGACCGGGGACCCTGCGGCGACCGGCGGCGCCGCGCCCGCGGCCACGACGAAGACCGTCACCGTGACGTCGACCGTCGCGGGCACGCTGGCCACCCTCGACGTCCTCGCCGGCCAGGACGTGGCGGTCGGGCAGGACGTGGCCACCGTGAGCCCCGGCACCCTGACGATCTCGGCCCCGCTCACCCAGGCCGAGCAGTACCGCCTCCTGACGCCCCCGACGAGCGCGCAGGTCACCGTGCCCGGCGGCCCGGGGGCCTTCGAGTGCACCGGCCTGCGCACCGGGACCCCGCCGGTCACCGGCGACGGCGGCTCGACCGGGGGTGCACCGAGCGGGTTCGACCCCTACACCGGCATGCCCGCCGACCCCTCGACCGCCATGACCGGCGCGAACGTCACGTGCGCCGTCCCGGACGGGGTCCAGGTCTTCGCGGGCCTGTCCGCCGCGGTCGAGGTCACCGCCGGTCAGGCCACCGGGGTGCTGCTCGCCCCCGTCACCGCCGTCCAGGGGACCGTCGGCACCGGGAAGGTCTGGACGGTCGCCGAGGACGGCAGCACCACCGAGACCCCCGTGACGCTGGGCCTGACCGACGGCCAGAACGTCGAGGTCACCGGCGGCGTCACCGAGGGCCAGCAGGTCCTGCAGTTCGTCCCGGGCACCGACACGCCGACGGACCCGAACGGCATGTACGGGATGGGCTTCTGATGGGGCTGCCCCCGAGGTCCCCGGACGGACCGGTCGTCTCGCTGACGCAGGTCTCGCGCAGCGTCCGGCTGCCCGACGGCACCGACCTGCGCATCCTCACCGGCGTCGACCTCCACGTCGCCCGCGGCGAGCACGTCGCCGTCGTCGGCCGCTCCGGGTCGGGCAAGTCGACGTTGCTGAACATCATCGGCCTGCTCGACGCCCCGACGAGCGGGCAGTACCTGCTCGACGGGGCTCCCGTCACCGGCCGCTCGGCCCGGCGCACGGCGAAGCTGCGCGGGCAGACGTTCGGGTTCGTCTTCCAGCAGTTCAACCTGCTGCCCGGGCGCACCGCGACCGAGAACGTCGCGAACCCCCTCCTCTACGGGACGGGCCGGGAGTTCCTGCGGCGGCGGCGGACCGCGCGCGAGATGCTCGACCGCGTCGGGCTCGGCCACCGGCTCGACACCATGCCCGAGAAGCTCTCCGGCGGGGAGCAGCAGCGCGTCGCCCTGGCCCGCAGCCTGGTCCGCCGCCCCCGCGTCCTGCTGGCCGACGAACCGACCGGCGCCCTCGACGTCGACACCGGCTCGGCCGTCATGGACGTGCTGGAGGAGCTCGTGCGCGACGACGGGACGACCCTGGTCACCATCACGCACGACCTGTCCGTCGCCGCCCGGGCCGACCGGCAGTTCCGGCTCGACCACGGCGTCCTGTCCGAGATCACGGCCGACGCCGTCGCGACCTCCACCGCGCACCGGGAGACGCTCTGATGGGGGCTCTGACCGGTCTGGTCGCGGCCGTCACCGAGGCGTGGAGCGAGATCCGCGTGCACCGCGTGCGCGTCGTGCTGTCCCTCGTCGGGGTGTTCCTCGCCGTGTTCGCGATGACGACCATCACGGCGGCGGGGAACATGGCGCGGCAGATGGTCGGTGAGGGCAACGAGCGCGCCGCGGGCCGTCCGGCGACGTTGAACGTCAACGTCTACCCGAACGGGCCGGTGTCGGCGGAGACGAACCGGACGGCCCAGACGGCGCTGCGCGAAGCCGCGGCGCGGCACGAGACGGCGTGGTGGGGGCTGACCTCCCAGGGCGGCGGTCAGCTGACCGTGCGGTTCCCCGCCGGCACGCAGCTCGTGCAGGCCTCCAGCGTCGACCCCAGCTTCGGCACGATGCACCGCGTCATCACCGACCGGGGCCGCTGGTTCACCGGTGCCGACACGCAGTCGTTCTCCCCGCGCCTCGTCGTCAACCAGGCGTTCGCCGACCAGCTCGGCGGGTTCGACCCGTCCACCCCGCCGACGGTCGTGCTGGGTGGTCAGACCCCCGTGACGGCGACCGTCGTGGGGATCTCGGCGGGAGCGAGCTACGACCCGCAGATGCCGGGTGCGTACGTCCTGAACGCCGACGTCGCCCGGTGGAACCTCACCGGCGACCCGGAGAACACGTCCCCGCCCACCCTGGAGATGTGGGTGCCGGACGGGGACGCGGAGGCGCTCGTCGCGGCCCTGCAGACCGAGGTCCAGGCGAGCCTGCCGGGGTTCTCGGTCTCGGTGTGGCGCCAGGACGCCGGTGCCGAGCTCGGGATCATCGACACCGTGCTGGCCTACGGCGTCCGCGGCGTCGGGGTGTTCGCGCTGCTGCTGGGCGGCATCGGCGTCCTCAACGTCGGGCTCGTCACGGTGCGCCAGCGGATCCGCGAGATCGGGGTGCGCCGCAGCTTCGGCGCGACGGGGGCCCGGGTGTTCTTCGCCGTGCTGCTGGAGTCGGTGGCGGCCACGTTCGTCGCGGGGTTCGCCGCCGTGATGCTCTCGATCATCCTGGTGTCGAACTTCCCGCTGGAGGCCGTCCTGCCCGCCGGGGTCACCCTGCAGGACGTCCCGCCGTTCCCCGTCTCGGCGGCCGTCGAGGGCCTGCTGGCGGCCACCGCCGTCGGGGCCCTCGCGGGGCTGGTCCCGGCGACGATGGCCGTCCGGGCGAAGGTCATCGACGCGATCCGCTACTGACCGCGGGACCGCCCGCACCGGCGGCGGGGCTGGGCGTGAGAGATGTCCGCACGACGACCGCTCGGGTGGCTCGAACCCGGCCCTGCGGGTGGCCGCGTGCGGACATCCCGTACGTATCGACCACCACGGGGTGGGGCGGCCAGCGCTGCGTCCACCCACCCGACGGTGGACACACCCCCGCTGTCGTCCGTGGCATCGCGATGAGGTGAGGCACTGTTCTCACCCAGAGAACGTTCCCCAGAGGTAGCGTTCCTGTGAGGCGCCCGCGGTCTGGCGACCATCGGAGGAAGCAGTAGGAGCAGCGATGAGCGACGAGCTCGGACTGGTCACCGACGGCGGTGGCTTCGCAGTGATCGGCTCGGCGAGCGACGTGGAACGTTTCTTCCTGTCGTCGGGTCTCGACAAGCTCCCGTCGAAGAAGCTCGACCTCCACCGGGTCCGGGCAGCGGCCGACATCGTCGGCGGAGCGGCGGAGGCGGGTGAGAACGCCGCGACGAATGTCGGGCGGTGGGTGAAGCTGACCGAGGAGTCAGCCAGGATGCTGAAGACGTCGCCCCTGATGAAGGGCGCCACCGAGGGATCCTCGCGGGCCATCGCGATGGACGGCAAGGGCGGCACCAAGCACATCCTGCAGATCGTCACGAGACGTGGAGCGCCTCTGGCCAACCCCGCGGGGCTGGCCGCGGTCGGAGCAGTCATGTCGCAGTACGCGATGCAGGCGCAGATGGACGAGATCCACGACTACCTCGAGCTCCTGGACGAACGAGTTGCCGACATCCTCCGCAGGCAGACGGATGCCGTGCTGGCCGACATGATCGGCGTGGACCTGACGATCGAAGACGCGCTCATCATCCGCGAGGAAGTCGGTCACGTCTCGCAGATCACCTGGTCGAAGGTGCAAGCGACGTCACAGACCCTCGCCCGGACTCAGGCCTTCGCGTTGCGTGAGCTTGACGCTACCGCCGAGACCTTTCGAAGGAAAACTGACATCGGTGACATCGCGAAGGCGACGCTGGAGGCCGAACCGAAGGTCCGGGAGTGGCTCGCCGTTCTTGCGCGCACGTTCCAGCTCCAGGAGGGCGTGTCCGTCCTCGAGCTCGACCACGTCCTCGACGTGTCGCCGGCGGAGCTGGACAGGCACCGAGCTGGGCTGCTGACGGCGCGCGAGAACCGCCTCGAACGGATCGGGCGTAGCACAACTGCTCTGCTGAAGCAGATGGACGAGACCGTGCGCACCGCCAACGCCAGGGTGCTCACCAACCCGTTCGACTCCCCCAGGGCCGTCGCGTCCAGCAACCGGCTCGCCACCGACGTCCGCAGCATGCGTGCACGACTGGGCATCGAGGGGGACGCAGACTTCGGAGAGGCGAAGCGTTGGGGGCAGGCGGCGGGCGAGGTGCTGGAGAGGGTCCGCACCGAGACGGCAGGGGGGGCCGTCGCCGCCCGTCGGTTCGGCAGCCGGACCTACGACCGGGCGACGAGAGTCTTCCGGTCACCCGTACAGGACGGAGACCGCGGCCGACCGCGGCCCGGAGCAGCTGCGAAGCCGACCGAAACGGTCATCAAGGGCGCTACCACCAGCGCAGTGGACACCGTCGGCACCTTCCTGCGGCGTCGACGCGCAGCCGGGGGGCGGGTCGACGAACCCGCAGCGGAGCCGTCGGACCACATCGAACCCTGATCGAGTGCTGACGACTGGAGCCTTCGAGCCGTCGGCACTTCGATCGAGTGTCGTGCCTGCTCGGGCCGACCCCGGTGTCGTCCAGGTGCCGACCCGGTGTCCGTGGGCGAGTTGGTCGACCCCCGTCACCGGCGACCGGCCGCTCCCCGTGGGCGGTTCACCAGTCGTGCAGGGTGCCGTCCAGGCGCCGCGCGACGGGCAGGTACCGCGGTTCGTAGGGGAACCGGGCCGCGGCCCGCTCGTCGAACCCGACCCCGAGGCCGGGGGCCTCGCCGGGGTGCATGTACCCGTCGGCGAAGGAGTACGACGAGGTGAACACCTCCCCCGCCGGGTCGCGGTGGCCCATGTGCTCCTGGATCCCGAAGTTCGGGATCGCCAGGTCCAGGTGCAGGGCCGCCGCGTGCGCGACCGGGGACAGGTCCCCCGCGCCGTGGGCGCCCGAGCGCACCCCGTACAGCTCGGCGAGGGCGTAGAGCTTGCGCAGGTGCGAGATGCCGCCGGTGTGCGAGACGGACGTGCGGACGTAGTCGACGAGCCGTTCGGTGAGGAGGGTCTGCACGTCCCAGACGGAGTTCAGCACCTCGCCCACGGCGAGCGGGGTCGTGGTGTGGGCCCGGATCGTCCGGAACGCCGTCTGGTCCTCGGCCGGGGTGGCGTCCTCGATCCAGAACGGCCGGTACGGCTCGAGGGACTTGCCCAGCCGGGCGGCCTCGATGGGGGTCAGCCGGTGGTGCACGTCGTGCAGCAGGTGCACCCCGAAGCCGAACCGGTCGCGGACGGCCTCGAACACCCGCGGGGCGAAGTCGAGGTAGGACGTGGTCTCCCACGTCGTCTCCTCCGGCCGCGCCCCGCTGGCCGGTTCGTAGATCCGCCCGTCGTGCTTCGAGACGCCGTAGGTCCCCACCACCCCGGGGACCGCGGCCTGGATGCGCACCGCCCGGTACCCCTGCTCCAGGTGCGCCTCGACGCGGTCCAGCAGCTCGGGGACGTCCCGGCCGTCGGCGTGCCCGTAGACGAGCACGCCGTCGCGGGAGGCACCCCCGAGCAACTGGTACACCGGCAGACCGGCGACCTTGCCCTTGACGTCCCACAACGCGACGTCGACGGCCGCGACGGCCGTCATCGTGACCGGCCCCCGCCGCCAGTAGGCGCCCTTGTAGAGGTACTGCCAGGTGTCCTCGATGCGGGCGGGGTCGCGGCCGAGCAGCAGCGGGCAGACGTGGTCGCGCAGGTAGGACGCGACGGCCAGCTCCCGGCCGTTGAGCGTCGCGTCCCCCACGCCGACGACGCCGTCGCTCGTCTCGACGACGAGCGTCACGTAGTTGCGCCCGGGTGAGCTGACGACCACCCGGGCGTCGGTGATCCGCGCGCTCAGAGCATCCCCTGCGACGTGGTGAGCGCACGCTGCGCGGCGTCGGCCGGGGTCGAGCGGCCGAACAGCTGCTCGGTGCCGATCGTGGTGAACTCGGTGTTCCAGGC
The DNA here is from genome assembly GCF_041320705.1 of Kineococcus mangrovi. Lineage (NCBI taxonomy): Bacteria > Bacillati > Actinomycetota > Actinomycetes > Kineosporiales > Kineosporiaceae > Kineococcus > Kineococcus mangrovi. The sequence continues at coordinate 366,088 of NZ_JBGGTQ010000001.1, forward strand.
CGAGGCACCGGACGGGGTCACCTGCGGCGGGTCCACGACCTCGGAGGCGATGTCCTCGGAGAACTGCAGCGCGATCTTGGACTGCTCGTCCAGGACCGGTTCGATGTCCTGACGGACCTCCGGGATGGCCGGGATGCCCCGCTCGGTGGTGAGGATCTTGGTGGCCGTGGGGTTGGTCAGCATGAACTGGACGAACTTCGCGGCGTTCTCGCTCTGGGCGGTGCGGGAGGCGATCGACCAGTACATCGAGGCCTTGTTGACCATCCGGGGCGACTGCCCGGCCTGCTGGGCGGGCAGGCGCAGCAGCCCCAGCTGGGTGCCGCTGGCCGCCGCGTAGGCCGAGATCTGCGTGTGGAACTGCAGGTGGAAGGCGGACTTGTTCGTGGCGAACAGCGAGGCGTCCAGCGCGGAGGTGCTGTTCTCGCTCTGCACCGAGGCCTGGGGGCAGGCCCCGGAGGCGACCAGGGAGTTGGCGAAGTCGAAGTAGCTCTGGAAGTTCTCGACGCTGGCCGGTTCCTCGTCCTCGCGGGGGAAGACCTCCTGGCCGAACTGGCGGACCCACGCCCCGACCTCGGCGGCACCGAACCCGAACATGTCGAAGCCGACGACGCCCTGGCCGCCCAGGGCCGCCGAGACCTGCGCGGCGATGTCCCGGAACTGCTCCCAGGTCCACGTGGTGTCGTCGGGCATCGCGACCCCGGCCTGCTCCAGCAGGACGGGGTTGACGCCGACGGAGAGGTTGCCGACGCCGATGGGGGCCCCGACGAGCGTGCCGTCGACGTTGCCGGTGTCCAGGACCGTCGTGTTCATGGCCGACAGGTCCAGCCCGTCCGCCTCGCCCAGGTCCAGCAGCGCCCCGCGGGTGCCGTAGGCGGCGATGTACGCCTCGTCCATCTGGATGACGTCGGGCGAGTCGTTGGCCGCCGTGCTCGTGGCCAGCTTGTCCCAGTACGACGTCCACTCGGAGTTCTCCACGGCGACCGTGACGCCGGGGTTCGCCTCCTGGAACGCGGCCGCGGCCTGCTGGGTCAGTTGCAGGCGCGAGTCGTTGCCCCACGTCGACACCCGCAGGGTGCCGTCCCCGGAGGAGGAGCCGCCGGAGCTGCCGGGGGCGCAGGCGGTCAGGGCGGTGAGGGAGCCCGCGGCGGCCAGGGCCGTGACGGCCTGGCGGCGGGTGGGGGTGAGGGTGGTCTGGTGCACGTCGGTCATGTCAGCGAGGCCGTTCTCGTCGAGGGTGAGCGGTGCGGTGGGTCGTGCAGGACCGGTGGGACTACTTCCCGCCGGTGGTGGCGATCCCCTTGACCAGGAACCGCTGGCCGAAGAGGAACACGAGGAACAGCGGGACCAGCGTCACGATGGACATCGCGAACATGGCACCCCAGTTGCTGCCGCTCGTGGCGTCCAGGAACTGCTTGAGGGCGACCGGGACGGTGTAGGCGTTGGGGTCGGTCAGGTAGATGAGGGGGGTGAAGAAGTCCGACCAGGTCCAGATGAAGGTGAAGATCGCCGTGGTGGCCAGCGCCGGCCCCATGAGCGGGATCATGACCCGCAGGAAGATGCGGCCGTGCCCGCACCCGTCGATGCGTGCCGCCTCGTCCAGCTCGCGCGGGATCCCCCGGATGAACTGGACCATGAGGAAGATGAAGAACGAGTCCGTCGCCAGGAACTTGGGCAGGATCAGCGGGACGAACGTGTTCACCCACCCGAGGTTGTTGAACAGGATGTACTGCGGCACCAGGACGACGTGGATCGGCACCATCACCGTGATGAGCATGATCGCGAACCACAACGTCTTGAAGCGGAACCGGCAGCGCGCGAAGGCGTACGCCGCCAGCGAGCACGCGAAGAGGTTCCCGGCCACGGCCCCGACGACGACGATCGCCGAGTTCACGATGTAGTGGCCGAAGGGCTGGGCCAGGGCGGTCCAGCCTCCCGTGTAGTTCTGGATCACCAGGTCGTTGATCCACAGACCCGGTGTCCTGAAGATGACGTCGGTCGGGCGGAAGCTGGAGACCAGCAGCCACAGCAGCGGGTAGATCATGACCAGGCTGACCGCGATGAGGATGAGGTGCTTCACGGTCGAGCGGGTCAGCGACGTGCCGGGGCGACGTCGCGGACGAGCCGGCTGAGGCACCGCCGCGAGGGGGGCGGGGCTCTCCTGGAGATCAGTCATCGTAGAACACCCAGAACCTCGAGAGCAGGAAGTTGACGGCGGTCAGCACCCCGACGATGAGGACGAGCAGCCACGCCATCGCGGCCGCGTACCCCATCTGGAACTGACCGAAACCCTTCTGGTACAGGTACAGCGAGTAGAACATGGTGGAGTCCGCCGGTCCACCCGTCCCGCCCGAGACGACGAACGCCTGGGTGAAGGACTGGAAGGCGTTGATGAGCTGCAGGACCAGGTTGAAGAAGATGATCGGCGACAGCAGCGGCAGCGTGATCCGGCGGAACCGCGTCCACCGCGTCGCCCCGTCCACGGCCGCCGCCTCGTGGTACATGACGGGGATCTGCCGCAGCCCGGCGAGGAAGATGACCATCGGGGAACCGAAGGTCCACACGTGCAGCAGGATGATGGTCCACAGCGCGTAGCTGGGGTCCGAGACCCAGCCGGTCGTGGATTGGATGCCCACCCAGCCGAGCACCTGGTTCACCAGACCGTCGGTGCCGAACATCTGCCGCCACAGCAGCGCGATCGCGACCGACCCGCCGAGCATGGACGGCAGGTAGAACACCGACCGGTACAGGGGCAGCCCGCGCATCCCCCGGTCCAGGACGACCGCCACCGCCAGGGCGAACGCCAGCTGCAACGGGACGCCGACGACGACGTAGGTGAGCGTGACCTGCAGGGAGTGGTGCAACCGGCTGTCGCCGAGCATGTCCAGGTAGTTCTGGACGCCGATCCACTCCGGCGGCTGCAGGAGGCTGTACCGGGTGAAGGACAGGTACAGGCTGGCCAGCAGCGGCCCGATGGTGATGACGATCAGGCCGAGGAACCACGGAGCGAGGAACAGGTAGGCGGCCTTGTTGTCGCGGTTGTTCTCCCGGCGCAGGGCCGCCTTCTCCTCCGGCGTGCGCGGCCGTCCCCCGCCGGAGCGCAGGGCGGACAGTTCGGAGATGGCGCTCATCGCGGGTCCTCCCCGCGGCGCAGGGGGGCGGACGGTCGTGCGGGCCGTCGCTGGGACATGGGGCACACCTCTCCGGTCGTCGTCGAGTCCAGGGGTGGTACGGGAGTGCTGGGAGGGCTGGCGCGGGTCCCGGGTGCGGTGGGTCAGACCCGGGTCATGCGGTCGGAGACCTGCTCCGCGGACAGCCCGCCGTCGAGGCTGCGGTAGAAGGGCAGGTCGGGGGTCAGGTCGCCGCGGTCGACGACCCGCCCCTGGAGGGCGGAGGCGTACAGGGCCGTGACGAACTCCATCGTCGGTCGCGTACTGGCCAGCGTCGTGGGGTGGGGCCGGCCCGCGAGCAGGTCGCCGACGAGGTCGTGGATCTGCGCCGCGTGGTTGGACGGCACGTCCTCACCGGCCGAGGCCCGCCAGACGTCCTGCTCGGCCCCCTCGGGCGCCCCGGGGGCCCGGGCGAGGCCGGGGTCCGCGCCGTTGGACGCCGCGGTGCCCGCGTCCGGCAGCGGGAACCACGACCAGTCCGCGTCGGCGTACCCGTAGAGGTGCTCGACCTCCAGGGTCCCGCCGGTGGTGTCGATCCGGATGCGGCTGACCTCGCGCGGGGACAGCAGACTGGTCGTCACCGAGGCGACCGCCCCGCCGGCGAACGTCACCGAGGCCGTCGCGACGTCCTCGAACTCGACCGGGCGGGCCACCCGGGAGGCTCGCGCGTCGACGGTCGTCCACTCCCCCAGCAGGTGCAGGAGCAGGTCGATCTGGTGGATGCCGTGCCCGAGGGTCGGGCCGCCGCCCTCCCCGGCCCAGTTCCCGCGCCACTCCGGGTCGAAGTAGCTCTCGGGCCGGTACCAGAGCGTCTCGCAGACGGCGACCTGCGGCGCACCCAGCGCACCGTCGGCCAGGAGGCGGTGGGCGCGCTTGGCGCCGGAACCGTGGCGGTGCTGGAACACGACGAACACCGCGCCGGGGTTGGCCTCCTCGGCCCGGGCGATCCGGTCCATGTCGGCCAGGTTCACCGTCGGCGGTTTCTCCAGCAGCACCGAGACGCCCAGTTCGAGCAGGGCGATCGTGGTGTCGGTGTGCGTCCCGGGCGGGGTGCACACCGAGACGAGCTGGACGTCCTGCGCGGCCAGGTCGGCGAGGGAGTCGCAGGCGGTCGCGCCGACCTCGTCCGCGAAGGACTGCGCAGCAGCGGAGGACACGTCGTGGACGGCCACGAGCTCGACGCGCGGGTCGGCGGCGTAGGCGCGGCCGTGCGAGCGGGCGATGCCGCCGCAGCCGACGATCCCGACGCGGAGGTTCCCGTCCCCGCTCATCGCGCCGCCCCCGCCATCCGCGCGTCGCGCTGGGCGGTCAGCGCGAGCCGCATCACCTCGAACGTGTGGGCCTGCGGGCAGGCCGTCTCGGTGCGGTGGCGCACGTCGTGCACGAGCGCGGGGTAGTACGGCAGTTCCACGTCGGAGCAGTCGATCCGCTGGGTCGTCTCGCCGTCGACGAGGAACAGGTGGTCCCCGCCGTCGCGACCGGCGAGGTCGACGTACTTGCGCAGTTCGATGAACCCCTCGGTGCCCAGGATCGTCATGCGCCCGTCACCCCACGTGGGCAGGCCCTGGGGCGTGTACCAGTCGACGCGCACGTACCCGTGGGCGCGGTCGGAGGCCAGGGTCACCTCGCCGAAGTCCTGCATCCCCGGGGAGTCGGGGTGGGTGTAGTTCGCGACCGCGCTGGCCACGACCTCACCGGTGGTGGAGCCGGTGTAGAAGAGGAACTGGTCGACCTGGTGGCTGGCGATGTCGGTGAGGATCCCGCCCGTGCGCTGCCGGTCGTAGAACCACTCCGGCCGCCCCTGGCCACCGGCGAGGTGGGCGCGGTCGCCCTCGCGGTGCGGACCCAGGCCGATCGTCTGCACGACCCGGCCGATGCGACCGGCCTGGACGAGTTCACCGGCCTTCACCGCGGCGCGGACCTCGAACCGCTCGGAGAACGTGACCGACCAGAACCGCCCCGACTCCGCGACGGCCTTCTCGACCTCCTCGAGCTGGTCCAGGCTCACGCAGCCGGGTTTGTCGGCCACGACGTCCTTGCCGTTCCGCAGCGCCTGGACGGCGATCGGACCGCGGCGGTCGGGGACGGCGGCGGTGACGACGAGGTCGATCGTCGGGTCGGTCAGCAGTCGGTCGGGGTCGTCGGACCAGGGGACGTCGGGCCAGCGCTGGGCCACGGCCCGGGCCACCGAGGCGCCGGGCTCGTCGGAGGCGAACCCGACGAGTTCGCAGCCCTGCGCCAGCAGGCCGGCGATCTGACCGAAGGCGTGGGAGTGGTCCAGTCCGACGGCGGCGAACCGCACGGGTCGTCCGGGGTCTGGTGTGCTCACTGGGAATCCCTCTCCAGAGGCGGGGGGCGACCACAGAGTGATCGATAATCTTCATTGACTGCCGGTACTGTAGTTATCGATCACTCGGGGTGTCAACGAACTTCGGGAAGCGGTTTCCAAGGAGGTGAGCCGTGACGGGCGAGACGGTGCGGACGGCGGGGGCGGCGCAGGCCAAGCGGGCGACGATCTACGAGGTCGCCACCCTGGCGGGGGTGTCCCACCAGACGGTGTCCCGGTACCTGCGCGGCAACGGCGGGTTGCGGCCGGACACCTCCGAGCGCGTCGAGGCCGCCATCGAGCAGCTGAACTACCGGCCCAACCTGGTGGCGCGGTCGATGCGCACCCGCCGCACCGGGCGCATCGCCCTGCTGGTCCCCTCCACGACGGGCCTGCCGCTGCGGCTCATCGCCGCCGCGATGTCGGTGGCGCACGACGCCGGGTACGCCGTGGACCTCATCGGCCGGGAGGGGGCGCGGGGCGGGGCCGACCACTGGCAGGAGGTCGCCGACTCCGGTGAGTTCGAGGGGGTGCTGGCCCTGGGGTCCGCGCCGCACACCCCCCAGGCCACCGGCGCGACGGCCGTCGTGGCCGTGTCCAACTACGACGAGGACCTGCACACCCGCGGGGCCCTGGCCGACGGCGCGGCCTGCGGGCAGATCGTGCGGTTCCTGGCCGACCTCGGCCACCGGCACTTCCTGCACGTCAGCGGCCCGGCCGACTACGCCTCGGCGCGCAACCGGCAGCAGACGTTCCTCGACACCACCGCCGAGCTCGGCCTGTCGGGCACGGTCGTGGCGGGCAACTGGAAGGGGCAGTCCGGCCACGACGCCGTGATGGCGCTGCCGGCGGACACCCCGATCACGGCCGTCGTCGCGGGCAACGACCACACGGCCCTGGGTGCCATGCGCGCGGCCGTGGAACGGGGGTGGCGCATCCCCCGGGACCTCAGCGTCTTCGGCTGGGACAACCACGACTGCGGCCGCTACAGCACGCCCAGCCTGTCGACCGTGGTCAACGACGTCGAGCGGCAGGGCCGGGAGGCGGCCACCCGCCTCATCGCCCTCATCCGCGGCGAGGCGCCCCCACCGCCGGACCCGCGGTCCCTGCACACCTTCCTGCCACGCGAGTCCGTCGGTCCCCCGCCGGCCCGGCGGCGCCGGCTGCGGCCCCCGCACGCCTGAGCGGGCCGGGCCGCAGCCGGACGGGTCAGTGCGACAGCGCGAGGTAGGACAGCAGGTCGTGGCGGGTGACGACCCCCACGGGCTTGCCGTCCTCGACGACGACGGCGGCGTCGGCGCGGGAGAACAGCGCCCGGGCGTCCGCGACGGACTGCCCCGTCCCCAGGAGGGGCAGTGCCGGCCCCATGTGGGCGCTGACGGCGTCCGACATCGTCGCCTTCCCGGTGAACAGCGCGTCGAGCAGGACCCGCTCGTCGACGGCGCCGGCGATCTCCCCCGCCATGACGGGCGGCTCGGCCCCGACGACGGGCAGCTGCGAGACCCCGTACTCGCGCATGATCTCGATGACGTCGTGGACGGTCTCGGTCGGGTGCGTGTGGACCAGGGCGGGCAGCCCGGTGCCCTTCTGCCCCAGCACGTCGGCGACCGTGCCGCCCTCGTCGGCGTCGAGGAAGCCGTAGGACGCCATCCAGTCGTCGTTGAAGATCTTGCCGAGGTACCCGCGGCCGGAGTCCGGCAGCAGCACGACGACGACGTCGTCCGGGCCGAGGTCCTGCGCCGCCCGCAGCGCCGCGACGACGGCCATGCCGCAGGACCCGCCGACGAGCAGCCCCTCCTCGCGGGCCAGGCGCCGCGTCATCTGGAAGGAGTCCGCGTCGGAGACGGCGATGATCTCGTCGGGGACGGACGGGTCGTACGCCGTGGGCCAGAAGTCCTCCCCCACCCCCTCGACGAGGTACGGGCGACCCGTGCCGCCGGAGTAGACCGACCCCTCCGGGTCGGCGCCGACGACGCGGACGGGCCCCTGCTCCTTGAGGTAGCGACCCGTGCCCGTGATCGTCCCGCCGGTGCCCACGCCGGTGACGAAGTGCGTGACCTTCCCCCCGGTGTCGGCCCAGATCTCCGGCCCGGTCGTCTCGTAGTGGCTGCGGGGGCCGTGGACGTTGGAGTACTGGTCGGGCTTCCAGGCACCCTCGATCTCGCGCACGAGGCGGTCGGAGACCGAGTAGTAGGACTGCGGGTCCTCCGGCGGCACCGCCGTCGGGCAGACGACGACCTCGGCGCCGTAGGCCTTGAGGACGTTGCGCTTGTCGAGGCTGACCTTGTCCGGGCAGACGAACACGCACTTGTACCCGCGCTGCTGGGCGACGAGGGCGAGGCCGACACCGGTGTTGCCGCTGGTCGGTTCGACGATCGTCCCGCCGGGCTTGAGCGACCCCTCGGCCTCGGCGGCCTCGATCATGCGGGTGGCGATGCGGTCCTTCACGGACCCGCCCGGGTTGAGGTACTCGACCTTGGCCAGGACGGTGCAGGCCAGGCCCTCGGTCACCTTGTTGAGCTTGACCAGCGGGGTTCCGCCCACGAGGTCGACGACGGTCTCGGCGTAGCGCATGGGGCCATCATCCCGCACCGGCCGGGTGTGGCCGACGGGCTACCGCCAGAGGGCGGGCACGTCGATCTCGCCGAGCTGGTCCCAGCCCGGGCGTCGTCGCGCAGGTTGCGCACCCAGTCCTTCGACGCGTTCGCGGGGGAGGTGACCTCCACGACGAGAGCGGGGGCCACCTCGGTCCAGTTCACCCGCGGGTCGGCCGGCGGGCGGTCGAGGACCACCACGTCCGGCTGGTACTCACGCTGCGTGCCCGGCGGAGGCCAGGCCCACTCCGTCACGGCGACGAGGCCTGCCCCCTCGAGCACGGCCCGGAGGTTGTCGGCGGCGTTCTGGTGCTCGAAGGTGCCCTGCGGGGGTCACGAGCAGGTGGCCGTCGACGTACTCGCCGTGGACGTCGTCGTCGAGCGCGCAGAAGTCCTCCCAGCTCACGGGGACCGCCCGGGGGGACTCGCTCACCTCAGCGGACACGCTGTGACAGTAGTCGCGACCCCACTGCCAGGACAGGGGAAGCCACCCGGGCGGTGGGCCTCACAGCGCCCGACGCACCCTCGTCAGCACCTCGTGGGCGGCGGCGAGCGCGGCGTCGTCGCCGTGCCGCAGGACGTCGGTCCCCAGGACGGCGAGCTGGTCGCCGAGGCCGTGGGTCGCGAGCACGGGCAGCGTGCGACGCGGCTGCCCCTCGGCGTCGGCGGCGAGGTCGGCGAGGTCCTGGGCGGCCGCACGGACGACGTCGGCGGCCGACGACTCCTCCCCCGGCCGCACGCGGTCCAGGCGGGTCAGGGGCAGTCCGCGGATGCGGTCGGTCTGCAGGGCCAGCAGACGCGAGAACTCGGTGCGCCGAGGGTCCGGCGCACCGAGCTCGTCGGTGGTGCTCACGCGGCTGGACGTCAGTCGTTGCCCCGCAGGATGGCGATGAGGCGCAGGATCTCCAGGTACAGCCAGACCAGCGTCACCATGAGGCCGAAGCCGGCGCGCCAGGACTCCTTGACCGGCAGGCCGTTCTTGATGCCCTGCTCGATGTAGTCGAAGTCCAGGACGAGGAACAGCGAGGCCAGCACGACGCCGAAGGCGCTCACGAGGATCGCCAGCGGTCCGCCGCCGGAGTAGATGCTCGCACCGGTGAAGGCCCACAGGCCGAGGTTGACCAGACCGAACACGAGGTACCCGGCACCGGCGATGAGCAGGATCTTCGTGAAGCGGGGGCTGTTGCGGATGATCCCCGTCTTGTAGGCCAGCAGCATCCCGGCGAACGCGGCGAGGGTGCCGAGGACGGCCTGCCCGACGATCCCGTCGTAGAGGGAGGCGTAGAACGTCGAGATGGCGCCGACGAAGACGCCTTCGAGGGCCGCGTAGGCGAACATCACGCCCGGGCGGACCTTCTTGGACACCTGCGCCCAGATGCCCAGGACCATCGCGACGAGAGCCGGGACGATGACGAGCTCGAAGCCCATGCCGCTGCGGACACCGAGGTACCCGGCGCCGGCGCCCACGAGCAGGACGGCGAAGAGCCCCGCCGTGCGCAGCACGACGTCGTCGAGGGTCATGCGGCGCGACTGCGCCGCGGTGGCGGACGGCTTCTGGTACCAGTCCTCCAGCGTGCGGGCCGAGGCGTCGGACGTGTCGGCGGGACGACGCTGCGCTGAGCCGGGCGCGTCGAACGTGGCGTAGCCGTTGCGCTTCCACTCGTTGCTGCGCGCGAAGACCGGGTTCTTGCTCTCCATGGCTCCCCTCCGGAGCGGGTGCTGTTGAGGCCTCCAACGCCCTGGCCCGGGGAACGGTTCCACGGCGGGGTCACGAGATCGTCACGATGGGGTACCCGGGACGGGGATCGAACCCGCACGCCGCGAACGGCCCGGGGGTTTAAGCCCCGTGCGCCTACCAGTTACGCCACCCGGGCTCGCGCCCACCACCGCGCGGACATCCTGCCAGCCGCGCAGCAGGCTCGGCGCCGGGCGGCCCGCTCGGACGCGGCGGCCGGGTCCGGCGCTACGCGCCGACCGCCGCGGCCCGGGCGAGCACCGCGTCGAGCATGGCCTCGGTGAGCCGGCCGGTGGAGGTGTTCTGCTGGCTGACGTGGTAGCTGCCGAGCAGCAGCACCGGCCCGTGCGGGCCCGCCAGCTCGGCCTCGGCGCCGTGGCCGAAGCGCGGCTGCGGGCGCGGGACCTCCCACCCGGCCCGGCGGACCGCCGCCAGCGCGCTGGCCCAGGCGAACCCCCCGAGGGCCAGGACGACCCGCAGGTCGGTGCCCACGAGGGCGAGCTCGGCGTCCAGCCAGCCCGCGCACGTGTCGCGCTCGACGGTCGTCGGCGCGTTGTCCGGCGGGGCGCAGCGGACGGGGGCGACGATCCGGGTGCGCCGCAGCCGCAGACCGTCGGCCGCGTGCACCGACGTCGGCTGGTTCGCCAGACCCGCCCGGAACAGGGCCCGGACGATCCAGTCCCCGGACCGGTCACCGGTGAAGACGCGACCCGTGCGGTTCCCCCCGTGCGCCGCCGGGGCCAGGCCCCACACGAGGACGCGCGGGTCCTGGACCCCCAGGCTCGGGACGGGACGGCCCCAGTACGGCTCGGACCGGAACGCGCGGCGCTTCTCCTGGGCCACGTCCTCGCGCCACGCGACGAGCCGGGGACAGGCCCGGCAGACGCAGGCGCGGGCGGACAACCCGGCCAGGTCCGTGCCCGCGAGGTCGCGGACCTCCTGGGCCGAGCGGGCCACCGGGGTCGCGGCGGACGACGGGTCCCCCGGCCACCCGGTGCCCGGCGGGACGGGTGAGTCGAAGTGCTCCCCCGTCCCGGGGTGCTCGGCGGGCGAGGTCACCGGGTGCTCACCGCGCGACGGCGTCCGCGAGGTTGTCCAGGAGCTCGCCGTAGATGCGGTCCAGCCCGCGGGGGGCGAAGGTGCGCTCGAAGAAGCCGCCGACGCCCGACGCCCCGTCCCACTCGCTCGTCACGACGACCTCGGAGGCGTCGGGTCCGTCGTCCTCGACGCGCCACGTCGTGACCAGCGAGGAGTTCGCGTCGCTCTCGACCAGGGCGTGCCGGTCGGTCGCGGTGACGACGGCGAGCACGTCGCGCACCCGCTTCTTCGTGGCGTGCAGCTTCCACCGGACCTCCGTGCCCGGCCCCTGGCCACCCTCGAGCACCTCGTAGTCGGTGAACTGCTCGGGCAGCAGGTGCGGCCGCGTCCCGCGGTAGTCGGCCAGAGCGGCGAGGACGCGGTCAGCGGGCGCGTCGATGCGTCGAGTGGTCGTGGCGGTCACGGTGCTCATGCTTCCCACCCTGCCAGAACCGCGGTCGGCTGCCGGGCGTGGTGACGAGCGGCACGCTGCGCGCCTGGGCGCTGGAACTCCCCGGGACCCACGAGGAGGAGACGTGGGGCGCGGCGACGTTCCGGGTGGGGCCGACGATCTTCGCGATCCTGCGGGAAGGGGGCGGTGCCGACGGCGGGACCGCCCCGGTGGAGGCGTCGGAGGCCGACCGGGCCGAGCTCGTCGCCGGTGGTCCCCAGACCTGCGGGATCGCCTCGCACGTCGGCCGGTCCGGGTGGGTGGAGGTGCGGCCGGCCCGCGCCGACCCCGGGGCTCCGGGCGGGCCGTCAGGCGGTGCGGGCGAGGGCGACGGCGATGCCGTCGAGGATGTCGTGCTCGCTCGTGAGGACCTCGGTGACGCCGGCCCGCTCGGCGACGTGCTCCAGCACGCTCGCCCAGACGAGGGCGCCGGCGCCGATGACGTCGACGCGGCCGGGGTGGACGAAGGGCATCGCGGCGCGCTCGGCGCGCGTCGCGCGCAGGATCCGGTCGCAGGCCGCGAGCACCTGCTCCAGCGGCAGCCGCACGCCGTGCAGGCAGCCGGGCGCGTACTCCGCGAGGTCCACGGCGGCGGCGGTGATCGTCGTGACCGAACCGGCGACCCCGACGAGCGTGCGGGCCCGCTCCACCGGCACGTCGCTGCCCGCGAGGACGGACCGCACGTCGGCGCGGGCCGCGGCGACCTCGTCGGGGGTCGGCGGGTCACCGTGGAGGTGGCGCTCGGTCATGCGGACCGAGCCCATGTCCAGGGAGCGGGCGGCACGCACGACGTCGTCGCCGAGGACGAGCTCGGTGGACCCCCCGCCGAGGTCGACCACGAGGTACGGGGACCCGTCGTCGGCCAGGTCGGCGGTGGCGCCGGCGAAGCTCAACGCCGCCTCCTCCTGCCCCGTGACGACGTGCGGGTCGACGCCGAGCCGGGCGCGGACACCCGCGGCGAACTCGTCGCGGTTGGCCACGTCGCGGGAGGCCGACGTGGCGACGAACCGGACGGCGCCCGGGGCGTGCCGGGCGAGGAGGGCGGCGGCGCGGTCGAGCGCGGCGAAGGTGCGGGTGAGGGCCTCGGGGGCGAAGGCGCCCGTGCGGTCGACGCCCTGGCCGAGCCGGACGACCTCCATCGTCCGCTCCAGCTCGTGCGCCGCTCCCGTGGCGGGGTCGACGTCGGCGACGAGCAGCCGCAGCGAGTTCGTGCCGCAGTCGATCGCCGCGACCCGGCGGGTGCTCACGCGTCGGCCGCGGTGTGCGGGCAGGTGGCGGGCCAGCCGCCGTCGGCGGCGAGGCGTTCCAGCGTCTCGTCGCCGATCGGGTTGACGCCCGCACCGGCCGCGAGGGCGTGGCCGACGAGGGCGTGCAGGCACTTCACGCGGGTGGGCATGCCGCCGCAGGAGATGCCGGCGATCTCGGGGACGTCGGCGTCACCCAGCGCCGCGCGGCGGCGCAGCAGGTCCTCGTGGGCGTGCCGGTGGGCGGCCGCCAGGTCGGGGTCGGCCGCGATGCGGTCGGTCATCTCGCGCATGAGACCGGAGGCCTCGAGGGTGCTGATCGCGCCGGCGGCGATCGGGTCGACGAGGTAGTACGTCGTGGGGAACGGGGTGCCGTCGGGCAGCCGGGGCGCGGTCTCGACGACGTCGGGCCGGCCGCAGGAGCAGCGGTGGGCGATGGCCACCACACCGCGCGGGACCCGGCCCAGCCGGCCGGCGATGCTGTCCAGGTCGGCCTGGGTGGCGGGGGTCGAGCTCACGGCCTGCCTTCTCGGGGGGTCGGGGCTAGCGGGTGGTGGTGCTGGAGGACCCCAGCCCGGGGGTGCCGGGGGGCGGCGCGTCGGCGGGGTTGCCGGCCAGGCGCAACGACTCCCAGACGTTCTCGTACCAGGCCGCCGACGGTTCGGGCACGGTCGTCGCCGCCTGCTGCGGGGACACCCGGTCGGCGTCGCTGGGGCCGTCGACGACGTAGGGGACCTCGCCGGGCATGACGTAGCGCAGCCGTTCCCGGGCCTGGATGACGACGAACGTGTCGTCGTCCCAGCGGGCCTGCTCGCCCCGGGCGGCGGCGAGGTCCTGCTGCTGCTGGGTGATCCGGGCGTTGAGCCGCCCGATCTCCGAGCGCTGCTCCAGCCACTTCTGCAGGCTGGGGAGCAGGAAGACGGCCAGGAGCAGGACGACGGCCGACAGGACGAGGACGCGGGGGCCGCGGGTGCGCCGGCGGTCGGCCGGGCTCATCGTCGCGGCGCTGCGGCCACGGGTCGCGGGGGCCGGGCGCGACCCGCCGCGGGTCGCGCCCGGGCCGCGGCTCGCGCCCGGACGTGCGCTCTGCCGGGGGGCGCCACCGCGCCCCGCAGCCCCCGCCGACCGGGAGGAGCTGCGGGGCGCAGTCGGACGTCGCGTCGCCATGGGGTCCAGCTTCTCCCGGAGGCGTCGATCGAGCGGTCAGGCGCGCCCGGTGAAACCGGCCGAGCGCGGGAACGCCTTGGCGCCGGCGTAGCGGGCCGCGTCGTCCAGCTCCTCCTCGATGCGCAGGAGCTGGTTGTACTTCGCGACGCGCTCGGAGCGGGCCGGGGCGCCGGTCTTGATCTGGCCGGACCCGACGGCGACGGCGAGGTCGGCGATCGTGGTGTCCTCGGTCTCGCCCGAGCGGTGGCTCATCATCGTGGTGAAGCCGCTGCGGTGGGCCAGGTCGACCGCGTCGAGGGTCTCGGTGAGCGAACCGATCTGGTTGACCTTCACGAGCATGGAGTTGCCCGCGCCGAGGTCGATGCCCTTCTGCAGGCGCTCGGGGTTGGTGACGAACAGGTCGTCGCCGACCAGCTGCAGCTTGGCGCCGAGCGCGTTGGTGATGTGCACCCAGCCGTCCCAGTCGTCCTCGGACAGCGGGTCCTCGATGGAGACCAGGGGGTACTCGGCGACGAGGCCCTCGTAGTAGCCGGTCATCCACTCCGCCGAGCGCTTCGAGCCCTCGAAGTCGTAGCCGCCCTCGCCGAGGAACTCGGTCGCGGCGACGTCCAGCGCCAGCGCGATGTCGCGGCCGGGGGTGAAGCCGGCCTTGCCGATCGCCTCGAGGATGAGGTCGAGGGCGTCCTTGTTGCTCGGCAGGTCGGGCGCGAACCCGCCCTCGTCCCCCAGGCCGGTGGCCAGGCCGCGGGACTTCAGGACCGACTTCAGCGCGTGGTACGTCTCCGCGCCCCAGCGCAGCGCCTCGCGGAAGGAGGCCGCGCCGACGGGGGCGATCATGAACTCCTGGATGGCCACACCGGTGTCGGCGTGGGCGCCGCCGTTGACGATGTTCATCATCGGCACGGGCAGGACGTGCGCGTTGGGGCCGCCGAGGTAGCGGAACAGCGGCAGGTCGGCGGCCGAGGCGGCGGCCTTGGCCACCGCGAGGGAGACGCCGAGGATCGCGTTGGCGCCGAGGCGGTTCTTGTTCGGCGTGCCGTCCAGGTCGAGCATGACCTGGTCGATGAGGCGCTGCTCGTGGGCGTCGTGGCCGACGAGGGCCGGTCCGACCTCCTCGATGACGGCCTCGACGGCCTGCTCCACGCCCTTGCCCAGGTAGCGGCCCTTGTCGCCGTCGCGGCGCTCGTTGGCCTCGTAGGCGCCGGTGGAGGCGCCGGACGGCACGGCCGCCCGCGAGAAAGTCCCGTCGTCGAGGAGGACCTCGACCTCGACGGTGGGGTTGCCGCGCGAGTCAAGGATCTCGCGAGCTCCGACGGCCTCGATGGTGGCCACGCGCACTCCTCGTGCTTCTCGATGTCGTCTCGTGGTGGTGCTGCTGGTGGTGCGGCCCGAGCCTAGTCGTCCCGCCCGCGGCGGGAACCACCGCCCGAGCCCGGACGTCCCCGTGGACAGGGACCGCAGGAGACGGAGGGGGCCGGACGTGAGCGAAGCCGACAACGCGTGGCGCATCGAGGTCGACGGCGCCGACCACGAGGTGGACGTCGACGTGAGCGCGATGACGGGCAAGATCGTCGTCCGGCTGGACGGCGAGGTCCTCGAGGAGGACCGGATCTGGTTCTCCGACAAGCAGATCCGCTTCACCCTCGGCAGCTGCGAGGTGCAGGTGGACGTCGACCTCGCGAACGCGGGCTTCTCGACCCGGTCGTCCCTGCGCCTCGACGGCCGGCACGTGGAGCCCCTGCGGCGCTGACCCGGACGACGACCCGGCGGCCGCGGGTCAGCCCGCGAGCGCCGTCCAGCCGAGCCGGCCCGCGCCCACGAGGCCCGACCCGCGCGGCAGCGCCGAGGGCGTGATCCGGACGTCGGCCAGGTGCGGGTAGACGGCGAGCTCGGCGTAGGCGCGGCGCAGCGGGTCCAGGAGGACGTCGCCGGCCGAGGCGACCCCGCCGCCCACGACGACGTCGGTGAGGTCGAGGAGCGCGGCCGTCGACAGGAAGGCCGAGGCCAGCGCGCGGGTGCCGGCCGCGATGACGGCGGTGGCGATGACGTCGCCGTCCCGCGCGTCCGCGGTGAGCGCCTTGGCGTCGGCGTGCTCCCCCACCCGCCAGCCCTGCGCGTGGGCCGCGCGGACCATGGCGGGGCCGCTGGCGTACGCCTCGACGACGCCGAAGGCGCCGGAGCCGGGCAGCAGCTCACCGTCGAGGACCACTCCGACGTGGCTGATGAACCCCGCGTTGCCGGTCTTGCCGGCGAGGATCCGCCCGTCCAGGACGATGCCGCCGCCGATGCCGGTGGACACGACGACACCCATCATCGAGGGCGACCCCGCGGCGGCGCCGATCCACTGCTCGGCGGCGGCGAAGCACTGCCCGTCCTGGGCGAGGGCCCCCCGCACGGGCCGGCCCAGCACCTGCGTGGCGGTCGCGGCGACGTGCTCGAGGAGGGGGAACCCGCGCAGGGAGACGATGTTGACGGGGTGCACGGTGCCCGTGGTGGTGTCGACCGGGCCGGCCGAGCCGATGCCGACCACGTCGGCCACCTCCAGGTCAGCGGCGCGGGCGTCGGCCAGGACGTCGGTGACCAGACCGGACAGCGCGGCCCCCACGGCGCCGGCGTCGTGGGCGTCGGTGGGCACCTCGCGGTCGTGGCGCACGGTGCCGTCGTCGGCGACGAGTCCTGCGGCGATCTTGGTGCCACCGATGTCGATGGCCAGCACGTGGGTCACGACCGGCGACCCTACCGAGCGGCGCCCTCGGCCCGACGCGCCTCGACCTCCAGCGCCCGCACGGCCCGGCGCAGGGCCGCCTCGGGGTCGACGCCGGCGGCGCGGGCCCGCCGCACGAGGGCGAGCAGCTCGGCCCCCACCTGCTCCTCGGTGAGCTCCTCCCCCGGCTCGGCGGGGTCGTCCAGGCCGGCGCGCTGCAACCGCCCCAGGACCTTCTCGGCGCGGGCGAGGGCGGGCAGCTGCAGCGGGATGCCGTCCAGGACGGACTCGCGCCGCTTCTCCGTCGCCTTGATCGCGTCCCAGCCGGCCTGCAGGTCCTCCGCGACGGCCTCCCCGGCGAACACGTGCGGGTGGCGCCGTTCCAGCTTCGCGACCAGGGTCGCGGCCACGTCGTCGATGTCGAACGGCTGCTGCGGGTCCTCCTGCGCGAGGCGGGCGTGGAAGACGACCTGGAGCAGCACGTCCCCGAGCTCCTCGCGCAGTTCCTCCCGGGTGCCGTTCTCGACCGCGTCGACGACCTCGTAGCTCTCCTCCACGAGGTACGGCAACAGCGAGGCGTGGGTCTGCTGCGCGTCCCACGGGCAGCCGCCGGGCGAGCGGAGGCGGTCCATGACGGCGACGAGGTCGAGCAGAGCGCTGCCAGGCACGGGGCGGGTCATGGGCGCCACGGTACGAGTGCCCCGCGGTGGGCCGGCGCTCTACCATCGGCTCAGGACGCAGGAGGAGGCGAGTGCCGTGACGGTGACCACACCGCTGACCGCTGGCGAGCCCATGACCTGGGACGAGTACGAGGCTCTGCCGGAGGACCCCCACCGTGAGTACATCGACGGAGTCGTCGTCGTGACCCCTGCGCCCGGCCTGCAGCACCAGAGGATCTCCGTGGCGCTCGTGACCCGACTGCGGGAGGTGCTCCCCCCGACGCACGACGCCACGGTGGCCTGGGGCTGGAGACCCGGGAAGGACGAGTTCATCCCCGACGTCCTCGTCTGGGCCCGCGCGGACGAGACGGACGACCGGCGGTTCACCGGCACCCCCGCCCTGGTGGTCGAGGTGCTGTCCACCAACCGTCGCGACGACCTGCTCCTGAAGATGGCGAAGTACGCCGCTGCGGGGCTGCCGAACTACTGGATCGTCGACCCCCGCGAGCGCACGCTGTCGGTCCACGTCCTCGACGACAGCGGGGTGTTCCGCGCCGACCGCGTCCTGCGGGACGGCGAGCCCGCCGTCCCGCTGACGTTCGGCCCGGCGAGCCTGGTCGTCGACCTCGGCGCGCTGCTGCCGTAGCGGCTACCGGGCAGCGGCGACGGCGGCGGGCTGCTCCAGCAGCACCGCGTTCACGAACTCCGTCGCCCACGCCAGGATCTCCGCGTCCCGCAACGGCTTCCCACCGATGCGCGCCGTCATGGGCGCCGGCACGAGCGCGACGTCGAGGGCAGGTTTGAGGATCGTCCCCGGGTACAGCCGCTTGAGGCGCAGCTCCCGGGACTCGGGCAGGTTCACCGGCGCGAACCGGACCTGCTTGCCCAGGAGGGCGACCTCGCGCAACCCGCCCTGGCGGGCGGCGATGCGGAACTTCGCCACCTCCAGCAGGTTGAGCACCGGCTGCGGCGGGGTCCCGTAGCGGTCGACGAGCTCGCCGTGCAGGTCGACGAGGTCCTGCGCGGAGTCGGCCGCCGCGAGGCGGCGGTAGGCCTCCAGGCGCAGCCGCTCGGACGGCACGTAGTCGTGCGGCAGGTGCGCGTCGACGGGCAGCTCGATCTTGACCTCGGTGGGTTCGGGTTCGGCGTCGTCGTTGGCCGCGCCGGGCACCTTGTTGCGCACGTCGGCGACGGCGTCGGCGACCATCCGCATGTAGAGGTCGAAACCCACCCCGGCGATGTGGCCGGACTGCTCCCCGCCGAGCATGTTCCCGGCCCCGCGGATCTCCAGGTCCTTCATCGCCACGGCCATGCCCGAGCCGAGGTCGGTGTGCTGGGCGATGGTGGCGAGCCGGTCGTGGGCGGTCTCGGTGAGGGGTTTCTCCGGCGGGAACAGGAAGTAGGCGTACGCCCGCTCCCGGCCGCGGCCCACGCGCCCGCGCAGCTGGTGCAGCTGCGACAGGCCCATGGTGTCGGCGCGCTCGACGACGAGGGTGTTGGCGTTGGAGATGTCCAGGCCCGTCTCGACGATGGTCGTGCAGACGAGGACGTCGAAGCGCTTCTCCCAGAAGTCGACGACGACCTGTTCCAGGCGGTGCTCCCCCATCTGCCCGTGGGCGGTGGCGATGCGCGCCTCGGGGACGAGTTCCTTCAACCGGGCTGCGGTGCGCTCGATGGAGGACACCCGGTTGTGGACGTAGAACACCTGCCCCTCGCGGAGCAGTTCGCGCCGGATCGCGGCGGTGACCTGCTTCTCCTCCTGGCCGCCGACGTACGTCAGGACGGGGTGGCGCTCCTCCGGCGGCGTCGCCAGCGTCGACATCTCCCGGATCCCGGTGACGGCCATCTCCAGGGTGCGCGGGATGGGCGTGGCGCTCATGGCGAGCACGTCGACGTTGGTGCGCAACGTCTTCAGCGCCTCCTTGTGCTCGACGCCGAACCGCTGCTCCTCGTCGACGACGACCAGACCGAGGTCCTTGAACGTCACCTCCCCCGACAGCAGGCGGTGGGTCCCGATGACGATGTCCACGGACCCGTCGGCGAGGCCGCCGACGGTCTCCTTGGCCTCGGCGCCGGGGGTGAACCGCGACAGCGGTTTCACCGACACCGGGAACTGCGCGTACCGCTCGGCGAACGTCTTGTAGTGCTGCTGCACGAGCAGCGTCGTCGGCACGAGCACGGCGACCTGCTTGCCGTCCTGAACGGCCTTGAACGCCGCCCGCAGGGCGATCTCCGTCTTGCCGTACCCGACGTCGCCGCAGATGAGCCGGTCCATCGGGACCGGTTTCATCATGTCGGCCTTGACCTCGTCGATGCTGACGAGCTGGTCGGGCGTCTCGACGTAGGCGAACGCGTCCTCGAGCTCGCGCTGCCACGGCGTGTCGGGGCCGAACTGGTGCCCCTTGGTCGCCATCCGCGCCGAGTACAGCCGGATGAGGTCCCCGGCGATCTCCTTGACCGCCTTGCGCGCCTTGCTCTTGGTCTTGGCCCAGTCCGAGCCGCCCATCTTCGACAGCGTCGGGGCCTCACCACCGGTGTACCGGGTGACCTGGTCCAGGGTGTCGGTCGGGACGAACAACCGGTCCCCCGGCTGCCCGCGCTTGCTGGAGGCGTACTCCAGGACGAGGTACTCGCGGGTGGCGCCCTGGATGGTGCGCTGGACCATCTCGACGAACCGGCCGATGCCGTGCTGCTCGTGGACGACGAAGTCGCCCGGGCGCAGCGAGAGCGGGTCGACGGCGTTGCGGCGCCGGCGCGGGGCCATGCGCCGCATGTCCTTCGTCGACTGACCGCCGACCCCGGTGATGTCGGACTCGGTGACGAGCGCGGTCTTGAGGGACTCGGCGACGAAGCCGTGCTCGACGCCGGCGGTCGTCACGGTGACGACCGCCGGTGCCGGTTCCTCGACGAGGTCGTCGACGAGGCGGGCCGGGACGTCCTCGCCGGAGAGCATCTCGACGAGCCGCTTGGCCGGGCCGTGGCCCTCGGTGGTGACGACGATGCGCCACCCCGCCGAGGCCAGGTCGCGCAGCTCGCGCAGCGCCTTCTCCGTCTCCCCCCGGTACCCCGCGAGGTCCCGTGCCCCGACGCGCAGGATCCGCACGTCCTCCAGGTCGCGCAGCTCCTCGTCCTCCACGAGGGACGTGATGGACCACCACGGGCGGCCCGTCGCCTCGGCGTGGGCGCGGACCTCGGCCAGGGACGCGAACGACGAGGCACCCAGGTCCACGGGCGTGGCCCCACCGGCGGCGGCGTTCACCCACGCGGCGTCGAGGAACTCCGCGCCCGTGGCGACGAGGTCGTGGGCGCGGGCGCGGACCTTCTCCGGGTCGGCCAGCACGACGTGGGTGCCGGCGGGCAGCACGTCGAGCAGCGGCTCCATGCCGTCGACGAGGGCGGGAGCCAGGGACTCCATGCCCTCCACGGCGATGCCCTCGGCGAGCTTGGCCAGCACGTCGGCCGCACCGGGCAGCGCGTCCTGCAGGGCGCGGGCGCGCTCGCGCACCGCGTCGGTGAGCAGCAGCTCCCGGCACGGCGGGGCCCACACGCCGTCGGGTTCGTCCTCCAGCGAGCGCTGGTCGGCCACGGAGAAGGACCGGACCCCCTCGACCTCGTCGCCGAAGAACTCCACGCGCAGCGGGTGCGGGCGGGTGGGCGGGAAGACGTCGAGGATGCCGCCGCGGACGGCGAACTCACCGCGGCGCTCGACCATGTCCACGCGCGCGTAGGCCGCGGCGGCGAGCGCCTCGACGGTGGCGTCGAGCCCCACCTCGTCCCCGGGGCGAAGGCGCACGGGTTCGAGGTCGGCCAGGCCCTTGACCAGCGGCTGCAGCACGGCCCGCACGGGCGCCACGACGACGCGCACCTCCCCGGCCGTCGGGTCGTCGGGCGAGGGGTGGGCCAGGCGCCGCAGGACGGACAGCCGCTGGGCGACGGTGTCGCTGCGCGGGGAGAGGCGTTCGTGCGGCAGCGTCTCCCACGCGGGGAACTCCGCCACCTGGTCCGGCGGCAGGTAGCAGCGCAACCAGGTGGCCGTGTCCTCGGACTCGCGCCCGGTCGCGGTGACGACGAGGAGGGGGCGCTCGGCGGCGAAGGCCGCGACGAGCGCGGGCCGCACCCCCACCGGGGCGACGACGTCGAGGGCGCTGCTGCCGCCCTCGCGGGCGGTCTGGACGGCCGCGCGGACGGCGGGTTCGGTGCGCAGGACGTCGAGCAGGCCGGTGAGGCTCACGAACACTCCGGGGTGAGGGTCGAACGGGTGGAACGAGGGGTCGAGCGCGGGGACGCTGGCGGTGGGCCCAGCCTACGACCGCCCTCCGACACGGGCCCGGTCGCGGCGCGGGCACCGGGGACGGCGGCCGCGCTCGCTACTGTCGCGGCGTGTCCGGCACCGCAGAGCAGCACGTCCCCGAACCCGCCCCCCGTCGCCGGCGCCCGCCGGTCCTGCGGATCGTGCTGGGCGTGGTGCTCCTGGTCCTGCTGGCCTGGGCCGCCGCCGTGGCCGTGGCCGGTGTCCAGGCCGGCCGGGCCCTGCAGCGCGTCGCCGACGAGGTGCCCCGGCTGGAGGCCCGGGTGCGCGCCGAGGACTGGGCGGGGGCCCGGCGGGGGGCGGCCCGCGTCGCCGAGGACGCCGCCGCGGCCGACCGGGCGACGTCGCAGCTGCCCTACCGGCTCGCCACCGGGGTGCCGTGGGTCGGTGACCAGCTGCGGGCGGTGGCCGGCGGGGCGCGCGCGGCGGCGCTGCTCACCGAACCGCTGCCGGAGGCCGTCGGCGTCGTCGACGGGGTCCTGGGCCGGGGACTCGTCTCGGCCGACCGCACCGTCGACGTCGCCGGCTTGCAGGAGCTGACGCCGATCGTCCTGGACTACCGCACGCGCATCGAGCAGGCCCGCACGGCGCTGCACGCCGGGGAGAGCCCGCAGGTGCTGCCGGTCATCAGCTCCCGCCTGGACCCGGTGACGGCCCAGCTGGACCAGGTGTCCGCTCCGCTGGGGACGGCGGCGCAGGTGCTGCCGCAGCTGCCGGCGCTGCTGGGCGCCGAGGGCCCGCGGACCTACCTCGTCGCCTTCACCAACCCCGCCGAGATCCGTCCCGTCCAGGGCATCGTGGGGGCCTACGCCTACCTGTCGGTCGACGGCGGGAGGATCACGCTCACGCGGACCGGCACCGACAACGACCTGTACGCCGCGCGCGCCGACGTCTCCCTCGTGGGGCAGGAGTTCCTCGACCTGTACGGGCAGGACGCCGCGCGCGTGCAGAACGTCACCCTGGGGGGCAGCGCCGACGAGGCGGGGGTCCTCACCTCCTCCCTCGTCGCGGCGGCGGGGTTGCCGGCACCGGACGTCGTCGTCTTCGTCGACCCCGTCGGGCTCGGGCAGCTGCTCGGCGCCGAGCACCCGCCGCTGCAGCTCGGCCCGTTCGGCGACGTGGCGACCGCGGACCTGGCCCGGACCCTCATGTACGACGCGTACGTGCGCTTCGGGACGGACCAGGACGCCCGCAAGGCGTTCCTGGCGGCGACCTCGGCCGCGGCCTTCGAAGCCGTCCTGTCCGACGGTCTGTCCACGGCCGCGCTGGACGGGGCGCGCCAGGCCGTGGACAGCGGGCACCTGGCCGTGTGGTCCAGCCGGCCGCCCGAGCAGGCCGCGCTCGTGGCGGCCGGGGTGGCCGGGGTGCTCGGGGCACCGCGCGACGGCGTCGTCCACGTCGGGCTGACCGGGGTGGTGCCCTCGAAGCTGGACTACTGGGTGACCCCCGCGTTCACCGTCTCCCCGCCGTGCGCGGCGACGGGGTCGAGCTCGTTGTCCCTGTCCCTGACGAACTCCGTACCGGCCGACGTGCCCGCGTACGTGTCCAACGCCGCCGCCCCCCGCGCCGCCGACCGGCGGACGGCCGTGGAGACGGTGTCGCTGTGGGTGGCCCCCTGGGTCGGTCTGGACGGGGTGAGCGTCGACGGTGCGCCGGTCGCGGCCGCCGTCGACGAGGAGGAGGGCTGGCGTCTCGTGCGCGTCACGGTGCCGGTGCCCCCCGGCACGTCGGTCACGGTCGACTGGCGCTTCTCGGGGTCCGCGGACGCCCTCCCGCGCACGGTCCAGGGCCCCACGACGGCGAGCGCACCGACGGTGACGACGGGCGGCTGCACTCCGTAGGCGTTCACCCGAACGTGTCGATGTCGTCACTCTCGTCACAACACGCCACCTCGACTGGGCCGATCGGCTGGACTCCGGGGTGACGTTCCGTCATCCTGGGGACCGCCTGGCGATCACAGGGTTCACCGGGCACTCGACGTGGGGGGAAACCACCGTGCGCAAGACCACCGCCCGCCTGGCTGCTGCCGGGGCTCTGACCGTCGCCGCTCTCGGCGCCACCTCCGGTGCGGCCCTGGCGGGCACCGCCTACGTGCCGTCCACCCCGACACCGACCGTCTCCGACAGCGTCACCCCGTCGGCCAGCCCGACCACCGGTGGGTCCACCCCGGGCGTGTCGGTCTCCCGCACCACCACCCCGGCCGCCGTCGGCGGCTCGAACGACGAGCTGGCCTACACCGGTGCCGACGTGCTGCCCTGGGCCGCTGCCGGCACCGTGCTGGTCCTCGGTGGGGCGGCGATGGTCGTCGCCGGGCGCCGGAAGCCGGGTCGCTCGCACTGAGCTGAGACCGCACCGCGCACGACGAAGGGCCGCCGGGGAACCGGCGGCCCTTCGTCGTGCACCCGCTCGTGCGGGACTCCCTCAGGCCGGCGCGTGGAACTTCTGCTGCGCCGCCTCGAGCCCGTCGAGCACGAGCTTCTCGACGGCGTCGGCGCCGTCCATCAGCAGGAAGGGCAGGTCCTTCTTCTCCGTGCTCGAGAACTCCTTGAGCACGAAGTCGGCCGGGTCCTGCCGGCCCGGCGGACGGCCGATGCCGAGGCGGACGCGGAAGTAGTCCTTGTCCCCCAGCGACTTCGAGATCGAGCGCAGCCCGTTGTGGCCGCCCTCACCGCCGCCGCGCTTGAGGCGGACGGCACCGAAGTCGACGTCGAGCTCGTCGTGCAGCACGACGACGCGCTCGGGCGGGACGTCGAAGTAGTTCGCGAGACCGGCGACGGGGCCGCCGGAGACGTTCATGTACGACGTGGGGGCCGCGAGCACGGCGCGCGGCCCGGGGGCACCGCCGGGCAGGACGCCGAGGCGGACCTCGGCGACCCTGGCCCCGGAGCGGTGCCGCTTGAAGGACCCGCCCGTGCGCGAGGCCAGCTCGTCGAGCACCATCTGCCCGACGTTGTGCCGGGTGCGTTCGTACTCGGCGCCGGGGTTGCCCAGGCCGACGACGAGCCAGGCCTCGCTCACGGGGTGCGGTCCTCCGGGTGGATCGGGGTCAGGACTCGTCGGACTCGGCCGGGGCGGCCGCCTCGTCCTCGGACTCCTCGCGCACGATGCCGGCCTCGGCCTCGGCGGCCTCCAGCTCGGCCTCGGCCTGCGCGGCGGTGGCGGCGGCGCTGACGACGACGACGAGCTGCTCGGCGTCACCGGCCAGGGCGACACCGGAGGGCAGCTGCACCTCGGAGGCGGCGACGTGCGAACCGGCCTCCAGACCCTCGACCGACACGGTGACCAAGGCGGGGATGTGCGTGGCCTCGGCCTCGAGGGACAGCGTGGTCAGCTCCTGCTGCACGACGGTCTCCGGGCCGGCCTCGCCCTCGACGTGGACGGGGACGTCGACGACGACCTTCTCGCCGCGACGCACGACGAGCAGGTCGACGTGCTCGATGAAGCCCTTGATCGGGTCGCGCTGGACGTCCTTGGGGATCGTCAGGTGCGACTGGCCGTCGACGGTGATGTCGAGCAGCGCGTTGGAGGCGCGCAGCGCCAGCAGCGTCTCGTGACCAAGCAGGGTGACGTGCAGCGGCGCCTCGCCGTGGCCGTAGACGACGGCGGGGATCTTGTCGGCGCGGCGGACGGCGCGGGCGGCGCCCTTGCCGAAGCTGGTGCGCTTCTCGGCGGTGAGCTTGGTCTCGGCCATGGTGGTGGTCTCCTCGATCTCGGGACGGACGTGCGAAGGCCCCGGGAGAGAACAGCGACTCATCCACCGCGTCGATCACGGTGACCGCTCGATCGGGACCGAGCGCCACCCTCGCCGAGGCAACCGGCGGAGAGTCTACCCGCTCCGCCGGTCACCTCCTCCGGTCGGTCGGGCGGTCAGCTGTGGCCGTCGAACAGCGAGGTGACCGAGCCGTCGTCGAAGACCTCTCGGACGGCGCGCGCCAAGAGCGGGGCGATCGAGAGGACCGTCAGCTGCGGGAACTGCTGCGAGGGCGCGATGGGCAGGGTGTTCGTCACGACGAGCTCGGAGATGGGCGAGTTCTTCAGCCGGTCCACGGCCGGGCCGGACAGCACGGCGTGCGTGGCGGTGGCGATGACGTCGGCGGCACCGTTGGCCTTGAGCGCCTCGGCGGCCTGCACGATCGTGCCGGCGGTGTCGATGAGGTCGTCGACGAGGACGCAGGTGCGGCCCTCGACGTCACCGACGACCTCGTGCACCTTCACCTGGTTCGGCACGTTCGGGTCGCGGCGCTTGTGGATGATCGCCAGCGGGGCGCCGAGGCGGTCGGACCACAGGTCGGCCACGCGCACGCGCCCGGCGTCCGGGGAGACGATCGTGATGTTGGAGCGGTCGACGCGCTTGCCGACGTGGTCGGCCAGGATCGGC
This sequence comes from Kineococcus mangrovi, assembly GCF_041320705.1. NCBI lineage: Bacteria > Bacillati > Actinomycetota > Actinomycetes > Kineosporiales > Kineosporiaceae > Kineococcus > Kineococcus mangrovi. The sequence goes on from NZ_JBGGTQ010000001.1 coordinate 391,899, forward strand.
AGCGCCCACAGGTGGTCGACGGGGCCGTCGAAGAACCCCTGGATCTGCGCGGTGTGCAGGTCGACCGACATGAGGCGGTCGGCACCGGCGGTCTTGAACATGTCCGCGATGAGGCGGGCGGAGATGGGCTCGCGGCCGCGGCCCTTCTTGTCCTGGCGGGCGTAGCCGTAGAACGGGGCGACGACGGTGATGCGCTTGGCGGACGCCCGCTTCAGGGCGTCGACCATGATCAGGTGCTCCATGATCCACTGGTTGACGTTCGCCGTGTGGCTCTGGATGACGAACGCGTCCGAGCCGCGCACGCTCTCCTCGAACCGCACGTAGATCTCGGAGTTCGCGAAGTCGTAGGCGCTCGTGGGCACCAGCTCGGCCCCCAGCGCCGCGGAGACCTCCTCCGCCAGCTCCGGGTGCGCTCGCCCGGAGATGAGGACCATCCGCTTCTCGCCCGTGGTGGTGATGCCGGTCATCGGTCGGTCTCCTGCCCTTCGGCCTCGCCCGCGGTGGGGCCTTCGCTCACGGCCCGCTGCGCCGCCTCGGCCGCGGGGGTTCCTGCGCGCTTGTCCAGGGTCCAGCCCTCGAGGTTGCGCTGGGGCGCCACGTTGATCGCGAGCGCCCCGGGGGGCACGTCCTTGCGGATCACTGTGCCGGCCCCCGAGTAGGCGCCGTCGCCGACGGTGACCGGTGCGACGTACATGTTGTCCGAGCCCATCCGGACGTGGTCGCCGACGGTGGTGTGCGACTTGCTCACGCCGTCGTAGTTCACGAAGACGGAGGCGGCCCCGATGTTGGAGTGCTCCCCGATCGTCGCGTCCCCCACGTAGGACAGGTGCGGCACCTTCGACCCACGCCCGATGCGGGCGTTCTTCGTCTCGACGAACGTGCCGATCTTGCCGTCCTCGCCGAGCCGGGTGCCCGGCCGCAGGAAGGCGAACGGTCCGACGTGGGCACCGGCGCCGAGGACGGCCGAGCTGCCGTGGGTGCGCTCGACGACCGCGCCCGCACCGACCTCGACGTCGGTGAGCGTGGTGTCGGGCCCGACGACGGCCCCGGTCGCGACGCGGGTGGTGCCGTGCAGCTGCACGCCGGGCCGCAGCGTGACGTCGGGTTCCAGCTCGACGTCGGCGTCGACCCACGTGGTGGCGGGGTCCACGACGGTGACCCCGGCGAGCATCCAGCGGCGCAGCGTGCGGCGGTTGGCCTCGGCGGCGAGCTCGGCGAGCTGGGCGCGGTCGTTGACGCCGCGGATCTCCCACTCGTCGTCCAGGGCGAGGGCCTCGACGCGGCCGCCGTCGGCGCGCAGCAGGGCCAGGACGTCGGTGAGGTAGACCTCGCCGGCGGCGTTGTCGCGCCCGACGCGGGCGAGGGCGCCGCGCAGGGCGGCGGCCTCGAAGGCGTAGATGCCGGAGTTCACCTCCCGCACCGCGCGCTGGTCCTGCGTGGCGTCCTTCTGCTCGACGATCGCGCTCACCCCGGCCTCGTCGCGCAGCACGCGGCCGTAGCCGGTGGGGTCGTCGAGCTCGGCGGTCAGGACGGTCATGGCGTTGCCGCCGGCGGTGTGGGCGGCGACGAGGCGGGCGAGGGTGGCCCCCGACAGCAGGGGGACGTCGCCGTAGGTGACCAGGACGGTGCCGGCCAGGTCGGCGGGCAGGGCGTCGAGCCCGCACTGCACCGCGCGTCCGGTCCCGGGGACGTCGTCCTGCAAGGCCACGGTCACGGCGGGCTCGGCCGCGTGGACCGCCGCCCCCACGACCTCGGCCTGGTGGCGCAGGACGACGACGAGGTGCTCGGGGCCGACCTCGCGGGCCGCGCGCAGCGCGTGCGCGACGAGGGGCCGGCCCCCCAGGGGGTGCAGCACCTTCGGCGTCGCGGACTTCATCCGGGTGCCCTCACCGGCCGCGAGCACGATGACGGCGGCGGGCCCGGGGGTTCGGACGGTGGCTGACGGTGCGGTGGTCACGCGGGGCGCGCTCCTCGCGGCTCGTCCGGTCGGCTCGTCCGGCTCCCTCGCGGGATCCCGGGCGTTGCCGGCCGGTGGCGTCGACGGACAGGGGCGAGGATATCCGCCCGCGCACCCCCGGCGGGACCACCGCTCCCGGGAGAGGATTCGAACCCCTACTGGACGGGACCAAAACCCGCCGTGCTGCCGTTACACCACCCGGGACCGCGTCGTGCCGCCCCATCCTGCCAGCTCCCCGCCCCGGACCACGTGCTCCCCCGACAGGGCCCGGGCACCCGTCCGGCAGGATGGGCCCGTGACCCCCGCCCGCCCCCGTTCCCGCATGACGGGCGGCGAGCGCCGTGAGCAGCTCATCGGCGTGGGACGTTCGCTCTTCGCGTCCAAGGGCGTGGAGGGGACGACGGTGGAGGAGATCGCGGCCGCCGCGGGGGTGTCCAAGCCCGTCGTGTACGAGCACTTCGGCGGCAAGGAGGGGCTGTACGCGGTCGTCGTCGACCGGGAGATCGCCGCCCTCCTCGGGGCCATCACGCGCGCCCTGTCCGGCCGCGGGTCCCCGCGCACGCTGCTGGAGCGGGCCACGATCGCGCTGCTGGACTACATCGAGTTCTCCACCGAGGGCTTCCGGATCCTCGTGCGCGACTCCCCCGTGGCCCAGACCACGGGCACCTTCGCCAGCCTCATCTCCGACATCGCCCGCCAGGTCGAGCACCTGCTGGTCGACGCCTTCGCCGCCCGCGGGTACGCCCCGGAACGCTCGGGCATGTACGCGCAGATGCTCGTGGGCATGGTGGCGATGACGGGGCAGTGGTGGCTGGACACCCGGGAACCGGCCAAGGAGGAGGTCGCCGCGCACCTGGTGAACCTGGCCTGGAACGGGCTCACGGGCCTGGAGCCCGAACCCCGCCTGTCCTCCCGGGCCCGCCCCGGACCGCCGGTGGGTCCCGCGCTGTGACCCCTCCCCACGACCCGCACGACTCCCGCGGCCCGGCCGGGGAGGCCCCCACCGACGAGGTCGACCTGATCGTCGCGGCCTGGCGCCGGGAGGCGCCGCAGCTGGACGTCGAGCCGCTGGAGGTCCTCTCCCGCGTCGCCCGGCTCGCCCGGCACCTGGACCGGCTGCGCCGCGGCGCCTTCAGCGCCCACGACCTGGAGACGTGGGAGTTCGACGTCCTGGCCGCGCTGCGTCGCGCGGGCGCACCGCACGAGCTGTCCCCCGGTCAGTTGCTCGTGGAGACGCTCGTGACCAGCGGGACGATGACCAACCGCGTCGACCGGCTCGTGACGCGGGGCCTGGTGGAGCGGCGGCCGGACCCGGCCGACCGGCGCAGCGTGCGCGTGCGGCTGACGGCCGCGGGCTCTGACGTCGTCGACGCGGCCCTGGCCGACCTCGTGGAGGCCGAGCACCGGATGCTGGACGTCCTGGGACGCGAAGAGCGCCGAGCACTCGCGACGCTGCTGCGTCGGGTGTCGGCGCCCTTCGAGGGGTAGTGCGTGCGGAGCCCTCAGTACGCTCCGCGGCCGCGCAGCACGGCCCCGGCGGTCTTCCAGAGGATCATGAAGTCGAACGTGAAGGACCAGTTCTCGACGTAGCGGACGTCGAGACGGACCGACTCGTCCCAGTCGAGGTCGCTGCGGCCGTTGATCTGCCACAGCCCCGTCAGGCCGGGCTTGACCAGGAGGCGGCGGCGCATGTCGTAGCCGTACTCGTCGACCTCCTTCTGCAGGGGCGGCCGCGGACCGACCAGCGACATCTCGCCGCGGACGACGTTGATGAGCTGGGGCAGCTCGTCGATCGAGTAGCGGCGCAGGACGCGGCCGATCCGCGTGATGCGCGGGTCGACCTTCATCTTGAACAGCACGCCGTTGCCGTCGGTGGACTCGCGCAGGTCGATGAGCAGCTTCTCCGCGTCGGTGACCATCGAGCGGAACTTCATCATCGGGAAGGTCTTGCCGTCCTTGCCGACGCGCTGCTGCTGGAAGAAGACCGGGCCCCGGCTGTCCAGCTTGATGGCGAGCGCCAGGGCGAGGAGCAGCGGGCTGAGGACCACCAGGGCCAGGCCGGCGCTGACGCGGTCGACGGTGGTCTTGGCCAGCCGGCGGACGCCTTCGAGCTCGGGCCGCTCGACGTGCAGCAGCGGCAGGCCGCAGACGGGGCGGATCGCCACGCGCGGGCCGATGACCTCGGTCAGGGCCGGGGCGACGACGAGGTCGGCACGGGTGGCCTCCAGCTCCCAGCCGAGCCGGCGCAGGCCGGGTCCGTCCAGCTCGGGGCAGGCGGTGACGGCCACGACGTCGGCGTCGACGCTGGTCACGGCGTGCCGGACGTCGTCGAGGCTGCCGATGACCGGGATGCCGAGGGCGCGCAGCTCGGCGTCGTCCTCGGTGCTGCCGCGGCCGCCGGGGACGCAGGCCCCCACGATGCGCATGCCGTGGTAGCTGGCGCGGTGCAGCTGGCGGGCCATGCCCGCGACGGCGGCGCGGTGGCCGACGGCGACGACGCTCTGACCGGCCTCGCCGCGGGTGCGGCGGGCGTGCAGCTGCTGGCGCAGCGCGTAGCGCCCGATGAGGGTCAGGAGGATGGCGATCGGGAAGGCGACCACGACGTAGCCGCGGGCGATCTCCAGGCCGAAGGCCCAGGAGCTGGTCCCGACGAGGGCCACCACCGCGAGCCCGGCGGTCAGGACGCGGTGGAACTCCTCCGAACCGACCCCCAGGAAGCGCGGCTCGTAGGTCCGCAGGGCCCCCATGGCCACGACCCAGAAGACGGGCAGCAGGACGGCGCAGGCGACGACGGCGCGCCCGGAGGTCAGCGACAGGTCGGCGGGCGAGTCGTTGAAGCGGGCGAAGAAACCCACGAAGGCCGCGAGCGCGGCGGACAGGGCGTCGGTGGCGACGATCTTCTGGACGTAGGTGCGCTGCCACGCCGGGGTGCGCTCGGCGAAGCGGAGGCTGCCGCGCTGGCGCGGGACGAGCAGACGTTCGCGACGGACGGCGTCCGCGGTCTCGTCCGCGGGTGAGGTGCCGAGCAACTGGTCGTCGATCTCCCCCGGAGCCGTCCTGGCCCCGGGCACGTCGCTGATGCTCAAAGTCCCCCCTGGACTGGTGCGTCGCCCACCGGTCACCGGCGGCGACACCGCGGTGTCTCCGCCCCCACGGGACCAGCGGTGCGTGGCACACAGTAGGGGAAGGCCACCCGAACGACGCAAGGGGTGACAGCGTCCGTGATGGTCGTCCTGCAGGAATGCCCCGGATGGAGTCACCCGTTCGACGCAATGCTCACCGAAGATCACATAGAGTGATCGGACCGTTCAAGCACCTAGGCTGGACGAGTGGCACACCTGCTCGGCGGCGAAGCGCTCCGTCTCGAACACCCCACCCGCGTCGTCTTCGACTCCCTCACCCTCGGCGTCGACGAGGGCGACCGCATCGGCGTCGTGGGCCGCAACGGCGACGGCAAGTCCAGCCTCCTCGGCCTGCTGTCGGGTCGCCAGACCCCTGACGCCGGACGGGTGACCCGCCGCGGCGGGGTCCGCGTGGGCGTCCTGGACCAGGCCGACGGGCTGGACCCGCGGGCCACCGTGGGCCACAGCGTCGTCGGGGACGTCGAGGAGCACGTCTGGGCCGGCGACCCGAAGGTCCGCGACGTCATCGCCGGCCTCGTCGCCGACATCGCCTGGGACGCCCGCGTGGGTGACCTCTCGGGCGGGCAGCGCCGCCGGGTGGCCCTGGCCTCCGTCCTCGTCGGCGACTGGGACGTGCTGCTCCTGGACGAGCCCACCAACCACCTCGACGTCGAGGGCATCGCCTGGCTGGCCGGGCACCTGAGGACCCGGTGGGCCCCGAACGACGGCGCCCTGCTCGTCGTCACCCACGACCGCTGGTTCCTCGACGAGGTGTGCACGACGACGTGGGAGGTCCACGACCGTCTCGTCGAACCGTTCGAGGGCGGGTACGCGGCCTACGTCCTGCAGCGCGTCGAACGCGACCGGCAGGCCGCCTCGGCCGAGGCCAAGCGGCAGAACCTCATGAAGAAGGAGCTGGCCTGGCTGCGCCGCGGCGCCCCCGCCCGCACCTCGAAGCCGAAGTTCCGCATCGACGCGGCCAACGAGCTGATCGCCGACGTCCCCCCGCCGCGCGACCGCGTCGAGCTGTCGCGGCTGGCCACGGCCCGCCTCGGCAAGGACGTCGTCGACCTGCTCGACGTGTCGGTCTCGTTCGGGGACCGTCAGGTCCTGCAGGACGTGGAGTGGCGCATCGCCCCGGGCGAGCGGACCGGGATCCTCGGCGCCAACGGCTCGGGGAAGTCCACGCTGCTGTCCCTGGTCGCGGGCCTGCGCCGGCCGACGACGGGGCGGGTCAAGACCGGCTCGACCGTGCGCGTCGGCATCCTGGACCAGCAGTTCCGCGAGCTCGCCGAGATCGCCGGCGACCGGGTCCGCGAGGTCCTCGCCCGGACGCGGACGACGTTCCACGTCGACGGCAAGGACATGACCCCGGCCCAGCTGCTGGAGCGGCTGGGGTTCGCCCGCGAGCACCTGTCCGCGCGCGTCGGGGAGCTGTCCGGTGGTCAGGCCCGCCGGCTGCACCTGCTGCTGGTGCTGCTGTCCGAGCCGAACGTCCTCGTCCTCGACGAGCCGACCAACGACCTGGACGTCGACATGCTCGCCGCGATGGAGGACGTCCTCGACACCTGGCCCGGGACGCTGATCGTGGTCTCCCACGACCGGTACTTCGTCGACCGCGTCACCGACCAGCAGTACGCCGTCCTCGGCGGCCGGCTGCGGCACCTGCCGGGCGGGTTCGAGGAGTACCTGCGGCTGCGCGAGGACGGGGTGGGCGCCGCGACGGCCGGTTCGCGCCCGGCCCCGGCTCCCGAGCCGCAGACCGGCCTCAGCGGCGCCGAGCTGCGGGCGGCGCAGAAGGAGATGACCTCCGCCGAGCGGCGCCTGGAGAAGCTGAGCGGCCAGATCGCCACGCTGCACGAGCAGATGGCCACCGCCGACCCCTCCGACTACGCCGGGACGATGGAGCTGGACGGCAGGCTCAAGGAGATGGAGGCCGAGGTGGTCACCCTGGAGGAGCGCTGGCTGGAGCTGTCCGAGCTCGTCGCCTGAGCGCCGACCGTCTGGACGGGGTCCTGCTCCCCCGTCGGGTCGGCCGCCGTGGCCCCCGAAAGGGGGTCATCAGAGGTGGAACGTTCCGGGTCGCCGCAGCGATGTCCGATCGTCCAAGATCACAGCTCGACCGCCTCGGGAGGCCGTCATGTCCGCGCAGTACCCCGCTCAGCCGCACACCCAGGTCCAGCAGGGAGCCAGCGGCCTCGCCACCGCCAGCGTCGTCCTGGGGGCGGTGGGTTTCCTCGTCGGGATCTGCGCGGTCGTCGGCCTGGTCCTGGGGCTGGTGGCCCGTGGTCAGGCCAAGCGCGGTCAGATCAGCCCGGCCCGCACCACGGCGGGCATCACGGTCTCCGCGATCGCGCTGGCCCTGAACGTCCTGGGCGGCATCGCCCTGGTCGCCCTGCTCCCCGACGGCGGCTCCATGACGGGGGCTCTGCCCGCGCCGTTCTGAGGTGACCGTCCCGCCCCGCGCCCTGCCCGGTGCCGCAACGACCTGGACCGGCGGCACCGGGCCGTGGCGCGACCTGCGCGGCCACCGCGGTGGAGCGGCTCCTGCACGCTGGGGGACGTCGTGCTCAAGGGTCCTGCCCGAGGGGTCGATGGAGTACCGGTGAGCCACTCCACCGCCCCCGTCACCGCCCGACGCCGTTTCACCGATCGTCCGGTGGCGGTCCGGATCGCTTCCTCGGTGCTGGTGGGGTTGGTCGCCACGGGCACCGTCGCCGGCATCGCAGTGCACGAGCTGGCCGCCGAACGCGATCACGCCGTGGCCCTGCACGCGGCGGGTGAGGCGTTGCAGAGCGCGGGGAAGTTCCAGCAGCTCAGCTCGCAGGCCCGTTTCGACGCCACGCTGATCGCGTGGGTGCCGGGTCTGGACCAGGACCCCACGTTCACCAAGGCCTACACCGATGACGTCGCCGCCGTCGACGCCCTGCTCCAGGCCGTGCAGGCGCAGGCCCCCCGGGCGCAGCAGCCTGAGCTGGCGACCTTGAGCGGGCGGTGGACGGCGTGGAAGTCCGCTCAGGACCAGCTCGTGCGACTGGCCACCAGCGGTGACACCCCCGGTGCCGGCGCCTACTACGTCTCGGACGTGGTCCCGGCGTGGGAGGCCGTGCAGGAGAGCCTGGCCGCGCTGCAGGACGCCAGCGCCGGCGGTGCCGACGCCGCCTTGACCGCGACGCAGGACGCCTACGCCCAGGGCCGGCTCCTGGTGCTGCTCATCGCCCTGGCCGGCGCCCTGGGCTCCCTGGGGGTGGGGATCCTGGTCGCTCGCGGCATCACCGGGTCGGTGCGGGAGGTCGGGCGCGTCCTGGGCGCGCTGCGCGAGGGTGACCTGACCCAGGACCCGGCGGTGAGCAGCCGTGACGAGGTCGGGCAGATGGCCTCGGCGCTGCACGATGCGCTGGCTGCGCTGCGCCAGACGCTGCGGGGGGTCGGGCAGAGCTCGCACGAGCTGTCCCGCGCCGCCGGCGAGCTGTCCTCGACGTCGGTGGCCATCTCGCGCTCCGCCGACGAGACCGCCGCGCAGGCGGCGGTGGTGACCACCGCCGCCAGCGACGTCGCCACGAGCGTGCAGACCGCCGCGGCCGGTGGGGGGGAGATGGAGCTCAGCATCCGGGAGATCGCCTCCAACGCCGCCGAGGCCGCTGCCGTCGCCGCCCAGGCCGTCGCCGAGGCGGAGTCGACGACCGCGACGATGACCCGGCTGGGGACCTCCAGCCGCGAGATCAGCGACGTGGTCAAGGCGATCACCTCGATCGCCGAGCAGACGAACCTGCTGGCGTTGAACGCCACCATCGAGGCCGCGCGGGCGGGCGAGTCGGGCAAGGGCTTCGCGGTGGTCGCCGGGGAGGTCAAGGAGCTGGCGCAGGAGACCGCTCGGGCCACCGACGACATCGCCCGGCGGGTGGAGGCCATCCAGGCCGACACGGCCGGGGCCGTGGCGGCGATCGGCAGCATCTCGCAGACGATCGCCCGGATCAGCGACTTCCAGACCACCATCGCCTCGGCGGTGGAGGAGCAGACCGCGACGACGAACGAGATGTCGCGTTCGGTGACCGAGGCGGCCGGCGGCGTGGGGGAGATCGCGTCGACCATCAGCGGCGTCGCGACCTCGGTGCGCACGACCACCGACGGGGTGGCGCAGTCCCGGCAGAACGCCGAGGAGCTGGCCCGGATGTCCGGTGAGCTGAAGACGCTGGTGGACCGCTTCCGCTACTGACCGCCCGGCGCGAGCGCTTCCAGGACGCGAGCGCCCGGCACGGGCCCGGAGGCGGTGCGCAGCCGCCCCTGCCCCACCACGGGGACCAGCTCGGCGACCACGTCCTGCGCGGAGGCGGCCGAGGCGGTCAGCAGCGCCACGGTCGGCCCGGACCCCGAGACGACGGCGGCCAGCGCCCCCGCCGCCCGGCCCGCGGCGAGCGTGCGCGTCAGCTGCGGGGCCAGGGCGCACGCGGCCTCGGCGAGGTCGTTGGACAGCGCCGCGGCCAGGGCTTCGGCGTCACCGCCGCGCAGGGCGGCCTCCACGGCCTCCAGCCGCACGTCGGCGGGCGGCGGGCCCCACCCCGGGCCGCGCCGGCGGTCGCACTCGGCGAAGACGCGGGGCGTGGACAGCCCGGCGGGGTCCAGGACGAACACCCAGTGGAAGGACCCTCGGGTCAGGACGGGCACGAGCTGCTCCCCGCGCCCGGTGCCCACGGCGGTGCGCCCGTGCAGGCCGAAGGGGACGTCGGAACCGAGCTCGGCGCCGAGGGTGGCCAGTCCGTCCAGACCGGTCCGCAGCTGCCAGAGCGCGTCGCAGGCCACGAGGGCCGCCGCGGCGTCCGCGGACCCACCGGCCATGCCCCCGGCGACGGGGACCTCCTTGCGCACGTGCAGGTGGACGGGCTCGTCCACCCCGGCCCGCTCGGCGAGCAGCCGGGCCGCCCGCAGGGCGAGGTTCGAGCCGTCCAGGGGGACGCCGGACACGTCGGCGCCACCGGCCGCCTCCACGGTCAGGCCCCAGTCCGCCGCGGGGGTGGCCGTGACGTCCTCGTGCACGGACACCGCCTGGAACACGGTCACGAGGTCGTGGAACCCGTCGTCGCGGACGGGGCCCACCTGCAGCAGCAGGTTGACCTTGGCGGGGGCTCGCGCGGTGACGGCGGGGCGGTGGTCGGACACGAGGACCGACCCTAGGCCGTCGGGTCAGGCGACGGCGCCCGCCTCGGCGATCCGGGCGAAGTCGGCGACGGTGAGCTGCTCCCCCCGCGCCTGCGGGTCGACGCCCGCGGCGCGCAGCAGCTCCTCGGACCGGGCCGGGGACCCGGCCCACGTGGCCAGGGCCGCCCGCAACGTCTTGCGCCGCTGCGCGAAGGCGGCGTCGACGACCGCGAAGACCTGCTCCCGCGTGGCGTCCGTGGGGGGTGTGGGACGGCGGGTGAAGACGACGAGGCCGGAGTCCACGCGCGGGACGGGCCAGAAGACCGGCGGCGGGACGGAGCCCGCGCGGCGGGCGTCGGCGTACCAGGCCGTCTTGACGCTGGGCACGCCGTAGGTGCGGCTGCCCGGTCCGGCCACGAGCCGGTCGGCCACCTCGGACTGCACCATGACGACGCCGTGCCGGAGCGAGTCGAACCGCTGCAGCACGGTCAGCAGGACGGGGACGGCGACGTTGTACGGCAGGTTGGCGACGAGCGCCGTGGGGGCGGGACCGGGCAGCTCCTGCACCTGCACCGCGTCGGCGAGCACGACGTCGAACGAGGTGCCCGGTCGCGCCCGGTCGCGGACGGTCGCCGGCAGCTCGGCGGCGAGCACCGGGTCGATCTCGACCGCGACGACCCGGTCGGCCACCTCCAGCAGCGCCAGGGTCAGCGAGCCGAGCCCGGGGCCGACCTCGACCACCACGTCGGTGGCGCTGAGGTCGGCGACCCGGACGATGCGGCGCACCGTGTTGGCGTCGACGACGAAGTTCTGGCCGAGGGTCTTCGTCGGCCGGACGCCGAGCCTGTCGGCCAGCTCCCGGACGTCGCGGGCCGACAGGAGGGAACTGGTCAGAGGTTCTTGCCGCACACGGGCCATTGTCCGGCACCGGAGCGCTGGTACAGCAGCTTGGCGCGGTAGGTCTGCTCGGAGGCCGACGCCTGGCTCGGCAGGCCGCTGCCGCCGACCGCGCGCCACGTCTGCACGGAGAACTGGTACAGGCCGTGGTACTTGCCGCTGGCCGAGACGACCGAGGGGTTCCCGCCGGACTCGCAGCGGGCCAGGGCGGCCCAGTCCAGGGAGTCGACGCCACCGCCGACGGACCCGCCGCCACCACCGCTGGACGCACGCGCGGGCGCGGGCGCCGGCGCGGGCTTGGCCTTCGTCCCGACCTGGACGACCTCCTCGACGGGCGCGCGGTCGACGACCTCGCCGGTGGCGGTGTGCTCGTCGCGGACGCCGTCGCGGAAGAGGTCGGCGTACGTGACGGTCTTGGACCCGTCGACGCCGGCCGTGAGGACCTTCTTCTCACCCGCGAAGAGCTGGTCGGTCCGCTCGGTGCGGCTGCCGTGCGGGATGGCCACGGTCTCGGTGCTGGTGGAGCGGTCCACGCGCACGACGGTGACGGTCGTGCCGGCGGTGAGCCGGTCCGCACCCGCGGCGGACATCTCGTCGCCCGGGCGCATCGTGACGCCGGCCTCGGTGAGCAGGGCGTCGACGTCGGCCGCGGTGCTCGTGAGCTGGCGCGTCCGGCCGTCGGCCACGAGGGTCACGGCCTTGGGCGTGGTGACGTCGAGCGCGAGGCCCTGCCGGCCGAGCGGTTCGGAGCGGGAGGCGGACAGCTTGGCGCCGTCGGCACGGACGTCGAGGTCGGCCAGGGCCGCGTCGACGGTCTGCGCCGTCGTCCAGTACGTCTTGGTCTCGCCGTCGACGGTGAGGGTGAGCTGGCGGCCGTAGCGGACGACGATCGTCTGCCCGTCCTCCAGCGCGGTCCCCGCGGCGGGGGCCACGATGTCGTGCTCACCGACGGTGATGCCCTCCTCGGCGAGGACGTCGCCGACGGTGCCGCCGAAGGCGCTGGCCTGGGTGCGCTGCCCGTCGGCGTCGATGACGACGTCCTTGTCGAGCGCGGTGAAGGCGACCGTCCCGCCGACCACGGCCGCGAGGCAGGTGCCGCCCGCGACGAGCCGGACCGTGCGGGACGTGGAGCGGGCGGCGGAGACGAGGGGGAACGGCACGAGAGGTCCTTCGACGATGTGCCCGGGCACGAGGTCTGGACGCGAGCGCACTCGGAGGGACCCCCGTCCCCGGGTGCGGCGTGTGGTCCGGGCACCTCGATCCGGCCGACTGGAGCGGACCGTAACCGCTCCGAGACCCCTTCGACAAACCACCGTGATCCCTGAACACCTCCGGGCACGGTGGGCGACGTACCACCCGGGTGGATCTGCACCCGTTGCACCGATCGGGTGACGACGACCCGCACGGGCCGTGACGAAGGTCACCCAGGCATCACCACGGACCGTAGACGCGCTCCGTCGTCGCAGCGATCGTCGCGCACAGCTCGTCCAGGTCGGCCCCGAGCACGTCCGCCATCGCGCGCACGGTGAGCGGCACGAGGTACCCGGCGTTGGGCCGACCGCGGTGGGGCACGGGGGTCAGGTACGGCGCGTCGGTCTCGACCATGACCCGGTCCCGCGGGGTGAGGCGCAGCGCCTCGCGCAGGTCCCCGGCGTTCTTGAACGTCACGGTGCCGGCGAAGGACAGGTGGTAGCCCGCGTCCGCGCAGACGCGGGCCATGGCGGCGTCACCGGAGAAGCAGTGGAAGACGGTCCGCTCCGGGGCCCCCTCCTCGGCCAGCACGCGCAGGACGTCCTCGTGGGCGTCCCGGTCGTGGATCTGCAGCGCGAGGTCCAGCTCCTTGGCCAGGGCGATGTGCGCGCGGAAGGACTCCTCCTGCAGGTGCCACTGCTCCGGCGGGGTGCGGAAGTGGTCCAGCCCGCTCTCGCCCACCACCCGCACGCGCGGGTGCCGGGCGAGCTGCGCGATCTCGGCCAGGGCGCCCTCGTACTCCCCCGCCGCCACGAGGTCCGGCACCTCGTTGGGGTGCAGCGCGACGCCGCCGAGCAGCTGCGGGTACCGGTCCAGGGCCGCGACCGTCCACCGCGCGGCGGGCAGGTCGCAGCCGATCTGCACGCTGCGCGGGACGCCCGCCGCCGCGGCCGCCGCCAGCAGCGCCTCGACGTCCTCCTCGGTCTCGGAGTCGAGGTGCGTGTGGTTGTCGACGACCGGGACGGCGAGCGGCTCCGGTGCGGGCGGCCGCTCACCACGGCGCCCACCGACCTGTCCCTGGGTCACTGCCGCAGACGCCCCAGTTCCTCCTCGACGACAGCGGCGACGTCGAGCTTGGTGAAGATCGGCGTCGGCGCCGCGACGGGCGTCCCCGGCACGACCGGGCTCGACCCCCACGCCGACAGGGTGGCACCGTCACCCCCACCGCGCCGGTAGTCCCCGGTGAGGATCGGGTACGGCCTGCCGTCGTCGAGGTCGGTGACCTCCCGCAACTCCGGCAGCGGCGACACCGTCCCCGTCCCGCCGAACGCCTCGTGGACCTTCTGCGCCGAGTGCGGCAGGTAGGGCGACAGCAGCGTCCGGCAGTCCGAGACGGCCTGCGCCGTCACGTGCAGCACGGTCCTCATGCGGTCGGGGTCGGAGTTCTTGATCTTCCAGGGTTCCTGCTCGGTGAGGTACCTGTTGACCTCGCCGACCACCCGCATCGCCTCGCCGAGCCCGGCGCGCTGCCGGTGGTGCTCGATGAGGTCCCCGACCGCACCGAACCCCGCGCGGGTCGTGTCGAGCAGCGCCCGGTCGGCATCGGTCAGCTCCCCTGCGGCCGGGATCTCGCCGACGTTCTTGGCGATGAGCGAGGCCGTCCGGTTCACCAGGTTCCCCCAGCCCGCGACCAGTTCGCTCGTGGCGCGGGTGGCGAACTCCTGCCAGGTGAAGTCGGAGTCGTTGTTCTCCGGGCCGGCCGCGGAGATGAAGTAGCGCAGAGCGTCCGGCTGGTAGCGCGCGAGGACGTCGCGCACGTAGATGACGACCCCGCGGCTGGAGGAGAACTGCTTGCCCTCCATCGTGAGGAACTCGCTCGCCACGACCTCGGTGGGCAGGTTGAGGTTCCCGAAGGTCCCGGGCGCGCCACCCCTGGCGCCCCGACCGTCGTAGGCGAGCAGCTCGGCGGGCCAGATCTGGGAGTGGAACGTGATGTTGTCCTTGCCCATGAAGTAGTACGACTCCGCGGACGGGTCGGTCCACCACGCGCGCCAGGCGTCGTCGTCGCCGGAGCGGCGGGCCCACTCGACCGAGGCCGACAGGTACCCGATGACGGCGTCGAACCACACGTACAGCCGCTTGGCCGGGTTCTCCTCCCAGCCCGCGAGCGGGACGGGGATGCCCCAGTCGATGTCGCGCGTCATGGCGCGCGGCTTCATGTCCTCCAGCAGGTTCTTCGAGAAGTTCAGGACGTTCGGCCGCCACCGCCCCGTCTCGCCCCGCGCCTGCAGCCAGGACCCGAGCGCGTCGGCCACGGCGGGCAGGTCGAGGTAGAAGTGCTCGGTCTCCACGAACACCGGCGTCTCGCCGTTGATGCGGGACCGGGGGTTCTTCAGCTCGATGGGGTCGAGCTGGTTGCCGCAGTTGTCGCACTGGTCGCCGCGGGCGCCGTCGTAGCCGCAGATCGGGCAGGTGCCCTCGACGTAGCGGTCGGGCAGGGTGCGTCCGGTGGACGGGGAGATGGCGCCCATCCCCTTGCGCGCGACCATGTACCCGTTGCGGTGGACGGTGCGGAACATCTCCTGCACGACGGCGTGGTGGTTCGCCGTGGTGGTCCGGGTGAACAGGTCGTAGGACAACCCCAGGCCCTGCAGGTCCTCGGCGATGACGCGGTTGTACCGGTCGGCCAGCCCCTGCGGGCTCAGCCCCTCCTGCTCGGCCTGGACGAGGATCGGCGTCCCGTGCTCGTCGGTGCCGGAGACCATGAGGACGTCGTGACCCGCCATCCGCATGTACCGGCTGAACACGTCGGAGGGGACGCCGAAGCCGGCGACGTGGCCGATGTGGCGGGGGCCGTTGGCGTAGGGCCAGGCCACCGCGGACAGGACGTGGGTCATGCCGGCGAGTCTAGGGGGCCGCTCGCACCCGGGACCGGCCCCCGCCGGGCAGGGCGAACAGCCAGCCGGCGCCGATCCGGCCGGCCAGGGTCTGCGCGGCCAGGCACGACCAGACGGTGCCCGCGGTGACGAGCAGCGGGTAGAGGACGACGACGACCGCGAGCGCCGGGTGCGGCAACCGGCCGACCAGCGGACCGGTCACCGCGGCCAGCGGCCGCTGCACCAGGAGCAGGACGACGCCGTGGAGCACGTAGACCGGCAGCGTGCGCCGGCCCAGTCGCAGCAGCGGCGCGCTGAGGCGGGGCAGCCGCCGGGTCAGCAGGACCGCGAGGCAGACACCGACGACGACCGCCGCGGCGCGGGTGGGCAGTTCGAGGAGGGCCGCGAGCACGACGTCGGGGTGGGCGAGGCGGGCGGCGACCAGGACGGCGACCAGCACGGCCCCCAGGCCCACGACGAGCAGCGGGCGTTCCCGGGAGGCCAGGGCGCGCACCGCTCGCGGGAAGCGGGCACCGGCGAGGAACCAGACCAGGTTCTCCACGACCGAGTGGGTGTCCCCGGCGCCCGGCAGGACGCCGCAGAACGAGACGACCGCCGCGGCGGCGGCCAGGGCGACCGGCAGCCCCGCGGGCCAGGTGCGCGTCAGCCGGGCGAGCAGGAAGTAGACGGCGAGCGCGTAGAGGTACCACAGGCCGGTGGAGGCGGTGGCCGTCGCCGCCGGCACCTCGCGCAGGGCCCGGGGGGCCATGAAGGTGGGGACGGCGACGGCCGCCGAGACGACGAACCCGACGAGCAGCCACAGCACGTGCAGGTACAGGTTCTGCCCCACGCGTGGACGCAGCGTGACCCGCCAGGGGCGGTCGAGGGCGGCGGCGGCGAACAGGCCGGAGATGGCGAAGAACAGCGGCATCCGCAGCGGGCGCAGGAACACGTCGAGGTCGTTCCAGACCGGTGGGGCGCCGGCGGCCCAGGGCACCTGCCCGAGGTCGAGCAGGAGGTAGGCGACGTGCCCCAGGACGACCAGCAGGATGCAGGCCGCCTTGGCGGCGTCCGGCCAGGCGGCGCGGGTCCCGACCCGCGTGGGCACCGCTGCGGCACCCGCCGGCGCCACCCGCGCCGCGACGACGTCGTCCGCCACGAAGCCCCCTCCCGAAAGTTGCTGGGGCACACCGTAGCGGTGCCCCGGCGCGCGCGGAAGCTCTCGCGGGCCGCTGGTGGTCCCCGTCGCCGCGCGCTCCGTTCGAACGAGCCGTACGGTCACCGGATGAGCGAGCAGCCGTCCGGCGAGGACCAGCAGGACCAGAGCACCGACCCCACGCAGAACGCGGAGAAGGACCCCGAGACCTGGGTCACCGGCGACGAGCCGATGACCGGCCCGCAGCGCAGCTACCTGCAGACGCTGGCCCGGGAGGCCGGCCGCGAGCTGCCCGAGGACCTCGACAAGGCGCGGGCCTCGGAGATGATCGACGAGCTGCAGCAGGAGACCGGCCGCGGGAACTCCTGAGCGCCGGTAGCGTCCCGCCGTGGACAGCCGCCCGGTGGACAGCCGACTGGTGAACGTCGTCGTCGACGCCGTCGACCCGGTCCCGCTGGCGCACTGGTGGCGGCGGGCGCTGCAGTGGCGGCTGGGGTACGCCGACGCGCACGAGACCGACGTCGTCCCGCCCGAGGGGGAGCCGGGGGTCGAACTCGTCTTCGTCCCGGGTGGAGCGCCCAAGCCGCCCGGGTCACCGCCCAACCGGGTGCACCTGGACCTGGACTCCTCCTCCCCCGCCGACCAGCGCGAGACGGTGGAGTTCCTGCTCGACGCGGGCGCGCGACGGGTCGACGTCGGCCAGGGCGACGCGCCGTGGGTGGTGCTCGCCGACCCGGAGGGCAACGAGTTCTGCGTCCTGGACCCGCGGCCGGAGTACGACGGGGCGGGACGGGTCGCGGCCCTGGTCTGCCTCGCGGCCGACCCTGCGGCGCTGGCGGGCTTCTGGGCCCCGGTGGCCGGGATGTCCTTGGTGCGCAGCACGTCCCGCGTGGCGCAGCTGCGGGGGGCGACCGGTCCGTTCCTGGAGTTCGTCGCCTCCCCGACCCCGCGCACGGCGAAGAACCGCTGGCACCTCGACGTGCGGGCGACGCGCTCGGGCCCCGGGCGGGGGCGGGTCCTGGCCCGTGCGCTGGAGCGGGGCGCCCGGCCCGCCGACGTCGGTCAGGGGGCCGGGGTCGCGTGGACGGTGCTGGCGGACCCGGAGGGCAACGAGTTCTGCCTCCTGTCCGGCGTCGTCGACTGACCCCGCAGGTGCCGACCCCGGGGGTCCGGGGCAGCGGCAGGAGCCTGCCCGTCGCGCCCCCTCCAGGTCAGCCGGCGGTGCTCTCCCGCACGACGAGGCGCCCGGTCACCGTCAGCAGGCGGGCGGGACCGTCGAACCCGGCGAGGCGGTCGGAGAGCAACCGCAGCGACATCTCGGCCATCTCGAACCGGTCGAGGGCGATCGACGTCAGCGTCGGGGCGGCGTAGCGGGCCTGCTCGACGTCGTCGACCCCCAGGACGGCGACGTCCTGCGGCACCCGCAGGCCGAGCCGCCGCAGGGCGTGCAGGGCGCCGAGGGCGACGAGGTCGTTGGCGGCGAAGATCGCGTCGACGTCGGGACGCGCCGCCAGGAGGGCGGTGGTCCCCGCGAACCCGTCCTGGCGCGTCCACTCCCCCAGGGACCACAGCAGCCCGGGGTCGAACCGGACGCGGGCGCGGCGCAGGGCGCGGCGGTACCCCTCGATGCGCTGGGCGACCACGGGCGGGCGGGCCTGGGACTGCGTCTTGTCGCCGAGGAAGGCGATGGTCCGGCGTCCCTGCTCCAGCAGGTGCCGCACCGCGGTGTCCCCGAGGTCGACGGAGTCGATGGTGACGCGGTCGTACCCCGCCCCCTCGCCGTACTCCCCCACGAGCACGGCCGGGGTCGTGTCGCGCCGCTGCTGGAACTCCTCGACCGGCAGGCTCTGGGGGGCGAAGACGAGCCCGTCGACCAGGCGGACGGGGAAACCGGTCGCCACCTCGCGCTCGCGGTCGAGGTCACCGTCGGTCTGCTCGACCAGCAGCGTGAGACCGCGCTCGCGCGCCGCGTTCACCAGGGTCGAGGCCAGCTCGCCGTAGTAGGGGCTCGTGACGTCGGGCAGCGCGAGGGCCACCAGCCCCGTCCGGCCCTGCCGCAGCTGGCGGCCGATCCCGTTGGGGCGGTAGTCGAGCTGGTCGATGAACGACTTGACCTTCTCGCGCATCTCCGGCCGCACGTGGGGGTGGTCGTTGACGACGTTGGACACGGTCTTGATGGACACGCCCGCGGCCTCGGCGACGTCCCGCAGGGTCGTGGGGCGCGGGGTGGCGCGCGACGGCACGGCGGGGGTGGGCACCGACGCATTGTGCCATCGGCGCCTTGACGCCGCCGATGCTTTCGCGTTGACTGGCTTCCAACGTTGCAAGAACCGCGACGCCGCACCGCACCGCCCGCACACCGACGTGACGCGACCCCAGGAGAGCCATCCGTGCGCACCGCCCGCCTCGCCCTCGACCCCGCCTTCACCGTGGGCCCGGTCCCCCGCCGGCTGTTCGGCTCGTTCGTCGAGCACATGGGCCGCTGCGTCTACACCGGGATCTTCGAACCGGACCACCCCAGCGCCGACGAGGACGGCCTGCGCACCGACGTCCTCGAACTCACGAAGGAACTCGGCCCGACCGTCGTGCGCTACCCCGGCGGGAACTTCGTGTCCGGGTTCGAGTGGGAGGACTCCGTCGGCCCGCGCGAGGAGCGTCCCCGCCGGATCGACCGCGCGTGGCGCTCGGTGGAGACCAACCAGTTCGGGCTCGCCGAGTTCGACGCGTGGGCCCGCAAGGTCGGCACCGAGCCGATGATGGCGGTCAACCTCGGGACCCGCGGCCTCCAGGAGGCCTGCGACCTCCTGGAGTACAGCAACCACGCCTCCGGCACGAAGTTCTCCGACCTGCGCATCCAGCACGGTTCCAAGGACCCGTTCGGCATCAAGCTCTGGTGCCTCGGCAACGAGCTCGACGGCCCCTGGCAGACGGGCCACAAGACCGCCGCCGAGTACGGCCGCCTCGCCGCCGAGACCGGCATGGCGATGCGCACGGTCGACCCGGACATCGAACTCGTCGCGGTCGGTTCCTCCAGCCGCGCGATGCCGACGTTCGGCGAGTGGGAGCAGACGGTCCTGGAACTGTCGTACCACGCCGTCGACTACGTCTCCCTGCACGCCTACTACCAGGAGCACGACGGGGACGCCGCGAGCTTCCTGGCCTCCGCGGTCGACATGGACCTGTTCATCGACCAGGTCGTCGCGACGGCGGACGCGGTGCGCGCCAAGGGCAAGCACACCAAGAAGATCAACCTCAGCTTCGACGAGTGGAACGTCTGGTACCAGTCCAAGCCGCACCACGGCCCCGGCGTGCAGCCGTGGGACGTCGCGCCCCGCGTCATCGAGGACGAGTACTCCATCACCGACGCGGTCGTCGTCGGCACCCTGCTGAACTCGCTGCTGCGCCACGCCGACCGCGTGCACATCGGCGCCCAGGCCCAGCTCGTCAACGTCATCGGCCTGCTGCGCAGCGAGCCGGGCGGCGAGGCGTGGAAGCAGACCATCGCCCACCCCTTCGAGCAGGTCCGCCGCCTCGCGACCGGGAACGTCCTGCAGGTCGTCACCACGTCGGAGAAGTACGAGACCGCGAAGTTCGACGCGGTCGACGTGGTCGACGCCTCGGCGACCTACGACGAGGAGTTCCTCACCGTGTTCCTCGCCAACCGCGACCAGGACCAGCCGGCCTCGGTCGAGGTCCCGCTGCGCGCCTTCGACGTCGACCGCGTCGCCACCGCGAAGGTGCTCGCCGCCACCGCGGGACAGGATCGGCACACGACGAACCTCGAGGGCGACCACTCCGCGGTCGGCCTGCAGACCCTGCAGGACGTCACCGTGACCGACGGGCTGGCGACGGTCGTCCTGCCGCCGCTGTCCTGGGCCGTCGTGCAGTTCCGCAAGGGCTGACGCTCAGGGCTGCGACACCCGGCGCCGCACCAGTTCGGCGAGTTCGACCGACTCGCCGTCGCGCGCGCCGCGACCGACCTGCAGGGGCGGTTCCGAGGGGTCCAGGTGGACCCCCCGGAACCGCGCCCGCAGGCCCGGCGCCACGTCCAGCACGTAGTACTCGGCCCCCTCGCCGACCCCGAGGGACCCGTCGGCGCGCAGGTACCACCCCACGACGTCCGTGCGGTACCGGGCGGACCCGGCCCGCGCGCGCAACGGTCCCGGCTGCTCACCGCGGCGCCGCAGCTCCACCACCAGCGCGCGCAGCAGCTCCCGCGCGCGCTCCGTCTCGGCCGCCCGCGCCCGCTCCCACCACTGCGCCGTCACGACCCCATGACAGCAGCAGGCCCGCGCGGGGAGGTCGCCCGCCCCGCAGGTCGACGACGAGACCCCCTCCCCCTTGACCCGAGTGATCACTCTGAGTAAACAAGGTGGAACAACCTGTCGAGAGGGCGGTCCCACGTGCGCGTGACCCGGGCGGTCGCCCTGCTCCCCGTGCTGCCCGGCGACCTGCCGCACCTCGAAGACAGCCTCGAACACCTCATCGAGGCGGCCGACGAGGCCTCGGCCGCGGGCATCGCGACGACGCTGCTGGTGACCACGTCCGCACCGGCGACGGCGACGGCCCCGGTCCTGGCGAGCTGGGAACCGCTGGTGGACCTGCTCGACGACGTCGACCTCGAGGTCGAGCACCACCCCGGCGCGGGCGGGGACCCCGCCACGGAGGTCGCCCGCCTGCTGACCCTGGCCGCGGCCGGCCTGCACCGCCGCCTCGAGGAGACCGCGAGGACCGTCGTCCTCACGAGCACACCGGACGTCGCCGTCGGCCCGGACTGGATCACCGAGCACGTCCGGCACCACCGCGCGGGCGCGACCGCCAGCACGGGCCCGGTCCGCCGGGCTGGCGGGCCCGGGCAGGACCACCGGCACGACACCGTCGCCAACCTCGCCGTGCGGGCCGACCTGCTGCCCGGCGGCGTCCTGGCCGCGCTCAGCGCCGCCCCGGGCGGGGACGGGCGCGTCGCCCTGGTCCACGCGCTGACCCCCGTCGTGGCCAGCCCGTCGGTCACGATCCCGTCGTCCCCCTGAGGTCCCGGGGGCTCCCGCGGCGAGGACGGCGGGGTGTCGTCGGGCCCCTCCCGCGGCCGGACCACCGGTGGTAGGTTCTCGGCAAGCGCTTACCCACTCCGACGACGGAGGTCCGGATGACCAGTGGTCTCATCGCCGAGACGCGCGGAGCGCACGGGTTCGACGTCGAACCCTGGCGGTTCCGGCACGAGGCCACCGAGGCGGAGCGCGCGGCGCAGGAGCGGTTCACCGGTGCGCACGCCTGGCGGCTCGGGACCGACGCCTTCGTCAGCCCCCTGGCCGCGGTCGAGACCGAGGACCTCGCCCTCGGCGACCGCAGCTACGTGGCCGCGCACGCCTACCTCAGCGGGTCGGTCCGGCTCGGGGCCGACAGCACCGTGAACTACGGGGCCGTCGTCCGCGGGACCGTCCGCGGGGGCCGCGGGGTCCGCATCGGGGCGCACACCTCGCTCCTGGCGTTCAACCACGGCATGGAGCCGGGCACCGAGGTGTTCCGGCAGCCGCTCACCTCGCGCGGGATCACCGTCGGGGACGACGTGTGGATCGGCTCCCACGTCGTGGTCCTGGACGGGGTGCACGTGGGCGACCACGCCGTCCTGGCCGCCGGGGCGGTCGTCACGAAGGACGTCCCGGCCGGGGCCGTGGTCGGCGGGAACCCGGCCCGCCTGATCCGCTGGCGGGTTCCCCCGGCCGCTGCGGGTGCGGACCCGCACGACGAGCTGGTCGGCGCGCTGCAGGAGTTCGAGCGGCGCGCCCGGGACCAGGCCGGGGACCTCCTCGCCCGGTGCTGGGACCCCGGGTTGCCCGGCGGGCAGTTCGTCGACCGCCCGGGGGCCGGGCCCACCGTGCGCGCCCAGTGCGACGCCCTCGAGATCGCCGCCCTGCTCCTCGACGACGCCCCCGGGCCGCTGCCCGCGGGAGAACAACTCGACCGGCTGCAGGCGTTGCAGGACAGCGGGAACGGGTTGGTGCGCCGGTTCGACACGAACGGTTCGCCCGTCCCGGGGACTCCCGACCCGACCGACGGTGACGTCCTGTACCACGTGCTCTGCGTCGGGTACGCCCTCGACCTGCACGGCCGCCGGTTCCACCACCCGGTGCACCACGCCGCGCGCACGTCACCGGCGGAACTCGTCGCCGCGCTGGACGGTCTGCCGTGGGCGACGCGGGCCTGGGGGGCCGGGGCGTGGGTCGACGCGTTCGGGACGGCGCTGCGCTGGAACCTCGACCTCGGCGAACCCGGTGCGCCCGGGACCGCGCAAGCCCTGTTCGGCTGGCTGACCCTGCGCACCGACCCCCGCACCGGGGTGTGGGGCACCCCGCCGGCCGGTGAGGGCGCGCTGCAGGTGGTGAACGGATTCTACCGCGCCTCCCGCGGGACGTTCGCGCAGTTCGACGTGCCGCTCCCCCGCCCCGAACGCCTCGTCGACACCGTCCTGGCCCACCTGCGCGACCAGCGGTTCTTCGCCCCCGACCGGCGCAACGCCTGCAACGTCCTCGACGTCGCGCACCCGCTGTGGCTGGCGGGCCGGCAGACCGGGCACCGGCGCGAGGAGGTCGTCGCCGCCGCCCGCGGGCTGCTGACCGAGGCCCTGCGCACCTGGCGGGACGGCCGGGGTTTCGCCTTCGCGGTCGGCCGGGAACCCGGCCTGCAGGGCACCGAGATGTGGCTCGCGGTCGTGTGGCTGCTCGCCGACCTGTGCGGCGTCGCCGACGTCCTGGGGTTCCGGCCCCGCGGCGTCCACCGCCCCGAACCCGCCCTCGCGCTGCACCCCTGAGGACCGGGGACCGGCTACGGGGCGCCCGCCCGGTGCCGCAGGGCGCGACCGGGGACGGCGCCGGTCCGGACGCCGTCGGTGACGACGGGGACGCCCCCCACGAGGACGTGCGGGATCCCGACCGCCTGGCGCCGGGGGTCCTCGAAGGTCGCGCCGGCGTCGACGGTGGCGGGGTCGAACAGGACGAGGTCTGCGACGGCGCCGGGGCGCAGGACGCCGCGGTCGGTCAGGCCCAGCCGGCGGGCGGGCCGGGAGGTCAGGTGCGCCACGCACTCCTCCAGACCGAGGACCCCCTCGCGGCGCACGTAGTGGCCGAGGTAGCGGGGGAAGGTGCCCCACGCCCGCGGGTGCGGTCGCGCGCCCACCAGGAGGCCGTCGCTGCCGCCGCAGTGCTGCGGGTGCCGCATGATCGCGCGCACGTTCTCCTCGTGCCCCACGTGCTGCAGGATCGTCGTGCCCAGGCGGTCCCGGCGCAGCACGTCGACGAAGACGTCGAACGCGTCGGCGCCGCGCGCGGCGGCGACCTGCTCGATCGTCGCGCCGACGAGGCCGGACAGCCCGGGGTCGCGCACCCCGGAGACCTGCAGCGTCGACCACTGCACGACGACCCCGTGACACCCGTCCGAGCCCGCCACCTCGAGCGCGTACCGGATGCGCCGCAACGCCTCCGGGTCCTGCAGCCGGTCCAGCACCGCGGCCGGCCCGCCGGCCGAGGCCCAGCTCGGCAGCACCGCGGCCAGCGTCGTCGACCCGGGCAGGTAGGGGTAGGTGTCGAGGGTGACGTCCACGCCGTCGGCGAGCGCGGCGTCGACCAGGGCCAGGAACTCCCCCGCGCGGCCGGCGTTGACGGCGAAGTTCATCGTCGCGTGCGTCAGGTGCAGCGCCACCCCGGAACGGCGGGCGACCTCGACGACCTCCGCGTACGCCTCCAGCGCACCGCGGCCGTAGGAGCGCTGGTGCGGGGCGTAGAAACCCCCCGCTCGCGCCACGACCTCGCACAGGGCGACGAGTTCGGCGGTGTCGGCGAACGCGCCGGGGACGTACGTCAGCCCGCTCGACATGCCGAAGGCCCCGTCGGCCATCCCGGCCGCCACGAGGTCCTGCATGCGCACCAGTTCGGCGGCGGTGGCGGGGCGGTCCCCGGTCCCCACGACCACCGCGCGGACCGTCCCCTGCGGCACGAGGTAGGCGACGTTGACGGCGGCGCCGCGGTCCACCCGGTCCAGGTACTCCCCGACGGTCCGCCAGTCCCACGCGAGGTCGGGCACGCCGTTCCAGCCGGCGAGCTGCTCGCGCAGCACGGCCAGGGCGTCGTCGTCGACGGGGGCGTAGCCGAGCCCGTCCTGCCCGAGCACCTCCGTCGTGACGCCCTGGGTCGTCTTGGCCAGGTGCTCGGGGTCGGTGAGGACGGCGAGGTCGGAGTGCGCGTGCAGGTCGACGAACCCCGGCGCGAGGACGAGGCCGGCCGCGTCGAGGACCCGCGCGCCGGCGGTGGTCCCGACCTCGCCCAGCTCGGCGATCCGGCCGTCGACCACGAGCGCGTCGCCGCGGCGCGCCGGCGTCCCGGTGCCGTCGACGAGCGTGGCGCCGCGGACGAGGAGGTTCACCGGGACGTCACCCGAACACCGTCCGCACCCAGTCGACGAGGACGGGCTGCGGCGCGAGCGCGTCGTCGAGCACGGGCAGCAGGCCCCACTTGTCGAAGGCCGTGCAGGGGTGGGAGATCCCCAGCCGCAGCACGTCCCCGACCCGCAGGTCGACGTCGTCGCCGAACCGGACGAACGCGTGCTGGTCGTTCAGGGCGCTGACCGTGCACCCGGCCAGGTCCTCGGTGGCGCCGTCCCCGCCGCGGCGGACGGCCTGCACGACGGGCAGCCCCTCGTCGAAGGGCAGGTCGCGCTTGCCCGCGTCGGCCAGGGCCAGCCCGGGCTCGGGGCGGGAGACGACGCGCGCCCACCCGTGCAGCGCCGAGCGCAACCCACCGGACCGCACCCGGTTCACGGGGGTGACCTCGCGGTAGAACCCGTCGTCGTGCCCGACGTAGGCCCCCGAGCGCAGGACGACCCGGACCCCGTCGGCGGGGGCGTGCAGCCCGCCCAGGCCGTCGACGACGACGTCGTAGTAGGCGCTGCCCCCCGCGGACACGACGAGACCGCCGGGGACGTCCGCGGGGTAGACCCCCTCCCCGGCCAGCCTCCGGTGCAGCGCGGCGAGGTCGGCGACCCAGGACCGCACGGTCCCCAGGCTCTCACCGGAGGCGTCGTGGGCGAAGGCGCCCTCGTACCCGGCGACCCCGGCCAGGCGCAGCCCGGGCGTCGCGCGGACCGCCCGCGCGACGTCGGCGGCGGCGTCGAGGGACCGGGCACCGGTCCGGCCGCCGGCCCCGCCGAGCTCGACGAGCACGTCGAGGGGCTGGGCGGCCTCGCGCACGTGCGGGGCCATCTGCTCGACGACGTCGACGCCGTCGGCCCAGACGAGGACCCGCCCGGACCGGGGCGCGGACAGCCACCGCAGCACCGCGGGGTCGAGCACGGGGTAGGCCGCCTGCACCCAGTCCACGCCCTCGCGCAGGGCGACGGACAGCTGCCAGGGCGTCGCGACGGTGAGGCCGATCGCCCCGGCCGCCAGCTGCTCGCGCCACAGCGCGGGGGCCATGGTCGTCTTGCCGTGCGGGGCGAGGTCGACGCCGACCTCGCCCGTCCACCGCGCCAGCGTGGCCACGTTGTCGGCGAGCGCCCCGGCGTCCAGGGTCAGCAGCGGGGTGGGCAGCTCCGCCAGCCGGGGCCGGCGGGCGGTGAACTCCGCGGCGTCCTGGCCCCACGCCGTGACGGGCACGGCCTTGAACCGGGGGTCGAGGGGTCCGAGGTGGTGCGCGTCGTAGGCCACGAGCCCTCCCGCTTGCGTTGCACTGGACGCAACGGACGTTGCGCCCGATCGTCACGCCGTTCTAGCATCGGCTCGTGCCCCGGTCAAAGGTCCCCGCCGCGGGTGCGGTCGTCTGCGTCGGCGAGGCGCTCGTCGTGCTGACCCCCGCCGAGGACGTCCCCCTCGCCGACGCCGGGACCTTCACCCGCACCGTCGGGGGTGCGGAGCTCAACGTCGCCCTGACCCTGGGCCGGCTCGGCGTCGACGTGGCGTGGGTCTCCCGCCTCGGGGACGACGGGTTCGCCGACCACGTCCGCGACCTGGCGTCCGCCGCGGGCATCGACGTCAGCGCCGTCGCGACCGACCCCGTCCGGCCCACCGGGCTGTACGTCAAGGCCCCCGGGACCGCGGCCGACGGGTCGCGCCGCTCACGCATGCACTACTACCGCAGCGGGTCGGCCGCCTCGGCGCTGCGTCCCGCCGACCTCGAGGACCCGGCCGTGGCCAGGGTCCTGGACCGGGCCGGCGTCGTGCACGTCAGCGGCATCACCGCCGGGCTGTCCGACTCCGCGGCGGCGTTCTGCACGGCGCTGGCGGCCCGCGCCCACGCGGCGGGGACGACGCTGTCGGTCGACCTGAACCACCGGCCGGTGCTGTGGCGCGACTGCGACGACACCCCGCTGCGGGCCCTGGCCGCCGCGGCCGACGAACTCCTGCTGGGCGCCGACGAGGCCCGCGCGGTGTTCGGCACCGACGACCCCGCACGGCTGCGGGAGCGGTTCCCCCGCGCGCGGCGGATCCTGCTCAAGCAGGAGGAGCACGGGGTCCTCGTCCTCGAACCCGGCGCCCCCGACCGCCACGTCCCCGCGCTGCCCGTGGAGGTGGTCGAGCCCGTCGGCGCGGGCGACGCCTTCGCCGCCGGCTACCTCGCCGCACGGCAGCGCGACCTGCCCGTCGACGACGCCGTCGCCTTCGGGCACCGTTGCGCCGCGGCGGCTCTCGTCGTCCGCGCGGACCGCCCGCTGGATGTGCCGGCCCTGTGAGCCAGAGCCTCCTGCGGGCCCTGCACGTGCTCGACCTCCTCGCCGCCGGCACCGGCACCCTCGGCGGTCTGGCCGCGGCGACGGGCACCCACAAGAGCACCGTGCTGCGCCTGCTGCGCGACCTGGAGGAGACCGGGTTCGTCCACCGCGGCCCCGGGCACCGCTACGTCCTCGGAGCGCACCTGTACCGGCTGGCCGACGTCGCGCTGGAGCACCTCGACGTCCTGCGGGCCGCGGCGCCGCGGCTGCGGGCGCTGCGCGACGAGGTCGGGCAGACCGTCCACGTCGCCGTCCTGGACGGTCACGGCGGGCGCTCCCGGGCCACCTACGTCGACAAGCTGGAACCGCGGGACGCCCCGGTCCGGATGGCCTCGCGCATCGGTTCGGCCGCTCCCCTGCACTGCACCGCGGTGGGCAAGGTGCTGCTCGCGGGACTGTCGGCCCTCGACCGCGCCGAGGTCGTCGCCGCGCTGGACCTGGTGCGCCGCACGGACAACACGCTGGTCGACCCCGGGCGGTTCCTCGCCGAGCTGCAGGACGTGGCCGACCGCGGCTGGGCGCAGGACCACGCCGAGAACGAGACGTTCGTGAACTGCGTCGCGGCCCCGGTCACCGGACCGCGCGGCGAGGTGCTCGCCGCGGTGTCGTTGTCGGTGCCCGACGTCCTGCTGCCGCACGAGGCCGTCCTGGGCCTCGTGCCCCCGCTGCTGTCCGCGACCGCGGACATCGCCCGCGACTGCGGGTTCGGCACCACCCCAGCACCCCACGGAGGAGTTCCCCGGTGAACCAGCTCAAGACCGCCGTCAGCACGACCGACGCGCCCGCACCCGCGCACACGTTCTCCCAGGGCGTGCGCAAGGGCCCGCTCCTGCAGGTCTCCGGCCAGGGCCCGGTGGACCCCGCGACCGGGGAGTACCTGCACCCGGGCGACGTGGGGGCGCAGACCCTGCGGACCCTGCGCAACGTCGAGGCCGTCCTGCGCGCCGGCGGGGCGAGCCTGGAGGACGTCGTCGCGCTGCGCGTCCACCTGACGACCCGCGACGACTTCGCGGCGATGAACGAGGCCTACGGCGAGTTCGTGACCCGGAACTGCCCGTCCGGGGTGCTGCCGGCCCGCACCACCGTCGTGACGGGGCTGCCGCGCGAGGAGATGCTCGTCGAGATCGACGCCCTCGCCGTCCTGGGCTGAGGAACCGCCGGGGAACCGCCGGGAACCTCAGCCCAGTTCCACGACCGCCTCGGCCAGGCCCTCGGCACGGGCCCAGGCCACGGCCTGCTCCGCGGGCAGGGGCCGGGCGAAGAAGAACCCCTGCAGCTCGTCGCAGCCCAGCGCGCACAGGCGGTCCGCGGCCGCCACGGTCTCCACGCCCTCGGCGACGACGGCCAGGCCGAGCCGGTGCGCGAGCGCGATGACCGAGGAGACGATCACGTCGTCCTCGGGGTGGGCGACGAGCTCGCTGACGAACTGGCGGTCGATCTTCAGCTCGTGCACCGCGAGCCCGCGCAGGTGCACCAGGCTCGTCGAGCCGGCGCCGAAGTCGTCGACCGCGACGCGCACACCGCGCTCGCGCAGCCGGGCGACGGTGGCACGCGCCCCGGCCGGGTCGTGGATGATCGCCGTCTCGGTGATCTCCAGGACCAGGTCGGCGGGCTCCCAGCGGGTCAGGGCGAGCGCCTCCTCGACGATGCCGAGCAGACCGGTGTCCAGGCTCACCGCGGAGACGTTCACCGCCATCGAGGTCCGCACCCCCTGCGCCCGCCACGTGGCGGCCTGCCGCAGCGCGGTGATGAGCACCCAGCGGGTCAGGGCGTGGATCAGGTGCGTGCGTTCGACGTACGGCAGGAAGTCGGCGGGCAGCAGCAGCCCGCGCGTGGGGTGGTCCCACCGGACGAGGGCCTCGAAACCCAGCAGCCGGCTGCCGTCGCCGGACACCTTGGGCTGGTAGTGCAGGGTCAGCTGGTCGGAGTCCATGGCCCCGCGCAACTGGCCGAGCAGTTCCAGCGCGCCGGTGGAGCGGGGGTCGCTGGCGGCGTCGTAGCGCAGCACCCCGGCGCGGGCGCGCTTGGCCGCGTACATGGCGATGTCCGCGCGCTGCAGCAGTTCCCCCAGGGAGCGGCCGTCGGGTCCGGACTGCGCCAGGCCGATGCTGCCCTGCAGGTCGATCGGCACGACACCGGCGTGCAGGTCCCCCACCGCGAGCGCCGCGAGCAGCCGCTTGGCGAGGACCTCCAGCTCGCCGTCGCGCGGGTCCGGGACGAGGACGGCGAACTCGTCCCCGCCGAGCCGGGTGATCGTGCCGCGGTCGGCGAGCGTGGCCGACAGGACGCGGGCGACCTGGACGAGGACCTCGTCCCCGGCGGCGTGGCCGAGGGTGTCGTTGACGTCCTTGAACCCGTCGAGGTCCAGCAGCAGCAGGCCGAGGCTGCCCTCGCGGGCCAGGAGGGGGTCGGCGGTCTCGTGCAGGGCGCGGCGGTTGCCCAGCCCGGTGAGGGGGTCGGTGCGGGCGAGGTCGGCGCGGACGCGGTCGCGCTGGCGCACCAGGACGGTCAGCACCACCGCCGAGACCACCGAGACCAGGACGGCGACGACCCAGGCGGCGGAGGCGGCACTCACGCCCGCCCATCGGCAGGTCCGGCGCCCGACCTGAGCAGCTGAACCCGTTCGGGCCTCAGGCGGTCGGGGGGACGCTCCAGCGGTCCAGCACGGGGCGGCCGTGCTCGTGCCCCAGTTGGCCCCACGTCCCGGCCTCGAGCGCGAAGAGGGCACCGGCCGTGGGCGACAGGCCCAGCCAGGTGGCCAGGAGGATCCGCAGGAAGTGCCCGTGCGCCACCAGCACCACGTCCGGCCCGTCCCCGCCGTCGCTCCCGTCGCCGGTGAGGGCCTCGGCGCGGCGCAGGACGCTGCGGGCCCGGCCGGCGACCTGGTGGACGGTCTCGCCCGGGGTGTCCCCGGGGACGACGCCGTCGTGCCAGACGGAGAAGGAGCGGCCCAGCTCGGCGGAGATCTCGCTGGTCGTGCGCCCCTCGTAGGCGCCGTAGTCCCACTCGACGAGGTCCTCGTCGACCCGCAGGCCGCCGGGGGCCGCGGCCAGGCCGGCCAGCTCCGCGGTGCGCCGGGCCCGCTGGCGGGGGCTGACGAGGACGGCGGCGAGGTCGCGACCGGCGAACACGGGGGCCAGGCGGCGGGCCTGGTCCTCCCCCACCTCCGTCAGGGGCACGTCCGTGGTGCCGGTGTGCTGGCCGGACAGGCTCCAGGCGGTCTGACCGTGGCGGACGACGAGGATCGGCACGCCAGGAGGCTAGCGTTCGGCCGGTGACGCAGGCGACGGCAGGCCCGGTGGACGGCCCGGTGGCGCGGCGCGAGCGCATCGCGGCGCTCGTCGCCGCCCGCGGCACGGCCCGGGTGGCCGACCTGGCGGCCGAGCTGGGCGCGGCCCCGGTGACGGTGCGCCGGGACGTGGAGGCGCTCGCGGCGGCCGGGCGGCTGCACCGGCGGCACGGCGTGGTCAGCGCCGCGCGGCCGGACGCCCCGGCGCTGGGGCGCGTCGTGGCCGTCGGCGAACCGAACGGCTACCTCGGGGTCATCCTGCGCGGGGCCGACGCCGCCGTCGCCGCGCACGGCGGCCGGTACGTCCTGGAGGTCGCCCGCGACGGGGCGGCGGCCGCGGCGGCGGTGCGCCGGGCGCTGCGGGCCCCGGACCTGGCCGGGATCCTCTACGCCCCGCGCTGGCGCTCGGTCGAGGAGGTCGCGGCGGACCCGCTGGCCGGGGTGTGCCCGCCGGAGGTGCCGCTCGTGCTCGTCGAGCGGTTCGCCCCGCGCGGGTCGGCGCTGGCCGGCCGGGACGCGGTGCGCAGCGACCACGCCACGGGGGTGCACCTGGCGCTGTCGCACCTGCGGGCCCACGGGCACCGGCGGATCGTCGCCTTCTGCCGGGACGACTCCCCCTCCGCGCGCACCGTGCGGGGCTGCTTCCGCGACGCGCTGCGCTCCCTCGGGCTGCCCGTCCTGTCCGCCCCGCTGCTGAGCTGCGACGGCGCCGACGCGGCGCACGGCGCGCAGGCGCCGGACCCGGCCGAGGCCGTGCGGCGGCTGCGGGCGACGGCCGTCCTCGTGCACTCCGACGCCGACGCGCTGTCCCTGGTCCCCCGGCTCGCCGGGGCCGGGCTGCGGGTGCCCGACGACGTCAGCCTCGTCGCCTACGACGACGTGGTGGCCGGGCTCGGCGACGTGCGGCTGACGGCCGTGGCCCCGCCGAAGCGGGAGGTGGGCCGGGCGGCGGTGGACCTGCTGGCGTGGCGGCGGGCGTCCCCCGACGCGCCCTGCCGGCACCTGGAGATCGCCCCGCACCTGGTCGAGCGGCACAGCGTCTCCTCGATCGATCGATCGCGGACGAGCGATCGATCTTGACTGCTCCGGTGGCCCGCCGGGACAGTCCGCCCATGATGCGCGCCGCCCTGGCGATGAGCCCGCCCACCTACGACCGGATCGTCGACGGCCCGTTCCTGGACCGGTTGCACCGGTGCGTGGACCTGCGGCCGGGTGTGCTGACGGAGTTCTCCAGCCCCGCCGCGCTCGCCGCGCTGTCCGAGGTCGACGTCCTCGTCACCGGCTGGGGCTGCCCCGTCCTGGACCCCGCCGTGGTGAGCTCGGCCCCGCGGTTGCGGGCCGTGGTCCACGCCGCCGGGTCGGTGCGCGCGCACGTCACCCCGGCCGTCTGGGAACGCGGGATCGTCGTCTCCTCGGCGGCGGCGCAGAACGCGGTGCCGGTGGCGGAGTTCACGCTGGCCGTCGTGCTGCTGGCCGGCAAGGACGTCCTCGCCGCCGCGCACGGGTACCGCGCGCGGCGGTCGCGCCCGGCGACGCTGCCCGAGGGGCGCGGGAACTTCGGGTCCACCGTCGGGGTGCTGTCCGCCTCCCTGGTGGGCCGCCGCGTGCTGGAACTCCTGCGCCCCTTCGACGTCGAACCGCTCGTCCACGACCCCTACGTTCCGGACGCCGAACTGCGCGCCCTGGGTGCCGAACCCGTGGGTCTGCTGGAACTGGCCGCCCGCAGCGACGTGTTCAGCGTCCACACCCCCCTGCTGCCCGAGACGCGCGGTCTCGTCGACGCCCGGGTCCTGGCGGCGCTGCCCGACGGGGCGACCGTCGTCAACACCGCGCGCGGCGCCGTCGTGGACGCCGCGGCGCTGGAGGCCGAACTCCTGCGCGGCCGGCTCACCGCCGTCCTCGACGTCACCGACCCCGAACCCCTCCCGGCCGACTCCCCCCTGTGGGACCTGCCGAACGTCCTGCTGACCCCCCACGTGGCGGGGTCGCAGGGCAACGAGCTGCGCCGGTTGACGTCCGCGGCGGCGGCCGAGGTGGAACGGCTCGCCGCGGGGCTGCCGCTGCGCCACCCCGTGGCCCACCCCTCCCTGTCCCGCACCGCCTAGGGAGAACCCGTGCCCCTGCTGACCCAGGTCCCCGAGGACCGCGCCCTGTCCCCCGTCACCGGGTGGACCCGGGCGCACTGGCTGGCCGCGGCCGACGACCTGCTGCTGGCCGTGCGCCCCTGGGCGACACCGGGTTTCGGCCGCCTCGACCTGCCCGGGGAACCCGCGCGCGCCGGCTGGGTCTGCGACGGCCTGGAGGGTTTCGCCCGCACGTTCCTGACCGCCGCGCTCCGCGTCGCGGGCACCGGCGGTCAGGACCCGCACGGGCACCTGGACCACTACCGGCGCGGTCTGCTCGCGGGGACCCGGACCCCGGGCGCCGACGACGCCGAGTCGTGGCCGCCGGTGCGGTCCGCGCGCGACGGCGGACAGCCGATGGTCGAGTCCGCCTCGATCGCCCTGGCCCTGGACCTCACCCGGGAGTGGTTGTGGGACGGGTTGTCCGGGGCCGAGCAGGACCGGGTCGAGGACTGGTTGCGGGGCAGCCTGCGCCACGAACCCGCACCGAACAACTGGTACCTGTTCCCCCTGGCCGTGGCCTCGTTCCTCACCGGCGCCGGCCGCGGCGACGCCGAGACGGAACGCGCGGTGGACAGGGGCCTGGAACTCCTGGAGGGCTGGTACCGCGGGCAGGGGTGGTACTCCGACGGCGACGGGCGGGTGTTCGACCACTACGTCGGCTGGGCCCTGCACCTCTACCCGGTGCTGCACGCCCACCTGCGCGCCGACACCGACCTCGCGCAGCGCGTCGGCGGCCGGCTGCGGGAGTTCCTGGAGGTCTTCGCCCGCACGTTCGACGCGAACGGCGCCCCGCTGCACCAGGGGCGGTCCCTCACCTACCGGTTCGCCGCGGCCGGGTCCGTCGCCGCGGGGGCCCTCACCGGCGCCACGCCGTGGTCGCCGGGCGTCAGCCGGTCCCTGCTGTCGGGGGCCGTGCGCCACTTCCTCGACCGCGGGGCGAGGCGGGAGGGGTTGTTCGTCCGCGGCTGGTACGGACCGCACGCCGCGACGGTGCAGGACTACTCCGGCCCGGGGTCGCCGTACTGGCTGTCGAAGGCGTTCGTCGCGCTGCTGGCCCCCGCCGACCACCCGCTCTGGACGGCCGTGGAGGAACCGGTCCCGGCCGCGGGCCCGGCGCGCACGACCCCCGTGGCCCCCGCGGGCTGGCTCGTGCAGAACACCCCCGACGGCCTGGTCCGCGTGCACAACCACGGCTCGGACCACTCCCGGCCCGGGCAGCCGACCGGCGCCGACCCGCTGTACGCGCGCCTGGCGTACTCCACGCGCACCGGCCCGACGTCGGCCGCGAACGTCGCCGACAACACCGTCGTGGTGCACCGGGAGGACGGGAGCGGCGGTCCGCGCGACGGCGTCCGGGCCGGGTTCGACCCCGTGGGCACGGGGGCGGGGTGGGCGGCCAGCCGGCACCGGCCGCTCTTCCCCGGCGGGCACCTGCCCCAGGCGCGGGTGCTGAGCGTCCTCGTCGCGCGCGGGGCGTGGGAGGTGCGGGTCTTCGCCTGGGAGGCGGTCCCGGCCGGCACCGCGGTCAGCGCGACCGGCTGGGCCCTGGCCGCCGCGCGGCCGGAGGACCTCGTCGCCGACGTGGGCGCCAGGACCGTCCAGGTGGCCGGCGCCGGGCTGCGCTCGGTGTTCACCGCGGTCGCCGGGTTCGACGTCGCCGACGTCGTGCGCGCCCCCGCCGGGACCGCCTTCGGCGCCTGGGCCCTGGTGCCGCGGCTGCGGGGTGCGGCCGGCGGTTCCCCGGCCGTGGTGAGCGCGGCGCTGTCCGCGCAGGACCCGGGCCCGGCACCGGACGTGGTGGTCACCGGCCGCGAGGTCTCGGCCGCGTTCGCCGACGGAGCCCGGTGCCGCATCACCCTGGCCTCCGCCGCGGGCGACGACCCGGTGGTGGAGTGGTAAGAACTGTCGCCGTGGAACCCTTCGCCGACGTGCTGACCGCCAACGCCGAGTACGCCAGGACCTTCGTCGACGACGGGCGGCCCGGGGTCGCCGGCGTCGGCCTCGCCGTCATCACCTGCATGGACTCGCGCATCTCGCCGCTGGAGATGCTCGGCCTGTCCAAGGGCGACGCGAAGATCCTGCGCAACGCCGGCGCCCGCGTCACCGACGACACCCTGCGCACCCTCGTCCTGGCCCACTACCTGCTCGGGGTCGAGCGCGTGCTGCTGCTGGCGCACACCGACTGCGGGATGACGAAGAACACCGACACCGACGTGCACGCCAAGGTGCTCGCCCAGGGCGTGGACTCGCGCAGCATCGACTTCCGCACCATCGCCGACCAGCGCGCCACCCTCGTCCACGACGTGCAGCGCATCCGGTCCTGGCCCTTCCTGCCCCCGCTGATGCCCGTCTGCGGCGGCGTCTACGACGTCCGCAGCGGGGCGATCGAGGTGGTCGTGCCCGCGGACGCCGCGGCCGAGGACCTGCCCCGGGCCTGAGGACGCCGCCTCGTGCCCGGTCCCATCCAGTCCATCGAGCGGGCGGTCGCCGTGCTGCGCCTGCTCGCCGGGGCCGGGCAGGGCCTGGGCGTCGTCGACATCGGCAACGCCCTCGGGCTGGCCAAGACGACGGCGCACGGCATCGTCCGCACGCTCGTCGACGCCGGGCTCGTCGTCCAGGACGAGGACGGCGACTACCGCGCGGCGCCCGCGCTGTCCGACCTGGGCCGCCCGCGCATCGACGCCAACGACCTGCGCGCCCGCGCGGTGAACTGGGCCGACTCCCTCGCCAGCCGGACCGGGGAGTCGGTCCTGCTCGCGACGCTGTCCGAGGGGCGGGCCCTCGTCGTGCACCACGTGTTCCGCCCCGACGACAGCGCCCAGCAGCTGCGCACCGGGACCTCGCTCCCGGCGCACGCGTGCGCCCTGGGCAAGGTCCTGCTGGCCTGGGCCCCCGTGCGCCCCGACCGCCGTCGCCTCATCGCCATGACCGGGCGCACGGTCACCGACCCGGCCGCCCTGCGGCGCACGCTGGCCGCCGTGCGCGAGCAGGGCTGGGCCCTGGAGGTGGAGGAGGCCGCCCCCGGGGTCGCGGGCATCGCCGCCCCCGTGCGCGACCTCGGCGGGATCGTCGTCGGGGCGCTCGGCGTCGACGGCGACGTCGACCGCGTCGTCGACGTGCGCGGGCGCCCGCGGGCCGGGCTCGTGCCAGCGGTGCGGCAGGCCGCCCGGTCGATCTCCCGCGGCCTCGGCGCGCGCGAGCGGTGAGGACCCGTCGGGCGGGACCCGTCGGGCAGGATGACGCCGTGAGCGACCACCGACCCGAGCACCAGGGGTACGTCGTCGCCGTCGACCAGGGCACCACCTCGACCCGGTGCATCCTGTTCGACCACGCGGGCCGGCTCGTCGCGGTCGCCCAGCGCGAGCACCGCCAGCACTACCCCCGCCCCGGCTGGGTCGAGCACGACGCCGCGGAGATCTGGCGCAACGTGGCCCGGCTCGTCCCGCAGGCCATGGCCCAGGTCGAGGCCACCCCCGCCGACGTCGTCGCCGTCGGCATCACCAACCAGCGCGAGACCGTCGTCGCGTGGGACCGGCGCACGGGCGATCCCGTCGGTCCCGCGGTCGTGTGGCAGGACACCCGCACGGCCGACCTCGTCGAGGAGCTGTCGGACGCGGCGGGCGGGGCCGACCGGTTCACCGACGTGTGCGGGCTGCCCCTGACGACGTACTTCTCCGGTCCGCGGCTGGGGTGGATGCTGCGGGCCGACGCGGGGTTGCGGCGGCGGGCGGAGGCCGGCGAGGTCCTGTTCGGCACGATGGACTCCTGGCTGGTGTGGAACCTCACCGGGGGCCCCGACGGCGGCCGGCACGTCACCGACGTGACGAACGCGAGCCGCACGATGCTCATGGACCTCACGACGCTGGACTACTCCCCGCAGATGCTCGAGGTGTTCGGCGTGCCGCGGCGCTGCCTGCCGCGGATCGTCCCGAGCTCGCAGGTCTACGGCCGGGCCCGCGCCGTCGTCCCGGGGGCCGTCATCGGCGCGGCCCTGGGCGACCAGCAGGCGGCGCTGTTCGGCCAGACGTGCTTCTCCCCCGGCGACGCCAAGTGCACCTACGGCACCGGCAGCTTCCTGCTGATGAACACCGGTGCGGAGATCACCCGGTCCTCGCACGGCCTGCTGACGACGGTGGCCCACCAGGTCGCGGGCGAACCCCCGGTGTACGCGCTGGAGGGTTCCATCGCGGTGACCGGAGCGCTCGTGCAGTGGCTGCGCGACAACCTCGGCCTCATCTCCACCGCACCGGAGGTGGAGACCCTGGCCCGCACCGTCCCCGACAACGGCGGCTGCTACTTCGTGCCCGCGTTCTCGGGGTTGTTCGCCCCGCACTGGCGCGCCGAGGCCCGCGGCCTGCTCATCGGGTTGACGGGCTACGTGACGAAGGGGCACATCGCCCGCGCCGCCCTGGAGTCCACGGCGTGGCAGACGCGCGAGGTCGTGGAGGCGATGGACGCCGACTCGGGGTTGCGGCTGAGCTCGCTGCGCGTGGACGGCGGCATGACGTCGAACAACCTGCTCATGCAGACCGTCGCGGACGTCCTCGACGCGCCCGTGGTGCGGCCCATGGTCAGCGAGACCGTCTCCCTCGGGGCGGCCTACTCCGCCGGCCTCGCGGTGGGTTTCTGGCCCGACCGGGAGGCGCTGCGCCGGCGCTGGCACCGGGCCGGGCAGTGGACGCCCGCGATGGGGCCGGAGAGCCGCGACCGCGGGTGGGAGGACTGGCAGGAGGCCGTGCGGCGCACGTTCGGGTGGATCCGGCACTGACGGCGCCGGCCCGGTGCCCGGGGGCCGGCACCGCTGCTGACGTGGACGGGGCCGCCGGGGTCGCGGTGCTTCCCGCAGCACCGTGATGCCGTCGAGCGCGGGGTCGTGGACGCGGTCGGTGTCGACGAGCGCGCCACCCGCTGCCCGGCGGACGCGGCGTGTCCAGTCCCCGGCACGAGCGGCCGCCTCCCCGCCTCCCCGCCGGTCCACCCGTCCGGGCGGGCGGCGGTGAGGTCACGGCTGGGCCCGCAGACCGGTGCAGGAACGCAGCGCGTCCTTCGCGGTGGTCGCGGTGGTCGCCGCGCTACCGGTCAGCGGCACCGGCACCCCGGCGTCGATCTCGGCGGGCGTCCACGTCGGGCGAGGCGGCCGGCCCGCGCCCAGCGTGAGGGTGAGGACCCCCGTGCGGGCAGCGGCCCCCCCGCGCGCGTAGAAGACGAAGTTGCCCAGGCCGTAGTCGACGTAACCGGTGCGCGACCCGGCGCGGGTGAACCCGGCCCCCAGGAGCCGGTGGGCGTGGGACCCGACCACCGCGTCCGCACCGGCGGCGACCAGGGCAGCGGCCAGCCCCTCCTGGTCGTCGGTCGGGCACTGCTCCCGTTCCCGGCCCCAGTGCAGCAGGACCACCACGGAGTCGGCGTCCCCCCGGGCCGACCGGACGGCGGCGACGAGGCGGTCGCGGCCTCCTCGGGTCTTGACCGAGGCCGTGCCGGCGTGGTCCGGACCGGCCGTCCAGGCGTCGGCGAGGGAGGAGTCCAGGACCTGGGTGGCGTCGAACACCACGAGCCGGTGACCGCGGATCGTCGTGCGCCACGGGGCGAACGCCGCCTCGACGTCCCGGCCCACGCCGATGACGGGTAGACCACTGCTCCGCGACGCGGCCAGGGTGTCGTCCAAACCCTCTGTCCCGTAGTCGAGACCGTGGTTGTTGGCCATGCCCACCACGTCGACGCCGGCGGTGCGCAACACGCTCAGGGCCCGCGCCGGAGCCTTGAAGGTGTACTGCTTGGCCGCCGGGGTGCCGCCGTCGGTGACGGCGGTCTCCAGGTTGACCAGGCTGACGTCGGCGGCCGACAGGACCGGGGTGATGGCCGCCAGCCCACCCGGGTCGAGGGCCGTGGCGCTGGACCCGGCGAAGTGCACGTCGCCGGCCACGGCCACGGTGATCTCCCCGGCCGGTGCGGTGCGGACCGCGGCTGCACCCACCCCACCGTGCACCGGGTCGGTCACGTGGGTGCACGCGGTCGACAGCCCCAGGAGCAGCACCCCCGGCAGCAACCTCGAGAGCAGGACGGAGGCGCGCGGGGTCACCGGAGCACCACGACCGTTCCCCGCGGCACGAGGTCGCGGTCCCCGGTCACGTCGACCGCGGCCGCCGTCACCGGGGCGGCGGTCGCCGGGACCGTGGTGCGCACCGCCGGCGGTGCGCCGCCGGTCGCGGGGGTGCGGGCACGGCGCCGGGCAGCGGGGCGCCGGAGGGGTCGGTGGCGGGGTGTCGTCATGGTCGGCGAGGGCTCTCTCGGGTGTCGTCCGGGTGGTGGGGTTCTCGGCTCGTGACCAGGACGCGCACCGGACCCTCGTCGTTGCACGCGGTCCGGGGCCGGGCGGTCCGGGTCCGGGCGGTCTGGACCGGGCGCCGGTGCGGGCACACCTCCACGGCGGTCGGTTCCGACGCCGGCCCCCTTCGCAGGCGGTTGCCGGGTCGTGGGACCCGGCGGGTTCACGACGTCGCCCTGGCCCGTTCGAGGACCGCCACGGTGACCGCCAGCAGCACCGCGCAGGCGAGGACCGGTCGCGGTGTCAACGCACCCGCCGAGGTGGCCACCGACAGGACGAGGACGACAGCACCGCGGGCCGCGGACAGTTCGTGCCGCAGGACCAAGCACCAGACGGCGACGAGGAAGACGGTGACGGGAAGCGTGATGACCGCTGCGGTCGCCGTCGACGACAGCTCGCCGTCCCCGCCCCGGTGGTCGATCACCACCTCGACCCCGGCCGACAGCGCTCCAGCCGCACCGAAGACGAAGTAGTGGCCGTACCCGTAGACGATCCCGGAGCGGACGCCGTCCAGCCTGCGGTGGTGTTCCCCGAAGAAGTAGACCCACCACAACCCGGCGGCGACCACGAAGGACGAGATGGCCAGCACCAGCAGATCACCGGGGTCGTGGCTGTCGTGGACGGCCTCGACGAGTGCGTTGACCGAGGCCAGGATGGACTCGCCCAGGACGATGAGGGTGAACAGACCGT
Organism: Kineococcus mangrovi; assembly: GCF_041320705.1. Lineage (NCBI taxonomy): Bacteria > Bacillati > Actinomycetota > Actinomycetes > Kineosporiales > Kineosporiaceae > Kineococcus > Kineococcus mangrovi. Next base: position 431,419 of record NZ_JBGGTQ010000001.1, read on the forward strand.
ACCGCTCGGCGATGTGGTGGGGGTGCCACGGAGTGCGCTGGGCCCGCTCGGCCCAGGCCGGGACCAGGAGTTCGACCGCGGCCAGCACCAGGAAGGTCCACCACCCTCCCTGGTCGGTCAGGTGGAGCCGAACGGTCCACCCCACCTGCACCACGGTGGTGCCGACGGCGTACCGCGAGGCCGCCGAGCGCAACGCCTCGTTCCCGCCGGCCGCGCGCAACCACTGCACGACCACCGCCAACCGCATGACGACGTAGCCGAGGGTGATCAGCGTGAGGTCGTGGTCCGCGAAGGCGTCCGGCACCCCGGCGGCCAGGAGGAGGACACCGGCCATCTGCACGAAGGTCAGCAGCCGGTACAGCCAGTCGTCCGTGTCGAAGGCCGAGGCGAACCAGGTGAAGTTCACCCAGGCCCACCAGACGGCGAAGAAGACCGCGGCGTAGACGACCAGTCCGTCCGCCACGTGTCCGCTCGACAGGGCGTGGTGCAACTCGGCCGACGCCAGGGAGATCGCCACCACGAAGACCAGGTCGAAGAAGAGTTCCAGCGGACTGGCCGTGCGGTGCTGTTCCCGGCGGTCTCGGGCCGAGGCCACCGGCAGCGGCCACCGTCGAGGGGTCGAGGCCCGGCCGTCGTGAGCGCCCGGTCGCAGGGGTGCCGTCATGGTGCGGTCCTCCTCCAGGGATCTGCAGGTCCGGTGGACCGGGGGTGGGACGAGGCAGGACCCAGCACCGCGAGGCGCTGGTGGAGCCGTCCCCGGGCCGCGGGGTCCTGGGGACCCGGTGTTCCGGCGCGTCACGGGGGTGCGAGTGGTGCTGACCGTTCCCCACCACCGGCAGCACCCTCACCCCCGTCGGCCCGGGCCGGGGGCGTCACGCCCCCGACGTCCCACCCCCGACCCGACCCCGGTCCCCTCCCCGCCGGCCCGCAGCGGGCCCGTGACGGGTCGACCGGTGCGCCTCCCCCGGACGCGCACCGGTGCCCGGGTCAGTCGTGCAGCGCACCACGCAGCACGGTCACGGCCTGGGCGACGGCGGCCTTCGCGGCGTTGGTCTCGTGCAACGAGTTCACCATGACGAAGTCGTGGACGATGCCCTGGTACCGGACCTGGGTGACGGGGACCCCGGCCTGCCGCAGCTTCGCCGCGAACGCCTCCCCCTCGTCGCGCAGGACGTCGGCCTGGGCGGTGACGACCAGCGCCGGGGGCAGGCCCTCGAGCTGTTCGGTGGTGGCTCGCAAGGGTGAAGCGGTGATCTGCGCCCGGTCGGACTCGCTGGTCGTGTACTGGTCCCAGAACCACTTCATGCCCTCGCGGGCCAGGAAGTACCCCTCGGCGAACTCGTGGTAGGAGGGGGTGTCGAAGGATGCGTCCGTCACCGGGTAGAACAGCACCTGCTGGCGGAACGTGACGTCACCGCGTTCCTTGGCCATCAGCGTCAGGGCGATGGCCATGTTGCCGCCGACGGAGTCACCGGCCACCGCGATCCGCGAGGCGTCCAGGCCCTTGTCGGCCCCCGATCCCACGACCCACTGCACCACGGCGTAGGACTGCTCGTTGGCCACGGGGTAGTGCACCTCGGGAGACCGGTCGTACTCGGGGAACACCACTGCCGCCCCGACGCCGACCGCGAGGTCTCGCACCAGCCGGTCGTGGGTGTGGGCGTCACCGAAGACCCAACCGGCGCCGTGGGTGTAGACGATCACCGGCAACGACCCGGTGGAACCGGCGGGTTTGACGATGCGCACCGCCACCGTGCCCGTGGGTCCACCGTCGACCGTGATCCACTCCTCGTCGACCTCGGGTTTGAAGATCGGGTCGTCCTGGACGCCGTCGACGGCCTTGCGACCGTCCTCGGGGGCCAGCTGGTACAGGAACGGTGGTTCGCTCGTGGCGTCCACGAACGCCTGCGCGGCCGGTTCCAGAGAGATGTTGTGCGGGTTGCCGGACATGCGATCCTCCATGAATTGCGGTGTGGGGTCTGATTCTGGTGAGAACCAGAACTACTCGGGGTTCGAGAGTGCGGTGAGATCCACGGTGCCGTGCCGTTCATCGCCCGATGGTGGCGGTGATCCAGGGCCGCAGGCGGTGGACGTTGGCGTACGCGGCGGTGTCGGTCCGGTCGGAGGCGGCCAGGATGCCCGCCAGCAGCGGTCCGCACGGACCGTCGATGGTCGCCGGCCCGCCGGAGTCTCCCCCGACGGGCAGACCGGTTCCACGACTGACGCAGTAGTCCTCGGTCCCGGCCAGGTAGTCGCAGCGGGTCTCGGTGCCGGCGATGATGCGGACCGATGCCGTGCGCAGGCGGTCGGACTGGCAGGTGGCTTCGTCCGGTTCGCAGGTGGCACCCCACCCGAAGACGGACAGGCGCGTTCGGACGGGGAGGTCGCGGTCCTGGCGCGAGCCGACGGCGGGCAACCGGATCGGTCTCGTCGTCACCTCCGGGATCTGGACCAGGGCGACGTCGGCGTTCGCCGCGAAGAACGTCCGGCCCGGTAGTCGGGGGACGACCTCGCCCTCGCGCTGGTCGAGGTTCCCGACCCGGAAGGTGATGTCGGAGTTGTCGAAACGGACGCAGTGCCCGGCGGTCAGGACCCATCGGCGGTCGACGAGGACACCGGTGCAGATGGGTTCGTCGTCCTCGTAGACGCGGACGCTCCAGGTGCCGGTGGAGGCCGTGGACCCACCGACGACGGCCTGCGCCGGCCCGGCACCGACGACGGCGCTCACAAAGGCGGCCACCAGCGCGAGGGTGGCGACGACCGGGGTCCAGCCTCCGCCCGGTCGCGGCCCGCGCTGCGCGGACCCGGCGGCGAGGTGCCCGGTCACGAGGTGCTCACCGGGGTGGCGTGTCCACCGACGGCGGCGAGGACGGTCGTGGCGACCGCTCCCGGGTGCGAGACCGCGATGGCGTGCGACCCCCCGGCGACGACGGTGGTCTCGCGGGACCCGGCTCGCTCGGCCATGAAGTCCTGCGCCTCGGCGGGGATGTTCCGGTCCGCGTCGCCGTAGATCGACCACGTGGGCAGCGTCTCCCAGGCGGGTGCGACCGAGAGCGCACCGGCCAGTGCGGCCTCGGTCACCGGCCGCTGCGTACGGGCCAGCACGGCCGCGACCGCCGCGGGTGCGTCCCCGGCGAACTGGCCGGGGAACTTCGCCGGGTCGATGCGGAACTCGACACCCCCCTCGGCCAGCGGGTAGCTCAGCAGGGTGTGACCCAAGGTGCTGCCGGAGTAGCGCCCGGACAGCTCCAGGGCCGTCTCACCCGTCATGGGGACGAACGCCGCGACGTAGACCAGGGCAGTCACGCGGTCCAGGGCCGCGGCGGCCTCGGTGATGACCATCCCGCCGTAGGAGTGCCCGACCAGGACGACCGGACGGTCGAGCCCCCGCACCACGTCGATCAGGTAGGCCGCGTCGGCAGGCACCGACCGCAGGGGATTGGCGACCGCGACCACGTCGACCCCGCGCTCCTGGAGGATCTCGATGACGCCCGACCAGCTCGAGGACTCGGCGAAGGCCCCGTGGACGAGGACGACGGTCGGGTGCGGCGCGGCAGGGGCGGTTTCCGGCGTGCTGGACAAGGGTTCTCCAAGTGGCGTGGTGGTGCTGGGCGGGCAGGGAGGGGACGGGTCAGCCGTTCAGCGCAGTGAGGATGAGGTCCACGACGACGTCGGGGTGGGACAACATGACCAGGTGCGAGGAGTCGACCTCGACGGCCGCGATCCCGGCCCGCCGGTACCCGTGGCGTTCGACGTCGGGGTTGATGGTGCGGTCGGAACTGCTGACGAGCGCCCACGCGGGCTTCGTCCTCCAGGCCGCCACCGGCGCCTGCTCCTCGAAGGCGGCCGCAGCCAGGGGCCGTTGCGAGGCGGCCAGGACGCCCATGAGCTGGGGGTCGACGTCGTGGCCGAGGACGTCGGCGAAACGCGCAGGAGCCACGGAGACGTCGGTTCCGGATTCGCCGCCGGGGAAGGGCAGCGGCGTGTAGACCAGGGCAGCCGGGAGGTCGGAGTCGGGGAACCCGCCCTGCAGTTCACCGAGGCTCTCACCCTCCACCAGGGCGTAGCCGGACAGGTACACCAGACCGGTGACGTTGTCCTGAGCGCCGGCGACGGTGATGACGGCCCCGCCGTAGGAGTGGCCGACCAGGAGGACGGGGCCGGGGATGGAACGCACGATGGAGGCGACGTAGTCGCTGTCGCCGAGCAGGCTGCGGTTGGGGACCGCCGGGACGACGACCGGGACTTCCCGTTCCAGGAGGCGCCCGGTGACCGGGGCGTAGCTCGAGGCGTCGGCGAAGGCGCCGTGGACCAGGACGACGGTGGTGCCGGTCATGGGAGGACTCCGTGGGTGAGATCGGTCGGGCGGGACGGGGGCGGTGCGGACCCGAGGGGTCTGGAAGGTGCGGTCCTGGACTCCGAGGCCCGCGGTCTCGTACGTCCGCAGTCCTGGTCCCCGGCCAGCGCGCGCGTGGGAGCCGACGCCGCAGGCAGACCGGGGCCGGGAACGTGGGCCGGTCGCGGTGGGTCCGTCGCCGCGGTCTCGTCCCGTCCACGAACCCGCGGGCGCCCCGGTGCGGGCGTCCCCCGCGGCGTGCCGTCGCGAGGCGCCGCCCCGGGGTGGGTCGACGAGGTGGTTCCACGGGGTGGTTCCACGGGATACCTCCGCAGTTTCGTGGACGGTGACGCCGCCGCCGCGGAGGGGCTGCCGCTCCCCGCCCCGGTGTTTCGGGCGTCTCGGTGTGCGAGTCACAGCCAACACGGTGGACGGCGCCGCCCGCCTCGCACGAACGTGCGATGTTTTCGGCTCGCGTGGACCTGGTCGGCGCCACAGCTCACCGCAGGGACCGTCCGGCCGGGGCGCGACCGCCACGCCCGCCACGTCCTCCTCGTCTTCCTCGTCGGCCACGACCGCATAACGGTCGGGAACCACCGCTGGCCGTCCGGTCCGGGTCCGGTCACGACGCGCCCCGCACGGTGATGATTGGACGGGTGCAATCCTCCGCGGATAACGTGCCGCGCACGTGGGGCCCGGGACTGCGTGGTGGTCGTCGACAATCTCCACGCGCACCAGGACACTTCAAGACCACTGATGTCGGTGGCGGCGATCCCGGGCCCCTCGCCGGGTGTCGGCCGCTGGTTCGGGCACCGCTGTCCGCACCGGCCGGGAGGACCGCGACGTCGAAAGGACGGGGACATGGGTCCGATCTTCGGTCGCGACGCGGAACTGCTGCGCGCCTCGGCCGTGCTGGCGCGCACCCGCCAGTCGGGCAGCTCGAGCCTGCTGGCGATCACCGGAGCTCCGGGGATCGGCAAGAGCGCCCTGCTGGACGCCGTCGCGACGCTGGCGCGTCAGCAGGGGTACCGGTCCAGTCGTGGGCGCGCTGAGGAGTCCACCCAGATCGTGCCGCTGGCGGCGTTGCTGTCGGTGCTGCGTTCTGGTCCAGATCCCCTCCTCGACGACCACGCCTTCGCCGAACTCGGTGAGTTGTACGACCGGCAGCCCTGGTTGGTGGAACGGTTGGCGGACGCCTTGGCCGGTCCAGCGGCCCACCAACCCCTGGTGGTCCTCATGGACGACGTCCAGTGGAGCGATCAGCTGAGTTCCTTCGCGCTCCGGGTGGTGACCGGCCGTCTGGCCACCCACCCGGTGTGCTGGGTCCTGGCCGCACGCACTGATCCGGGTGGCCCCCTGGAGCAGGTCCTCCACGCCGCCGGGCACACGTCGAACGTCTCCCGGATCGACCTCGAGCCGCTCGACGAACACGCGGTCCACGAACTCGTGCACCACGCGGTGGGCAGGGACGTCGACAGTTCTCTCGCGCGGCTCGTCCGGCGCGCGGAAGGACACCCGCTCTTCATCCACACCCTCCTGTCGAACTGGCGGGAGGAGACGACGGGTGGCGCAGGGTCCTCCGCCGGTGGCCTCGAACCGGCGGACGGGACCGTGCACGACCCGCACCCGAGCCCGCCAGACCCCACGAGGGCCGACGAAGTGCCGGGAGAACTCGTCTCGCTCGTGTCGCGCCAGCTCGAGTCCCTGTCCGGAGAGGCCGCAGACCTGGTGAGGACGGGTGCCGTTCTCGGCCGGCGGTTCTCCCTCGACGACGTCGCGACCCTCAGCGGCAGGACGGCGGCGCAGCTCAGCGGACCGCTGGAGGAAGCGGCGCGGGGGGGCCTGCTGGGCAGCGAGGACAGCGCGGTCGCCTTCCACCACGACCTGGTCAGGCAAGCCGTCTACGCCGGCTTGCCCGCCCCCCTGCGCTCGGCGCTGCACCGCGATGTCGTCGAGATGATGACGCTGCAGTTGAGGCCGGCGGCGCACATCGCCCCGCACGTCCTGGGGCAGCGGGTGCTCCAGGAACCAGGTTCGACCGGTCTGCGCGAACGCCAGGTGTCGGCCAACCTGCTGCGGGCTGCAGCAGCCGAGGTGTCACGTTCCACGCCTGCGGCTGCTGCCCAGCTCCTGCACGAGACGCTGCTGCTGCTGCCTGCTGACGACGAGGGACGCTTCGACATCGGTCTGGAGGCGTTGGACGCGACCATCGCGGGCCTGCAGATCGAGATGGCCGTCGACCTCGGTCGCAGGTTGCTGGAGGAGGCCGTCACGGCTCACGAGGCAGGACGCGTGTGGTTGCGGTTGGCGGGCCCCCTGACCACGCTGTCCCAGGACGGCGAACTGCGGACCGGCACCGCTGACACGCTCGCGAACTTCCCCCCCGACGACCGCAGTTCGATCCGGCTGCAGCTGCGAGCCGTCCACGCACGTGCAGGCAGCAGGACGGCCGAGGGTTCCGCCGCCGAGGAGGAAGCACGCGACGTCCTGCGCATCGCGACGCGCGACAGCGACACCGGGGCGGCCGAGTCGGCCTTGCTCGCCCTGGCCGAGGCTGCTGCCTGGCGCGGGTGCCACCAGGAGGCCCTCGCTCCTGCACGGAAAGCCCGGCAACGTCACGGCGGCCCGCCCCGATCGTGCGAGATCGCGGCCCTGACCGGTCTGGAGCAGTACGACCAGGCGCGACTCCTCCTGGCCGAAGCCGCCGAGGTGCACCGGTCGGACACGTGGGAGACCCTCCCCGAACACGCCTGGCGTCGCGCCCTGCTGGAGCTGTTCGCAGGGCGGATCCCCCTCGCACGCGCCGAAGCGGAACACCTCCTGCACCTGGGGCAGGACTTCGAGGAGTTCGCCGTCTACCGCGCGGAGGCGCACGGCATCCTGGCGCGAGCCGCCGGCACCCGCGGTGACCCGCTCACCGGGCGACGTCACGTCGAAGCCGCACGCCGCCTGCTCGTGCCGGGGAACCACTTCCAACGCTTGACGCTGCACGTCGTGGACGGGCGCCTGGCCGAAGCCGCCGGGAACGACGACACCGCGGCGAGCGCTTTCGCGCGTGCGCTGCGCCTGCGGCGCGAGCACTGCCTCAGCGGCGCCGGACCCGACTACGACTCCGCCCCCCAGATCGTGCGGGTGGCTCTGCGGGCGGGAGACCGGGCCCTGGCCGAGGACGCGGCGGCAGGCGCTGAGGGGTACGCGTCCCGCAACCCGGGGATCCCGGGCATCCAGGGGATCGCCCTGCACGCCCGCGCCCTCGTCGAGCGCGACGTCGCCACCTTGCGTCGAGCGACCGAGGTCCTCGCCACCTCCCCCCGTGTACCGGTCTACTCCGTCGCCGCCGGGGACCTCGCCGCCCTGCTCTCCGTCACCGGCGAGCTGAAGGAAGCCCGGAGGGTGTGGTCCCTCGCCAGCCGAGCCCTGTCGGCCTGGGGGGCGAGCGATCTCATCACCGATCCACGAGCCGTCGCGCTGAGGTCCGGTCAGGGACGTCGTCGTCGGGCCGCCGGGACGACGACGGGCTGGGACTCCCTCACCGCCGCCGAAGCGCGGGTCGCCGACATCGTCGGGCGAGGAGGCACCAACCGCTCGGTCGCCACCGAACTCAGCGTCTCACCGCACACGGTGAGCACCCACCTGCGCTCGGTCTTCGTCAAACTCGGTTTGAACTCGCGGGTCCAGCTGGCCCACGTGGTGGCCGAACGCGGCCGCACGCCACCGGTGGCGCCCCACTGACGAGGCGGCACCACCGGCTCGTCCACACCCCCTCGCACCTCCTCGAACGGGCCGCCGGTGAGCGGCGCTCTGGAGAGCACCGGGCACGCAGCGGCGGGCGCCTTCCCGACGTCCCCGCGTCCGGACCCCCATAGGCTGCGCGGGTGCTCGTCGTCCACGGCCTCTGGACCGCCGGGCAGCGGTTGGCGCTGTGGGTCGAGGCGCCCCGCCGCCGGCCGGGCCCGGCCCAGCCCGCCGATCTCGCCGTCCTCGCGAGGCACGCGCGGTCCTGGACCGGGTTGGCGCGGGCCCTGGCCTCCCCGGTCACCGGCACGCTGCAGGTCGCGCTGCCCTGCACCCCCTCGGGCCGGCCCGCCGCCTCCACGGGACGGGCGCGGGCGGACCTGCGCCTGCTGCCCGTCGACCTCGACGTCGTCGAACTCACCGGCGAGCCGGCCGTCGCGCTGCTCGCCGAACTGGGCGGCGCGTCGGGTGCGGAGGACGGGGTCCGGGTCTCCGACGGGCTGCGCTGGCTCGGGCACGTCGCGGCGGGCGCGCGCCGGGCCGTGGAGGCCGGGCACGTCCTGCCGGACCTGCAGCCCACGGCCGACGGGGGGTTCACCGCCCGCTGGGTCCCCGCCCCCGACCGCGCCCTCGGCCGGTGGCGGACCGCCGTGGCCCGGTCCTGCCCGCCCGTGCTGCGCGCCGAGCGCCCCCGCAGTGGCCCGCCGCAGGGTCCCCCGCAGGCCCTGGACCTGCTCGACGACGTCTGCGCCCTCGTCGTCGACGTCCTCGTGGCGGCCCGCACGGCGGCGGTCGTGCCGCACGACCTGCCCGACGGCGCCGGCCCCCGCGCGTGGATCGCCGCCCTGCGCACGGGCTCCACCCTGCACGGGGAGGGCTGGCCGGCCCTGGCCCGGCGCGTGCGGGAGTGGCAGCGCAGCGGTGAGGACACCGGGTACGACGTCCTGCTGCGCGTCGTCGAACCCGCGCCCCAGGAGGACGTGCCGGACGGGCTGTCCGACGGCCACCTGGACGCGGCCGCGCAGGAGCAGGCCCCCGACCAGCGCTGGCGGTTGCAGGTGCGGCTGCGTCCCCTGGACGACCCGAGCCTGGTCCTGACGCTGCAGGAGGCGCGCGCCGAGACCCGCGCGGGGAGCTCGGCGGGGGGTGCGCACGAGGGCGAGGACCCCCTGCTCGTCCTGCTCACCGGCGCCGCCCGCGCCGGCGCCGCCCACCCGCCGCTCAAGCGCCTGCTCGGCGGGCGGACCGACGCGGCCGCCCAGGACGGCGTCGAGCTCACCATCGACGAGCTCCTCGACCTCGTCGAGCGCGGCGGCCCGCGCCTGGGCGCGGCCGGCGTCGGGCTGCAGCTGCCGCGGCACTGGACGAGGAAGGCCCTGACGTTCTCGCTGTCGGCCTCGGCGGCGCAGCCGGGAGCCGTCACCGACCCGCAGGTGCGCAAGGACGACCTGCTCGACTTCCGCTGGCAGGCGGCGCTGGGCGACTCCCCCGTCACCGAGGCCGAGCTGCTGGCCCTGGCCGCGTCCAAGTCGTCCCTCGTGCGGTTCCGCGGCGAGTGGGTGCAGGTGGACCCCGACGCGCTGGCGCGCAGCGCGAGGTTCCTGCGCACCCGCGGCGACGGCCGGGCCTCGGTGCTCGACGTGCTGGCCGCCGTCGGCAGCGGCAAGGACCTCCCCGGCCCCGTCACGTCGCTCGACGCGCACGGCGTCCTGGGTGACGTCCTGTCCGGGCGAGCGGCCGAGCGGCTGCCGGAGCTGCCGGACCCGCCGGGCCTGCACGCCGTCCTGCGGCCCTACCAGCGGCGCGGGCTGACGTGGCTGGCCACGATGTCCCGGCTCGGCCTCGGCGCCGTCCTCGCCGACGACATGGGGCTGGGCAAGACGCTGCAGCTGCTGGCCCTGCTGGCGCACGAGCGCGGGCGCGACGGGGACACCGGACCCGGCCCGACGCTGCTGGTGTGCCCGATGTCGGTGGTGGGCAACTGGGCCGCCGAGGCCGCGCGGTTCACCCCCGGTCTGCGCGTCCACGTCCACCACGGCCCCGGCCGGCCCCGCGGTGCGGAGTTCACCGCGCTGGCCGCCGAGCACGACCTCGTCGTCACCACGTACGGCCTGCTCGTGCGCGACGTCACCGACCTCGCCGCCGCCGACTGGCACCGCCTCGCCCTCGATGAGGCCCAGCACGTCAAGAACGCGAACACCCGGCAGGCCCGGGCCGTGCGGGCCGTCGGGTCCCGGCACCGCGTCGCGCTCACGGGGACGCCGGTGGAGAACCGCCTGGAGGACCTGCGCGCCGTCCTCGACGCGACGAACCCCGGGCTGCTCGGCAGCCCCGCGACGTTCCGCGACCGGTTCGCCGTCCCCATCGAGAAGCTCGGTCACGCCGAACCCGCCGAACGCCTCGCCCTCGTGACGCGACCGTTCGTCCTGCGCCGGGTCAAGACGGACCCGGCCGTCGCGGGTGACCTGCCCGAGAAGATCGAGATGACGGTGCGGGCCAACCTCACCACCGAGCAGGCCGCCCTGTACCGGCGGGCCGTCGACGACCTGACCGAACGGTTGCAGGACAGGGACTCCGACCCGGGCGGACTGTCCCGCCGGGGTTTGATCCTCGCCGCGCTGACCCGGCTGAAGCAGATCTGCAACCACCCCGCGCACTACCTGGGGGACTCCTCGCCCGTGCTGCACCGGGGCCGGCACCGCTCGGGCAAGCTGCACCTGCTGGACGACATCGTCACGTCCGCGCGCGCCGAGGGCGAGAAAGTCCTGTGCTTCACGCAGTTCGCCGAGTTCGGCCACCTGCTCACCCCGCACCTGAGCGGCCTCACGGGCGAACCGGTGCCGTTCCTGCACGGAGGGGTGAGCCGGCGCGGTCGCGACGCGATGGTCGCGCAGTTCGCCGAGCCCGACGGCCCGGGCGTCATGCTGCTGTCCCTCAAGGCCGGTGGGACCGGGCTGAACCTGACGGCCGCCAACCACGTCGTGCACGTGGACCGCTGGTGGAACCCCGCCGTGGAGGACCAGGCGACCGACCGGGCGTTCCGGATCGGGCAGCACCGGCAGGTGCAGGTCCGCAAGCTCGTCAGCGTGGGCACCGTGGAGGAACGCGTGGACGCCGTCATCAGCCGCAAGCGCGACCTCGCCGACCGGGTCGTCGGCAGCGGCGAGGGCTGGATCACCGACCTCGACACCGACGCGCTGCGCGAACTGCTCCGGCTCGGTGACGACGCGGTGGGTGAGTGATGACCCCCTCGCGGTCGTTCGAGGAGTACGGGAAGCGGCGTCCCGGGGGCGGGGCGAAACTGCGCTCCCGGCGCGGGCGCATCGCCCAGAACTGGTGGTCGCAACGCTTCGTCGACGCGATCGAGCGCGGCGGTGACCGCGGCCGGTTGCAGCGCGGGCGCACCTACGCCCGCGCCGGGCAGGTCGTGGAGCTGCACCCCCGCCCCGGGGCCGTGGGGGCCCGCGTCCAGGGCTCGCGCCCCCGGCCCTACCTCGTCGAGGTGACCGTGCGCCGCTGGACGCCGGCCGAGGTCGACGCCGTCGTCGCGACGGTCGTGGAGAACCCGCTGCTGCTGGCCCCGCTGTTCTCCGGCGACGTCCCGCCCGGTCTGGTCGACCTGCTCGCCGGGATCGGCGTCGACCTGCTGCCGGCCGACGCGGAGGTGACGTACGACTGCAGCTGCCCCGACGACGGCGAACCCTGCAAGCACGCGGCCGCCGTCGTGTACGCCCTGGCCGAGCAGCTCGACGCCACCCCCGCGACGGCGCTCACGCTGCGCGGGGTCGAACTGCCGGACCTGCTGCGCCGCATCACCGACGCCGCCTCCGGCCCCTCGGACCCGGTCGAGGACCTCGCGGTGCACCTCACCTCGTTCCACCGGCTCGCCGGTGACCTGCCGGACCTGGGGCTGCGCGACCGGCTGCCGGGGCGGACCGTCGCCGACGACCTCGACGACGTCGTCCTCGGTCCGGGTGCGGCCGGCACCGCGGACGCGCTGCGACCCTGGTACGTCGCCCTCGGCCGGGGTGCCGCGAGCCGGCCGCGCCCGGGCCGGGGACGGGGTCAGTCGCGGGCGTAGCGGGCCACGAAGCGCCGCCAGACCTGCGGCGCGAACGGCGCCGAGGTCGTGCGCAGGCGCACGGCGAGGGCGTCGAACTCCGACGGTTCGAAGTACCCCTCGTCCCGGTACACCCCGCACCGCTCGACGAAACCCTCGGCGTCCAGCTCGGGGTGGAACTGGGTGGCGTACACGTTGCGGCCCACCCGGAACGCCTGGACGGGGCACGGAGCCGACGTCGCGAGCAGCACCGCCCCCGGGGGCGTGGCCCGCAGCGCCTCCTTGTGACCCACGTAGGCGTCGAACACGTCCGGCAGCCCGCCGAACACCGGGTCCTCGCGCCCGGCGGCCGTCAGTTCGACGGGCACCGTGCCGACGGGTTCGGCGTGCTCGCGGTCGACGGTCCCGCCCCGGTGGACGCCGAGCGTCCCGATCCCGAAGCAGGCGCCGAGGAACGGGACGTCGCGCGCGACGACCTCGTCGAGCAGGGCCGACAGTTCCGCCTCGACCCGGTGCTGGGCGGGGGTCTTCACCTCGTCGGGGTCGGACGCGCAGTACGGGCTCCCGCCGAGGACGAGACCGGACCAGGCGTCGAGGTCGAGATCGGGCAGCGGTTCCCGCTCGAGCCGGACCCGTTGCAGCTCACCGGGTCCCAGGCCGCCCTCGCGGACGAACGCGGCGACCTCGGACGCGGCCACCGCGTCGTCCTCGCGGGTGGCCAGCAGCAGGAACGGCTTCACCCGCGCACCCTAACGAGCCGCGGGTGGCACCGCCCGGCTCAGGGCTGGACGTCGAGGTCGACGTCGACGGGGGTGCTCACCGAGGCCAGCTGGCGGCTCGGTCCGGTGGTCGTCGCGGTGTACCGCGTCGTGCGGACCGAGGACGCGGCGAACCGCGTGAACTGCGGCGTCGACCCCGCGGCGCAGGCGAACGGCAGACCCCCCTGGTAGGCGTAGAGCACCTGGGAGAAGCTGACCCCCGTACGCACCCGCGTCGCCCCCGCCGGCACGGACGCGAGGCCGCTCGTCCACTTGGTGCTCGCGAAGGAGTCGTTGCCCACCGTCCACGTCCCCAGGAGGCGTTCGCTCCCGTCGGCGAGGACGCCGTCGGTGGACAGGCAACCCGCGAAGAGGTCCCCGGTCACCGAGGTGGCCGTCAGGGACGGGGCGGGCAGGGGCGCCAAGGAGGCCACGACGCTCTGCCCCTGCACGCGGTGCGCGATGCCCGTCGCCACGGTGAACGTGGTGTCCAGGGTGTTGTTCCGCTCGTTCGACTCCCGGATGCGGGCGGCGTCGTCCACGAACGCCCGCAACGCGTGCCGGCCGGCGGTCGCGGTCCACGTCGGCGAACCGGCCGGGCCGCCGACGGCCTCCAGCGTCACCTGCTGCCCGGGCTGCAGGGCCGCCGTGTGCTGGTCGGACCAGGTGACGAGCCGGCCGTCCACCTGGAACCCGATGCCGCTGATCGTGCCCGCCGGGGTGGGCGCGTTCCCCCGGTTGGCGATGGTGACGCCGAAGCGGACCTGCTGCCCGGCCACGGTCCCCGGCGGCAGGGCCACCGCCGTCACCACGAGGTCCGGGGCCGGTGGGGCCGCGCTGACGGCACCCGCCCCGGCGACCGACCCCACCACGACCGCACCCGCCGCCAGCACGCGGACAGCCTTCGACCAGCTCATGTGATCCCCCCGGACCTCTCGTTCCCCCGCGCGACCCCTGTCGCGCGAGGCTCACCGTAGACCCGCGACTGGGCCGAACGGGTGAGTTCGGAGAGATCCGGGGAGATCCGTGCGGGACGTCAGACGGGGACGATCTCCGGGGCCTGCAACCGCACCGCGTCGGCGGAGGCGTCGTCGGGCTGCTCCTGGGAGGCGCGCTCGGCGGCGACCCGCTCGAGGTACGTCCTGACCTCCGTCGCGCGTTCCTCCTCGCTCCAGCCCAGCGGCCCGGCCATGAGGCCCGCGGCCAGTTCGGCCGACTCCGTGCCCCGGTCGTAGGTCTCGATGGAGATGCGGGTCCGGCGGGCGAGGACGTCGTCGAGGTGGCGGGCCCCCTCGTGCGTGACCGCGTAGACGACCTCGGCCTTCAGGTAGTCGTCGGCGTGCGGCAGCACCTCCCCCAGGGACGGGTCCTGCGCGATGAGGGCGAGCAGCTCGTCGACCGCCGAGCCGTACCGGTTGAGCAGGTGCTCGACGTGGTCGACGTGGATCCCGGCGCGCGCGGCGAGGGTGTTCCGCTGGTTCCACATCGCGTGGTACCCCTCGGCCCCGACCATCGGCACGTTCTCCGTGGTCGAGGGCGGAACCCTGCCGTCCAGACCCTCGACGGCGACGTCGACGGCGTCCTTGGCCATGACGCGGTAGGTCGTGTACTTCCCGCCCGCCACGACGACCAGGCCCGGGACCGGGTGCCCGACGACGTGCTCGCGGGACAACTTCGAGGTCGACTCCGACTCCCCCGACAACAGCGGCCGGAGCCCGGCGTAGACGCCCTCGACGTCCTCGCGGGTCAGCGGGGACTTCAGGACGGAGTTCGCGTGCTCGAGGACGTAGTCGATGTCGGCGCTCGTGGCGGCCGGGTGCGCCTTGTCCATCGTCCAGTCGGTGTCCGTCGTCCCGATGATCCAGTGCCGGCCCCACGGGATGATGAACAGGACGGACTTCTCGGTGCGCAGGATCAGCCCCGTCTTGGACTGGATCCGGTCGCGCGGCACGACGAGGTGGATCCCCTTGGAGGCGCGCACCTTGAACTGCCCGCGGGCGTTCACGAGTTCCTGGGTCTCGTCGGTCCACACACCGGTCGCGTTGATGACCTGCTTGGTGCGGACGCGGATCTCCCGGCCGGACTCCAGGTCCACGAGCACCGCCCCGACGACGCGCTCGCCCTCGCGCACGAACTCCTTCACGCGCGTTCGGTTGGCGATGAGCGCGCCGTACGTGGCCGCCGTGCGGGCGATCGTCATGGTGTGCCGGGCGTCGTCGACCTGGCCGTCGTAGTACTGGATCGCGCCCACCATGGCGTCCTTGCGGATGCCGGGGGCCTCCTTCTGCACGCCCTTGCGGGTCAGGTGCCGGTGCAGCGGGAAACCCTTGTTGTTCCCGCTGGAGAGGGCCATCCCGTCGTACAGCGCGATGCCGGACCCCACGTAGGGGCGCTCGGCGAACCGCTTGGACAGCGGGTAGAGGAACGGCACCGGCTTGACCAGGTGCGGCGCGAGCTTGTTGCGCAGCAGGCCGCGCTCGGACAGCGCCTCGTGCACGAGGGCGAAGTCGAGCATCTCCAGGTAGCGCAGCCCGCCGTGGACGAGCTTGCTCGACCGGCTCGACGTGCCGGAGGCCCAGTCCCTGGCCTCGACCATCGCGGTCCGCAGACCGCGCGTCACCGCGTCGAGCGCGGCCCCCGTCCCGACGACCCCGCCACCGATGACGAGGACGTCGAGCTCACCTTCAGCCATCTCGCGCAGCGCGTCGTCCCGTGCCTGCGGTGACAGTGCCTTGATCTCCACGTCCTGCTCCTCAGCCTCTCCCGTGCCGGTCGTGCTCCATGGTGGGCGCCGGGCGCGCCTCGCGCGCGCCCGGCGCCGTCCTGGGCGGTGACGTCAGTCGACGTCCACCCAGTTCAACGTCCGCTCGACGGCCTTCTTCCAGCCGCCGTAGCCGTCGGCGCGCTGCTGCTCGTCCCAGGTGGGTTCCCAGCGGGCACCCTCGTTCCAGTTCTCGCGCAGCTCGTCGAGGTTCTTCCAGAACCCCACGGCCAGACCCGCGGCGTAGGCCGCACCGAGGGCCGTCGTCTCGGCGACGACGGGCTTGGAGACGGGGACACCGAGGATGTCGGCCTGCAGCTGCATGCACAGCTGGTTGGCGGTGATGCCGCCGTCGACCTTGAGGACCTCCACGGCCACGCCGGAGTCGGACGACATGGCCTCGGTGACGTCGCGGCTCTGGTAGCAGATCGACTCCAGGGTCGCCCGGGCGATGTGCGCGTTGGTGTTGTAGCGCGACAGCCCGACGATCGCGCCGCGGGCGTCCGAGCGCCAGTAGGGGGCGAACAGGCCCGAGAACGCCGGCACGAAGTAGCACCCGCCGGAGTCCTGCACCTGGCGGGCCAGGGACTCCGACTCCCCCGCACCGGAGATGATGCCGAGCTGGTCGCGCAGCCACTGCACGGCCGAGCCGGTGACGGCGATCGAGCCCTCCAGGGCGTACACCGGCTTCTCGTCGTTGAACTGGTAGCAGACCGTGGTCAGCAGGCCCGCCGCGGAGCGGACCAGTTCCTCGCCGGTGTTCAGCAGCATGAAGTTGCCGGTGCCGTAGGTGTTCTTGGCCATGCCGGGGTCGAAGCAGACCTGGCCGACCATGGCGGCCTGCTGGTCGCCGACGATCCCCGTCAGCTTGACCTCGCCGCCGAGCGGGCCGGTCTCCAGCGTCGTGCCGTACCCCTCGGTGTACGAGGAGGGCTTGATCTCGGGGAGCATCGACCGCGGGATGCCGAAGATCTCCAGCAGCTCGTCGTCCCACTGCAGGGTCTCGAGGTCCATGAGCATCGTGCGGCTGGCGTTGGTGACGTCGGTGACGTGGACGCCGCCGCGGGTGCCGCCGGTGAGGTTCCAGATGAGCCAGGAGTCGGTGTTGCCGAAGATCGCGTCACCGGCCTCGGCGGCCTCGCGCACGCCGTCGACGTTCTCCAGGATCCACTGGACCTTGCCGCCGGAGAAGTAGGTGGCCGGGGGCAGACCGGCCTTCTGCCGGATCTTCTGGCCGCGCTCGTCGCGGTCGAGCGCCGAGGCGATGCGGTCGGTGCGGGTGTCCTGCCAGACGATCGCGTTGTAGTACGGGCGGCCGGTCTTCCTGTTCCACACCACGGCCGTCTCGCGCTGGTTGGTGATGCCCAGCGCGGCGAGGTCCTTGGCCGTCAGGTTCGCCTGGCGCAGCCCGCTCTGGATGACCGAGCTGGTGCGTTCCCAGATCTCGATCGGGTCGTGCTCCACCCAGCCCGGCTTGGGCATGATCTGGGTGTGCTCGAGCTGGTACTTGGCGACCTCGTTGCCACCGTGGTCGAAGACCATGAAGCGGCTGGACGTGGTGCCCTGGTCGACCGCGCCGACGTACTGGGGTCCGGTGGTCTCTGCCATGTCTGTCGTCCGTCTCTCTTCGTCGAGTTCTCGGTCAGTCGTCTCGTCGGTCAGTCGTCGATGTGGGTGCGACCCTCGGGTTCGGGGGCGGCCTCGTCGGGCAGGTGCCGTTCGACCAGCACCTTGTAGAGGCCACCGCCGATCAGACCGCCGATGACGGGCGCCACGATGGGCACCCAGAAGTAGAAGGCCCCACCGGGTTCGCGCATCGCGGTGGAGTACCCCGTGACGAACGATGCCAGGCGCGGGCCGAAGTCGCGCGCGGGGTTGATGGCGTAACCGGCGTTGCTGCCCCAGGCGAAGCCGATGCCGACGACGATGAGGCCGATGATGAACGGGGCGAGGTTGGCGCCGGGGGGCGTGGCCTTGACCTGCGTCACCGCGAAGATGAGGAAGACCAGGATGGCGGTGCCGACGACCTGGTCGAGGAACGCCCCCCCGACGGTGACGTTCGCCCCGGGCAGCGTCGAGAAGATGCCCTGCGAGTCGTAGGTGTGGCCGGGGTCGAGGGCGTCGATGGGACCGGCGTAGACCCAGCGGACGACGAGCGCCGCCACGAAGGCGCCGAGGAACTGCGCGACGCTGTAGGGGAGCACCTTCTTCCAGGAGAACCCCTGGAAGGCCGCGAGCGCGATGGTGACCGCGGGGTTGAGGTGGGCACCGCTGGTGCGTCCGGCGACGTAGACGCCGAACGTCACCCCCAGGCCCCAGGCCCAGTGGATCGAGTCGTCGCCGCCGTTCTGGCCCGCCACGACCTGGGCGACCACGCCCACGCCGAAGAGGATGAGGATGGCCGTGCCGGCGAACTCGGCGAGCAGCTCGCCGGTGAGCGTCGGTGTCTTGGGCACGGCGCGGCCGGGAACTGCCTCGGCCGAGGAACTGCTGTGGGACATGTGAACTCCACGTTGAGTCGAGCGGTGCGGTCGTCGTTCTGATTCCTTGCCGTGGTCGTGAAGGTAGGCAGGGGCCCCGGTCGCGTCAACGTCGCCGGTTCGACCATGTCGAACGATCTCCCGCTCGCCGCACGTCACTGAGCGTGATGGCTCACCCGGACGGCTCAAGGTGGGCCCCCGACGTGCCGATGACGCGACCATGACGACGCTGGACTCCCGGCCGGACCTGCGCGTGGACCCCCTCGAGGACCCCCTCGAGCACGTCCTGCGCCACGGCCTGCTGCGCGCCGCGCTGCAACCGGTCCACGACGTCGTCACCGGACGGCCCGTGGCGGTGGAGGCCCTCCTGCGCGGTCCGGCCGGTGCCGCGCTCACCTCCCCCGCCCACCTGTTCCGGGCCGCCGCGGCGGCCGGGCGGACCGGCGAGCTCGACCGCGCGGCGGCGGACACCGCCCTGGCGGCGGTCGCGGGCGCGGCGCGCACGCTCTTCCTCAACACCTCGCTGGAGGGCTTCACCTCCCGCCCGGACCTGCCCGAGGGCCTGGAGGTCGTCGTCGACGTGTCGGCCCGCACGCTGCTGGACGCCCCGGGGGCCGGTGCCCGGCTGCTGCGCCGGGTGCGCGACCTCGGGCTGCGGGTGGCCCTGGACGACCTCGGTGCCGAGCCCGGCGCGAGCGCGCTGCTGCCCCTCGTCCGTCCCGAGATCGTCAAGCTCGACCTGCGCCTGCTGGCCCGCCGCCCCGCCGAGGAGGTCGCGGCGCTGACCGGCGCGGTCGGCGCGTACGCGGCGCGCACCGGGGCCCTCGTCCTGGCCGAGTCGGTCGAGGACGCCGAGGACCACCGGACCGCCCTCGCCCTGGGCGCCGACCTCGTGCAGGGGTGGGGGGTCGCGCACCCCGCCCGTCCCGAGGACCTCCCGGCGCCCCCCGGCCCTCTCCCCCTGCCGGCGCCCGCCCCGGGAGCACCGACCGCGCTCGCGTGGCGCGCGGCCCCCACCCGGGCGGTGCCGGCCGAGGTGGCCGAGGCGGCCCTGACGCACCTGCGGCTGCGGGTCCGCCGCCGTCAGGGCCCCGTCGCGCTGGTCTCGCTGGGCGGGCAGAGCGCCCGGCGCGCGGCCGCCGACCTCGGCCGGGTCGCCGTCCGGGGCCACCTCGACCTCGACGGCCACGGGCTGGCCGTCCTGGGCCCCGACACGGCCTGCGTCGTGCTCGCCCGTCCCGGCCGCGCGCCCGGCGAGCGCGAGCTGCTCCTCGCGCACGACCCCGACCTCGTCGCCGACCTCGTCACCGACGTGCTGGCCACCGAGCGGACGCCGGCCCCGCAGGTCGCCGCCCCGTCGCCGCAGCGCTCCACGCTGACCGACGTCGTCGGGCAGGCGCTGGAGGCCGACCGCGCGACGGGCACCGGGACGGGACTGCTCCTGGTCGGCGTCGACGGGATCTGCCGCGCCGGGGGCCGGGAGGCCGTCGTGCGGCGCATGCGCCGCGCGGTGCGCTCGGTCGACCGCTGGATCCCGCTGGGGCCGGACCTCTTCGCGGTCCTGCTGACCGGCCTGCCCCGGGCCGGCAGCGAGGGGGTGGTCGAGCGCGTGGCCGACGCCCTGCTGCTGGCCGTCGAGCTGGCCGTCAACGACCACCCGGCCGTGTCGGTGAGCATCGGGGCGAGCCTGGCCCCGGCCCGGGCCGTGACCGCGGCCGAGGCGCACCGGCAGGCCGCGGCCGCCCTGGAATCGGCACGCGGTGCCGGAGGTCACTGCGCACGCATCTGGCCCGTCTGACAAGCTCCTCCCACGGGTCGCACGGACCCGGCAGGCCGCGCCGCAGCGGCCGCTGACGAGAATGCCGGTGGGGATGTCGGGGTACGTCGCGCTGCTGCGCGAACCGTTGGTGGCACGACCGTTCGTCGCGTCGGTGGTGGCGCGCATCCCCATCGCGACGGCCCCGCTGGGGCTCGTCCTGCTCGTGCGCACGGCACGGGACAACTACACGCTGGCCGGGATCGTCACGGGCCTGTTCGCCGTCGGCCTCGCCATCGGATCCCCCCTGTGGGGGCGGGCCATGGACCGGGTCGGCCAACCGCGCGTGCTCGTCCCCGCGGCGAGCGTGTCCGGGCTGTTCCTCCTGCTGCTCACCGCTGCGACGGTCTGGACGGCCGTCCCCGTCCTCGTCCTGCCCCCCCTGGCCCTGCTCGCCGGGGGCTTCTTCCCCCCGCTCAGCCCGGCGATGCGCTCGACGTGGCGCGTCGTCGTCACGAACGAGCGCGCCCGCCGGCGCGGGTACGCCCTCGACGCCGCCGCCGTCGAGACGATCTTCGTCGGCGGTCCGCTGCTGCTCAGCGTGCTGCTGCTGCTGGGGATCACCCCGCTGCCGCTGGTCGTCACGGTGGTCCTGCTCGTGGGCGGCACCCTCGTGTACGCGCGCTCCCCCGGGGCCCGCCGCGTCCTGCCGCAACCGCCGGGGGCGCACGGGCACGGCGCCGGGACGGCCCTGCTGCACAGCCCCGGTTTCGCGCTGCTGCTGGTCGTCATCGCGGTGATGAGCGTGGGCTTCGGGATCCTGGACGTCTCGATGGCCGGGCTCGCCGAGCACCTGCTGGGCTCGGCGGACCGGCTCGGCGTCCTGTTCGCCCCCATCGCCGGCGGCTCGGCCGTGGGCGGGTTGCTGTACGGCAGCCGCGACTGGCGCAGCCACGACCGCCGGCGGCTGCTCGTCACGCTGACCGTGTTCGGGAGCCTGCTGTTCACGGTGGCCTTCGCCGCGGGCGAGGGGATCCCGTTCCCGGTGCTGCTCGTGGTGCTCTTCCTCACCGGGCTGTTCATCTCGCCCAACCTCATCGCGGCGCAGGGCCTCGTCGACGCGCTCGCCCCCGGCCACCGCCTCGGGGAGGCCCAGGCGTGGCTGTCGACGGCCATCACCGCCGGGGCCGCGGTCGGCAACGCCGTCGCCGGCGTCCTGCTCGACGTCGCGGGGGCGCGCACGTCCCTCGGCGTGGCCGCCGCGGCCGTGCTCACCGCCGCCGCCGTCTGCCTGCTGGCGCAGCGGACCTGGTCGGCCCACCAGCGCGACCCCGTGGCCGTTCACTAGGCTCGCCCCCCGTGAGCAGCAGCCCGTCGCCCCGTCCCACCGCCCTCGTCACGGGCGCCACCGCCGGCCTCGGGGCGGCCTACGCGCGTTCCCTGGCCCGCCGCGGGCACGACCTCGTCGTCGTCGCCCGGGACGTCGACCGGCTGGAGGCGACGGCGGGCGACCTGCGGGCCGCGTTCGGGGTCGAGGTCGAGGTGCTGGCCGCGGACCTGTCCGACCGCGCGGCGCTGCAGCGCGTCGCCGACCGCGTCGGCTCCACCGAGGCGCCCGTGGACGTCCTCGTCAACAACGCGGGCTTCGGTCTGCGGCAGCGGTTCGTCGACGGGGTGCCGGCCGACCACGAGCGCATGTTCGACGTGCTGTGCCGGGCCGTCATGGTGCTGTCGCGGGCGGCGACGGGGGCGATGGTGCCGCGCGGTCGCGGTCGGGTCCTCAACGTGGGTTCGGTCGCCGGGCTGGTCCCGGGGGGCGGGCACTACTCGGCGGCGAAGGCGTACGTCATCGTCTTGACCGAGACGTTGGCCGGGGAGCTGCGCGGCACGGGCGTGAGCGCGACGGTCGTCGAGCCGGGGTACGTGCGCACCGAGTTCCACGCCCGGTCGGGCATGTCCTCGGGCGGGTCCTCCTCGCTGTCGAGCCGGATCTGGCTGGACATCGACGACGTGGTGGACGCCTCGCTGGACGACCTGTTCGCCGGGCGGCCGGTGAGCGTGCCGACGAAGCGGTGGAAGGCCGTCTCGGCCGTGCTCGATGTGGTCCCGCGGCGCGTGGTGAGCTCGGTCTGGAACCGGGTCCCGTCGGGGGCCAAGCGCCGGCACCCCTCGACGCAGCCCTGATGCTTCTAGAACTTTCAGCACTCAGCGTAGTCGGGGCGTAACGTACAGGTGTGAACGCCGCTGTCCCCGCCCCCGACCCCGCGGTGGTCCCCGACGTCCTGGGCGACGAGACGGACCGCCTCGCCGCTCTGCGGGACTACGTCGACGTCTCCGCCGACCCGCCCGCCGAGCTGCAGGCCGTCGTCCGCCTCGCCACCCGCCTCACGGGCCTGCCCAACGCCGTCGTCAACATCGTCGACGAGCGCTACCAGCGCCAGCTCGCCGCCGAGGGCTTCGACCGCGGCGTCTGCGCGCGCGAGGACTCCATGTGCTACTACGCGCTCGGCACGGGGGGCCTCGTGCACACGACCGACGCCCGGCAGGACGCCCGCTGGGCCGCCCACCCGTGGGTCGACGGCACCCTGGGGCGCATCCGCACCTACGCCGCCGCCCCGCTGCTGACCCCCGACCACCAGGCCCTCGGCACCCTGTGCGTCTTCGACGACACCCGGCCCCGGCCGCTGACCGCGACGCAGCGGGCCGACCTCGCCGACCTCGCCACGCTCGTCGTCTCCCTGTTCGACCGCGAGCGCCGCGCGCGCCTCGTGGCCCAGCACGCCGAGGAGCTCCGCCTGGCCCGCGCCGCGGCCGAGACGGCCCGGGCCCTGCAGGAGGCGCTGCTGCCGCACGCGCTGCCGGCCGGGGAGCGCGTGCGCGTGACCTCGCGCTACCTGCCCGGCACCGACGGGGCGGAGGTCGGCGGGGACTTCTTCGACGCCATCCGCACCGACACGTCCTTCGTCCTGGTCATGGGCGACGTGCAGGGCCACAACTCGGCCGCGGCCGCGCTCATGGGGCGCGTGCGGACCGCCGTGCGGGCCTACGTCAGCGAGGGCCACGACCCGTCGGCCGTCCTGGAGCGCACCAACCGCCTCATGCAGTCCTTCGACGGGGACCTGTTCGCCACGTGCTGCCTGCTCGCCCTGGACGAGCGCACCGGTGACGTCTCGGTCGCCAGCGCGGGGCACCCCGCACCCGTCGCGTTCGCCCCGGGTGCCGTCCGCAGCCTGGACGTGGACCCCGGTCCCCCGCTGGGGGTGCAACCGGAGGCGGCGTACCCGCAGACCCGGCACCGCCTGGAGACGGCCGGCCGCCTCCTGCTGCACACCGACGGGGTCGTGGAGTGGCCCGGTGCGGGCGGGCCGAGCACCCGCGCGGCGACGGCCGCGGGCGAGGAGGCCCTGCACCGCGCCCTGGCCGACGGCGCCGGGGACGACGCGGGGACGCTCGCCGACCGGCTGCTGGCCCCCGTGCGCGGGAGCGGGCACGACGACGCCGCCCTGCTGGTGGTCGACTACGACGGGCCCGCTCCCGGGACGCGGGAGAACCGGCTGCTGCTGCCGGCCGACACGCGGGCGGTGGGGGCCGCGCGGGACTGGCTGCGTTCGACCCTGGACGCGTGGGAGCTGACCTCGGCCGCCGACGAGGCCGAGCTCGTGATCAGCGAACTCGTGACGAACGCGGTGCTGCACACCGGGTCCCCGACCGCCGTGACGCTGCGGCACGAGGTGTCCGACCGGTTGCTGAGCGTGGGGGTGGAGGACTCCTCGACCCAGCACCCGCAGCCGCGCGAGAGCGACGACGACGCCACGGGGGGCCGCGGCATGCACATCGTGCAGCTGCTGGCCCAGCGCTGGTGGGTGGCGCCGCGCGGGGACGGCAAGACCGTGTGGGCGGACCTGCTGGTCGCCTGAGGCCCGGACCTCAGCCGCGGCTGCGGTCGAGGCCGGGCGCGGGCTCGTGGACCGTGGTGAACCCGACCAGCACGGCACCCTCGGGCCCGACCGAGACCCGGCGCCCGGTGCTGGTGCGCCACAGCCACTCCCCCAGCGGCGACCGGCCCCGGTAGGTCACCCGGAACGCCGTCCCGGCGGCGGCGGCGCGCTCGAAGACCCGTTCGACGTTCGCGCGGTCGACGGGGTGGACGTCCAGCATGAGCCGTTCGCCCCCCACCGCCTCCCGGCCCACGCCCAGGACGCGGCTGCCCTCCTCGTCGAGGAGGACCCGGCCGCTGGCGGTGTCGAACTGCCAGGCGCCGGTGTGCTCCTCGGCGAACCGGGGAGCACCGAGCCAGTCGGCCAGCGACGACAGCGCGACGCCGTCACCGTGCACCACGAGGCCGTCCTCGCGGCCGTGGGCGTCGTCGACCGCCAGGGCGTCCACGAGCCAGGCCAGCTCCGGGTCCGGCCCCGGCGGCGGTTCGTCGCCCCACAGGTCCCGCAGGACCGCGAGCACCCGCCGGGCGCGCAGGGAGCGTCCCCCCTGGTCGGAAGATCCCGTCACGTCGCCCCCTGCCTCCGGTGGCAGAACACTACCGGTGATGGGCCGATCACGGAGATGGATCGACCCGTCCCGGCCGGCCTCAGTCGACGACGGCGCCCGGGTTGAGGTTGCGCCCGGGGTCGACCCCCGCGAACAGCGACCCGACGATCTTCGCGCCCGCCGGGGACAGGTCGTCCTCGACCCAGCGCTTGTGCTCACGCCCCACGGCGTGGTGGTGCGACAGCGTCCCGCCGTTGTCGATGAACGCCTGCTGGATGGCGCCCTTGACGATGTCGTACGCCTCGAGGCCGTCGCGGTCGGTCGGCGGCTGGAACGCGAACGTGAAGTACTGGCACGCCCCGGAGTGGTAGCTGTGCGAGAGGTGGCAGAAGACGAACCCCTTGATGCCGACCTCGGCGAACGCCTTGTTCGCGGCCGCGACCACGTTGTCGTGCACCGTCTTCAGCGTCGCCCACGAGGAGGAGGTCTCCGAGACGTCGCCGTAGGCGCCGCGGTCGAGGATGAAGTCGCGGATGTAGGGGGTGTCGAACTTCTTCTGGTCGTACAGCGTCCCGGGGCCGGAGCCGACGCCGAACCCGCCGTGCTTCTTCACGATCTCCCCCACGAGCGCCTTCGTCCGGCGCACGTGCAGGGCCGAACCCTCGTACCCGATGAACGACAGGCACATCTGCGACAGGTCGAAGCCCTTGCGCTTGCTGGCGTACAGCTGCACGCCCTTGTTGAGCAGCTGCCCCAGGGTGCTGCCCTGCTTGGAGGTCGCGAGCGTGAACTGGGTCTCCATGGCGTCCGAGACGCGGGTGATGCTCGGGGACGCGTCGGAGGCGGCGATGTCGTGCATGGCCTTCAGCCCGCTGGCGTAGTCGGGGAAGAAGTAGGCCTGGATGACGCGCTCCTCGGCCTGGCGGTGCACCTGCACCGTGGCCTCGGTGACGATCCCGAGCCGGCCCTCGCTGCCCAGGACCATCTCGCGCACGCTGGGGCCGGCGGACTGCACCGGGACCTCGGCCGTGGCCACCACGCCGTGGGGCGTGACGACGCGCACCGCGCGGGTGATGTCGGCGATGTCGCCGAAGCGGTCGGACTGCATGCCCGAGGACCGCGTCGCGATCCAGCCGCCGAGCGTGGAGTGCTTGAAGCTGTCCGGGAAGTGCCCGATGGTCCAGCCGCGGGCGTTGAGCTGGTCCTCGAGGTCCGGGCCCAGCGCGCCGGCCTGGATGCGTGCCGTCTGCGACGTCTCGTCGAGGGAGAGCAGCAGCCGCATGCGGCCCGTGTCGAGGGAGACGACCGGGCGGGTCTCCTCGCGCGGGGCCTCGAGGGCACCGACGATGTTCGAGCCGCCGCCGAAGGGGATGAGGACGGCGTCGGCCTCGAGCGCCACGCGCAGGGCCGCCTCGGTCTCGGCCTCGGTGCCCGGGTAGACGACGAGGTCGGGCAGGCGGCCGAAGTCGCCGCGACGGATGCGCACGAGGTCGCGCATGGACTTGCCGTAGGCGTGCACGACGCGGTCGAGGTCGTCGTCGTGGACGTGCTCGTCCCCGACGGCCTCGGCGAAGGCCTTGCGCAGCGTGTCCGGCGCCTGCGACGGCGGCACCGTCAGCTCCGACAGCTCCGGCACGCGCACCGGCGGGGCGTTGAAGTCGATGCCGGCCATCCGCAGCGCGAACGGCGCCAGGTTCGGCTTGTCCTCGTGGTGGAAGGCGACGCCCTCCTGGCCCCAGCCCCACCACTTCATGTGCTCGACCACGGAAACTCCCCACCACTCGACGCCCTTGCTGGGCGGAGCCTACGCGCCGGGGGCGACGCCCCCGACGCCCCCGACGCTCCCGGCCCGCCCCGCCAGGAACCGCACGGCGAGCTCGTACCCCTGCACCCCCAGACCGGCCACGACCCCCGTCGCGACGGGAGTGATGTAGGAGTGGCGGCGGAAGTCCTCGCGGGCGTGGACGTTGGAGACGTGCAGCTCCACCAGGCCCGCGCTCAGCTCGACGCAGGCGTCGCGCAGGGCCACGGACGTGTGCGTCCACCCGCCCGGGTTGAGCACGACGGGCCACCCGGCGTCGGCGGCCGCGTGGACCCACCCGATCATCTCGTGCTCGGCGTCGGTCTGGCGCAGCTCGACGACGACGCCCAGCTCGGCGGCCAGCCGCTGCAGCCGGGCCTCGACGTCGGCCAGGGTCGTGGACCCGTACACCTCCGGCTGCCGCCTGCCCAGGCGGCCCAGGTTCGGTCCGTTGAGGACGAGGATCGTCGTCGCGCCGTCGGCGGCAGCGTGGTCGCTCACACGCGGACGGTACCGGCCTGTGGACGGCGGCGGTCGGGTGTCGGCGGTCGGTGCCACAGTGCCGGTCGTGCCCAGCACCGAACCCCGCCCCGCCCCGCCCCCCGGTGGCGCGCCCGCCCGCTGCTTCGGCACCGGCGACGCGCTCTACGAGGCCTACCACGACACCGAGTGGGGCCACCCCGTCCGCGACGACCGCGGGCTGTTCGAGCGGATCAGCCTGGAGGCGTTCCAGTCCGGGTTGAGCTGGATCACCGTCCTGCGCCGGCGCGAGACGTTCCGCGCGGCCTTCGACGACTTCGACCCGGCCCGCGTCGCGGCCTACGACGACGCCGACGTCGCCCGGCTGATGGCCGACCCCGGCATCATCCGCAACCGCGCCAAGGTGGGGGCGACGATCGCCAACGCCCGCGCGCTGCTGGAGCTGCGGGCCGCCGGCGGCAGCCTGGCCGCGCTGTTCCGGTCCGCCGCCCCCGAGACCGACACACCGGCACCGGTGGTGCCCGCCGACGTCCCCTCGACGACACCGGGGTCGGTGGCGCTGGCGAAGTCGCTGAAGGCGGCCGGCTTCCGGTTCGTCGGCCCGACGACGGCGTACGCGGCGATGCAGGCCTGTGGCGTCGTCGACGACCACCTGCGAGAGTGCCCGGCACGGGCCGCCGCGGAGCGCGCCCGGGCCGCGAGCGAGAGGGTCCACCCGTGAGCAGCACGGTCCCGTGCCTGTGGTTCGACGACGACGGCCTGGCCGCCGCGCAGCGCTACGTCTCCCTCTTCCCCGGTTCCCGCATCGTGTCCACGTCCCCGGGCGGACCGGGCGGGGCCCCGCTGACGGTCTCGTTCGTCCTGGACGGCCGGGACTGGACGATCATCAACGGCGGCCCGCAGTTCCCGCAGACCGAGGCGTTCTCCGTGCAGGTCTCCTGCACCGACCAGGCCGAGGTCGACCGGTACTGGGAGGGACTGCTCGCCGACGGCGGCGTCGAGGGGCGGTGCGGGTGGCTGAAGGACCGCTGGGGCCTGTCGTGGCAGATCGTCCCGACGCGGTTGCCCGAGCTGCTGTCCGACCCCGATCCCGAACGCGCGCAACGGGCCGTGACCGCGATGCTCGGCATGCGGCGCCTGGTGGTCGCCGAGCTCGAGGCCGCGGCCGGCGGGGGTGCGTGAACGGTCCCGGCCGCGAGTGACAGAATCGTGGAGAAGCGGGAACCCCGTCCCGGCGAGCCACAGACAAGAGGTGCCACACATGGTCGATCGACAGCGAGTCGTCATCGTCGGAGGTGGCTTCACCGGCCTGTACGCCGGCAAGAAGCTCGAGAAGCTCCTCCCGGCCTCCGCGGCAGAGCTGGTGATCGTCAGCCCGACTGACCACCTCACCTACAGCCCCCTGCTGCCGGACGTCACCGCGTCCGTCATCGAGCCCCGCCACGTCGCCGTGTCGCTGCGGCAGGCGCTGCCGCGCCACAAGCTCGTCATCGGTCACACCACCTCGGTCGACCCCGAGGCCAAGACCATCACCATCTCCAAGAGCGAGCGCGGCGTCGTCGGGGACGAGACCCAGGTCCTGTCCTACGACAAGCTGCTGCTGTCCCCGGGCGCGGTCACCCGCCGCTTCCCGATCCCCGGGGTCTCCGAGAGCGCCCGCGGGGTCAAGACCATCACCGAGGCCGCCTTCGTCCGCGACCACCTGCTGTCCCAGCTCGACGCGGCCGACAGCCTGCCCGACGACCCGCGCTTCGACGCCGAGCGCGCCGAGCGCATGACCGTGGTCGCGGTCGGCGCCGGCTACACCGGCACCGAGATCGTCGCGCAGACCCACCGCTGGCTCTCCCGCGTGGCCGACCGCTGGTCGTCCATCGACGTCCGCGACGTGAAGTGGCTGCTGATCGACGTGGCCCCGGCCGTCCTGCCCGAGCTGGGCCCCCGCCTGGGCCAGTACGCGCTGTCCGCCCTCAAGGGCCGCGGCATCGACGTGCGCCTGGGGGTCTCCGTGGCCAACGTCGAGGGCAACGTCATCAACCTCACCGACGGCACCCCGGTCCCCTCGCGCACCCTCATCTGGGGCGCGGGCATCATGGCGAACCCGCTCATGGGCACCCTGGGCCTGCCGCTGGACCGCGGCCGCCTCGTCGTGGACGCCAAGATGAAGGTCTCCGGCGCCGACGACGTCTGGGCCGCCGGTGACGCCGCCGCCGTGCCGGACCTGGCCAAGCCGAAGCCGGCCGACGGCCCGCAGCCGATCACCCCGCCCACCGCGCAGCACGCCCAGCGCCAGGGCACCGCGGTCGGCAAGAACATCGCCGCCTCCTTCGGGATCGGCCAGGCCGCCGACTACGTCCACAAGGACCTGGGCCTGGTCGCCGACCTCGGTGGCGGCACCGCGGTGGCCAAGCCGCTGGGTGTCGAGATGACCGGCCTGCCGGCCAAGATCGTCGCCCGCGGGTACCACCTGTACGCCCTGCCGGCCATGAGCAACCGCATCCGCGTGCTCACCGACTGGGCCCTGCACGCGATCCTGCCGCCGCAGGCCGTCGCGCTGAACCAGACCCGTCCGGAGGACGCGCTCATCACCCCGGCGCAGAACACGGACATCTACCCCAAGGCCGAGGAGAAGCCGAAGGTCGGCTGACCCCTGCCGTGGTCCCCGAGGACGTGGTGGCCCGCGTGGCCACCACCCTGGGGACCAGCACGAACCGAGCCCGCCGGCTGGTGCGCACCGCACTGCCGGCGGGCTTCGTGCTGCAGGTGAGCGGTCAGGCGCGGGTCGTGCTCGTCGAGGGGGTGACCGACGCCGCCGTCCTCACCGCGCTGCTCCAGGGCCACCCGCCCGTCGTGGCCGTGGGCGGCAAGCACCTCCTGCCGCTGGCCGCGGCCCTCGCCGGTGCCCTCGGCGCGGCCGTGGACGTCGTCCTCGACGGCGACGACGGCCCCGCCGCCGGGCACCGCGCGCGCGAGGACAGCCGGCGCGTGCGGGAGGCCCTGGCCGGCACGCCCGTGCACGTCCTGCCCGGTGACCTCGAGGCGTGCCTGGCCCGCTGGCCCGCGTTCCTGGCCGCGCTGCCGGCGGGGCTGAGGAAGGACCCCGTCGCCTACGCCCGCGCGGCCGCGACCGCCCGGGGCACCGCCGCGCCCCCGGAGCTGGCCGCGCTGCTCACCGCCCTCCTCAGCCCCTGAGCCGATCGGCGAGCCCCGTCGCGCGGGCCAGCGGCCGCTCGACCGCGGCCGCCACCGCACGGGCCGACCCCACCACCCGCACCCGGCTGCGGGCCCGGGTCAGCGCCGTGTAGAACATCTCCCGCGTGGCCAGCGGGGACCGCTCGGGGGCCGCGAGCACGGTGACCGTCTCGAACTGCGACCCCTGGCTGCGGTGCACCGTCATCGCGTGCACCGGCTCGACGGCCGCGAGCCGGGCCAGCGGCACCCGCAGCGGCCCGGCGCCGCGCCCGAGGGCGGCCACGAGCACACCGTCCTCCTCCAGCACCACGCCGGTGTCACCGTTGAAGACGCCGACGGCGGGGTCGTTGGCGGTGACGATGACGGGCAGGCCGACGTAGCGGCCGTCCGGCCGGGGCAGGACACCGAGCTCCTCCACCGCCCAGCGCTGGGCGAGCCCGCCCCAGTGGGAGACCCCGCGCGTCCCGCGACGGTGCGCGCACAGCAGCCGGTGGGTGTCCAGCGCGGCCAGGGCCGCCTCGGCGTCCCCCGCCCGGGCGGCCTCGACCACCGCCCGGGAGCGGGCGACCACGTCGGTGCGCACGACGTCCAGGGCGGCGCCGGTGACGAGCTCCTCGTCGGGCACCTCGAGGAACTCCACGTCCGGGCCGCCCGCGCGCAGGAGCTCGACGACGTCGGCGGGACGTTCCTCGCGCACCGCCTGCGCGATGGCCGCGATCGTGCCGCCGTAGCGGTGCGTCCGGCGCAGCTGCGCGACCCCGTGCGGGGAGGAGGCCGCGGGCGCGACGAGGTCGGCCAGGACGGCGCCGACCTCGACGGAGGCGAGCTGCTGCGGGTCGCCCACCAGGACCAGGCGCGCGCCGGGGCGCAGCGCGGACAGCAGCCGCGCCATGACGCCCAACCCGACCATCGAGGCCTCGTCGACGATGACGACGTCGTGCGGGAGGCGGTGCTCGGCGTCGAAACGGGCCCGGACCGACCCCGGCCGGATGCCCAGCAGCCGGTGCAGCGTGGACGCGGTGGCTCCGCGCAGGAAGGACCGCTCGGCGGTGGTGAACGCCCCCTGCCCGGCCGCGGAGACGACGGCCTCGGTCAGGCGGGCGGCGGCCTTGCCCGTGGGCGCGGCCAGCGCCACGCGCGGCGCCCCGCCCGAGAGGGCGTGCACGGCCGCCAGGAGCCGGGCCACCGTCGTCGTCTTGCCCGTGCCCGGGCCACCGGCCAGCACCGAGACCCCGTGCGAGAGGCACACCGCCGCCGCCGCGCGCTGGTCGTCGGCGCGATCGCCCGGCCACAGCCGGTCGAGGACGGCCTCGACCAGCGCGGGCTCGAACGGCGCCACCGCCCGGCTGCGCTCGCGCAGGTCCCGGGCCACGGCGAGCTCCTGGCGCCAGTACCGGTCCAGCCAGAGGCCGTCGCCCACGAGGTGCAGGGGCGCGGTCGGTCTCGGCGCGTCCGGGTCCTCCCCCGGCCGGTGCTCGACCGTCAGGGGGCTGCGCCGCAGGGCCTCCAGCCAGCCGTCGCGCTCCGGCCAGGGGACGGTCACCGGCTCGACGGTCCCGGAGTCGTCGGCGTCCTCGGGGACGAGGTCGCCCACGCCCGACAGGCGCAGGGCGACCGACCCGTGCCGCACGGCCCGGACCGCGAGCGCGACGGCGAGCAGGACGCGCTCGTCGTCCTCCCCGGTCACGGCCCCCAGCCGGCGGGCGACGTGGACGTCGGCGGCGTGCAGCAGGCCGAGCTCGTTGACCTCGCGCAGCAGGCCCGTGGCGGTGCGGGCGAGGGACGCCGAGCGGTCGGGCTCGGCGCCGGTGGCCGGGCTGGCCGGGCTGGGCTGGCCGGTGGGGCTCGTCGGGGTGGTGGTCACGGGATCCTCCCGGCGAGCAGGTCGGAGGCGGCCACGACGAGGGCGGCGGGGGGCTGCCAGGACCAGACCCCGGGGGGCACCCCGTCCGGGCCGGGCGCGACGTCCGGCCCGCACATGCCGCGCAGGAAGAGGTAGAGCGACCCGCCGAGGTGCTCGGCCGGGTCGTACCCGGGCAGCCGCCAGCGCAGGAACCGGTGCAGCGCGACGCTGTAGAGCAGCGCCTGCAGCGGGTAGTGGGCCGCGAGCACGGTCTCGTCGAGGGCCTGGCGCCGGTAGTGCCAGGCGGTCAGCTCCTCCCCCGGGCCGGCGAGCCGGTTCGTCTTGTAGTCCACGACGAGGAACCGGGACCCGCACCGCAGGACGGCGTCGATGGAACCGGTGAGGTAGCCGCGCAGCACCTCGGCGGCCAGGACGGGGTCGGCGAGCAGCCCGGCGTAGGCGTGCACCGGGTCGCCCGGGCGCAGGTGCTCGCGCAGGAGGCCGGCGAGGTCGCCGAGCCGACCTCCCGCCGCCGGGCCGGCCGCGTCACCTCCCGCCAGCGGCAGCTCGAAGTCCAGCTCGGCGAGCCGGTCGGCCACCGCGAAGTCCGCCAGCGCGCGCCCGTCGGCCAGCGGGCCCAGCCCGGTGCGCACGACGGGCCCGAGAGCCGCGGCGAGCGGTTCGGCCAGCGGGGCCGCGAACTGCTCGCGGGCCAGCGCCGCCAGGTGGGCGGGCCGGTCGGGCACGGCCGGGTCGAACCCCTCCAGGACGGCGTGCACGAGCGTGCCGAACCCCGTGCCCGCCGGCAGGCCGGCCAGGGGTGAGGGCACGTCCCGCCACCCCTGCGGGTCCTCCTGCGCGCCCGCCTCGAGCGCGACCTCCTGGACGGCGACCTCGTCGAGCGTGACGTCCAGCTCCGGTTCGGACAGCACGGCCCGCCCCGGCGGGTGCGCCTCGTGGACCCCGCGGGTCAGGCCCGAGTAGGACGTGCGCCGCCAGCCGAGGTCGACCTCGGCGGTGAACCGCGCCGCCCGCAGCTGCGCCGGGGCCGGCGCGGGGGCGGCCCAGCGCGACGGCGCGGACCGGGCAGGCACGTCCTCGAGCGCGACCGGGGAACCGGGCGGGAACAGCGCCCCCAGCCGCGCCCGCAGGGCCTCGTCGTCCGGCAGCGGCAGCTTCTCCGGCAGCGCCCGGACGTCCTCGGCGAACAGCAACCGGTGCAGCGCACCGCGCTGGGTGTTCGTGGCGGGCGCCCACCACACGAGCAGCCGGGAGACCGCGCGCGTCAGGGCGACGTAGAGCAGGCGCAGCTCCTCGGCGAGGTCCTCGGTGTCGGCGGCCCGGCAGAACGCGTCGTACGCGGGGGCCGCCGGGCCCCCGACGTGCAGCGCGCGCCGGCCGTCGGGGGCGTGCGCCACCGGCAGCCGGTCCTTGGAGCCGCCACCGGGGCCGTCCCAGCCGAAGGGGACGCAGACGACCTCGTGCTCCAGGCCCTTGCTCGTGTGGACGGTGGCGATCTGGACGGCCTCGCGGTCGGTGTCCAACCGCCGCGAACGCTCCTGGTCGACGTCGCCGGCCGCGTCCTCGACCCGCCCGCGCAGCCACGACAGCAGGCCGGCGACCCCGTCGCCCGGTCCCTGGACGGCCTCGGCGTGCAGCACCTCGGCGATGTGGCGCAGGTCGGTCAGCCGCCGCTCACCGCCCTCGACGCCGAGCAGCCGGCGCGGCAGGTGCTGCTCGGCGTCGACGGCGGCGAACATCGCGGACACCCCGCGCTCGGTGAGCAGGCTGCCCCACCGGCGCAGCGCGACCGAGAGCTCGTCGGTGGCCCGGTCCCCCGCCGCGTCGAGCTCGGCGGCGCTGCGGCCGACGAACGAGGACAGCGCCGCGCGCCGCACGCGGGCGGCCCGGTGCGGTTGCTCGACCGCCTCCAGCAGCCACACCCACTCCCGGGCCGCGGGGGTGCTGAAGACCGACGGCCCGCGGGACAGCACGCACGGCACGCCCCGCCCGCGCAGCTCCTCCTGCACGAGCCGGGCCTGGGCCTGGGTGCGGACCAGCACGGCGACGTCCCCGGCGGCCAGGGCGCGCTCGGAGCCACCGGCGTCCCGCTCCGGGCGCACCCGCAGCCCCTCGGACAGGACGGCGACGACCTCCTCGGCGGTGTCGCGCGCCACCGCGGCCCGCACGTCGGCCACGGCCGGGACACCCGTGCGCGCGGTGAGCGGCAGCCCGTCGCGGGGCACCAGGCGCAGCCGCACCGGCGAGGGGTCCGGACCGTCCGGGCCGGTGAGCGCCGCCGTGCGGTGGTGGGCCTGCACGGGGTGCACGACGATCCGCTCGTCGCCGAGGGCCGCACCCCGCAGCAGCGCGGCCGTCCCGGCCAGGACGGCGGGGTCGCTGCGGTAGTTCGTGCCGAGCGTGGCGGTGGTGCCGGCGACCCCGACGGCGTCGAGGTAGCTGTTCACGTCGGCGCCGCGGAAGGCGTAGATCGCCTGCTTGGGGTCGCCGATGAGCACGAGCGGGCAGCGACCGTGGAACGCGGTCCGCAGCACGTCCCACTGCACGGCGTCGGTGTCCTGGAACTCGTCGACGAGCACGACGGAGTACCTGCGTCCCAGCCGTCCGCACGCCGTCGGTCCGGCGACGTCGTCGGTCAGGGCGTCCCGCAACCGGGCCAGGAGGTCGTCGAACCCCAGGAGGCGGCGGGAGCGCTTGCGGGCGGCGACCTCCCGGCGGACGCCCTCGGCGAACCGGACGCGCAGGTCCTCGGGGGTGTCCGGGACGCTGCCGCGCGGTTCGACGCGCGCGTCCGGGCGGCCCACCGCCTCGCGGGCGATCCGCAGCGCGTCGGCCCGGGAGAACGGGGGCGGGCCCGCGCCGGGGCGCACCGCGAAGCGCACGTAGAGGTCGTCGCAGACCTCCTCGACGAGGTCGTCCACGTCCTCCACGAGGGTCGCGGTCGGGTCGACGTCGGCGGCGGTGCCCAGGCTCGTGAGGACCTGCCGGCAGAACTCGTGGATGGTCGCGACGGTGGCGGCGTCGAACCCGGCCAGGGCCGCGGACAACCGGGCGCACCGGGCCTCGACCTCGCCCTGGTCGGCCGCGGCGAGGTGGCGGACGACGGCGTCGGCGGAGGCGGCCGCCGCGACCGGGTCGGCCAGCGCGGCGCGGACGCCGACGAGGCGCTCGCGGACCCGGTCGCGCAGCTCGGCCGTCGCGGCCCGCCCGAAGGTCACGACGAGCAGCTGATCGACCGTGGCGACGCCCTCGGCCACGTACCGCGTGACGAGACCGGCGATCGTCCACGTCTTGCCGGTCCCGGCGCTGGCCTCCAGGACGGTCGTGCCGGTCGGCAGCGGACCGGTCACCTCGAAGTGCTCGTGGGGCACGTGGGGGTTCACCGCTCGTCCATCCGGTGGGCGCCGAGGAGGGGTTCGAAGAACCGTTGCACGGCGGCGTCGAACGACGTGGGCGCCCCCGGGGGCCAGCCGGTGGGCGGGGCCCAGTCCAGGAGCACGTCGACGCCGGCGCGGGCCCCCCAGACGCTGACGTTCTCCTCGTCGGCGTCCTCCTTCGGGTACGACCACCCCGAGGTCCAGGCCCCCGCCGCGGCGCGGCGGCACGCGGCGGGCGGACGGCCGGCCCACGCCGCTTGCGCGTAGGCCATCGCCGTCTCCACGGGCAGCGGCAGCGGCGCGCACAACCCCGCGGCGCGCAGTTCGAGCAGGTCCACGAGCAGCCCCCGGGCGAGGGCGGCGGGCACGGGCCCCAGCGTCAGGAGGGCCACGCCGCCCCGGGCGCCGCGGCCGACGACGACGGCGCGGTGCTCGGTGCCGGGGTGGGCGGCCGAGAGGGCCAGCAGTTCCAGCCAGGCCCGGACGGTCTGCTTGGCCTTGACCCGGGAGTACGTGGTCGTGACCGCCACGTCGCCCGTGGCGCGGCCCCCGGGGCGGACCGGCCGGACCCCGCGGACGCTGCCCGTGAGCCGGACCGGGCCCGTCCCGGGCACGTCGAGGTCGAGCTCGACGTCGACGCTGCGGGGTGCCCCGCCGCCCGGGGCGGCGTCGAACTCGGCGGCGACCCCGGCGATCCGGTCGACCACCGGCCCGACCTCGCGCAGCACGGCGGCGCCCAGCGGCCCGGGCGGGAGCGCGCCGCGCGCGGCTTCGAGCCGGACGACGTCGCTCGCGCCGGCCCCGCGCAGCCGTGCGGTCAGGGCCCGGTCGCCGACGGACCACGTGGCGAGGGCGTCGAGCTCGACGGGCAGCGCGTCGGCCGGTTCCTCCTCCCGGGTGGTGGTGGCGACGTCCAGGCGCTGGCGCCAGAACCCCTTGGCGGGGTGCTGGAAGAACTGCACGAGCTGGTCCAGGTCGAGGTCGGCGGCGGGGGCGGGCGGCAGCCCGGAGGTCAGGAGCGGTGGTGGCGCCGCCGGTTCGGCGGTGGCCGTGGTCGCGCCGGCGAGGGCGCTGCGGTCGTGGCTGAACGCACCGGGCCGGCCGAGGGCGCCGTCGGCGAAGTTGCGCGGGTCGGTCGGCTGCAGCGGGTGCTGGACGACCAGGCGCCCGCGCACCCCGGGGTGGGCGGCGTCGAGGGCGTCGAGCAGCTCCCCCACGGGCACGGCGGGCGGCAGCGGCGCGCCGGTCCGCACGTCGCGGCCGGAGTAGGTGACGACGAGCGCGTCGCGCGCGGAGCAGACGGCGTCGAGCAGCACCTGCCGGTCCTCGCTGCGGGGGTCGCGGTCGCCGAGGTGCGCCTCGCGCGAGAGCACGTCGTCGGCGTCGGGGTTGCTCACGCGGGGGAAGGCGCCGTCGTCCATGCCCAGCAGGCAGACCACGCGGTGCGGCACCGACCGCATGGGGGTCAGGGTGCAGACCGTGAGCGCGCCGGTGCGGAAGTTCGCGCGCTGGGGCCGGCCGGCGAAGCGCTCGGCGACGAGGGCGGCCACGTCGGCCAGTCCCACCTCGGCCGTCCCGGCGCGGGCGGCGTCCTGGGCGACGGCTCCCAGCTCGCGGCGCAGCTGCGCCAGCTGCCAGGCCCCGTCGGCGGGGACGTCGGCGAGGTCGAGGACGGCGTCGAGCAGCGCCTCGCACCACGCGGCGACGCCGCGGCGGCCGGACAACCGGGTGACCGCGGCGTCGAGGCGGTCGAGCAGTTCGGCGAGCCGGCCGGCGAGGTCGACGCGGGAGGACTCGACGTCGGCGAGCGGGACCACCCCGGCGGCAGCCTCCCCCCCGAGGTCCCCGACGAGCTCGTCCTCACCGCCGCCGACGGCGACACCGACGAGCAGCCGGTCCAGCCCGGCCCGCCAGGACCCCTGGGCCACCTCCCCGAGGGACCAGGTGGCGCGGTGGGCGGCGGACAGGCCCCAGTGCACGCCGGCGTCGACGGTCCACTCCCGGACCTGCTCGAGGTCCTCGTCGTCGAGGTCGAAGCGGCGGCGGACCGCGGCGGTGCCGGCCAGGTCGAGGACCTCGCTGGCCGTCAGGCGGCTCTGGGCGAGCACGAGCAGCCGGGCCGCGAGCCCGAGCAGCGGGTTGGTCTGCAGCGCGGAGCGGTCGGCGACCTGGACGCGCAACCCGCCGCCGGGGTGGGGGTCGGTGGAGAAGACGGCCTGCACGAGCGGGGCGTAGGCCTCGACGTCGGGGCACATGACGAGGACGTCGCGCGGCTGCAGCGTGGGGTCGTCGTCGAGCAGGCCGAGGACGACCTCGCGCAGCACCTCGACCTGGCGGGCCCGGCCGTGGCAGCTGTGGACCTGCACGGAGCGGTCGGCCGGGTCCGGGTCCGGCGCCGGGGCCGGCACCTCGTCGGCCGCGAGCGCCGCCTGCAACCGCCCGAGCAGCGTGTCCCGGGGCGCGGGGGCGCGGTGGTGGACGTCGCGCAGGTCCGGGGCCACCTGCAGCAGCCGGGCCTGCAGCTCGCGCACGTCCCGCGCGAGGGAGCGCAGCAGCGGGTGCCGAGCGGGGTCCTCCCCCTGGTCGGCGCGGCGCGGGCTCGTCGGCGGCCGCGTCGCCGACCACAGCGCGGGGCTGGGGTGCTGCACGAACAGGTGCACCTCGCGGTGCTCGGCGAGCGCGGCCAGGACCCGCAGGCGGGACTCGGCCAGCCGCGTCACGACGAAGACGGCGAACCGCCCGCCCAGCCCGGTGCGGGCCGGGTCGGTGCGCAGCGCGGCGCACACGTCCTCGAGCAGCTCGGCCGGGGCGGGGACGCCGACGCGCTCGCGCACGGCGCGGAACACCTCCGGCTGCCAGCGCAGGTCCTCGGGGACGGCGCAGCCGCCGGCGGCCCACTCGGCGAGCAGGCCGGGACGGGCGGCGCCGTAGCGGGCGAACAGGCCCGCCAGCCGGGCCGCCGCGGCGGTCCGGCGGACCCGGGGCACGTCCTCGCCCGGGACGGCGCGCAGGTGGTGGCGCAGGAGCGCGAACTCCGGCCGCGGGTCCGGGGCGGGACGGCCGTCGGCGGGGGCGATCCGGTCCAGGACCTCCAGCACGTCCCACGTGAGGGCGTCCGGGGCCCACCGCTCGACGGCGTCGGCCGCGGCGGGCCGCAGCCGGCCGAGGACGTCGGCGACGACGCCGTCGAGCAGGCGGGCCGGGGAGGAGAAGTCGACGCGGGCGCAGATGCCGTCCTCGCCGCCGGGGCCGGCGCCGAGGTGGTGCGAGAGGCGCTGGGCGATCCAGCGCTCGGTGCCGCGGGCGCCGACGGCCAGGACGTCGGGGGCGAAGGGGTCGGCGCCGGCGGCGGGGGTCCGCAGGACGTCGGCCAGGCCCGCGACGAGGGCCGTCGCGCTCTCGGAGCGGTGGACGTGGAGCACGGTCCCCTGTCTACCCGACCGCCCGGACACGGCGTCCCGGCGGTCCCCGTGGTGTGCTGGCCCGGTGCCGACCGCTCCCGCGCTGTCGATCCTGGACCGTTCGCGCACCCGCTCGAGCGGGTCCGACGCCGACGCCGTGCGCGCCACGGTGCGGCGCGCGCAGCGGGTCGAGGCCCTGGGGGTGGACGGGTTCTGGGTCGCCGAGCACCACGGGGTGCCGGGGGTCGTCGGGTCGGCGCCGACCGTCCTGCTGGCGGCCGTCGCCGCGGCCACGACCCGGCTGCGGGTGGGCACGGCCGGGGTGATGCTGCCCAACCACCGCCCGTTCGTCGTCGCCGAGCAGGTGGCCACGCTCGCCGCGCTGCACCCCGGGCGCGTCGAGGTCGGGGTGGGCCGGTCCCCGGGGTTCACCGCCCCCGTCCGCCGCGCGCTCGGCGCGCCCGCGAGCGCCGACGCGGACGAGCGGCTGGCCGAGCTGCTGGACTGGCTGCGCGGCCGGGGCCCGGTGACCCTGCGCCCGCAAGTGCCGGCGCCGCCGGTGTGGCTGCTGGCCACGGGTGAGGGGTTGCGGACGGCGGCGCGCCTCGGTCTGCCCGCCGTCGTGGGCGGGCGCCTGCTGCGGGACGTGGAGCCGTTGCGGCGCTACCGCCGCGAGCACCCCGGCGGTCGCGTCGGCCTCCTGATCGACGTGGTGGTCGCCGACGACGCGGAGGCCGCGCGCCGGGAGCTGCTGCCCCAGGCCGTGGCGCTGGCGCGGGCCCGCAGCCGCGGGGAGTTCGGGCCGTTGCCCACCCCGGGGGAGGCGGCCGCCGCGGTGGGGTCGGCGGGGCTGACGGGCCGCGAGCGCGCCGACGTCGAGCGGTACCTCGCCGACGCCGTCGCCGGCACCCCCGGGCAGGTGCGGCAGCGGTTGCAGGAGGTGCTGGACCGCACGGGCGCCGACGAGCTGCTCGTGGCGTCCACCCCGTACGACGAGGACGTGGAGGCGGCGAACGACGCCCGGCTGGCGGCCCTGGTGCCGGAGCTGGTGGGCGGCCTCAGAACCGCCGGTTGAGGGAGCGTCGCCGGACGCGCTGCTCGATCCGGTCGAACTCCCGGCGCAGGGGCTGGGAGCAGAACTCCCCCAGCGTGACCCCCGCCGCGAGCGCGAGGGCCGTGCCGAAGGCCGTGACGAGCTGGGCCAGGCCCGCCGAGGTCCCCCCGCCGACGATGTTGAAGATCGCCCGGTAGATCGCCAGGCCGGGCAGCAGCGGGACGATCCCGCACACGGAGACGACCAGACCGGGCACGCCCCAGCGCCAGGCCGTGCCCTCGGCCAGGAGGCCGACCAGCAGCGCCGCCAGACCCGCGGCGGCGACCGGGCCGGCCCCCAGGAGCGCGGCGACGCCCGCGGTGGCGGTGGCGGTGGCGCCGGCGAGGGCGGCCAGCAGGACCGCGCGCATCCCGGCGTACCCGGACACGGCCCAGGTGAAGGCGGCGACGGCACCGGCCACGACCTGGACGGGCAGCGGGTAGGGGGTCCCGGGCGAGAACGAGAGGCTGAGCGTGATGCCGGCGCGCTGGCCGAGGTCGAGGACGGCGGCGATGCCGAGGACCAGACCGATCGTCAGCAGGACCGTCTCGAAGGCCCGCGCCCCCGCCGTCACGTAGAAGCCCGAGATCGCGTCCTCGGCCGACCCCACCAGGGACAGCCCGGCCAGCAGCACGACGATCCCCGACCCCACGACCAGGGACGGCGGGAGGCTGCCCACCCAGTCGGGCAGGTGGGGGCCGACGACGAGCAGGAGGAGCGCGAACGCGGTCGCGATGCCGGCCCCGGCGAACTGCTGGAAGAACGACGGCAGGCCCCGGCGGTTCAACGCGGCCAGCACGACCTGCAGGACGCACGTGACGAGGGCGGCGCCCACGGCGACGGCCCAGGTGCCGCCGATGGCCACCGCGACGGCGGCGGCCAGCCCCACGGACCCACCGGCCGAGATCCACGGCCGGTAGGGGCGGCGCTGGG
Source organism: Kineococcus mangrovi (assembly GCF_041320705.1). Classification (NCBI taxonomy): domain Bacteria; kingdom Bacillati; phylum Actinomycetota; class Actinomycetes; order Kineosporiales; family Kineosporiaceae; genus Kineococcus; species Kineococcus mangrovi. The sequence continues at coordinate 471,928 of NZ_JBGGTQ010000001.1, forward strand.
ACAGCAGCCGCTTGAGGCGGGTGTTGATCTCCTCGGCCGGCAGGCCGTCCCCGGCCTCGTGGGCCAGCTCGTACAGCGCCCCGAGCCGGGAGTAGTCGCTGGCCCGCACCTTCACCACGCGCGCCGAGGTCAGCGGCACGCGGTCGGCACCGGCCGTCGAGACGATGACGGCGGTGTAGTTGATGTCGACCTGCGTGCGCCGCAGCCCGGCGCCGGCGGCGGCCCGCAGGGCGAGGGCGGTGACGTCGGCCGCGGACGCCCCCGCCGACAGCAGGGCCTCGGCCATGCGGACGACGGCGTCGAGCGCTTCCAGCGCCTCGGGCCGGGTGAGCCCGCCGTCGTCGAACGGTTCGGGGGAAGGGCTGTCACCGGCCACGATCTCGGCCAGCCGGCTCCGCCATCGAGCCGTCGTGAATCCAGTGCGCAGCGCCACGCGGTGACGCTATCGAAGCGCTGCGTCAGCAGTTCAGGGCGAGGGTGTCCCGGTCCGGGACGGGCACGACGTCGCAGCCGACACCGGCGGTGCCGAGGTCGACCACGACCCACCCGGTGGCCGGGTCGTACCGCAGGACGGCCGTGGCCGGGTCGAGGGCCGCGGGGTCGGTGGGCTCGAGGTCGGCCGCGGCCCACGGCCCGGCGACGCGGACGTCGGTGACCGCGAAGGACCCCGCGGGGACCGCGGACGTGGCCGGGCTCGTGGTCACGGCGCGGGTCACCTCGCCGGTCACCGTGCCGGGCGCTGTGCCGGTCGCCGGGTCGGGGGTGCTCGCCGCGGAGCTCGAGGCCGCCAGGGCGAGGGCGAGCGCGGGGGCGGCGAGAGCGGTCAGGGTGAGCGTGGTGCGGCGGTTCACGGTGTCGGCCTCCGTGGTCTGGCTGGTCCGGCTGGTCCGGCTGTCCGGGGAGTGGACGCGGCGCGGCCCTCGCCGGTTGCACGGGAGCCGGGTCTGCACGACCCGTTCACCTCAGCCCGGGTCGACGACCAGGTCGGCCCGGTGCGCGCCGGCGGCGACGACGGCCGCGTTGGCCCCGTCGCTGCCGAGGGCCCAGGCCCGCGCCTGCTCGGGCGTCCTGCCGAAGGCCTCGTGCCGGGCGACGAGCCGGTCCAGGCGGAGCCGCTCGTCGGGGGCGACGTACCAGGTCTCGTCGAGCAGGCCCTCCAGCGCGGCCCACGGCCCCTCGCGCAGCAGCAGGTAGTTCCCCTCGGTGACGACGAGCGGCACCTCCCGCGGGACGGGCAGCGCGGAACCGACGGGCTCGTCCAGGTCGCGGCGGAACTCCGGGGCGTGCACGACGTCCTCGGCCCCCGAGCGCAGGCGCCGCAGCAGCGCGACGTACCCGCCCGCGTCGAAGGTGTCCGGTGCCCCCTTGCGCTCGCGCCGGCCGAGGGCGTCCAGGACGCGGTCGGCGTAGTGGAACCCGTCCATGGGGACCAGGGCGGCCAGTTCCGGGCCGAGGTCGCCCACGAGCCGCGCGGCCAGGGTCGACTTGCCCGCCCCGGGCGGGCCGACGAGCCCCAGGACGCGGCGGGGCCCGGTCGTCAGGGTCCGCGCCCGGTCCAGGAGGACGTCGTAGGAGGGGTCGGTCACCTCAGAACACCGGGCCCGGCTCGGCGGCGGCACCGGCCCCGGTCGCCTCGGCCTGCTCGGGGGCCAGGACGGCCCCGGCCCAGCGCTCGCAGGTCCACCCCTGCTCGGGGGAGCCGACGAGCTCGACGACGCCGGTGTTGCCCAGCCCGGTGGCGATGACGAACTCGGGCGTCACGTTCTGCACCCGCGCACCGGCCCAGGTGCGGATGGCGGCGCCGTGGCTGACGAGCACCAGGGTCTCGACCCCGGCGGCGCGGGCGGCCGCGAGGGCGGCGGAGACGGCGGCGTCGTACCGGGCGAAGAAGGCGTGCCCGTCCTCGGCACCGGGTTCGGCGACGGACAGGTCCCCGCGCAGCCAGGCGGCGAGGACGTCCAGGTAGCGGCGCACGGACGCCTCGTCGCCGCGCATCTCCGCCGCGCCGGCCTCGATCTCGCGCAACCCGTCGGCGACGCGGACGTCGAGGCCGAGGTGGGCGGCCAGCGGGGCCGCCGTCTGCTGCGTGCGCACGAGGGTCGAGGCCGTGACCGCCCCGATGCCGAGCCCGCCGAGCTCGGGCACGAGGGCGGCGGCCTGCTCGCGCCCGAGGTCGCTCAGGCCGGCGCCGGGGACGGCGGTGTCGAGCAGGTGCTCGACGTTGGAGCGGGTCTGGCCGTGACGGACGAGGAGGAGTCGCACGCCGCCACGATCCCAGAGACCGCTCAGAGCACGACGTCCAGGCGGCCGTGCGTGGAGCCGTTGAGCATCGTCATCAGCCGCAGCTGCACCTCGACCGGCACCGGCTCCTTGGCCGTGAAGGTCAGCCGGCCGATCATGCGGCGCAGGTCCTCGGCCGTGAGGTCGCGGTCGTCGGAGACCATGCCGCTGGCGCGCTCGCGGTTGATCTCGCGGGCCAGGGAGGCCACGGGTGCGGCGCTGACGTCGAGGCGGCCGTCCTCGTCGGTCCCGTAGAGGTGCCCGAGCAGGGCCCGGTCGGACTGGGTCAGCTCGTCGAGCGGGTCCTCGTCGATCCACTCCGGCGTGATGCGGCGCACCGGGGTCACCGACTCCGTGCCGCTCAGGCCGTTCAGCTGGGAGGCGGTCCGCACCGCCGGGGCCGAGGTCACCGTTCCGAGTCGCATCGTCGTCTCCTGTTCCGCGTCCGAGGTGATCGCCCAGAGTGTTCTCTGCGTGACTCCCAGTGTCCGGCAGGATCGACCATGATCTGAGGACAGGTCACCCGGACGGCCCAACGGCCGTCCGGGTGAACTGCGTCGTCGCAGGTCAAAGGCGTACGACAGCGAGACCGGGGAGGCTCACTCCACGGGGTCGAGGACGAAGACGGGGATCTCGCGGTCGGTCTTGCGCTGGTAGTCGGCGTAGTTCGGGAAGGCGGCCACGGCGCGCTCCCACCACCGCGCCTTCTCCTCGCCCCCGACCTCGCGCGCGGTGTAGTCGCGCTTGACCGGGCCGTCCTGCAGCTCGGCCAGCGGGTGGGCCTTGAGGTTGTGGTACCAGACGGGGTTCTTGGGGGCGCCGCCGAGCGAGGCCACCGCCGCGTAGCTGCCGTCGTGCTCGACGCGCATCAGGGCCTGCTTGCGCAGCTTGCCCGACTTCGCGCCGAGCGTGGTCAGGACGACCACCGGCATGCCGCGCAGCTCGGTGGCCTCGGTCCCGCCGCTGGCCTCGTACTGCTCCACCTGCTCGCGGACCCACGCCTCGGGGCTGGGCTCGTACTCTCCGGTCAAGGGCATGCCCCGCAGGCTAGTTCGCGCCCTCGAACTCCGCCGCCCGGGTGACCCCCAGGTCGCGCACGGCCGTCTCGACGACGGTGGCGAGGTCGAGGGAGAACCGCGGCGTCACCAGCGGGCTGCTCGTCAGGCCCGCCGCCAGGCACTCGTGGACGTGCTCGAGCATGAAGCGGTGCCCGTGCGCGACGGAGTGGTCGTGCTCGCTGACGTGCTCGGTCCCGTCCGGGCCCGTGCGGTGCACCGTGAACCCGGGTGCGGCCGGCAGCGGCGAGCCGACCTCGACCCACCCCTCGCTCGCCTCGATCCACGCCCGCGAGGGGGTGCGCGCGACCATCGTCGTGGACAGCGCCGCCACCGCGCCCGAGTCCCAGCCCAGGGCCAGGGCGACCTGGCGGTCCACCCCCGAGGGGGCCAGGGAGCCGGCCACCCGCACGGTCGAGGGCGTGCCGAACAGCGTCAGCGCCAGCCCCACCGGGTAGGGGCCGAGGTCGAACAGCGAGCCACCGCCGATCGCGGGGTCGTGGAACCGCGCGAGGGAGTCCGGCGCTGGGAAGCCGAAGTCGGCGTGCAGGCCGTGCACCTCGCCCACCTCACCGCGCCCCAGGAGGTCCAGCAGGGCCACCGTGCCCGGCAGGAAGCGCGTCCAGTACGCCTCCATGAGGAACACCCCGCGCTCGCGGGCGGTCTCGAGCAGGTCCCGGGTCGCGGCCAGGCTCACGGTCATCGGCTTCTCCACCAGGACCGCCTTGCCCGCCAGCAGCGCGGCCTTCGCCGGCGCGTGGTGCTGCGGGTGCGTCGTCGCGACGTAGACCGCGTCGACCCCGGGGTCGGCCAGCATGTCCTCCACCGACCCGTAGGCGGCCACGTCCTCCCGCCCGTCGGGCACGAAGCGGCGCGCGCGGTCGGCGTCGCGCGAGGCGACCGCCGCCAGCCGCCCACCCGGCGCGAGGTCCAGCGCCCCGGCCACGTCCCGGGCGATGCCGCCCGTGCCCACGAAACCCCAGCCCACACCCGGTCCGACGCTCACTGCGACACCTCCTCCTTGCGGGGCAGGGACTGCGAGGCCCCGGCCCGGCTGACGGTGACCGCCGCGACGCGGGCGGCCCACTGCGCGGCCTCGACCAGACCGAGCCCGTCCAGGAGCCCGTCGGCCAGCGCCGCCACGTAGCTGTCCCCGGCGGCGGTGGCGTCGACGAGGTCCGCCGGCGCGGCCGCCACCTCGGCGTGCCCGCCGGGGGTGACGACGAGGGACCCGCGCTCGCCGCGCGTGACGATCGTGGTGCCCGAGGGCCGCACGGCCCGCGCCTGCGCGACCAGCCCCTCGACGTCGGCCGCGACCTCCTGACCGGCCAGGACCGCCAGTTCCCCCGCGTTGGGCACGAGCAGGTCGGCCCGCGCCAGCAGCTGCGGCGGCAACGGCCGGGCCGGGGCCGGGTTCAGGACCAGCAGGCCCGTGCACAGCTCGGCCGCGGCGAGCAGCGCCTCGTCGGGCACCTCGCACTGCAGCAGGACGACCCGGGCCGAGCTGACCGTCGCGGCGGCGGCCCGGACGCGGGCGTCGTCGACGCGGTCGTTGGCCCCCGGGCTCAGCACGATGGTCGACTCCCCCGCGTGCACGAGGACGACGGCCACGCCCGTGGGGACGTCGAGGGCGGCGACGTGCTCGACGTCGACCCCCTCGGCCGCCAGCCGGCCGCGCAGCCCGCGGCCCTCGTCGTCGTCCCCGACGGCACCGACCATGGCGACGCGCCGGCCGAGCCGCGCCGCGGCGACGGCCTGGTTGGCCCCCTTGCCGCCCAGGCCCCGCTCGGCGTCGGCCCCGCGGACGGTCTGCCCCGCCGGGGGCAGGTCGGGCAGCCGGATGGCGAGGTCGGCGTTGACGCTGCCGACGACCGTGACGTCCCGGGTCTTCTCGGCGTGCGGCTTGCCGTGGCTGTCGTAGGTGATGCTCACGCGCCCGACCCCGCCTCGCCGCGCACGGGCAGGACCCAGATCGCCGCCACCGCCGGGTCCCCGAGGTCGACGGTGCGCCCGGCCCCCAGCCGCACGACGGTGGTTCCGGCGAACTCCCTGCGCTGCAGCACTTCCAGTCGCAGGTCCAGCCCGATGCCGAGGTCGGCGAAGTAGCGCAGGACGTCGGGGTCGGCGTCGGAGATGCGCGCCACGACCCCGACGCCGCCCTCGGGCACGTCGGAGAGGTTGTGCGCGCCCGGCTGCGGCACGGTGCCGTCGGCGCGCGGGATCGGGTCGCCGTGCGGGTCGCGCTCGGGGCGCCCCAGGCGCGCGTCGAGGCGGTCGAGCATCCGGTCGGAGACGACGTGCTCGAGCACCTCGGCCTCCTCGTGCACCTCGTCCCAGGAGTAGCCGAGGTCGGCGACGAGGAACGTCTCCAGGAGCCGGTGCCGGCGCACGACCGCGAGCGCCCGCGTCCGCCCGGTGTCGGTCAACTCCACCCCGCCGTACCGCTCGTGCCGCAGCAGCCCGGCGTCGGTGAGCTTGCGGACCGCCTCGGAGGCCGTGGAGGCGGACACCCCCATGCTCTGGGCGAGCATCGAGAGCGTGATCTTGGCGTCGGACCACTCCCCCGCGGCGTAGACGGTCTTCAGGCAGTCCTCGGCGGCCGGCGTGGCGGCCGTCGTCGAGGTCGTCGAGGCGCGGGGCACGCCCACAGCTTGCCACCTCGCCCCCGCGCCGACCGGGCCGCGGGCCGCCGCCGGGTTTCGGTGCGCCGAACTCCGGGTTACCGTGGACCGCACAGCGGTTGTCGAGCGACCAGCGGGAGGTCGGCGTGCGGGGGAACGGGCGGGACGCGGTGGTCTCGGGGGCCGACGTCCTCGTGGGCCTGGCCCTGCTGGTCGTGGCCGGTGCCGGCGCGGGGCAGGCCCGGTGGGGCACGGCCGCCCTCGCCGCGGCCGTCGCCCTCCTGTGGTGGGCGGCGGCGGGGTGGCGCCTGGGCCGCGGGCGCGCGAGCCGTCCCGCGCGCCGGGCCCGCACCTCGGGCTGAGCCCGGGACCGGGCGGGTGCCAGGATCGCCGCGTGACCGACCTGGCCCCGGACCTCGCCCCCACCTGGCGCCGCACCCGCCCGCCGCGCGCCCTGCGCCACCTCGACTCCGCCGCCGCGGGCCGCAGCAGCTGGGCCGTGCTCGACGCGGTCGCGGCGCACCTGCGCGCCGAGGCCACCCGCGGCGCGTACGTGGCCGCGGTGGAGGCGGCCCCCGCCCTGGACGGCGCCCGGGAGCACGTGCGGGCGCTGCTCGGGTGGCAGCCCGGTGAGGGGGTCGTCGCGTTCGTCCACAGCGCCGAGGACGCGCTGCGCCAGCTGCTGCTGCGCTGGCCCGGCGGGCGGCCCGCCGCGGTGGCCCACCCCCGCGGGGAGTACGGGCCGAACCTGGCGGTCCTGTCGGCCCTGGGGATCGGCACGCTGGTGCTCGACGGCCCCCACCGGTGGGACCCCGACGCGTTCGCCCGCGCGCTGGCCGCCGCGCACCGCCCCGACCTCGTCCACCTGACCTGGCTGGGGTCGCACATCGGGACGGTGCAGCCCGTGGCCGACGTCGTCGCGGTCTGCCGGGCCGCCGGGCTGCCGGTCGTCGTCGACGCCGCCCAGGCGTTCGGGCACGTGGACACGACGGGCGCGCGCGAGGCCGACGTCGTCTACGGCACGTCCCGCAAGTGGCTCGCCGGTCCGCGGGGCGTCGGGTTCGTCGCGGTCCGGGGCCCGCTCGCCGGGCGGTGCGGACCGCTGGAGCAGGCCGAGGCGACCGTGGCCGGACGGGTGGGGTTCGCCGCGGCCCTGGCCGAGCACGTCGACCTCGGGCCGGCCGCCGTGCACGCCGGGCTCGCCGCCGTCGGCGCGACCACCCGCCGCCGCCTCGCCGACGGGCTGGCGGGCTCGTGGGAGGTCTGCGAACCCCCGGGCGAACCCAGCGCGACCGTCACCCTGCGACCGCTGCAGGCTCTCGACGTGGCCGGTCTGCGGGCCGACCTCGTCGCCACCGACGGGATCGTCACCACCGCGCTCGGGCTCGAACGGGCCCCGCTGGAGATGACGTCGCCGGGGTTGCGGGTCAGCGGCCACCTCGACACCACGGCCGGTGACGTCGACGCGCTCGTCGCCGCGCTCCTGGCGCGTTCCTGAGGTCTTCCTGGGCTTCCGGCGGGCGGGTCGTGCCCGGCGCTGCCACAGTTGGGGCCCGAGACCGACCGACGGTTCTGCGCAGAGGAGGAAGTTCATGGTGGGCAAGGTTCTGCTGCTGGCGGCGGCCGGGGCCGGGTACGTGCTCGGAGCGCGCGCCGGCCGCGAGCGCTACGAGCAGATCAGCGGCACGGTGGGCCGCCTGTGGGGCAACCCCAAGGTGCAGTCCCGCGTGGAGGACCTGGAGGACAAGGCCGGCGACCTGGCCCGGCAGGCTGGCGCCGCCGCCCAGGAGAAGGTCGGCGCCGCCGCGGGTTCGGTGGCCGGCACGGTCAAGGACAAGGTCTCCGGCGGGTCCGGCGGTTCGAGCAGCGGTGACGCCCCGCTCGGCGACCAGCACCACACCCGGATGCCCACGGACTGACCGGGGCTCCTGCGCGCACCTGCGGGTGCGCACCGGCGACGTGGCACCGAAGGTGGGCGCATGAGTTCTCCCACCGTCGGTGACCACGTCGTCTCGCGTCTGGGCCTGTGGGGCGCCCACCGGTTCTACGGCTACCCCGGCGACGGCATCGGTGGTGTCGTCTCGGCGATCGGCCGGGCGGTCGAGGCCGGTGACGCCGAGTTCGTCCAGGTGCGCCACGAGGAGACCGCGGGTTTCGCCGCCACCGCGGACGTGAAGTACGGGGGCTCACCCCTCGGGGTCGCCGTCGTCACCTCCGGGCCCGGTGCGGTGCACGTCCTCAACGGCCTGTACGACGCCAAGCTCGACCACGTCCCCGTGGTCGCCCTCGTGGGCCAGACCGCGACGAACGCGCTGGGCACGAGCTACTACCAGGAACTCGACCTCGTCCGGCTCTACAGCGACGTGGCCGGGGAGTTCGTGTTCCAGGTGAGCAGCCCCAGCCAGGTGCAGCACGTCGTGGACCGCGCCGCGCGGACCGCGCTGGAACGCCGGACGGTCACGGCGGTCGTCCTGCCCAGCGACGTCCAGGACGCCGACGCCGTGGTCGAGGTCCCCGAGGGCCACGGGTTCACCCACACCTCCGCGGTCCCCGGGTCGCTGCCGGGGACGCCCCGCACCGAGGCCCTCGCCCAGGCCGCCGAGGTCCTGCGGTCGGGGCGCAAGGTGGCGATCCTCGCCGGGGCCGGTGCGCTCGGCGCCACGGCCGAGCTGACCGCGGTGGCCGACCGGCTCGGCGCCGGGGTCGCCAAGGCGCTGCTCGGCAAGACCGTCCTCGACGACCGCCTCGACTGGGTGACCGGGGCGATCGGGTTGCTCGGCACCCGGCCGAGCTACGACCTCATGCGCCAGTGCGACGTGCTGCTCATGGTCGGCACGACCATGCCGTACTCGGAGTACTACCCCGCCCCCGGTCAGGCCCGGGCCGTCCAGATCGACGTGGACGGCACCCGCTGCGGGTTGCGCTACCCGACCGAGGTGAACCTCGTCGGGGACGCCCGCGAGACCCTCGCCGCCCTGCTGCCGCTGCTCGAGGGCGCCGACCCCGACCCGTCGTGGCGCGCGGACGTCGCGCGCTGGAACCACGCCTGGGACGCGTGGAGCGCCGAGCGCGCGCAGGCCGAGGCGAACCCGCTGAACCCCGAGCTCCTCGTGCGGGGGTTGTCCGACCGGCTCGCCGACGACCACCAGGTGGCCGTGGACTGCGGGACCGCGACGAGCTGGTTCGCCCGCGACCTCGACCTGCGGCCGGGGATGACCGCGTCCCTGTCCGGGACGCTGCTGTCGATGGGCGGCGGTCTGCCGTACGCGCTGGCGGCCAAGCAGGCCCACCCCGACCGTCCGGTGCTGGCGCTGCTCGGCGACGGGGCCATGCAGATGAACGGCCTGTCCGAGCTCGTCACCGTCGCCCAGCGCTGGCGGACGTGGACCGACCCGCGGTTCGTCGTCGTCGTGCTCAACAACCGGCAGTTGTCGTTCGTGGCCTGGGAGGCGCGGGCGATGCAGGGCGAGGTCCCGTTCGACGCGGCGATGGACGTCCCGGACGTGCCCTACGCCGGGTGGGCCGAACTCCTCGGCCTGGCGGGGCGGCGCGTCGAGGGGCCCGAGGGCCTCGAGGACGTGCTGACGGCGGCGATGGCGGCCGATCGCCCCTTCGTCCTGGACGCGGTCGTGGACCCGAACGTGCCGATGATCCCGCCGCACGTCAGCCTCGACCAGCTCGTCTCGACCGCCCGGGCCACGGTGCGGTCCGGGCTGCAGGGGGACCCCGCGGCGCGGGAGATCGTCGTCGAGGGGGTGCGCGAGACCGTGGGGGCCGCGGCGCGCGCCGTCCGCGACCGCGTGCGCCGTCCGGACTGAGGTCGAGCGGCCCCGCGGTCGACCCGGTGGTCAGGTGAGGCTAAGCTCACCGCGTGCCGACGATCACTCGCCGCCAGCTCCTGTCCGCCTCCGCCCTGGGGGCCGGTGGTCTGGCCGGGCTCACCGCGTGCGGAGCGGACGGGTCGACGGGATCGCCCGCCCCGCAGGCGCCGAGCACGGCACCGGGGTTCCCGGTGCGCTACGAGCACGTCTTCGGCGAGACCGTCCTGGACGCTCCCGCCGAACGGGTGGCCGTCCTGGGCGTCACCGACGCCGACCCGCTGCTGGCCCTGGGCGTCCAGCCGCTGACGAACACCGGGTACAGCTTCTACCCCGCGCAGGGGCTGGGTCCCTGGGCCACCGACCTGCTCACCGGGGACGTGCTCAAGCTGGCCTCGGACACGCAGGCGAACGTCGAGCAGGTCGCGAGCGTGCGCCCCGACGTGGTCCTGGCCCTGGTCTCCGGGATCGACGAGGCCCGCTACGACCAGCTGTCCCAGGTCGCCCCCGTGCTGGCCCGCCCGAGCGGGTCGGCGCCCTACGCGGCGGACCGGACGGCGACCACGCTCACGATCGCGCGGGCCGTGGGCCGGGAGGCGCAGGGGGAACGGCTGACCGCGGCGGCGGACGCCGCGTTCACCGACGCCGTCGCCGCGCACCCGGAGTTCTCGGGGCGCACCGGGGTCGTCGCCCTGCCCTACGACGGCAGGTACGGCGTGTTCTCGCCGCAGGACGCCCGCGGCGCCTTCCTGCGCGACCTCGGGTTCTCGCTGCCACCTGCCCTGGCCGCCCTGGACACCGGCGACAGCTTCTTCATCGACGTCTCGGCCGAACGGCTCGACCTGCTCGAGGCCGACGTCCTCGTCGTGCTCACCGACGACACCACGCGCGCCGGCGTGCAGGCGGACCGCGTGCTGGCCGACCTGCCCGTCGTGCGGCGCGGTGGTCTCGTCCTGCCCGACCTCGACGTGCGCGGCGCCATGACGTACAACAGCGTCCTGTCCGTGCCCTACGGCGTCTCCCGGCTCGTGCCGGACCTGGCGGGCGCGCTGTCCTGAGCGTCCTCGCGCTCGCGCACCGCCGACGCCAGCGCCCTGCGCGGCAACGCGTACCAGCACAGCAGGACGAGAGCGGCCACCCCGCCCCCGGCGATCCAGCCGGCGACCCGGCCACCGATGACGTCCACCACGAGCGAGACCCCGCCGGAGACGACCAGCCCCACGGTCGCGAGCCCGGCCTTCGCGAACGCGGACCCGGCCCGCACCAGCCGGGCCTTCGACCGCTGCTGGAACAACGCCCGGTGGTACCCCACCGGGGCGATGAACAGCACGACGGCGGTCACCGCGAGCAGCAGGACCACGACGTAGACGGACTCCTGGTACCGGTCGAGCTCCTCGAAGCGGGACTGGAACGGCAGCGTCAGCAGGAAACCCGTCAGCAGCTGCACCCCCGTCTGCACGACGCGCAGTTCCTGGAGGAGCTCGACCCAGTTGCGGTCGAGCCGTTCCGTCGGGGTCTCCCGGCGCAGTCCGCGGTAGAGGTCCTCCGGGTCCTGGGCTCCCGCCACGTCAGGTCCCGCCCGCGACGGCGAGCAGCTTGCCGAGCGTGCGCAGGTTCCGCGTCGTGACGTGCGGCTTCCACCGCGCCGCGCCCGAGAGGCGGGCGAACGGGGTGCCGGTGCTCGCCCCCTTCGGGCAGCGCCAGTACAGGACGTCCCCGGCGAGGGCCACCGACTCCACGTCCGACTCCACGTCGTCCTCCGCGTGCTGGGCGGCGAGCGCCGCGAGGCGCCCGGGGTCGGAGGTGAACACCACGTACGGGTGCGAGCGCTCGTCCTCGCGCGCGAACGGGTACGCCGCGACGACGTCGGCCAGCCGCTGCGGGGTGAGGACCACGACCCACGCCTCGTAGCCGAACGTCGCCCGCAACGCCGCCTCGACCCGGGCGCGCACGTCCTGCGCGCTCGTCCCGTCCTCCGCCTCGAGCGCCACGTTCCCGCTGGCGAGCACCGAGCGCACCCCCGTGAAACCCGCCTCCTGCAGGCAGGCCGAGAGCGCGGCCGAGCGCACGGTCACCCCGTTCACGTTCACCCCGCGCAGGAGCACGACCCACCTCACGCCCCCACCCTGGCGTCCCGCTCCAGCTGCAGCAACCGGCTCTTGGCCCCGGTCCCGCCGGCGTACTGCCCGGTGCTGCCGTCGGAGCGCACGACGCGGTGGCAGGGCACGACCAGCGGCACGGGGTTGCGCGCGCAGGCCGTCCCCACGGCGCGGACCGCGCGGGGGCTGCCGACCTCACCGGCCAGGGCGGCGTAGCTGAGCCGGTCGCCGAACCCGGTGCGCCGCAGGGCCAGGAGCACGGACCGGCGGAAGGTGCCCGTGGCCAGGACGAGGTCGACCGGGACGTCGAACTCGCGCCGCGCGCCGGCGAAGTACTCCTCCAGCTCGCGGGCCAGCGCGTCGAGCCGGGCGGGGGCCCGCAGGACCCGGGGGCTCACGCGCCGGGCCAGCTCCTCCAGCGCCGCGTCGTGGCCCTGCTGCTCGAACGCGACCCGGACGACACCGGCCGTCGTCGCCGCGAGCAGCAGCGGCCCCAGGGGGGAGTCGACCGTCCGGTAGGCGACGTCGAGCACTCCCCCCTCGGCCGCCCGCACCGCCAGCCGCTCGCGCAGCCGCTGCACGAGGAACTCCTCCTCCACGCTCATCAGCACTCCTCGCTCGTCCACGTGCGCCGCAGCGCGGCGATGCCGTCGGCCGCCGCCCGCCGCGCGGCCGCCGGGGTGCCACCCACGAGGGCGGCCACCTCCTCGTACGGCAGGCCGCCCGCGTGGTGGTAGGCCACGCACTGGCGCTGCTTGCGCGGCAGCGCCGCCACGGCGTGCCAGACGTCACCCCGCCCGTCCCCCGGGTGCTCCCCCGTCGACGGCGGCTCGGGCGGCTCGGCCACCGGCACCGCCGCGCGGGCGCGCACCCGCAGCACGTCGACGGCCTTGCGGTGCGCGATCGTCACCAGCCAGGCCCGGACGTCGCTGCCCGGCCGCAGCCGGGGGTAGGCGGTGAGGGCGGCCAGGAACGTCTCCGACCAGGCGTCCTCGGCCGCGTGCTCACCCACCACGGCGCGGCAGACCCGCAGGACCGTCGCCCCGTGCTGCTCGACGACCCGTTCGAAGGGTTCCACCGCTGCTCCCACACCCCACCAACGCTCCACGCGCCCCGGGTGTGAGGTTCCCCCGGGAAGGGCGTGGACAGCCTGCCACGCGGCGGGCCAGGCTCGGGCCATGAGCTCCGTGCGCCTCGGCACCATCGCCCTCGACACCCCCGACCCCCGCGGGCTGGCCGCCTTCTACGGGACGTTGCTGGGGTGGGAGGTCGAGGACTCCTCCGACGAGGAGTGGGTCACCATCAGCGGCGGGTCCGGCGGGGCGCGGTTGTCGTTCCAGCTCGCCGCCGACCACGTGCCCCCGACCTGGCCCGCCGGTCCCGTCCCGCAGCAGGCCCACGTCGACCTGCACGTCAGCGACTACGCCGGCACCGAACCGCAGGTGCTCGCCCTCGGCGGCCGGCTGCTGGAGGACGAGACCGACCACCCGTCGTGGCGGGTCTACGCCGACCCGTCCGGGCACCCGTTCTGCCTGTGCCTGGAGGGGTGAGCACCGGCGGTCACCGCCCGGTGCGCGGGTTCGTGCCCCGGTCGGGGACGGTGCTCGACCCCGAGACGTGGCCCGACCGCGTACCCGCGATCCGGCAGCTGCTGACCTCCGGGCTGGACCTCCCCGGGGGCGTCACCTTCCTCGTCGGCGCCAACGGGGCGGGGAAGTCGACGGTCGTGGAGGCGCTCGCCGGAGCGCTCGGAGCCCACGTCGAAGGAGGTACGGGCGACCACCACGGCGGTCCCGATCGCGGCCGACGCACGGACGGGTCCTCACTGGCCGACCGTCTGCAGGTCGTCCGCGGGCCCGGCGGGCGCCGGGAGACGTTCTTCCTGCGCGCCGAGACGATGCACCGTTTCTACGACTACCTCGAGCAGTCGGACGTCGAAGCGACGGTGAAGGTCGGCTACCAGTACCACTACCGCAGCCACGGTGAGGGGTTCCTGGACCTGCTGGCGAGCCGTTACGTGGCCCGGGCGGGCGTCGTCCTGCTCGACGAACCCGAGTCCGCACTCTCCTTCGAGAACTGCCTCGTGGCAGCGCGTTCCCTGGCCGACCTGGCACGGCGGGGCAAGCAGGTCGTGTGCGCCACCCACTCCCCTGTCCTGACGGCCGTGCCCGGAGCCCGGGTCCTCGAGGTCGACGAGCGGGGGATGACCTCGACGACGTGGGAGGACTTGCGGCTCGTCCACGACTGGCGCTTCTTCCTCGACGCCCCCGAGCGGTACCTGCGGGACGGCAGGTGACCTCGTCCGGAGTCTTCCCCCGCCTTCTCGTCGTCACTGATCGGACGTCTGAGCCCGGACGCGCAGGAGGGCCCCCGCGCGCTGCGCGGGGGCCCTCCTGGACGAGCGGTCAGGCGGTGAGGTCGACCGGCTCGCCGATCGCCTCGGGACGCTCGCACGTCGTGGTCAGCGTCACGGACGTGTGCCCGTCCGCCGCGGCCTGCACCGCCTCCATGATCTCCAGGACGTGCAGCGCGACCTCGTCGCTGGCGCGGTGCGCCCGGCCCGCCTCGACGGCGAGCGCGAGGTCGGCCAGGCCGTAGCCGCGCCCGGAGTCCACGTACCCGGCGGTGGCGCCGGCGTCGACCCAGTTCGCGGCCGGGTCCACGTCGGGACCCGGGGCGGGCGCGGTGGAGGCGGCGAACAACTCCACCGGACCGGAGAACATGTTCGGGTCCGGCACCGAGATCGAGCCGCCGGTGCCGTGCACCTCGATGCGCGGCAGCCGCGCCGCCCACGTGTCGAAGCTCATGACGAGCGTCGACAGGGCCCCGGAGGCGTGCTCCAGGATGCCCGTGATGTGGGTGTCGATGGTGACGCCGAACGACTCCCCGGCCCGCGGGCCGGAGCCGATGGTGCGTTCCTGGGAGGGCCGTGCGGACGCCCCGACGACGCGGACGACCGGGCCGAGCAGGTGCACGAGGGAGGTCAGGTAGTACGGCCCCATGTCGAGCAGGGGGCCGCCGCCGGGCTGGTAGTAGAAGTCCGGCTGCGGGTGCCAGCGCTCGTGACCGGGGGTGGTCATGAACGCGGTGGCCGAGTGCGGCGTGCCGATCTCCCCCGCGTCCACGAGGGCGCGGGCGGTCTGGATGCCGGTGCCCAGCACGGTGTCGGGGGCGCAGCCGACGCGGACACCGGCGGCGGCGGCGGCCTCGACCACCTCGCGCCCCTCGGCGACGGTCATCGCCAGCGGCTTCTCGCCGTAGACGTGCTTGCCGGCCGCGATGGCCTGCAGCGCGACCTCGGCGTGGGTGCGCGGCAGCGTCAGGTTGAGCACCACGTCCACGTCCGAGGAGGCGAGCAGCTCCTCCAGCGACAGCACCTGGGCGCCGTGCTCGTCGGCCAGCGCCTGCGCCCGCTCGGGGACGAAGTCGCTCACCGCGGTGATCTGCAGCTGCGGCAGTCGCTTCAGCGACGCCGAGTACTGCGCGGAGATGACACCGGCGCCGACGACGCCGACCTTCAGCGGGCTGCCCACAACAGGCCCCTCTCGATGATCGTCTTGACGTTCTCGTCCTGCAGGGTGGCCGGGTCGTGGCCGGGGGTGGCCACGAAGACGCGGCCCTTGCCCCACTGCCGGGTCCAGACGGCCGGGGACGTGATCGGGCGCGTCCACGGGTCCCACTCCCGGACCGCCTGCGTCGTCGTGGCGAGCACGTCCACGTAGTCGTCGGACAGGACCCAGTACTGCTCGGTCACGAGGTCGAAGTCCTCGATGCCCTCGGTGATCGGGTGCGAGGCCGCCGCGGGCAGCATGTTGACGCGGTAGGGCACGTAGTTGTCCTGCGGACCACCCTCCCGCTCGTCGGGGTGCTTGCCCGGGTGGCACCCGAACTGCCCCCCGACGAGGGTGAGGTAGTCCGAGTTCGCCCGGTAGGAGTCGGCGATGCCGCCGTGCCAGCCGGCGAACCCGGTGCCGTTCTCGACGGCCGTGCGCAGGCCCTCGAACTCGGCTGCCTCGATGGTGTTCATGGTGTTGCACTGCAGGACGAGGTCCACCGTCGCCATGTACTCGGCGTCGGTGTAGACGGTCGGCGTGGCCTTCGAGCCGGGCCCGAAGTCGGTGCCGAGGTCCTCGACGCGGACGGTGAACCCGTTCGCCTCCAGGTGCGGGATGAACAGGTCGGTGGCCTCGACGGGCGAGTGCCCGTCCCAGCCGCCGCGGACGACGAGCGCCTGGCGAGTCACGGGTGGAACCTTCCGATCACTTGGAGAAGCCGGCGGTGAGGCCGGAGAGGAGCTGACGGCGGCCGACGACGTACAGGACGAGGATCGGCAGCGTGGTGAGGACGACCGAGGCGAGCACGGCCGGGATGTTGACCGAGTACTGACCCTGGAAGGTCCACAGGGCCAACGGCAGGACGCGCATCTCGGCCCGGTCGGTGAGGATCAGGGGCAGCAGGAAGCCGTTCCAGATCTGCAGACCCTGGTAGATCGTCACCGTCACCAGGGCCGGGCGGGTCAGCGGGAACGCCAGGCGCCACATGGTGCCCCACTCGCTGGACCCGTCCATGCGCATCGCCTCGAACAGCTCGTTCGGGACGTCGCGCACGAAGTTGGACAGGATGAGCACCGTCAGCGGGATGGCGAAGGCGATCGAGGGCAGGATCAGGGCCCCGAACGAGTTGTACATCCCGAGCCTGATCATGATCAGGTAGATCGGGATGATCGTGGCCTGCAGCGGGATGGCGAGCCCCATGAGGAACAGGGAGTTCACCAGCTTCAGCCAGCGCCCGGCGCCGCGGACGATGGCGAAGGCGGCCATGAAGGACACCAGCACGGCCGGGACGGTCGCCCCCACGGTCACGATGACCGAGTTGGCGAAGTACCGGATGAAGTCGTTCTCCAGCACGAGCTGGTAGTTGGCCAGCGTCGGCGACGCCGGCGGTGCCATCGGGTTGCTGCCGAAGTAGTTCGCCGACGTCTTGAAGCTCGTGATGACGATCCAGTACACGGGCACCAGGACGATGAGCAGCCACAGCCACCCGAAGGCGCCCCCGAGCCAGTTCTTGCGGTGGGTGGTGCCGTTCTTGGGCGCTCCCGCGGAGCGGCCGCTGGTGCGCACGGGCGCGGTCTGGGTCGCCATCTCAGGCACCTTCCAGTTGCGAGTTGCGCTCACGGCCACCGAGGCGCTGCAGGAGCTGGGCGAGGACGAGACCGACGACGACGAGGATCACCGCGATGGCCGACGCCGGGCCCATGAGGTTGGCGCGGAAACCGGTGAGGTACATGTCCAGGGCCAGGACGCGGGTCGCGTCGTTCGGCCCCCCGGCGGTCAGGACGAAGATCAGGTCGAAGGTCGTGAGCGACCCGACGACCATGAGCGTCGAGGACGTGATCATCGTGTTCTTCAGCTGGGGCAGCGTGATGGAGAAGAACTGCCGCACCCGGCCGGCCCCGTCGATCTGGGCCGCCTCGTACATCGACCCGGGGATCTGCCGGATCGCGCCTTGGTAGATGAGGGAGTGGAACGGGATCCACTGCCAGGCGATGATGAAGATCACGACGCCCATCGCGAGGGTGCCGTCACCCAGCCAGTCCTGCGTGAGGATGCCGAGGTTCAGCCCCGGGCCGAGCCCGAAGTTCGGGTCCAGCAGGGCCTTGTAGGCGATGGACACGGCCGCGGCCGACAGCAGCAGCGGCAGGAAGAACAGGACCGCCAGCACGGCGCGGTAGCGCTGGCTGCCGGAGATGAACACCCCGAGCAGGATCGACAGCGGCGTCTGGGCGATCCACGACAGCACGATGACCAGGAACGTCACCCAGAGGGCGTGCGGGAGACCGGGGTCCGTGAGCACGGCCCGCCAGCTGTCGAACCCGGCGAAGCTGATCGCGCCGATGCCGTCCCACGAGGAGAAGCTCAGGGCGAACACCCCGAACAGCGGCAGGACCGCGAAGGCGACGAAGATCGCCAGCGCGGGCAGCACGAGCCACCCGAGCCTGCCCGTCGACGTGCGCTTGGACGAGGTGACCTTGCCCGAGGCGTAGGTGGGAGCCGTGCTCACGGACGCGCTCACGAGGCGGTCGCCGCGTTCATGGCGGTGGCGAACTCCTGCGGCGTGATGGCCAGGCCGAAGAGCTTCTCGATGTTGTCCAGCAGCGTCTCGGCCTGCGTCGGCGAGAGCGCCTGGTCCCAGGACTGCGCGAACGACGGGGCGTTGGTGGCCAGGTCGTAGACGAACGTCAGCCACTCCTCGTCGTCCAGACCGGCGAACTTGGCGTCGATGCCCTTGACGATCGGGACCTCGCCGCCTTCGGTGATGTACGCCTCGGCCTCCTTCTCCTGGAGCAGGCCGTCCGCGAAGTAGGCCAGGGCGATGTCCTTCTGCTCCTGGCTGGCCTGGGAGGACACCGACACGTACTGGGCCGGGTTGCCGAAGGCGTTCATCGGGTCACCCTTGCCGCCGGCCACCTCGGGGAAGTTCATGTACCCCAGGTTGCCCGCGGAGACGAAGTCGCCGCCGTCGGTCTTCATGCCGCCGTAGGTCCACGTGCCCTGCAGCATCATGGCGGCCCGGTCGGTGTACAGCAGCGCCTGGTCGGCGTTGGAGTCGGCCGTGACCGAGGCGAAACCCGTGATGAAGCCGTCGGCCCGGACGAGGTCCTGCACCTTGGTGAGGGCGTCGATGGCGGCCGGGTCGGTCCAGTTCGGCTGGCCCTCGTAGATGGACTCGAACAGCTCGGGGCCGCCGATGCGGTCGAACAACAGCTCCAGCCACATCATGTTCGTCCAGCGCGACTGCCCGGCCAGCGAGATCGGGGCGATCCCCGCCGCGTTGAACGTCGGGACCAGAGCCATGAGCTCGTCCCACGTCGTCGGCGGCTGCGCACCGACCTGGTCGAAGAGCTTCTTGTTGTAGAACAGCACGATCGGCTGCACCGTCTCGGTCGGCAGCGCGTAGATCTTGTCGTCGACCGTGCCGGCGGCGAACGCGGCGTCGAAGAGGCGGTCCTTGACGGCGGCGTTCTCCTGCAACCACGAGGTGAGGTCGTCGACCTGGTCGGCCTCGACGTAGCTGCGCAGCGTGCCGCCGCCCCAGCCGAAGATGATCGTCGGCGCCTGGCCGGCACCGATGGCCGTCTTGATCTTGGCCTTGTAGGCGTCGTTCTGGAAGGCGCTGGTCTGGATCTGCTGGTCCTCGTGGGCCTCGTTCCAGTCGTCCACCGCCGTCTGGCGGATGCCCTCCTTCGGCTGCCCCGACAGGATCCAGTCGGTCGCCGCACCCGAACCCGCGCCCCCCGGGCCCGAGTCGCCGCAGGAGGCCAGGACGGTGGCGACGAGCGGGGTCGCCGTCGCCAGGGCGAGGAAGGACCGACGCGATGCGCGGTTGTGATCCACAGTGATCTCCGTTGTGCCGAGCCGCAGCCCTGCGGCTGCTCCACCCCGCGGTCCCGGGCGGGACCGCGTCGAACGTGGTCGAAAAGCTTTCGACCACGCTGTCTGGCGATGACCATAAGAGGGCCCCGGTACCGCGGTCAAGCGCTCACCCTCCGGTGGTGGTGCTGCTCGTGCATGTCGTTGCGGGACAACGACAGGTTGGTCTCGAACGCATCTCGAAAACTTTCGAAAGGGGCTGGCGCCCAGGACCGTGCGGGTCGTATGGTCGACGCACTTCGAGTCGAGGAGGACCCGTGCTGGACCGTCCGCACACCCCCGCCCGGTCCAGGGACAAGGCGACCCTGGCCACCATCGCCGCGAGCGCCGGCGTCTCCGTGGCGACCGTCTCCAAGGTCGTCAACGGCCGGGAGGACGTGTCCGCGCAGACCCGCGCCCTGGTGGAGGACCTGCTCGTCCAGCACGAGTACGCGCCGCCGTCGACGCGCCGGGCGGTGGCCGGTCACGCGCTCGTGGAGTTCCTCATCGACGGCGACTTCTCCTCCTACGCCACGGCCGTCGTCGACGGGGTCGTGGAGGCCGCCGCCGGGGCCGACGCCTCGGTCGTCGTCGGCGTCCTGCGCGACCAGCGGGGCGGCCGCTACCCCTCGCCGCCGCGGTCGTGGGCCCGCGGGCTGGCCGCCGCCGGCCGCACCGGCATCATCGTCGTCACCGGTGAGCTGACGGGGGCGCACGTCGACGCCCTCGCCGCGGTGAACCTGCCCCTCGTGGTCATCGACCCGCTGAACCTGCCGCGCCGGGAGGTCACGAGCGTCGGGTCCACGAACTTCACCGGCGGTCTGACGGCGACCAACCACCTGATCGCCCAGGGCCACCGCACCATCGCCTGGGTGGGTGGCCCACCCGGGTCGCAGTGCAACCAGGCCCGCCTGCACGGGTACCGCGCGGCCATGGAGAGCGCCGGGCTCGTCCCCCTCGCCGAGCACGTCCTGAACTCCGACTTCCAGTACGAGGCGGGGCGGCAGCTCGGCGCCCGGCTGCTCACCGGTCCGGACCACCCCACGGCCGTCGTGGGTGGCTGCGACTCGATCGCCCTGGGCGTCATGGAGGCCGCGCGCGCCCTCGGTCTGCGCGTGCCGGAGGACCTGTCCGTCACCGGTTTCGACGACACCGAGCTGGCCGCCATGGCCGCTCCCCCGTTGACGACGATCCGCCAGCCGCTGCGGGAGATGGGCCGGGTGGCCCTGCGGACGGTGCTGCGGATGGCCGGCGGGGACCGCCTGGACTCCCACCACGTCGAGCTCGCCACCGAACTGGTGGTGCGGGGGTCCACGGCTCCGCGGTGAGTTCCGGACCCGTCCGCGGGTCGTGGAGCCGCAGGACCGCGCCGACGGCGTCGTCGAGCTCGTCTAGGACGCCGTGCGCCGAGCCTGCGCCAGCGTGCGCAGGAACTCCTCGACCGCGGCCCGGTCGGCGCTCGTCGCGAAGGGCACCTCGCGGCCGGACAGGACGAGCCGCAGCTCCGGGCCGCCACCGAGCCGCCGCTCGCGGACGGTGCCCGCACCGACGTCGCCGAGGGGCACCGCGGCCACGGAGGCGCCGCCGACGAGCTGGGGACGGGCCAGCCAGAGCTGGACGGTCCCCACGCCGAGCGCTCCCTCGCCGCCCACCAGGCCGCCGCGCAGCGGCAGGGCCGCGAGCAGGTCCTCCCCCGCGCCGACGACGTGGCCCAGGAGCAGCGCGTGCGCCCCGGACGTCACGAGCCCACCACCGCGCGGGCCAGGTCCCGGCGCAGCGCCGGGCGGACGAGCACGTCGACGGCGCCCACCCACTGCTCCACGGCGCCCACCCCCAGCGGTCCCCGTCCCCCGCCCGGCGGCGCGACGGCGCCGGGCAGCGTCTCGACGACCCCGGCGAACGGTCGGTCGTGGAAGGGAGCCGTCGCCGGGCCCGGCGCGGGCACCCCGACCTCCGCCTGCCGGGCGAGCAGCCCCTCCAGCGCCGCGCACAGCCCGGCCTCGCGCTCGCGCCAGTCCCCCGCCGCCAGGGCGCGCGCGAGGTGGGGGGCGACGCGGCCGCTGGGCGAGGACGCGAACACGGTGCCGACCCACTTGGCGTAGGGCGCCCAGACCCGGTCCAGCAGCAACCCCAGCCGGACCGCGGTCTCGGCCAGCCGCGCGGCGATCAGCCGAGACCCCAGGTCGTCCCCGCGCGACCCCGTCCGGCCGACGAGGGGCAGTTCCTGCTCCAGCTGCTGCCAGGCGCCGGCCACCAGGTGCCGCCACACGTCGTCGGGGTACCAGGTCAGCCTGCGCCGCAGCCGTTCCCAGCGCCCCTCGTCGTCGGCGAACACCGGCCCGGCGAGGAGTTCCAGGACGGCCTGCCCCGTGAAGGACAGCCAGTCGGCGGTCGTGGGCTCCTCCTGCGCGCCGATCCCCAGCCGCGCCCGGACGAAGCCGTCCACCGTGGCGACCTCGACGCGGTGCCGGTCGGCGGGGTCCCAGGTGGTCGCGAAGCGGACGGGACGTCCCGCGTGCGTGGCGGGCAGGTCCCGCTCCAGGACGGCGTCCACCGGCCCGACGGACCCGTCCGGGACGAGCACGACGAGACGCAGCCCCCAGTCGTGGTCGCGCGAGACGTCGTCGTCGAGGCCCAGGACGTCCGAGCCGGCCCGCGACGAGCCGGAGGCCCGGGAACTCCCGCCGCAGCAGCGGTCCGACGACCTCGTCGTGGAACCGGCGGGCCAGCTCGGCGCCGCGCGGTTCAGGCACCGGCGCGCACCAGCGGCGCCAGCCAGGCGCGGTAGGCGGCGAAGGTCGCCAGCGCGGCCGCCGTCATCCCCGGCAGGGCGTCGGCCCCGGCCGCCTCGACCGCGGCGGTCGTCTCGCGCCAGCGCCGTCCGGTGCCCTCCCGACCGGTCAGCGACGTGGTCGCCGCCGCCGGGACCCCGGCCGCGACGACGGTCCGCGCGATGAGGCGCCCGCCGAGCGTCGACCCGTCGAGGACGTAGCGGACTCCCAGCGCCGCGGCCCGGTCCGGCACCGCGGGCACGTCGGGGCACTCGGGCAGCCGGGCGAGCTCGGCCTCCGGGACGCCCAGGGCGCGCAGGTCGTCCAGGGCGAGGTCGGCGCGCACCCGCCCCGCCACCTCGAGCGCCGCCGGGTCAGCCTGGGCCTGCTCGCCCAGCGCCCGCTCCAGCGGCGCGAGCAGCCCCCACGTGAGTTCCAGCCACCGGCGGTGCAGCGCGGCGTCCCACGGGCGTTCGAGGACGTCCAGCGCGGAGTCGAGGTCCTCGTGGGCCGCCGCGGTCGCGGACCGCAACCGCGTCAACGACCCTCGCGCCACGCCCACCACCGCTGCCTCCACCCTCGCCACGCCGTGGCGTTCCCGCCGGTTCCCCCCGAAGCTACTGGACCGCACCGCGCCCGGGTTGCCCCCGCCTCGCGCGGGGGGTCCAATGGACGGTGAGCCGTGGTCCAGAGGTGTGCCGCGGAGGGTCCGGAGACGACGGGGTTCCGATGACGACGACCACGACAGCGACCGTTCACGACACCACACCCACCACGACCGGCACGACCGGCGCACCGGCCGGCCCGGTGCTGGACCTGCGCGGGCGGCCCCTGGACGCGCTGCGCCGGGCCTACGACGAGCGCTGGCACCTGGTGGCCGACGACGCGCCGGAGCACCCGACGGGCGAGGACCTGGCGCACAACGCCTTCGAGATCGCCGACCTGGAGGCCCGCTGCCGTCCTGCCGGACGGGGCCTGCCCCGGCGCACGGGGCCGGACCCATCCACCTTCCTCGGCTGAGGTCGCCCCCGACCCGCCACCCGGCCCCGGCCCTTCAGCGGCGTGTCCAGTTCCGCTGGACGAGCCGGTCGACCTCGCGCTGGTCCCCGCCGTCCTGGGCCGCCGTGCCGCTCCGGCGCAGGTCGCCCAGCAGCGCGCTCGCCAGGTCGTACAACTTGACGTTGTGCGTCTGGGAAACCTCGGACAGCTGCCGGAACGCGGCGTCCTCGTCGCAGCGGGTGAGGGCCATGATCGCGCCCTTGGCCATGTCGATGACCGGTCGGCGGGTCAGCGCCGTGCGCAGCTGCGCCAGCTCGGCGCGCAGCGCGCCGACGTCCGTGTCGGTGGAGCGCTCACGCCCGGTGTCGAGGGTGCCCAGCTCCGCGACCCGCCCGTCCTCGTCGTGCATCCTCGTCGCGTCCTCCGGTGCAGGCGGCCCCCCGACCGGTCGGCGGGAGGCGGTTCGCGCAGCGAGGTCTGGGCGGAGCGGAACCGACGAGGATCCTACGACGAACCGGGCTGCTGCACGTGCGGCCCCAGCAGGCTCAGGTCGGCCGGGGACAACCGCTCGGCCGCGGTCGCGGCCTGGTGCCAGTGCGGGTAGCGCAGCGGGACGGCGCTCACGTCGTCGAGGCGGCGGCGCTCGTCCTCGGTCAGCACGAGGTCGGCCGCCGCGAGGTTGTCGCGCAGCTGCTCGTCGGTGCGGGCGCCGACGACGAGGGACGTCACCCCGGGTCGGCCCAGGAGCCAGGCGAGCGCGACCTGCGCCGCCGAGACCCCGTGCGCCTCCCCCGTCCGCACCAGCTCCTCGACGATGTCGAACAGCGCGTCCTCGTCGTGGACGGGTGGTTCGGACCACTCCCCCAGGTGCCGCGAGCCCTCGGGCGCGGACGCGTCGCGGCGGTACTTGCCCGAGAGCAGACCGCCGGCCAGCGGGCTCCACACGAGGATCCCGAGGTCCTGGTCCAGGCTCAGCGGCACGAGTTCGGACTCGGCGTCCCGGGCCTGCAGCGTGTAGTGGATCTGCTGGGAGACGTACCGCTGGTACCCGTGGGCGTCGGAGGTGGCCAGGGCCTTCATCAACTGCCAGCCGCAGTGGTTCGACACCCCGACGTAGCGGACCTTGCCCGAGCGGACGAGGGTGTCGAGCGCCTCGAGGGTCTCCTCCAGCGGGGTCTGCCCGTCCCACTCGTGGATCTGGTACAGGTCGACGTGGTCGGTCCGCAGGCGGCGCAGGCTGCGCTCGACCGACCGGACCAGGTGGTGGCGCGAGGCGCCCCCGTCGTTGGGTCCGGGACCGACGACCATCCGTGCCTTCGTGGCGACGAGGACGTCGTCGCGGCGGGACCCCACCCCCTCGAGCACCTCGCCGGTGATCTCCTCGCTGAGCCCGTCCGAGTAGGCGTCGGCGGTGTCGAGGAGGTTCACGCCGGCGTCGAGCGCGATCTCGACCTGTCGGCGCGCCTGCGCCACGTCGGTGTTCCCCACGGCGGCGAAGACGCCCTTGCCGCCGAACGTCATCGTCCCCAGGGTGATCGTCGAGACGCGCAGCCCCGACCGTCCGAGTCGTCGGTACTCCATCCCCGGAGGCTAGCGCGCGCGCCGGGTCCGTTCCACGGAGAGGGTGCGGACCTGCGCGGTCCCGCTGCGGACGCTGACCTGCCCGCCCTGGAAGTCCTGCACCAGCGCGCCACCGCTGACGCGGACGTCGGAGACGGGGTAGCCGAGGGTCCCGCCCTCCCAGCCGCGCGCGGCCCACGCGTCGCGGACCGCGGCCGGGACGGCGTGCGTGCCCGCGGCCGGGGAGGAGTACACCGAGCCGCCGGTGAAGTGCTGCCCGCCGCCACCCCCGACGAGCCCGCCGAACCACCCCGAGCTCGGGTAGCCCAGGCCCCCGCCCTCCCAGCCCTGCGCGGCCCAGGCGTCCCGGACGGCGCCGGCGACGACGTGCGTGCCGGCGGGGCCGGCGTACACCGAGCCGTTCTGGAAGTGCGCGAAGGAGCCCGCGGGCAGCGCGGCCGACGTGGTCGTGGGGAAGCCGAGCGCCCCGGTCTCCCAGCCGGTCGCGCCGTACCCGGCGAGCACCGCGCCGCCGAGGGCCTGCGCCCCGGTGGCCGCCGACCAGTAGACGGTCCCGCCCTGGAACCGCTGCGCGACCCCGCCCCGGACGCCGAACTCGGCGCCCGTGGGGTACCCCAGCCAGCCGTTCTCCCAGCCGAGGGCGGCCCAGCGCTCACGGATGGCGCCGCGCACCGCGGCCGCTCCCGACGCCGCGCTCCAGTACACCGACCCGCCGGCGAAGTGCTGGCCGTAACCGCCGCCGCGCAGCGGGCCGAGCTCGCGTCCCACCGGCAGGCCGAGGTAGCCGCCGTTCGCGCCCGCCGCGGTGTAGGTCTGCAGGATCGCGCCCTTGACGGGGACACCGGCGTAGCTGCGCGAGCCGTCGGGGTTCTGCGCCACCAGCGGCGTGCGGCGCGGGGAGCCGAAGTCGGCCACCCAGTAGGAGCGCCAGACGGTCCGGCCGCGGGAGAACAGCGTCGTGTAGACGAGCCCGATGCCGACGGCGGTGTACTGCGGGTCCTGCAGCACGGCGCGGTGCGGGTCGGACTTCATCCAGGTGTCGACGGCGAGGTCGCCGTTCTCCAGGCCGCGGGTGTCGGCGTTGCCCATGTCGGCGGTCGCGACGATCTCGCCCCACCGGGGGAAGTCGGACAGCAGCCTGCCGAGGTCCGGGTTGTGCTTCATGCCGTCGCCCTGGCCGAGCACGTCGGCCCAGTCCTGGGCGACGGTCGCCAGCGTGGGGTCCAGCGTCAGCGCCGGGGCCCCGACGGCCGCGCGCTCGCGGTTGAGGCCGTCGAAGATCTGCTGCTGCTGGGTCGGCGCCGGGACGACCGGCTGCAGCACCTGGACGGGTCCGGCCGCGGCGGCGGGCGCGGCGGTCGCCACGTCGACGGCCACGCCTGCGCACGGCAGCGCCACGAGGGCGGCGAGCACGGGCGCCAGCACGGGGGCGAGCCGGGAGCGGCGCGGGGTCAGCCTGGTCACCCAGGAGGTGTCGTCCCCGCACCGCGGTCACGACAGAGCCCGCCCGGGGTGCCTCCTCCCGGGCGAGCCGCCGTCACCCCCCGTGACCACCTGCGCTACGCCTGCGCGGGTCCCTCGATCGCCGCGCGTCGCTGCTGGGCCGCCCGGACGCGGTCGACGTCGAGCTTGGTGGACCGGTCGAAGGAGTAGATCCCGTTCTGCTCCTGGAAGACGTCGGTCAGCTGCGTGTAGCAGTAGCCGAACACCAGCGGGTCGTCCAGCAGGACCCCGGTCAGCCCCTCGAAGCGGTGGTGGAACTCCTCCTCGGTGCGCGGCGGCTCGCCGTAGCCCCACGAGGACGCGGCACCGCGGTCGACGTCGGGGTCGCTCGCCGCCACGTCGGGCCGCCACCAGATCCCGCCGAACTCGCTGCAGAACCACGGCTGCCCCTGGTAGGGCAGGGACCAGGGTTCGCCGTGGGCGCCGTGGTTGGTGTCGGGCTGCCCCACGGCCAGGCCCGACACCTCGCGGGCGAACCGGGCCGGGTCCTGCGTGTAGTTGTGCGAGTCCCACACGTCGGACTCCAGGACGCGGTGGGAGTAGCCGGAGGCGTCCAGCACCGGGCGGGAGGTGTCCATGGCCTTCGCGGCGAGGAACATCGCCCGGGTCACGTCGTCCAGCACCTGCCCGCGGTCGGTGAGCGGCTGGCGCGTCTCGTTGAGCCCGCACCACCCCACGATCGAGGGGTGGGAGTGGTCGCGTTCGAGGGCCTCCAGCCACTGGCTGACGAAGTTCGGCGTCGGGCGCTGGTGCTCGCCGCGCTCGGAGGTGCCCTCCTCGACCGCGCCCCAGTCGCCGAACTCCCCCCACACGAGGTACCCGAGCCGGTCGGCGTGGAACAGGAACCGCTCCTCGAACACCTTCTGGTGCAACCGGGCGCCGTTGAACCCCGCCGCCAGGGCCAGTTCGACGTCGCGGCGCAGCGCCTCGTCGCTCGGGGCGGTCATGATCCCGTCGGGGTAGTACCCCTGGTCGAGCACGAGGCGCTGGAACACCGGCCGGCCGTTGAGCAGGACGGCCTCGCCGTCGATGCTCACCGACCGCAGGCCCGCGTACGTCTCGACGGTGTCCACCACCTCCCCGGCCGCGTCGGTCAGGGTGATCGTGACGTCGTACAGGTGCGGGTCGCCCGGTCCCCACAGCCGCACGCGGTCGGCGGGCACCGGCAGGGTCAGGCGGGGTGAGAGGTCCAGGTCGGCGCGCACGCTCGCCTCGGCCACGACGCCCGCACCGTCGCGGACCTGCGCGTGCAGCGTCCAGCCCGCGCGGTCCCCCACCGTCCCCGTCCCGCTGCGGCGCAGCGGCTGCTCGAGGTGGAACGTCGAGCCGGCCACGTCCGGGGTGATGCGGGGCCGGGCCAGGGACACGTCGGGCACGGGTTCGGCCCAGACGGTCTGCCAGATCCCGGTCGTCCGGGTGTAGAGGCACTCGTGGTTCTCGTAGCGGGTGGACTGCTTGCCGCGGGCCTGCGGCCCGTGCCGGTCGTCGCGGGCCCGCACGACGATGCCCACCTCGCCGCTGCGGTGGCCGAGGTCGGCGGTGAAGGGCGTGAAACCGCCGCGGTGCCGGACGACCTCCACCCCGTCCACCCACACCGTCGCGTCGTGGTCGACGGCACCGAAGTGCAGCAGCGTGCGGCGCCCGGCCCACCCGGGCGGGACGGTGAACGTGCGCCGGTACCAGACGGCCGACAGGAAGTCGGTGGCGCCGACGCCGGACAGCTCCGACTCCGGGGCGAACGGGACGGTGATGGTGCCGGCCAGCGGCCGGTCGCGCAGGCCGCGCTCGAGCCCGGAGTCCCCCGCGTCCACCTCGAACTCCCAGGGACCGTTGAGGGTCGACCAGTCGGCGCGGACCACCGAGGGCCGGGGGTGCTCGGGGCGCGGGGTGTCGGGCACGGACGTCTCCTCGTCGATGACGGTGTCGCTGCCCGGCCAGTCTCACCGACGTCCGTACATCGTTGCAAGCGTGAGGTCGCACGAAGCTATGCAGCGTTGCAAACGCGTGCTAAGTTCCGCAGCACTGATCGGGACAGAGCGGTTCTCGGTTCTCGACCAGCCGGTGCCGCCACCCGGTGACCACCGACCGCCAACGACGGCAGGGACGGACACGCGTGAACAGTCATCCCCCGACACCGGGGCCCAGCAGCCCCCTCAGCCGACGCTCCCTCCTGCGCGGCGGGCTCGCCGCCGGGGGCCTCGGCCTGGTCGCCGGCACCGCGGGCTGCGGTTCCCCGCTGGCCGCCGGCCTGGCCGGCACGCAGCTGAACCCCGGGACCGTCACCTTCTGGAACCTCTTCGGGGGCGGCGACGGCGCCCGGCTGCAGACCATGCTGGACGAGTACCGCCGCCAGCAGGGCAGCGCGGACTCCCTCGTCGCCGCCACCTTCGCCTGGGGCAACCCCTACTACACGAAGGTGTCGCTGGCCACGTTGGGGAACAAGCCGCCGGACGTCGCGGTCTCCCACCTGACCCGGGCCTCGAACCTCGCGGCGGCGGGCCTGCTGGAACCGATCACCGACGAGGTGCTGGCCCTCGCCGGCCTGTCGGCCGACGACTTCAGCCAGACGGCGTGGGAGGCCTCGCAGTACGAGGGCACGGTCTACGCCATCCCGATGGACACCCACCCCTGGGTCCTCTTCTACAACACCGACGTGTGCCGTGCCGCCGGTCTCCTCGGCCCGGACGGGCTCCTGGCCCCGATCCAGGGGGTGCAGGGCTGGGAGGACGCGCTGACGGCGGGCAAGGAGGCCTCCGGCGGGTTCGGGGCGACGACGGCCACGGTGGCCGACGACTCGAACAACTGGCGCTTCTTCAGCACCCTCTACCACCAGCGGGACGGCAGCACACCCCTCATCGACGACGACGGGTTGTCGGTGACCATGGACGACGCCCTGGCGACCGACACCCTGGCGACGATGCGCAGCTGGGTGGAGAAGGGGCTCATGCCGGCGACCGTCGACACGCCCGGCGCCGAGACCCTCATGTTCACCGGCCGGTCCGCGTTCTTCATGAACGGGGAGTGGGAGGTGACGACCGCCCAGAGCATCGAGGGCCTGGACTTCGGCATGACGGCCTTCCCCACGCTCTACGACACCCCGGCCGTGCAGGCGGACTCGCACGCCTTCATCCTCCCGCGCATGGAGCGCTCGACCGAGCAGCTCCAGCGCGCCATGGGGTTCGTCAAGTCGATGCTCGACCAGGGGATCACCTGGGCCGAGGGCGGGCACGTCCCCACGTACCTGCCGATCTACGACAGTCCCGGGTACCGGGCCATCGAGCCCCAGTCGAGCTACGCCGACACGGTCGACTACGCCGTCTACGACCCGGCCGCCTGGTACTCCGGCTCGGGGTCGAACTTCGAGACCGTGGTGGGTTCGACCGTCGGGTTGGTGCAGCAGGGGCTCACGACCCCGCAGGCCGCGGTCGCCAGCATCCGCTCGACGCTGGAGACCTACGCGAACACCCCGAACCCGCTGTGACGACCCCGCCCGCCCCCGCCCCTGGAGACGACCACCGATGAGTGCACACACCGTCGGCGCACAGCCGGCTGTCCCGACCACCCCGAGCCGTGACGCGGGTGCGGCCGGAGGCCGGCAACGCTCGGCCTGGCTGTTCATCGCCCCGTTCGCGTTCTTCTACCTCTGCTTCCTGTTCGGCCCGGCGCTCTACATGTTCGTCGCGAGCTTCTTCGACGCCTCCATCGTCAAGAGCGGCCTGGGCAACTTCATCGGCCTGGAGAACTACGCCTCGCTCGTGCAGTCGAGCGCCTTCTGGTCCTCGATGTGGCACACCCTGCAGTTCACGCTGTACACGGTGCCCCCGCTGGTGGTCCTGTCGTTCGTCTTCGCCGTCCTGGCCAACCGGATGCCGCGCGGGCAGACGTTCTGGCGGCTCGCCTTCTTCACCCCCTACATCCTCCCCTCGGCCGCGATCTCCCTGATCTGGGTGTTCATCTACACCGCGGACACCGGGCTGTGGGCGACGGTGCAGAAGTGGTTCGGCGACGACACGCCGACGCCCGTCCTGGGGACACCGAGCATCGCCATGGTCGGCATCGCGGTCGCGACCGTGTGGTGGACGATCGGCTTCAACTTCATCCTCTACCTGGCCGGTCTGCAGGACATCCCCCGCGAGCTGTACGAAGCCGCCGCGATCGACGGCGCGACCCCGTGGCAGCAGATCCGGCACCTCACGATCCCGCTGCTGAGCCGCACGACGACGCTCGTCCTGCTGCTGCAGATCATCGCCAGCCTGAAGATCTTCGACCAGGTCTACCTCATGACCAACGGGGGCCCGGGCACCAGCACCCGCACCGCCCTGCTCTTCATCACCGACACCGGTTTCACCGACTACCGCATCGGCGCGGCGGCCGCGGCCTCGTTCCTGCTCTTCCTGGTCATCGTGACCATCGCCGTGATCCGCCAGCTCGTCGAGCGCGCTCAGCAGAAGGGAGCCTGACATGGCGACCACGGACGTCCCCGGCAGCCGCCGTTCCGGCATCTCGGCCGCAGCGCCGCCACGTCGAGCGGGCCGGGTCGGCACCAACGGCGGCAAGAACTTCAACCGCGTGGCCGGGGTCCTCCTCGCGGTCTGCGCCGTCATCTGGCTGATCCCCAGCCTGTGGGCGATCAAGACCTCCTTCACCGCCAACGCGGTGTCCGCCCTGGGCACCCAGGCGATCCTGCGCGACCTCAACCCGACGTTGGCGTCCTACTCGTCCCTGCTGGGCGGCGGTGACCTGTGGAACTGGTACCTGGCCAGCTTCATCACCTCGACCCTGTCCGCGGCGCTCGTCGTGACCTTCGCCTCGATGGCGGCGTTCGCGATCTCCCGGATGCGCTTCCGCGGCCGCAACGTCGTCTTCGTGCTGCTACTGGCCGGGATCATGGTCCCGGCCGACGTGCTGATCATCCCGATCTTCCAGCTGCTGAACTCGGTGGGCCTGCTCAACACCTACTGGGCGGTCATCTTCCCGCAGGTCTCCAGCGTCATCGCGCTGTTCGTCTTCAAGCAGTTCTTCGACGGGCTCCCCAAGGAGCTGGAGGAGGCCGCCCGGCTGGACGGCGCGTCGAACTGGCGCATCTACCGCTCGGTCATCATGCCCCTGTCGCGTCCGGTCCTGTCCGCGATGGCGATCGTCACGTTCGTGGGCGTCTGGAACAACCTCATCCTGCCGCTGTTCGTCCTGTCCAACCCCGACCTCATGACCATCCCCGTGGGCCTGGCCACCGTCCAGGGCTCCTTCGGGCAGCGGTTCTCCGACATCCAGGCCAGCACCATCCTGGGCGCGTTGCCGCTGGTCGTCCTGTTCGTCATCTTCCAGCGCCGCATCGTCGAAGGTGTGGCCGGAACCGGTCTGAAGGGCTGAACCACCCGTGACAACACTCGATGGAGTCGTCGACCTCGACGTCTCCGGAGCCACCATCAACCGCCACCTCTACGGGCACTTCGCCGAGCACCTCGGCCGCTGCATCTACGAGGGGTTCTGGGTCGGGGAGGACTCCGAGATCCAGAACTCCGGAGGCATCCGCGACGACGTCGTGCAGGCCCTGAAGGACATCGCCGTCCCGAACCTGCGCTGGCCGGGCGGCTGCTTCGCCGACGAGTACCACTGGATGAACGGCGTCGGCCCGCGCGAGGAGCGCCCCTCGATGGTCAACACCCACTGGGGTGACGTCGTCGAGGACAACTCCTTCGGCACGCACGAGTTCATGCGGCTGTGCGAGCTGCTCGGCGCCGACCCGTACGTGTCGGGCAACGTCGGCTCCGGCACGGTCGCCGAGATGAGCGACTGGATCGAGTACCTCACCCGGTCCGGGGACGCCCCGATGTCCCGGCTGCGCCGGGAGCACGGCCGGTCCGAGCCGTGGAAGGTGCCCTTCTGGGGCATCGGCAACGAGAACTGGGGCTGCGGCGGCAACATGACCGCCGAGCAGTACACCCAGCTCGCGGCGCAGTTCGCGACGTACTGCCGCAACCACGACGGCAACGAGCTGTACCGCATCGCGGCCGGACCGAACCGGGACGACTACCACTGGACCGAGACGCTGATGAAGTCGATCAGCAGCCTGGGCGGCCCGGCCCGCACGCCCAAGCACAACGGCTGGCAGGCCCTGTCGTTCCACTACTACACGCACGCCAGCGACGACTGGCAGCACAAGGGCTCGGCGACGGAGTTCACCGCCGCCGAGTACCACGAGACCATGGTCCGGGCCTGGCGCATCGACGAGATCGTCCGCGGCCACGTGCGGGTCATGGACGCCTACGACCCCGAGGCCGCCGTGGGGCTCGTCTGCGACGAGTGGGGCACCTGGTGGGACGTCGAGCCCGGCACCAACCCCGGGTTCCTGTTCCAGC
Organism: Kineococcus mangrovi; assembly: GCF_041320705.1. Classification (NCBI taxonomy): domain Bacteria; kingdom Bacillati; phylum Actinomycetota; class Actinomycetes; order Kineosporiales; family Kineosporiaceae; genus Kineococcus; species Kineococcus mangrovi. The sequence continues at coordinate 504,423 of NZ_JBGGTQ010000001.1, forward strand.
AGAACACCCTGCGGGACGCCCTCGTGGCCGGTCTGCACTTCGACGTGTTCCACGAGAACGCCCGCCGGCTGGTCATGGCCAACATCGCGCAGACGGTGAACGTGCTGCAGGCCATGGTCCTCACCGACGGTGCGCGGATGGTCCTCACGCCCACGTACCACGTGTTCGCCATGAACGCGGGGCACCAGGACGCCACGTCCCACCCCGTCCAGGTGAGGTCGGCGGACGCGGCGTACGAGGGCGAGCAGGGGTCCTACCGGACGCTGACCACGACGGTCAGCTCCAAGGACGGTTCGGCCCTGGTCTCCCTCACCAACCTCGACGTCGACGGCCCGGCCACGGTGCGGCTGGCCCTGCGCGGCAAGGTCTGGGAGGTCGCCCGCGCCCGGGTGCTCGCGGCCCCCTCGGTCCAGGCGCACAACACGGTGGAGGCACCGGACGCCGTCGCCCCCGCGCAGTTCGACGGCGCCCGGCGCGAGGGCGACACCCTCGTCGTCGACCTGCCGCCGCACTCGTTCGCGACGGTCGAGCTCACGCTCTCGTGAGCCTCAGACCGTCGTGAGCTCACGGGTCCGCAGGACCCCGGCCAGCGCCCCGGACGGCAGCCCCCTGCCGTCCGGGCGCGGCCAGTGCACGCACACCTCGTCGTAGCCGGCCTCGGCGAGCGCCGTCGCGAACCGCGGCCAGTCCGCGTACGCGCCGCGCTCGTCGAGGCCGAGCAGCGCCACCCGGCGCACGTCCCCCGCTCCACCCAGCGCGGCGAACCGCGCGATCGGCGCCGTGAACCGGTCGATCGCCTCCTGCGCCCCGTCCCCGGGCGCGGGTTCGCCCTCCCCGTAGGTGACCCACCCCTGACCGAGCCCGGCGGCGAAGCGCATCCCGCGGGGTCCGGCGGCCGCCACCGTCAGCGGCACCCCGGCGACCGGACCGGGGACGTTCCGCGCGTCGTGCGCGGTGTAGCGCTCCCCCCGCACGTCGGTGACCCGCTGCGACAGCAGCGTGCGCAGCAGCAGCGTCCACTCCTCGAAACGGTCCTGCCGCTCGCGCGGCGTCAACGGCGGCACCCCGAGGACCGACGCGTCGTGCGCGGACGTCCCCGCCCCCACCCCCAGCTCGACGCGGCCGCCCGAGAGCTGGTCCAGCGTCATGACCTCGGCGGCGAACGTCACCGGGTGGCGGTAGTTCGGCGACGCCACGAGCGTGCCCAGGCGGACCCGGTCCGTCGCGGTCGCGGCGGCCGCCAGCAGGGGCACGGCGGCGTACCAGGGGCCGTCGCGCAGGTCCCGCCAGGAGAGGTGGTCGTAGCTGAAGACGGTCCGGACCCCGCCGTCCTCGGCGGTCCGGGCGGTGTCGGCGAAGGCGTGCGGGTGCAGGTCGTTGAGCACGACGCAGGAGAGGTCCACCCCCCGCACGCTAGCCCCGGCGCCGCCACCACCGGCGGGTCCACCGGCGGGGCCGGGGTTCCGGTGCCGCCACGGGCTCGGGCGGGGCCGGCCGGGCCGCGAGCCACTGCCCCACGAGGACGTCCGGGTCCAGCAGCCCCACGACCACGAGCGGCCCGTCCGCCGGTCGCCGGTACAGCTCGCGGACGCGGTCGTTGAAGTCGCCGGCGACGGCGCGCACCGCGGCCTCGGAGACGAGCTGGTGGACGTCGCGCAGCAGGACCTCGCGCTCGCGGCGCAGCGCCAGCGGGGGCGGCAGCATGGCGCTGACGTCGAACCCCTCGCGGCGGGCCTTGTCCGCGGCCCACTGCTCGGCGGAGAACTCCCGGTCCAGCCCGGCCAGGGGTTTGCCGGCACCGGGCAGGTTCGAGAAGTCACCGCGCTCGTGCGCCTCCCTCACCTGCCGCTCGACCCAGTCCTCGAAGGAGGTGCCGAACGGTTTGCGTCCGCCCGTGCTCACGCCTGCGACGCTAACCCGCACCGGCGCCCGCCGCGTTCTCGGCACCGCGCCCGGCGCGGACCGCGGCGACGACCGACCGGGCGCGGCAGCGGCCGCCCGGGCCCGGCCCTACCCCTGCCCGTCCTCCGGCCGGAAGAACCCCTCCACGACGTCGAGCACGGCCCCCGCGGTGCCCGGCCGGGCGGCCCACGGCTCCACCGGGGACAGCACGCCGAGGTCGACCAGGCGCCGGACGACCGCCAGCGCCGCGGGCAGTTCGGACTCCTCCCCCGTCTCCTCCAGGGAGGAGCGGACCTCCCCGGCCGTCATGGGCTGCAGGACGGCGCTCGTGACGACCGACAGCGCCGCGACGATCGCCGCCGGCGACGGGCACGCGGCCAGCACGCCGGTGACGAGCGAGGCCAGGAAGAACGTGGCGACCCGGTAGCGGCGGTCGGGGTCGGTGGCCTCCGGCACGACGGCGCGGCCACCCTCGACGACGAGCACCCCGTCGGCGAACAGGTCCAGCAGCAGGGCGACCGGGTCGACCTCGGGGACGTCGGTGAGGCGGGAGCGCAGCACCTCGGCGGCCGGGCCGTCGGGCAGCTCGGCCCCGGCCAGGTCCACCCCGCCGGCGAGCTCGTCGAGCCCGGCGAGGAAGGCGGCGACGACGTCGAGGGCCTGCAGGTCCGCCAGCCGGTCGGCCGGGAGCACGGCGGCCTCGGCGGCCTGCAGCGCGTCCAGGACGCTGCCCCGCCCCGCGAGCGCACCGCCCACCCCGCCGGAGGCGACGTCGAGGCAGTCGGCCAGCTGCTCCGGTTCGGCGGACCACTGCTCGGTCTCCCCGAGGAACATCAGGTACGACGTCCACGCGAGCCGCGTCTCGTCGACGAGCTCCTGCGGGTCCAGGCCGTTGTGCTCGGCGACGGCGGGCACGATCCCGGTGAACAGCTCGGCGAGGTCCGCGGGGTCGAACTCGCGCGCGGCGGCCGGGCCGAGGTCGGCCTCCAGGCTCAGGACGAGCCAGCCGAGCGATTCCATGAGCCGGGCCTCGACGTCCTCCACCGGCACCTCCCCGGGCAGCTCGCCGGGGTCCTGCTCGCCGTCCTCGGCGCGCTCGGCCTCGAGGAACCGCCGGAACGGCACCTGCAGGTCGCCCAGGACGCGACCGCCGGCCCGCAGGGGCGAGAGCTGGTTCCCGGCGGCGGGCTGACGGGCCGGGTGGCCGCGCGGCTTCTTCTTCTTGGGCACCGTCCTGAGCGTAGACGGCGGGCAGGATGGGTTCGTGCGCACGACGTGGCCGGCCGTGGCCCTGCTGCTCCTCACCTCCTGCACGAGCACCGCACCCCCCGGCCCGTCGTCCGGTCCCGCCCCGACCAGCTCACCGAGCGCGAGCACGAGCGCGACCCCGAGCGCGAGCACGAGCCCACGGGTGACCCCGCCCCCGCCGGGCGTCGTCGCCGACTACCAGCTCGGCGGTCCCTACCCCCCGGCGGACGACGTGCGCCTCGTCGTGCGCGACCGCACGGCCGAACCGGCCGCCGGGCTGTACTCGGTCTGCTACGTCAACGCCTTCCAGACCCAGCCGGACGAGACGGACGACTGGCTGCGCGAGCACCCGGACCTGCTGCTGCGCGTGGACGGCAGCCCCGTCGAGGACCCCGGCTGGCCCGGGGAGCTCCTCCTGGACACCTCCACGGCCGGCAAGCGCGCCGCGCTCGCCGACGTCGTCGGGGCGTGGATCGACGGCTGCGCGGACGCCGGGTTCGAGGCCGTCGAGGCGGACAACCTGGACTCGGCGACCCGCAGCGACGGCGCCCTGACGATGGCGGACGCCTACGCGTACTCGGCGCTGCTGTCGGCGCGGGCGCACGCGCGGGGGCTGGCCTACGCGCAGAAGAACACCGCCGAGACGACGGCCGAGCAGGCCCGCGCGGCGGGGTTCGACTTCGCCGTGGCCGAGAGCTGCGAGCTGTACGCCGAGTGCGACGACTACACGGCCGTCCACGGCGACCGCGTCATCGAGGTCGAGTACTCCGACGACGGCCGAGAACCGTTCGAGGCGGCCTGCGCCGCGCGCGGGGGCGAGGTGTCGGTCGTCTACCGCGACCGGGAACTGCTGCCCCGCGGGGTCCCCGGGTACGAGTTCGACCACTGCTGAGCCGCGTCCTGCCCCGGGGCCCGTCCACGCCGCCCGGAGCCGGGGAGGTTTGCCCGTCAGCGGCCGCGAAGGTAGCGTCCGACGACGGCCTGGACCGAGCAGGAGCGGTGGCGCGATGGATCCGCACGGCGAGCACGGCCACGGCGCGGTGGGTCTGGACGACCTGGCCACCCGGGCCAGGGCCGAGGGCGTGGTCCGGTTCGTGGTCGACGGCACGCCCCTGGTCTGCCTCACCGAGGAGACGTTCGACCGCCTCACCCGCCTGCACCCCGGTGTCCCCGACGTCGTGGACGCTTCCCGCGCGGTGCGCCTGACCCCGCGGGAGGAGCAGGCGCTGCGACTGGTGGGGACGGGCCTGACGGCGGCGGAGACCGCCGCGGTGCTCGGGGTGGCCGTCAACACGGTGAGCCAGCACCTCGTGGGAGCACGACGGAAGTTCGGGGTCTCGAGCACCCGGGCGGCCGTGGAACGTGCCCGGCAGGACGGTCTGCTGTGAGGACGGCACCCGTCGGCGGGACCACCGCGCGCGCCTCCCCGTGATCCTCCCCGGGCGCTCGGGACACGGACCGTCCAGGCACGCCGGAAGACCGCCGCGGCCGGCGACGGCACGGGACCCGGGGTCCGGCACCCCGGGTGCCGCGTGGCGCGGGGTCAGACGAGCCGGCGCTCCGAGTGGTTCAGACGGGCCAGCAGGACCGTCGAGACCACGTCCCGCGAGGCGATCCCCCGTCGCACCCGGCGACCGTCCTCGGTCACCACCACCTCCGGGGACACGACCCCGATCTCGTGCAGCGCCCGCGCCGCCTCCCGCGGCAGGACCTGCCCCGGGCGCAGGCCCGCCAGCTCCACCCGCGTCGCCTCCGGCAGCGCCTGCCACCAGCGCACCACCACCGGGTCCGGTTCCCTGCGCACGTACCCGGTGCCACCCCAGGCACCCGCCTCCTCGTGCTCGGCTTCCGCGTTCCTCTGCTCGTGCTCACTCACCCCGGAAGCGTGCTGGACCGGGCCCGATCCCGCACCCCGACCCGTTCGGGCGATCACGAGGACCCGCCGGTCTGCCGAGGACCGGACGAGAGCTGCCCCACCCCCCGGAAGGAGCGTCGCGTGCTGCACCTGCTGTCCGTGCTCATCGTGCTGCGCACGCTCGCCATCGCCGGCGCCCTCGTGCTGCTCGTGCGCCGGATGCGCCGGGAGACCGTCGCGCGCCCCGTGTGGCGGCACTACGTCACCGCCTTCGCCCTGCTGACCGGCGCGAGCGTCCTGGAGTCGGTCGTCGTGGTGGGCGGCAGCCGCGTCGGGTCCAGCGGTCTGTGGCTGGTCCTGCCCCTGCGGCTCACGAGCACGCTGGCCAGCTTCCACCTGTACCGGGGCGTGGCCACCTGGATGCAGCTGCGGGAGAAGTCCCGGCCGGCCGGCCGGGTGGACTGGCTCGTGGGCCTCAGCTGCATCCTCGGCCTCGCGGGGGTCCTCAACCTCGCCGTCGAGGTCCCCCACGGGCTCGCCGGGCTGATCGTCCAGCTGCGCTGGCTGCACGTGTCCTCCTGCGTGCTCCTCCTCGGTGCGCTGGTCCTCGCCGCGTGGCGGATGCCGCGGGAGGTCCGCGGCCGGGCCCGGGCCGTCGCCCTGACCGTGCTCTACGTGCTCCTCACCCAGGTGCTGTTCGTCGTCCTCGGCCCCCGCACCGGCGTGATCCTCGCCGCCTGGGCCGGGTGGGTCCTGCTCGCCGCGGCCTTCGGCGGCCTGTCGCTGCTGCGCCCCAAGCAGGTCGTCCGCGAGCACCCGACGAGCGTGGCGGTGCCCGCCGCGAGCTCGGTGGGCCTCGTGCTCGGCCTCGTCGCCGTCGCCGGGGCCGGTCTGCACGTGGCCCCGACCCACTGGGCGCTGGGCCTGGGCACCGCCGCGATCGCCGGCTCCTCCGTGCGGCTCGTGCGTCTGGTCCGCGACCTCGCCGACCACGACCGGGCCCGCCGGCAGGCCGGCACCGACGACCTGACGGGGCTGGCCAACCGCCGCGAGTTCCTGCTCCGCCTCGGTCAGCAGTCGCACAGCGGTGCGGGTTTCGGCGTGCTGCTCCTCGACCTCGACCGGTTCAAGGAGGTCAACGACCAGCACGGGCACGCCGTGGGGGACGAACTGCTCGCCGCGACCGCCGTCCGGCTGGAGGGGGCGCTGCCCCCCGGCGCGCTGCTCGCCCGTCTCGGCGGTGACGAGTTCGCCGCCATCGTGCCCGGCTGCGGCGCTGAGGAGGCCGTGGCCGTCGCGAGCTCCCTGCTCACCGCGATCGAGGTCGGTGCCAGCGTGGGCGTGGCGACCTCCACGGGCGCCGACCCGTTGTCCGGCACCGAGCTCCTGCGCCGGGCCGACGCCGCGATGTACGCGGCGAAGTCGACGGGGCAGGGCGTGGCCCTCCACGACGACGCCGCCGACCGCGCGTGGCGGCAGCGGTTGGCCCTGTCCGACGACCTGCACCTGGCCCTCGGCCCGGACGCCCCGGCCGAGGCCGCCGGGCAGTTCGAGGTCCACTACCAACCGCAGGTGTCGGCGACCGGCGCCGGCGACGTCGTCGGCGTGGAGGCCCTCGTGCGCTGGCAGCACCCCCGCCTGGGTCTGCTCGCGCCGGGCGCGTTCCTCGACGTGCTGGAGGAGCGGCGGCTCATGCCCGCCCTCACCGCCCTCGTGGCCCGCCGCGCCGTCGCCGACCTCGCCCGGTGGCGGGCCACCGGCCACGACCTGCGGCTGTCGTTCAACCTCTCGAGCACGCACCTGTCCGACCCCGGGCTGCTGACGCTGCTCGACGAGCTCGTGGCCGGCGGCGCCGACCCCGAGCGCGTCGTCGTCGAGGTGACCGAGACGTCCCTCATGAACGACCCCGACCGCGCGCTCACGACCTGCCAGGAGATCACCGCGCGCGGGTTCTGCCTCAGCATCGACGACTTCGGGACGGGGTACTCCTCCCTCGCCTACCTCGCGAACCTGCCCGCCGACGAGCTGAAGATCGACCGCACGTTCACCTCGCGCGCCCTGGCCGACGAGCGCATCGCCGCCATCGTGGCGGGGACCGTCGAACTGGCCCACCACCTCGGGCTGCGCGTGGTCGCCGAGGGCGTGGAGGACCCGGCGACGCTGGACCTGCTGCGCGAGCTCGGCTGCGACGAGTCCCAGGGGTACCTGCACAGCCGCCCCGTGCCCGCGGCGGAGTTCCTGCGCTGGCTGCAGGCCCGGCAGGGGGTCCCCGCCGCCGTCCTGCGCGACCAGGGTGTCGAGGACGCCCGGCCGGCTCCGACCCCGGGGTGCGCGGCGGCCACCGGGTCGCCGGCGGGGCTCGACGAGGGAGACCGCAGGTGGCCGAGCACCTGCTGCTCGAGCACTACCGCGGCGCACCGCAGGGCGTGAACGACGTCCCGGTGGACCGCTGGACGCCGGAGGAGGTCAGCGCCCACCTTGCGGTACGTGGACGAGTTCGCCGAGCGCCTGCGGGCGAGCGGGGAGCACGTCGACGGGCAGGCCCTGGCCCCGACCGGGGCGTGGGTGCGCTACGACGGCGAGGGCCGGCCACCGGCGGAGCAAGACCACAGCCGGTGGGACGCGGCGCTGCACGCCGACGCCAGCCGGGCGAAGGAGACCGACCGGGTGCAGATCGTCGAGTGTTGCGACGAGCTCCTACGCCTGGACGACTCCCCGGTATGCCGCCGTCACCGCGCACCTGCACGAGAAGTGCGGGGACACCCGCACCGCTGCCCGCCGGTACGCCGAGGCGGTACGCCGGGCGACGAACGCGCGCGAGCGCGACCACCTCGTCCGGCAGACGGGGCGCCTGAACCGAACGCCCGGCCCCGGGACGTGAACCCCGGCGTCAGGGCGTCGGCATGCCCCCGTTGACGTTGAGCACCTCGCCGACGACGTAGCTCGACTCGCCGGAGGAGAGGAACACGAACGGGGGCGCGAGCTCGGCCGGCTGCCCGGCCCGGCCCAGCGGGGTCGAGGTCCCGAACTCCGGCATCGCGTCGTCCGGCTGCCCGCCGGCGACCTGCAGCGGCGTCCAGACCGGCCCGGGGGCGACGACGTTCACGCGGATCCCCTTCGGCGCGAGCTGCTGGGCCAGCGCCTGGGACATGGCGATGATCGCGGACTTCGTGGTGGCGTAGTCGACGAGGTTCGGCGAGGGCTGGTACCCCTGGATCGAGGACGTCGTGACGATCGTCGAGCCCGGCGGCAGGTGCGGCACGGCTTCCTGGACGATCCAGAACAGCGAGTGGACGTTGGTGCGCATCGTCTCGTCGAACTGCTGCGACGTGATGTCGGCGACGTCCTCGGCGTGCTGCTGCTTGCCGGCGACGACGGCGAGGGCGTCCAGCCCCCCGAGCTCGCGCACGGCGGTGGCGACGAGACCGCGGGCGTACTGCTCGTCGGTCAGGTCCCCCGGGGCCAGCACGGCCTTGCGGCCGGCCTGCTCGACGAGGTCGGCGACCTCGCGGGCGTCGGACTCCTCCGAGGGCAGGAACGAGAGGACGACGTCGGCGCCCTCGCGGGCGAACGCGATCGCCGTCGCACGGCCGATCCCGGAGTCCGCACCGGTCACGAGGGCCTTGCGGCCCTCCAGGCGCCCGGTGCCGCGGTAGGTCGCCTCCCCGTGGTCGGGGCGGGGTGAGAGCTCCGAGGCCAGGCCGGGGCCGTCCTGCGGCTGCGGCTCGAAACCCCCCTGGTGGTAGCGGGTGACGGGGTTGCCGAAGGTGTACTGGTCGGTCACGGGGTTCACCGTAAGCAGCGTCTGCGCCGACCGCGCGCGGGAGGCAGGATGGTTGCGTGCCGGACCCCGCGCCAGTGCCCGAGAAGAAGACGCCGGACCTCGTCGACGTCACGCGCATCTACTACGAGCCGGCCGCCGCGGAACTCCCCCGCGGCCGTCAGGTGCTGGAGCGCTGGCCCGAGGCCACCCGCGTCCCCGTCGAGAGCCACTGGCGGATCCCGGAACTGCACGGCGACGAGGCCAACGTCGACCGGTGGGTGCGGATCAAGCGGGAGGCGCTCGTCCTGGGGATCAAGAAGTCCCTGCAGGCCAGGCCGAACGGCCGTTCCGCCGACTTCATCGCCCCCTCGACCGCGAACGGTTGCGCGATGGCGTGCGCGTACTGCTACGTCCCCCGCCGCAAGGGGTACAGCAACCCGATCACCGTGTTCGCCAACATCGAGCAGATCACCGGGTACCTCGCCCGGCACGTGGCCCGCCAGGGGACGAAACCCGAGCCGAACCAGTGCGACCCCGTCAGCTGGGTCTACGACCTGGGCGAGAACAGCGACTGCTCCGTCGACGCGGAGATCTCCGACAACGTGGACGACCTCGTGACCCTGTTCCGCGGGCTGCCCACGGCGAAGGCGTCCTTCGCCACCAAGCACGTGAACCCCCGGCTGCTGACGCTGGACCCGCGGGGCCGGACCCGGGTGCGGTTCTCGCTCATGCCGGCCCGCGTCGCCAAGCTGCTGGACATCCGCACGTCCCCCGTCGCCGAGCGGCTCGCGGCCCTCGACGACTTCGCCGCCGCCGGGTACGAGGTGCACGTCAACCTCTCCCCCGTCGTCGTGCACGAGGGCTGGCTGCCGCTGTGGGCCGAGCTGCTCGACCAGCTCGGCGACGCCACGAACGCGGCGACGAAGGCGCAGCTGCAGGCGGAGGTGATCTTCCTGACGCACGAGGAGAACCTGCACCGGGTGAACCTCGGCTGGCACCCGAAGGCCGAGGACCTGCTGTGGCGCCCGGCGCTGCAGGAGACCAAGCGGTCGCAGTCCGGGGGCCTGAACGTCCGCTACCGCGCAAGGGACAAGGCCCGCTACCTCGACCAGCTGCTCGGCCTGATCTCCGAGCGCGCCCCCTACCTGCGGGTGCGGTACGCCTTCTGAACCAGCAGGCTCGGCCCATGGCGCAGAGCGAGGACAGCACGATGAGCGACGAGGACAGGAAGGACGCCGAGGAGCGGTTCGGCGACGCCGTGAACATGACGCCCAAGGAGCTCGAGGACTGGCTGGAGACCGACGAGTCGAAGTCCGTCGGCGTCGGGGACGGGGAATCGGTGGGGCACCGCTCCGGCCGGCGCATCGTCGAGATCCTGCGGACGAAGAAGGCCGACCGCACCGACGACGACTACGAGCACATGCGCAAGGTCGCCGGCTACGTGGCGCGGCACGCGAAGCAGCGACCGGAGGGCGACGTCACCGACACCAAGTGGCGGTACTCCCTCATGAACTGGGGGAACGACCCCGAGAAGGGCTGAGCGGGGCGGAGGCGGCGGCCGCCGCGGTCCTGACCACCTCCGCCACGACCTCCTCGGCCACCACGCGCAGTTTGCGGTTCCCGTGCTGCGACTGCGTCGCGAGCATCGTGAACGCCTCGTCGGCGTCCACACCGTGCCGGCCCATGAGCACGCCCTTGGCCTGTTCGATGACCGCCCGGGACTGCAGGGCGATCTGCAGGTTGTCGGCCCGCTCCCCCACCTCGGCGAGCGCAGCGGCGTTGCCGAGAGCGACGGAGGCGAACGCGGCGAACTGTTCCAGCGCGAGCTGCGCCTCGACCGTGATCGAGGGGTGTTCCGGGCGACCGAAGCAGTACGCGTTGATGGAGCCCTGTCGCCGGTCGGGGTCGGGCAACCCGACGCTGACGACGCTGCGGACACCCCGCCGGGCGGCTGTCGCCGAGAAGTCGGGGAAGGCGTCGTCGCGGGCCGTGTCGTCGATGCGCAGCGTCGCTCCCGCCTGGGCCGCGGCGACGCACGGGCCGTACCCCAGGGAGTACTGGCGCTCGTCCAGGTCGGCGGCGAGATCCCCGTGGAAGGCCACCGTGGAGGGTTTTCCCCCTCGCAGCAGCGTCACCGAGACGTCGTCGGCACCGGGAACAGCCTGGACGGCCAGGTCGGCCACCCGACGCAGCACGGCGGTCAGGGGCTGATCGGCGACGATGCGACCCAGTTCCACCACAGCGGCCTCGAGCCCCAACGGCATCGAACGTTCCTCCCAGCCCGAGGTCCGCCTCTCCGGCGGGCCGGGGTGGAGCGGACGAGATGCAGGGCTGGCGGTTCAACCGGTGATCAGAACCTACACGACGTGACCGGCCTGGATCACTCCGGGGCCGAGGCGCCCCGGGCGTCCCCCGCGCTCTCCTCGTCCTCGGCGTCCTCGGCGAAGCCGGTGTCGTTGCCGTAGCCGTCCAGGGCCGGCGACTCCGCCGCCTCCTGCGTGCCGGGGTTCTCCTGGCCGGGGTTCTCCTCGGGGGTGTGCTCGCTCATGCCCTCGACCGTAGGTGCGGTTCCCGACCGGCGCGCGCCGGGTCCGGTCCGCGGACGGCACGCGCGCGTCACCGGTCCAGGGACCCCGTGCGCGTCAGCTCGGCCGCCAGGACGTGCAGCTTGACGTTGCGGTCCTGGCTCACGCGCGTCAGCAGGGCGAACGCCTGGTCGGCGTCGACCTTGAAGCGCTCCATGAGGATGCCCTTCGCCTGGCCGATGACGTCGCGGTTGAGCAGAGCCGTCCGCAGGTGGTCGAACCGCTGCGCCCCCGCCAGCGCCACGGCGGCGTGCGTGGCGACCATCGCGCCCACCGCCTCGGACTCCTCGTCGAAGGCCGCGGGTTTGGAGGCGAGCAGGTTCAGCGCCCCGAGGGTGTTCTCGTGGACGAAGAGCTGGAAGCACAGCATGCTCCGCACCCCCAGCTCGTCGGAGCGGGCGCCCAGCCGGGGCCAGCGGGTGTCCTCGGCCAGGTCGTCGGTGCGCACGACGAGTTCGGTGTACATCGCCGTCAGGCAGGGCCCCTCACCGAACTCGCCCTGCGAGGCGTCGAACTGGCGGGCGACGTCGCTCGTGGCGGCCGCCGACAGAACGTGACGCCGCGCGCGCACCAGGCTGATCGACGCGTCCTCGGCCCCGGGGACGAGACCGACGGCGCTCGCCGCGCTCTGCGCCATGACGTCACCGGGGACCTGTTCGCGCTGCAGGTCCCGCGCCAGGTCGGCGAGGGCGCCCGCCAGGGACTGCTCCGGTCCGGACGCATCCGGCAGGGGTGTCGACATGGTTCCTCACAGACCGCGCAGGAGGTGGCCGGCTGTTCGACCTCGTGCCCTCCACCAGACCCTATCCCCGGACCAGCCCCGGACCAGCCCCGGACCAGCCCCGGACCAGCCCCCGACCAGCCCCCGCGGTTCCCGGTTGCCGGGGCCGCCGACCGGTGCTGCAGTGAGGCGCGTCGGGTGCAGCAGCGACCGCCCGGGCACCCCGCAGAGGAACGCTCGGAGGCACCCGATGCCCGGGACACGTCACGACCTCGTCGAGGGCCACCTGGGCCTGGCCCGGGGGCTCGCCGCCCGCTACCGCCACCGCGGCGTCCCGACGGAGGACCTGGAGCAGATCGCCTACCTCGGTCTCGTCAAGGCCGCCGAGCGGTTCCGCGAGGACGGCGGCCACGACTTCGGGGCCTACGCCACCCCCACCGTCACCGGTGAGATCCGGCGCTACTTCCGCGACCACGGGTGGGCCGTGCGCCCGCCCCGCCGGCTGCAGGAACTGCGCACGCGGCTCGTCCACGAGGACACGACGGGCCTGACGGACGTGCAGGTCGCGGAGAAGCTGGGCGCGACCCTCGACGAGCTGCGCGAGGTGCACCGCGCCACGAACGCCTACTCCGCCCTGTCCCTCGACGTCCCCCGGCACGACGTGGCCGCCGACCACGACGCCACGACCACCGTCGACGACCTCGTCTCGCTCAAGGGGGCCGTGGCCGGGCTGGACGACCGCGAACGGCGGATCCTCGAGCTCCGGTTCTCCGAGGAGGCCACGCAGTCGGAGATCGCCGCCGACCTCGGCATCAGCCAGATGCAGGTCTCCCGCCTGCTGGCCTCGATCATCGGCCGGCTGCGCGGCGACCTCGGGGTTCACGTCCCCGTGCGGGAGGTGACCAGGCCCGTCCGGCGGCGCAGCGCCCCGGACGGTGCGCCCGCGTGGTCGCGGACGCCGTCGAGCAGCTCCACCAGGACGTCCCGGGCCGCGTGAGCCGGGCGCCAGCCGAGCTCTCGCCGCGCCCTGGTGGTGTCCATGACGGGGACGCCGAACCCCAGGTCCAGCCACCCCGGCTGGACGGGGTGCACGCGCGCCCGGTAGGTGACGTCCGCCGACGCCCGCACCAGCCGTCGGGAGACCGGCACGAACCGGGGGGCGTTCAGGGACAGCGCCAGGTCCCGGGCCCGCAGGACGGGTTCGTCCGCCACGTTGAACGCACCCCCCGGTGTCCGTTCGAGGATGCGCGCGAGCGCGTCGGCGAGGTCGTCGGCGTGCACGACCTGGAACCGCAGGCCCTCGGGCAGCGGCAGGACGGGCAGCCGGACGCGGCGCAGCAGCCGGGTCGGCACGAACGGCCCGAGGAAGTACCGGGCGATCTCGCTGCCCGCGTCGCGCTGGAACACCAGGGCGGGCCGGACCCGCGTGACGAGGAGTTCGGGGTGGTCGCGCTCCACGCCGTCCAGGTGCGACTCGACCGCCGCCTTCTCGCGCGAGTACTGCGACGGGGTGATCCCGTCCGCCGGCCACGACTCGTCCACCCGGCCGTCGTCCGCGGGGTGGGTGGCGTACGCGCCGACCGAGGACAGGTGGACGAGGTGCGGCACCCCCGCGGCGAGCGCCGCGCGGACGACGTTCGCGCTGCCCGTGAGGTTCACCCGCTCCATCTCCTGCGGGTCTCGCGCGGGCTGGATGAGCCACGCGGTGTGCACGACGGCGTCCACGCCCGCGAAGGCGTCGGTGAGGCGCTGGACGGCGTCGGGCCCGGCGACGTCCTGCTGGACCCAGCGCACGCCCGCCCACGGACCGGTGGGTTCGGGCAGCCGCCGGCAGATCCCCACCACCTCGGTCCCCACCACCTCGGTCCCCGCCACCTCGGTGCCCGCCGCCCCGCCCAGGAGGCGGCGCAGCAGCGCGGTCCCCACGTTCCCCGTCGCACCGGTGACGGCGACCCTCATGCCGAACTCCCCCGCTCGTCCTGCCGCTCTGGCGTTCGGGGGTTCATACCCCGGGGGCAGCTCGGCAAACCGGCGCGGTTCACCGCGCGCGGCGGGGCGTCAGGGCGTAGCACGGACCCGTGCCCCTCCTCAGTTCACTCTTCGACGCCCCCTCGCGGTGGACCGCCCTGGACCCGGTCGCGGCGCGGGCCAAGGACACCGCCGACCGCCTGCTGCCCGGTGGGGCGGTGCGCGGGCTGCTGCACGGCCGCCCGGCCGGGCACCCCGCCCACCCGGCGCTGGCCATGGTGCCGGTCGGCACCTCGGTCTCGGCCCTGCTGCTCGACGTCGCGTCCGTGCTGCCGGGTGGCCGCCTCCTGGACGTCCCCGCCCGCGGGCTGGCCGCCGTCAGCGTGGCCACCGTGGCCCCGACGGCGCTCGCGGGCTGGGCCGACTACGTCGACCTGCACCCCGACCAGCAGCGCACGGCGATCGTCCACGCGGCCGGGAACGCCGTGGCCGCCACCTTCTGGACCGCCTCGCTGCTCTCCCGCCGGCACGCCCGGCTGCTGCGCACGGCGGGGACGGTCGTGGCGGGAGCGGCCGGGGCCCTCGGCGGCCACCTCGCCTACCGGTGGGCCGCCGGCCCGAACCACGCCGAGCACCTCCTCCACCTCGCCGGTGACGGGCAGGAGTTCGCCGACGTCGGGGCCCTGGCCGACCTGCCCGAGAACCGGCCGGTCCAGCGCTGGATCGGCGACGCCCCGCTGTGCGTCCTGCGCCGCGGGGACGACGTGCTGGCCCTCACCGACACGTGCACCCACCTCGGGGCGGCCCTGCACGAGGGCGAGGTCTCCGGCGAGGGCGGGGCGACGGCGGTCACCTGCCCGTGGCACGGCAGCCGGTTCCGGTTCGCCGACGGCGACGTCCTCGACGGCCCGGCGACCGCACCGCAGCCGACGGTCGCCACGCGCGTGGCCGACGGCCGCGTCCAGGCCCGCGTCGTCGGTCCGCCGCTGTGAGGGGTTTGCGAGGCGCCCCGGCGGGCAGGTCCCCGTCGTGAGAGCGCTGACGTGGCAGGGGAAGCGGTCGGTGCGCGTCGAGGACGTGCCCGACCCCGAGGTCGTCGACCCGACCGACGCGGTCGTGCGGATCACCTCGACGGCGATCTGCGGGTCCGACCTGCACCTGTACGAGGTCCTGGCCCCCTACCTGGCCCGGGGCGACGTCCTCGGCCACGAACCCATGGGGGTCGTCGAGGCCGTCGGCCCGGAGGTGGCGAACCTCGCCCCCGGCGACCGGGTGGTGGTCCCGTTCACGATCTCCTGCGGCCGGTGCTGGATGTGCGAGCGGGGCCTGACGACCCAGTGCGAGACGACGCAGGTGCGGGAGAAGGGCAGCGGCGCGGCCCTGTACGGGTACACCTCGCTGTACGGCTCGGTCCCCGGCGGGCAGGCCCAGTACCTGCGGGTGCGGCACGCCGACTACAACCCGATCAAGGTCGGGGACGAGCTGCCCGACGACCGGTACCTGTTCCTGTCCGACATCCTGCCCACCGCCTGGCAGGGCGTCCGCTACGCCGGCGTGCCCGAGGGCGGGACCCTGGCCGTGCTCGGTCTGGGGCCGGTCGGGCAGTTCGCCGCCCGCATCGGCCGGCACCTCGGCTACGACGTCGTCGCCGTCGACCCGGTCCCGGAGCGGCGTGCGATGGCGGCGCGGCACGGCGTGACGGCGATCGACCTCACCGACTCCTCCGGCGCCGACGTCCCCGCCCAGCTGCGCGAGCGCACCGACGGCCGCGGACCCGACGCCGTCCTGGACGCCGTCGGGATGGAGGCCCACGGCGGAGCCGAGGGGGCCATCGCCAAGGCCGCGCAGACCGCGGTCGGGCTGCTGCCGGACGCGGTGGCGCAGAAGGTGATGGAGACCGGCGGGATCGACCGGCTGTGGGCCGTGCGGACCGCCGTCGACGCGGTCCGCCGCGGCGGGACGATCTCCCTGTCCGGGGTCTACGGCGGTGAGGCGGACCCGATGCCGATGATGACGATGTTCGACAAGCAGTTGCAGCTGCGGATGGGCCAGTGCAACGTCAAGGCGTGGATCGACGACCTCCTCCCGCTCGTGGAGGACCCGGCCGACCCGCTCGGCGTGATGGACCTGACGACGCACCGCCTCCCCCTGGAGGACGCGGCCGACGCCTACGCGACGTTCCAGGCGAAGGACGACGGGTGCGTCAAGGTCGTGCTCGAGCCCTGACGTTCCTCGCACGCCGGCCCCGGGTGGGGCTGGCGCTGCGGACGGCGCTCGCGGCCACCCTCGCCTGGATCATCGCTCTCGCACTGCCCGGGGCGATCCCGGGCACCTACCCGTACTTCGCCCCGCTCGGCGCCGTCGTCGGCTCCTACTCGACGGTGCGCAGTTCGGTGCGCAACTCCGCGCGGGCGGTCGCGGCCATCGTGTGCGGGGCCCTGCTGGCGGTGGCCACCGCGGAACTCCTCGGCCGCGACCTGGTGGTCATCCCGGTCGTGGTGTTCCTCGCGACGCTGCTCGCGGGGTGGCGCCTGTTCGCCGACCAGGGCAGCTGGGTCCTCACCGTGGGGTTGTTCGTCCTCGTCGTGGGCGTGGAGCACCCCGTGCAGTACGCCGTCGGGTACACGACCCTGACGCTGCTCGGCGGGTGCGTGGCCGTCGCGGTGAACACGCTGCTCCCCTCGTTCCCGCTGGCGCAGTCCCGCGACGCCCTGAGCGCGCTGTCGACCACCCTGGCCGACCAGCTCGACGACCTCGCCGAAGGGCTGCGGCGCGACGAACCACCCGGCCCGCACGAGTGGGCCGAGCGGCTGAGCTCCGTCGCCCCCGTGCGGGAGTCGCTGCGCCGCAGCCGCGAGGAGACCGAGGAATCCCTGGCCGGGAACCTGCGGGCGCGGCGGTACGTGGAGAGCGTCCGGGAGCAGCACGTCCGCGGGGTCGCGCTGGGCAACGTGGCGGTCCGGGTGGAGGAACTCACCGAACTGCTCGTCGAGGCCCTCACCCCGCGCGAGGACGAGGTCGCCCTCCCGACCGGTCTGCGGGGACCGACGGCCGAGACGCTCACCGCGCTGGCCGGTCTGCTGCGCGAGGAGGACGGGACGGACGCGGACCGGGTTGCGCTGCGGGAGGCGCTGCGGCGGTTGTCGGGCGCGGAGGCGGCCGCGCGGTTCACCACCGACCGCGACCGCCAGGCGGCCGGTGCCGTGGTGACGGCACTGCGCCGCTGCCTCGGCGCCCTCGACGTGCGCGACCCCGAGGTCGACGCCCCCGACGAGGAGGCGTTCGTGCCCACGCCGTGGGTGCGGCCGGACACCGGTGGCCCCCGGCCGAGCGGTTCGCGCCCCGGGGTCCTGGGTAGGTGGCGGGCACGACTCCGACGCCCCCGACGCTGAGAGGTGCCCCGTGTACCGGCACACCCGAGAACTCCAGTTCACCACCAAGCCCGAGAAGCCCGACGCCCTGTTCGCCATGAAGTTCCAGGAGATCCTGGGCGGGCAGTTCGGTGAGATGACCGTCATGATGCAGTACCTGTTCCAGGGCTGGAACTGCCGCGTCCCCGGCAAGTACAAGGACATGATCATGGACATCGGGGCCGAGGAGATCTCGCACGTCGAGATGCTCACCGTCATGCTCGCCCGGCTCCTGGAGGGCGCACCCGGTGAGGCGACGGACGAGGCCGCAGCGGCCAACCCCGCCCTCGCGGCCGTCCTGGGCGGGCAGAACCCGCAGCACGCCATCGTCTCCGGCGGCGGTGCACGCCCGACCGACTCGCTCGGCAACCCCTGGAACGCCGGGTACGTCGCCGCGAGCGGGAACCTCCTGACCGACTTCCGCTCCAACGTCGCCGCCGAGGCGCAGAGCCGGCTCATGACCAGCCGCATCGCGAACATGACCGACGACCGCGGCGTCAAGGAGATGCTCGCGTTCAACCTGGCCCGGGACACCTACCACCAGCAGCAGTGGCTGCTGGGCATCCAGATGCTCGTCGAGGACGGGTTCACCGAGACCGAGGTCGAGCAGTCCAACGGGGACTGGGAGGACGCGGACGCCGCCCACGTGTTCTACACCTCGACCGACGGCAGCGCCGCCGGGGAGGGCCTGTGGGCGACGGGCAACAGCCTCGTCGACGGTGAACCGTTCCGCACCGAGGAGCTGCGCCCGCTGACAGACGACGACGGCACGCTGCCCGCCCCGGACCCGCTGCAGTTCGTCACGTACGACGGCAACGCCGGCCCGGGCAAGCCGGGAACGGGCGCCGGGGCCCACGCGCAGGGGGCGCAGAACGTCGTGACGAAGGTGAAGGACGCGATCACCGGCGACGACCGCTGACCCCGGCCCTGCCGGACGACCGCCGGGGGGCGGCCACCGCTCTCGCGACCTCCCCACCGGTCCCGGTGACGACCACGCCGCCCACCGGCTCCGGCGACCACCCCGGGGCCGGGGCGCAGGACCCCGGCTGCGCCGCGGTCCGCTCCGGTCGCCCGCCGGGGACGGCCCGGCCGGTGACCGGCTCTGGACCGCACCCGCCGCCGGGCGCTCTCGGCGGCGGGTGACCGACCTGACGTTTGGTCAGGGGCGTGGCGGGAGGAGCAGCGCCCGGTGCCGCACCTGACCGGCGCCCCGTGGACCACCGCGTCGAGTCCACGCAGGGCCCCGCCGTGCCCGGGCGGAGCTCACGCGCAGTGCCGGACCCCCGCCAGGTCCTGCGCCACCCCCGCGGGGGCCCGGCCCAGCGTCCGGTCGCTCGTGAGGACCGGGTACGCCCGGGTGTGCGCGACGCGGGCACCCGGCACCGCGCGCACCCGCTCGGCCAGCAACCGGTCCTCGTGCGCCGGCACGGGCGGGAATCCCCCGGCCGCCCGGTAGGTCGAGGCGCGGACCCCGAGGTTCGCCCCGTGCACGTGCTCTCGCTGCGCGGCGTACCGCTCGCGCCAGAGCGCGTGCCGCGTGGCGGGGCCGGTCAGCCGGACGGTCCCGAGCAGCAGGTCCGTGCCCGCGGTGGCCGTGCGTTCGTGGTGGGCCAGCCAACCGCGGGGCACGACGGAGTCGGCGTCCGTGCAGGCGATCCACCAGTGCGCCCAGGCCACCGGTTCGACCTCCGCCAGGGCCGCGGCGACGCCGGCCGCGCGGGTGGCCCCGACGCTGCCGAGGGAGACCGGCAGGACCCGGGCCCCGGCCCCGCGAGCGAGGTCGGCGGTCGAGTCGGTGCACCGGTCCGCGACGAGGAGCACCTCGACGTCCACGGCGACCCGGCGGGCCGCGGCCCGCACCGACGCCACGCACGCCGAGACCGTGGCGGCCTCGTCGCGGGCAGGCACCACGACGACGATCCGGTCGAGCCTCACGCCAGTCCCCCGGCCCGGGCGACCGAGACCGCGGGGGCGGGGACGAGGACGTCGAGCAGGAAGTCCTCCTCCTCGTGGCGCACGAGGACGTCCAGACCCGGCACCCCGCGCAGGGCGCGGTGCACCTCGTCCCCCGTCAGCGGGTACCCCTGGACGAGGTGCCGCCAGTGGCAGGCCACCAGGACACCGTCGGGGGTCAGGCACCCGCGCAACCGCGCCAGCAGCACGCGCAGGTCGTCCGGGTCGCAGTAGTAGGCGACCTCGGAGAGCACGACGAGGTCGAACGTGCCGTCGGGGAACTCCTGCGGGACCCGCGCCACCCGGGTGCTGACCCCCTCGCCCACCCCGGCCCCGAGCAGGCGCTCCCGGGCCCGCTCCAGCGCCTGCGCCGCGACGTCCACGGCGAGCAGACGTTCGGTGCGGCGCGCCAGCTCCACCGTGAGGACCCCTGTGCTGCAGCCGATCTCCAGGCCGTCGCGGAACTGCTGCCGGGGCAGGACGGCGAGGGTCAGGGCCCGTTTGCGCGCCTCGTACCAGCGGTCCTCGAAACCCCACGGGTCCGCGCCGTGGGCCGCGTAGAAGTCGTCGAAGAAACCGGCTCCCAGGCTGCCGGTCGACGCGGCCGCACCGGGGCGCAGGAAGAACTCCACCGCGCGCTCGAAGTGCGCCAGCACCCCGGCCGGCAGCAGCACCTCGTCACCCGGTCGCGCGGACAGGGGCGTCGTCTGCGAGGCGTGCCGGGCCATGGCCACGCCCTTGCGCCTGCGCGCGCTCCCGTCCAGCTCGAGCCGCGTCCCGCGCTGCCACGGGACGCGGACGTCACCGGGGTGGGCCCAGTGCCACAGCCACACCGGGTAGAGCAGACAGGTGGCCCCGGTCTCGCCGGCCACCTGGACGGCCACCGCCCCGGCCGCGTCGTGGTCGGGGTGGCCGTCCGCCGTCCAGGGCGCGACCAGCAGCGTGGTCGCACCGGCCAGGGCGCGCACCGTCGCGGCGAGCGTCCCCACCGCGGCGGTGACGCCGCCGTCGGGCAGCGCGAGGCGGTGCACGCGCGCGTCGGGGGCCAGGGCGCGGACCGCGTCGTGCACCTCCCGGGCCCGGACCTCGGCCAGCGCCTGCGGGGTCGTCGTGGGCGAGCGGGGGTGCGACCCCTCCCCGTCGGTGGCCACGACGACGTCGACCGCGAGCCCCCGGGCGGCGGCGGTGGCGATCAACCCGCCCGCGCCCAGGGTCTCGTCGTCGGGGTGGGCCGCCACGACGAGCACGTGCCCGGTCCCGGACCAGTCCAGCTCCGCGACGTCGCGCAGCCCCGGCCAGCGCTGCCACTGGGTCTCGGCGGTGCCGGGCCCGTCGTGGGTGAACGCCGGGTCCTCGCCGGGGGTCGTGCCGGGGGTCGTGCCGGGGGTCACTGCGCGGCCAGCTCGGCGAGGGCGACCAGGTCGTGGTCGGCGTGGTGCTGGCGGACGTAGACGGTGAGGTCGGCGACGCGGGCCGCGTGCGCCGCGTCCGCGGTCAGGGGGCGCGGACCGAGCGCGTGGCCGACCTCGCTGAGCACGACCTCGGCGGTCTCGGCGAGCAGGGCGCGCACCCGCGCGGCGAGCAGCTCGCCCTCGACGCCGGTGGCGCGTCCGGCGTCGACCGTCGCGGCGGCCGCGTCGAGCGCGGTCCGCGCCGACCACAGCCGCAGGTCGACGAGCCCGCGGGAGCGCTGGGTCAGGGGGTCGGTGCGGCCGGTCTCCCGCAGCGCCCGGGCGACGCCGACGGCGCCGCCGTACCAGCAGGCCGCGACGCCGATCCCGCCGTGGGCGAACCCGGGCCGGCGCAGGTACCAGCCGGCGTCGCCGACGGGCCGGGCCGGGACGTCGCGCAGGACGACGGGCCCGCTGGGGACGTCGACGAGCCCGCGGCTGTGCCAGCGGTCCGGCAGCACCTCCAGCCGGCCGGCGGCGCGGGCCGCCTCGAGGTCGACGGCGAACAGCCGGCGGCCGGCCCCGGTGCGGGCGGTGACGAGGGCGTGCGTGAGCACCCCGGCCAGGGAGCACCAGGGTTTGGTGCCCTCCAGCGACCACTGCCCGCCGGGGGTCTCGCGGGCCTCGAGCCGGGCGTCGGGGGCCTCGGCGGCGAACACGCCCCACGTGCTGCCCGGTGGCGGTTCCCGCCCCGCCTCGGCGAGCACCGCGACGGCGTCCAGGTGCGCCTCGACGACGCGGGCGAGCGTGAGGTCCTGCTCGGCCAGGGTCGCCAGGACGTCCCACCGGCGACGGGTGTCGCCGGCACCGGGCAGGGGGACCTCGCGGGTCAGCCGCCGGCACAGGGCGAGGGCGGCGTCGACGAGGGGTGTGGGCACGGTGGCTCTCCAGCGGCGAGGTCGCGACGGTGACCGCGAAGGGGACGGAGTGGCGCCCGCGCCGGTCTGCACGGAGTGGTCCCCCGCACGCTAGGCGGGGTGGGCGGTCCCGGCACCTCGGACCGGCACCCGTCAGACGACGAGCCGGCTCCAGACGGTCTTGCCCCCGGGGCGGGTGCGCACGCCCCACTCGTCGCTGAGCACCTCGACGAGGTTCGTCGTGTGCGCCTCGTCGGGCCCCACGGCCTGGAACCGGGGCCCGTTGGGGTCGCGGTCGCTGACCTCGATGACGACGCCGTCGGGTCCCTCGCAGGCGACCCGCAGCACCACGGGCGGCGTCCCGCGGGACACGGCCTCGGTGACGAGCTCGCTGACGACGAGGTCGGCGTGACCGCGCAGGAGCGCGGCGTGCTCGACGCACCAGTGGTCGTCGAGGAAGCGCCGCGCGTGGCGGGCCGCGGACCGGTCCACCACGACGGCGGACTCGGCGCTCGGAGACCACTCGCACATGGAGACCGATCGTGGCCGACGATCGCCCGGCGCGCTCGTCAAGACCCCTGCACGTCCACGACGTCGGCCAACCGGGTCACCTCGAGCAGGAACCCGACGGGTTCGCTGGGCCGCACCGCGATGCGCGCGGGCCGCACGGCGACGGCGAGCCTGGCCAGGAACGCGGCGCCCGCGGAGTCCATGAAGGTGACGGCGGTGGCGTCGACGACGACGGGCCGGACGGCGGCGCGGACCTCCCGGTCGACCTCGGCGACGACGGCGTCGAGACCGGGGCGGAGCTCGTCGTCGACCTCCCCCGTGAGGCGCACGGTGAGGACGTCGTCGAGGCCCAGCAGCTGCACGTCACCGGGGGGACCGTCGCCGGCCGGCGAGGGGTCGGGGAAGGGTTCGGGGAAGGGTGTGGCCACGCTGGTCCTCCCTGCTCGGCCGCCGACGTGCGCTCTCCCGCCCTGTGCTCGAGCCGGACCCCCGACGTTACCCCCCGCTCCCCCCGGGCGGACCCGTCAGCTCCTCGCACCGCAGGTCGGCGAGGGCCGCGGCACCGGCCGGGACGTCGTCGGAGGGGGCTGTGGACACAACACGCCCCCTCCCACCGGGCTCTGGCGGGTGCTGCGGCCGTCCCCGCGACCGGCGTCGACGGCAGGTCCGCCCACGCAGCCGGTCCAGCCCGTGCTTGACTGACGGTGCTCGAAGCGACGGGCAGAGCTCGACGACGTGCGTGGTGATCGCGTGTTCCCACCCGACGACCTGACCGACCGGCTGCGGGCCGAGCTCGACGGGCCCGGCCGGCTCGACGGGCCCGTGCCCCGGGTGCTGCGCGAGCTGGGCTGGACCCCACCGCCCCGGCCCCGCACCCGCCTCCCCGAGGCCGGTGACCTGCTGGACCTGCTCGCCGGCGGTTGCAGCGTCCACGAGGCCGCCGCCCGGCTCCGGACCCCCGTCGCCGTGCTGTGCGACGAGCTCGTGGCGCTGCGCCGCGACCACGCCTGCACGAGCACGGCCGAGGTCGTCCGCCGGACCCGTGCCGGTCACTAGGGTGAGCGCCGTGACCACCCGTGACGTCGTCCTCGTGGGCGCCAGCGCGGGCGGGGTCGAGGCGCTCCGCGCCCTCGTCGCCGGGTTGCCCGCCGACCTGCCCGCCGCGGTGCTCGTCGTCCTGCACGTGCCACCGACCGGCACGAACGCGCTCGCGGCCATCCTCGACCGCTCCGGCCCGCTGCCGGCCCGCGCCGCCGAGCACGGCGTCCCGCTGCGGCGCGGGGAGGTCGTCGTCGCCGTGCCGGACCGGCACCTCCTGCTCACCGACGACCACGTCGCCCTCAGCAGCGGGCCGCGCGAGAACGGGCACCGGCCCGCCGTCGACACCCTCTTCCGGTCCGCGGCGCGCGCGGTGGGCCCGCGGGCGGTCGGCGTCGTCCTCACCGGCGCGCTCGACGACGGCGCCGCCGGTCTCGTCGCCCTGCGCGCCCGGGGTGGGGTGGGGGTCGTGCAGGACCCCGACGACGCCCTGTACGACGGCATGCCGCGGGCGGCGCTGGAGGCGGCCCGCCCCGAGCACGTCGTCCCCCTGGCCGACCTGCCGGACCTGCTGGTGCGGCTCACCGGCGAGGAGGCACCAGCCTGGCCCCTCGAGGCGGCCGGGAACGGACGGATGCGCCAGGAGGTCGCGATGGCGGAGTTCGACCTGCGCCCCCTGGAGGGCGACGACCACCCCGGGGAGCCGTCGGGCTACTCCTGCCCCGACTGCTCGGGGGTGCTGTGGCGGATCGAGGACCACGGGCTGCTGCGGTTCCGCTGCCGGGTGGGCCACGCCTGGAGCCCGGAGAGCCTGCAGGACCAGCAGACCGCCGAACTCGACGGCGCCCTGTGGATCGCCCTGCGCAGCCTGGAGGAGCGCGCCGCGCTGTCCCGCGAGATGGCCGACCGCGCGCGCGAGGCCGGGCACGCGCTGACGGCGGACCGGTTCGCCGACCGGGCCGTCGAGACCGGTGACGCGGCGCGCACGATCCGCCGGCTGCTCACCTCGCGCACGCTGCGCGGGCCGGCGGGACCCCGGACGACGGGGCAGGCGCAGGACGAGACGGACGGCTGAGGGATGGACGAGGAAGACGGCGGGGCAGTGCGCGAGGCGGCGGAACCGGGGACGGGGTACGGGACGGCGGAGGAGTTCGAGGGCCTGCTCGAGCACCTCAAGGAGGCCCGGGGGTTCGACTTCACCGGGTACAAGCGGGCGAGCCTGCTGCGGCGCGTGCACCGGCGGATGGACGACGTCGGCGTCGGGCGGTACGAGGAGTACCACGACCGGCTCGAGGTCGACGCCGACGAGTTCACGGCGCTGTTCAACACGATCCTCATCAACGTCACGTCGTTCTTCCGCGACCTCGAGGCGTGGGACCGGTTGCGCTCGGACCTGCTGCCGCAGGTGCTCTCGCACCGACCGTCCGGCCCGATCCGCGCGTGGAGCGCCGGGTGCGCCTCGGGGCAGGAGGCGTACACGGTCGCGATCTGCCTCGCCGAGGCGCTGGGCCCCGAGGAGTTCCGCGAGCGGGTGAAGATCTACGCCACCGACGCCGACGAGGACGCGCTGGCGCAGGCCCGGACCGCGACGTACACCGACCGCGAGGTCCGCAGCCTGCCGCCGGAACTGCTGGAGAAGTACTTCGAGCAGCACGGCACCCGCTACACGTTCCGGCAGGACCTGCGCCGGTCGGTCATCTTCGGCCGGGCCGACCTCGTCCAGGACGCCCCCATCTCCCACGTCGACCTGCTGACGTGCCGGAACACCCTCATGTACCTGACGGCCGAGACGCAGGCGCGGATCGCGGAGCGGCTGCACTACTCCCTCAAACCCGAGGGGCTGCTGTTCCTGGGCAAGGCGGAGATGCTGCTCAGCCAGTCGTCGCTGTTCTCCCCCGTCGACCTGAAGAACCGGTTCTTCCGGCGCGTGGGCGGCGCGCGGACGCCCTCGCGGATCACCGCGACCGTGGCCCCGGCCGTGTACCCGCCGGCCGGGGACGACGCGACGACGTTGCGGGCCGAGGCGCTCGCCGCGAGCCCGGTCGCGCAGATCGTGCTCAACCAGGCCGGTGAGGTGGTGCTGTCCAACCACCGCGCGGACACCCTGTTCGGCCTGTCGGCCTCCGACACCGGCCGGCCGTTCCAGGACCTCGAGGTCAGCTACCGGCCCGTCGAACTGCGCTCGGCCGTCGAGCAGGCCCACACCCAGCGGCGCACCGTGTGGATCCGGGACGTGGAGTTCACCCGGCCCCGGGCCGACCGCACGTTCTTCGACGTCCAGGTCGTGCCGCTGCGCAACCCCCAGGGGCACACCCTCGGCACGGCCGTCGTCTTCATCGACGTCAGCCGGTCGCGGCAGCTGCAGGACGAGCTCGAGGACGCCCACCGCCAGCTGGAGACCGCGTACGAGGAGCTGCAGTCCACGAACGAGGAGCTGGAGACCACGAACGAGGAGCTGCAGTCCACGGTCGAGGAGCTGGAGACCACGAACGAGGAGCTGCACTCCACGAACGAGGAGCTCGAGACGATGAACGAGGAGCTGCAGTCGATGAACGACGAGCTGCAGAACTCCAACCACGAGCTGCGGCTGCGCACCGACGAGGTCAGCGCCCTCAACGGGTACATGGAGGGCGTCTTCGCCAGCCTGCGCGTCGGCGTCGCCGTCGTGGACGCCGACATGCGCGTCACGGTGTGGAACGCCTGGGCCGCCGACCTGTGGGGCGTGCGCGCCGACGAGGCGGCCGGTGAGCACCTGCTCAACCTCGACATCGGGTTGCCCCTGCACGAGGTCGGGCCCGTCGTGCGGACCGTCCTCGCCGGCGAGGTGCTCGCCGGGGAGGACGCCGTGTTCGAGCTCGCCGCGGTGAACCGGCGGGGCCGGTCCATCCGGGTCCAGGTGACGGTCAGCTCACTGGCGGGCACCCCGGGC
Organism: Kineococcus mangrovi; assembly: GCF_041320705.1. Classification (NCBI taxonomy): domain Bacteria; kingdom Bacillati; phylum Actinomycetota; class Actinomycetes; order Kineosporiales; family Kineosporiaceae; genus Kineococcus; species Kineococcus mangrovi. The sequence goes on from NZ_JBGGTQ010000001.1 coordinate 530,613, forward strand.
AGCTCCGGGGCCCTCGTCGTCATGGATCAGCTCGACGACGACGCGCCCTGAACCCGCTCCCGGGCCCGTTCCTGAGCCCGGCGTTCGAGGAGCCGGTCGTGCGCGTGCACCAGGACGGGGCGCAGGTCGTGCCGTGAGGGGTCGGCGACCGCGAGGGCGGCCAGCTCGCGCAGCTTGACGTTGCGGTCCTGGCTCAGCCGGGTCAGCACCTCGAAGGCCTCCTCGACGCTGCACCCCACCCAGCCGGCGACGAGACCCTTGGCCTGCTCGATCGTCGCGCGCGAGCGCATCGCCACCGTGAGGTTCTCCGCGGTGGCGCGCAGCTCGGCGATGCGGTCCAGGTCGTGCAGCAGGGCCGAGGCCGCCTCGGCGAAGACGAGGGCGCGGTCGAGGTGCTCGTCGCCCGCGAAGGCGCCCGGTTCCGGTCCGTACACGGTGAGCACCCCGCGCACGGCAGCCGCCGCGGACACGTCGCGCGCGCGGACGGGCAGCGCGAGCGCGCTGCGCACCCGGGTCCGCCCGGCCGGTACCGCGAGCGCCGGCCACCGCTCGTCCTGGCGCAGGTCGGCGCTGCGGACCGGGACCCCGTCGCGGTGGGCCGTCACCGCGGGTCCCTGCCCCACGCGGAACTGGGCGCCGTCGATGCGCTGGGCCTCCTCGGAGTCGGCGGCCAGCTCGGACGGTTCGGCCGGGTCGCCGAGGACGACGCTCGCCCACGACGCGCCCGTCACGGCCCGCGTCGCCAGGCCCGCCACCTCGGTGAGGAGCTCGTGCTGCGACAGGTCCCCCACGGGCAGGGCCGTCAAGGCGGCGACGGCCTGCAGGACCGCGGGGTCCGCCGCGACCTGCGCAGGGGTGACGTCCCCCAGGACCCACGTCAGGACGGACCGGTCCTCGCCGCGGTGGACCCCGCCGGTGATGAGGACCCGCACGGTGCGCTCGGGACCGTTGCGCGGGCTCACCGCGACGGTGGCGCCCACCGTGCGGGCCCCGGCGGCGGCCGTGACCAGGTCGCGGACGGCCGGGCGGACCTGCGGCGGCACGAGGGCCTGCACCGGTTTGCGCGCGAGCCGGGCGGCGGGCACCCCGAACAGGGCGGAGGCGGCGACGTTGGCCTCGACGATCCCGCCGGTGGCGTCGGTCACGAGGACCGGGACGGGGACGCTGCGGATCACGGCGCTCGCCGTCCGGCGGGCGTCGACCTCGCGCGCGAGGAGCTCGTCGATCTGCCGCTGCTGGGCGGCCAGCTCGTCGTCGGCGACGGCCAGCTCCTCGGTGACGACCTGCAGCTGCAGCGACAGGTCGTCGTCGGCGACCGCGTGCTCGCGGGGCAGGGCCCGGTCGGCGCGCATCTCGGCTCCCTCCGACGACGGACACCGGCTGTTCGATGTAGCCCCGCATCCTGTCACGTTCTAGAGCGTCCGGGCGACCGGTCCCGCGCCAGGGCCCGCAGACCGGTGGCGACGTCCGCCGGCACACCCCGGCCGCTGCCCACGTGGGCGGCGAGGGCCTCGGCCACGACGCGGACCTTGACGTTGGTGTGCTGGGACAGCCCGCTCAGCAGCTCCCACGCGACGGTCTCGTCGCAGCCGACGAGCTGCATGACGATGCCGACGGCGTGCTCGATGCGGGGGCGGTTGTCCAGGGCGGCCCGCAGCCGGGCGACCTCCTGCTCGAGCGCGGCCACCCGGGCGTCCTCCTCCCCCACCCGCACCTCCCGGCGCAGCTCGCCCGCGCGGGCCAGCGCGGCGTCGGTGCGCCGTCGCAGGTCACGGCTGCGCTCGGCCGCGGTGCGGGCCCGGGTGCGGGCGACGGCGAGGTCCTCGGCGAAGGAGCGCACGGCCTGCTCCCGCCCCAGCCGGGCCTCGACGCGGTCCGGCTCGACCCAGCCGAGGTCGAGCAGGACGCGCAGGGCCGCGACCGCCTCCTCCCCGTGCGGGTCGGGATCGGCCAGCACCGTGCGCAGCTGGTCGGCCAGCGTGTCCTGCGTCTCCTGCACGTCGTCTCCCGTCCGGCGGTGGCCGCCGGGTGGCACCCCGACGACACGTGCTGCCACCCGGTGGTTGGAGCGGCGGTCGGCCCGGGGTCCGGGGGCCGTCCCACCACCGTACCCACGTCGGGACCGCTGCCCACCGCCTGGACCGGGGCGTCGGGAAGGACCCCGACCTCCGGCGGGTGGCGTTCCCCCCGCCACCCCGGCAGACTCGACCCGACGGTCCACGAGCAGCGCCGTCCCGCCCCCGCGACGAGGAAGAAGGAGGAGCCCGTGGACACCGGTCCCACCCCTGTCCCCCCGGCCCGGCCCCCCGTCCTGCCCCACGTGCTGCGGCTCGACCTGCTGGGCGAGGACGAACCCCTGCGCCAGGCCCGCCGGTTCGTGCGCCTGCAGGCCGAGCAGCTGGGCCTGGCCGACGCCGCCGACGACGCCGTCCAGGTCACCGCCGAACTGCTCGGCGGCCTGGGCGCCGGGTCCAGCCCGACCGCCCTGCGGGTCGGGGAGGACGCCGGCTGCCTCGTCGTGGGGGTGGACGTCCGGTTCGCCGACGGCCGGACCCGCCCGGTCCTGTCCGGCCACACCCGCGACCTCCTGGCGCAGCTGTCCGCCGCCACCGGGTGGTCCCCCACCGACGACGGCGCGCAGCTGTGGTGCCGCGTGCCCTGACCGGGGGTGTGACCTCAAGCAACGGGTCCGGTCGGCCGACGTGGAACGGGTGGACCGGAACGACTGGATCGCCCTCGCGCAGGCGGACCGGGTCGACGACGCCGTGCTCGTCGCCCCCGCCGCCGTCCCGTCCGTGCCCGCGCCGTCCCCGCGGGAGGCGGCGCGGCTGGCCGTGCTGCACGGGTACCGCCTGCTCGACGCACCCGCCGACGACGAGCTGTCCGCGGTCGTGCGCGCCGCGGCGGTCGTCGCGGACGTGCCGCACGCGACCTTGAACCTCATCGCCGAGGACCGCCAGTGCCAGCTGACGACCGTCGGCTTCGAGGGCACCGACTCGGCGCGGGCCGACTCCATGTGCGCGCTGCACTTCGAGGAGGGGTTGCTCGTCCACGTCCCGGACGCCTCGCAGGACCCGCGCTTCGCGCGCAACCCGTGGGTCGACGGCCGGCTGGGCCGGGTGCGCTCCTACGCCTCGGCCCCCCTCGTCAGCCCCGAGGGCCACGCCCTCGGCTCGCTGTGCGTCTTCGACACCGTGCCCGGCCACGTCGTGCCGGAGCGGCTGTCCGTCCTGCAGGACCTCGCCGGGGTGCTCGTGGCCCTCTTCGAACGCCGCCGGCAGGCCCGCGAGGCCGCCGAGCAGGGCCGGCGCGCCGGGGAGGCGCGCGAGCTGGCCGTCCTGGCGATGGCCGAGGCCGAGGCCCGCTGGGAGCAGAGCGAGGCCGTCGCCGAGACCGTCGACGTCGGCCTGGTCGTCGTCGACGCCGCCGGGCACGTGACCTCCCTGAACCGGACCGCCCGGCAGTGGCACGGGGAGTCCCCCGCCCACCTCGCCGCCGACGGCCGCGCACCGCTCGCCCCCGGGGACCTGCCGTGGTCGCGCGCGCTGCGGGACGGCTCGGTCGAGGACGTCGAGCTCGTCCTGACCACGCCCGGGCAGGCCCCGCGCACCCTGGTCTGCTCCGGCCGGTCGATGCGCAGCGGCGACGGGACCCCGCTGGGCGCGGTCGTGGCCCTGCACGACGTGACGGAGGCCCGGCAGCGGGAGAAGGCGCTCGCCCGGGCGCACGCGACCCTCGCCGAGCACACCGCCCGGGTCCAGGCCCTGGCCGACGCCTCGCGCACGCTGGCCGCGGCGCGGGACCCGCAGCAGGCCGTCTGCCACCTCGTGCGCGAGCTGACCGGGGCCGACGCGGCGTACCTGCTGCGTCCCGCCCCGGCGGACGACGGCGCCGAGCTGCGCGCCGTGGCCACGGTGGGGTTCCCGTCGCTGGAGATCACCTACCCCCTCGACGAACCCTCGCTGGCCGGTCTGACCTTCACCTCCGCCGAACCCGTCTTCGTCGGTGACGTCGCGACCCACCCCCGCGCCTCCCAGCGGTGGGTGGACCTGACGGGGGTGGTCTCCGGCGCCTGGCACCCCGTCGTGCTCTCCGGGCAGCGCACCGTGGGGGTCCTCGGCGTCTTCTGGCGCCAGACCCGCCAGGAGCTGGGCGAGCACGTGCTGCCCGTCCTGCAGACCCTCACCGGCGAGGTCGCCCACGCCGCCGAACGCACCGAACTGCTGCAGCGCCTGGCGGAGGCGGCCGAGCGGGACACGCTGACGGGGCTGGCCAACCGCCGCCGCTGGGACGAGGTCATCGCCACCGAGGTGGCCCGCGCCGCGCGCACCGGGGAGCCCCTGAGCGTCGCCGTCATCGACCTCGACCACTTCAAGCGGTACAACGACACCCACGGCCACCTCGGCGGGGACGTCCTGCTGCGCGAGTTCGCCGACGCCGCCCTGGCGTGCCTGCGCGAGGTCGACGTCATCGCCCGGTGGGGCGGGGAGGAGTTCGTCGTGGCCCTGCCCGGGTGCGCGGCCGAGGACGCCGTCACCGTCGCCGACCGGATCCGCGCCGTGGTGCCCCGCGGTCAGAGCTGCACGATCGGCGTCGCCCGGTGGCGGCCCGGCCTGCTCGCGCAGGACGTCGTGCGGCTGGCCGACGCGGCCCTGTACGCCGGCAAGGAGCAGGGCCGCGACCGCACGGTGGTCCACCCGTGAGCGGGGTGGCCGTGCTGCGCAGCACCGCCTTCGCGGCCGTCTTCAGCGTCGCGGTCCTGCTGGGCCGGGCGACCGTCATGGACGGCACGAGCCTGAGCCTGGTCTGGCCCGCGGCCGGGGTGGCCGTCGTCTGGTTCGCCGCCCAGCGGGCGGCCGGGACCCGGTGGCTGGACCTGGCCCTGCTGTCCGCGGCCACGTTCGCCCTCAACGCCGTCACCGGCGCCTCCCCGGCGCTCGCCGCCTCCTTCGTCGTGGCGAACGTGCTGCAGGTCCTCCTCTTCGGCCTGCTCTTCGCCCGCTGGTGCCCCACGGCCTGGGGTGCGGGCGGACGCGAACCGCTCACCGGTGTCGCCCAGCTCATGCGGCTGCTCGCGGCGGCCGCCCTGGCCACGGGGGCCGGTGCCGTGCTCGGCCCGGCGGCCGTGTGGGCGCTGACCGGCCACTGGTCGTGGGTGACGACGCTGGTCTGGCTGACCCGCAACACCGCGAGCATCCTGCTCATCGCCTCGGTGGCCTTCCGCGTGGGCTGCCTGCTGGGCGCCCGGCGCCCCGCTGCGGACGGGACAGTCGTCGTGGTCCCCGTGCGACCGCTGCGCGGCTGGCAACGGGTGGAACTGGTGGCGGTGCTGGCCTGCGCGGTCGCGGCGTACGCGCTCGTCTTCGGCGTCTACGACGGCCTGCCCGTCGCGTTCCCGCTCATCGCGCTGGCGGCCTGGGCCGCGCTGCGCTTCGACACGACCGTCGTCCTCGTCCTCGACCTGGCCCTGGGGGTCTCGGCGGTGCTGCTCACCCTCGGTGGGCACGGCCCGTTCGCGCTCATCCCCGACGACTCGACCCGCGCGATCGTCGTCCAGCTCTACGTGGCGATGCTCGCGGTCCTGGGTCTGGCGCTGGCGATGAGCCGCGACGAGCGCGACGTCCTGCTCGCCTCGATGGCGCGCTCGACGGCCGCGAGCGAACGCCTGGCCGCCGCGGCCGCGGCGCACCGGGCCGAGGCGGAGGCCCGCGGCGAGCTGACCGCCGCGGTGCTGGAGTCCGTGGACGTCGGCATCGTCGTGGCCGACGAGCGGGGGCGGCTGACGATGTTCAACCGGACCGCGCAGCACTGGCACGGGCTCGACGCCGACTCCGGGCTCGACCCCGCCCAGCACGCCGGCCGCTACGACCTGTTCGCCGCGGACGGGCGCACCCCCCTGGACGCCGGAGAGGTGCCGCTGCACCGCGTGCTGCGCGAGGGGTCCGTCGCCGACACCGAGATCGTCCTGGCCCCGGCCGGGCGGGCGGCCCTGACGGTCGTGTGCTCGGGCCGGCGGATGACCCGCGCGGACGGCAGCGCGCTCGGCGCCGTCGTCGTCATGGCCGACGTGAGCGCCGACCGCGCGCTGCGCCGGGACCTGGAGGAGGCCCGGGCGCGGGCCCGCGAGCAGGCCGACCGGTTGCAGGCCGCGTTCGACGCCTCCCTCGTCGGCAACGTCGACCTGGGCCTGGACGGCACGGTGCTGCGGGCGAACCCCGCCGCCGCATCGATGCTCGGGCGCACCCCGGCGGACCTGGTGGGGCAGCGCTGGACCGCGCACGTGCACCCCGACGACCGGGCCGCGGGAGGCGAGGTCGTGACCCGCTCCCTCGAGGGTGGGCCCGCCGGGTCCGGGCGGGACGGGGGCGTGGACCTGCGCCACCTGCACCGCGACGGGCACGTCGTGCACACCCACGTCTCCGCGGCCGTCGTCCGCGACGGCGAGGGCCGCCCCGCGCACCTGACCTGCCAGTTGCTGGACGTCAGCAGCCGGGTCGCCGCCGAGGAGGGGGTGCGCCGGCAGCGCGACGTCTCCGCCCGTCTCCTGCAGGCCCTCAGCGACCTCGGCGAGGGGGTCCTCGTCGAGCACGACGAGCAGATCACCTACGCCAACGACGCCCTCGCCCGCCTGACCGGGCGGCGCACGACGAGCCTGCTCACGCTGTCGACCTCGCTCCTGCTGGTGCCCGAGCCGGAGCAGGCCGCCTGGGTGGCCCGGCGCACGTTCGTGCCCGGGCAGGTCCGCGCCGACCAGAGCTCGGTGACGGCGCTGCGCCACGCCGACGGGTCGACCGTGCCGGTGGAGGTCACGTGCGTGCCCCTGCCCGACGCCGGTGGACGCGCCACCCTCACCCTCGTGCGCGACCTGTCGGAGCAGCGCCGCGCCCAGGACGCGCTGGCGCGGTCCAACGAGCGGCTGCGCGAGGCCAACCGGCTCAAGGACGACCTCGTGGCCACCCTCAGCCACGACCTGCGCCAGCCGCTGTCGACGACGACCGGGTTCGCCGAACTGCTGCTCGACGACTGGGACGGGCTGAGCGAGCAGGACCGGCACGAGCACCTCACCCGCATCCGGAAGGCCGGCCGCTGGGCCAACGACCTGCTCGAGGACATCCTCGCGATGGCCCAGCTCGACGCCGGCCCGCCGGTCCCGCGGACCACCCGCGTGCACGTGCCGGCGCTCGTCGCCGACGTCCTGGACCGCACCGGGGCGCCGCGCGGGCTCGTCGACACCACGGGTGTCCAGGACGTGACCGTCCTGGCCGACCGCGGGCACGTGGAGCAGGTCCTGGCCAACCTCGTGGGCAACGCGTTCAAGTACGGCCGCCCCCCGGTGCGGGTGAGCGCCCGGCGCCGCGGGGACGACGTGCTCCTCGAGGTGGTCGACGCCGGCGAGGGCGTGCCGCCGGAGTTCGTGCCGCACCTGTTCGACCGCTTCGCGCGCGCCACCACCGGTGCCGCGGCCGGGCAGAAGGGGACGGGGCTGGGGTTGTTCATCGCCCGGGCCCTCGTCAACGCCAACGGCGGCGACCTGACCTACCGGCCCGCGGGAGGGGGCGGGTCGCGGTTCACGCTGAGCCTCAACGCGCTGGCGGCCCCCGCGGGGGCCCGGGACGGGCTCGGCGAGGCCGTCGACCTGCCGTGACGGGACGCGCCGCGGTGCCGCCGAGCGCCGGGCACCGGGCAGCGGGGCGGCGTGGTGGTGCGGGACGCGGCGCCGGCGGTTAGAACGGGGACGTGACCCCGGGCGACCCCCAGCACGAGACGTACCTGCGCGCCGCGCAGGCCGTCGCCGCCGAGGACGCGGAACGGGCGGGCGTCGCCACGTACCTGCGCGTCGACCCCGGCGGGCCGGCCCCCGACCCCGCCGCGGGCGAGCCGGAGCTGGCCGCCCGCGTGCGCGCGGTGTGGGACGTGCTGAGCGGGGCCGACGCCGACGTCACCGTCCAGGACGTGCTCGCCGTCCTGGGCGACCTGGAGCTGCGCCCGGAAACGGCCCGGACGCCGTCCGAGCCACCCCCGCGCCTGGCCGCCTGGCGACCGCCGGGCACCCCCCTGCCACCGCGGGCCGTGCGGGCGGGGGAGGTGGGGCAGGTCGCCGACGCCTTCGTCGCCGGCCGGCTCCTGCGCGTCGTCAACCACCACGACACCCCCGCGTCGCGGGCCGAGGAGTTCCGCCGCGACCTGCACTGGTACGCCGAGCGCTTCGCCCCGGTGACGGCCGAGGACGTGCACGCCTTCTGCCGCACCGGGCGCTGGCCCGACGCCTCCCGGCCCGGGATCGTGCCCGCGTTCTACGACGGGTTCGCGAGCGCCGTGCAGGTCGCGGTGCCCGCGCTGGAGGAGGTGGGGCTGGTCGGCTGGTTCTACCCGCCGACGGACTTCCTCGACGTCCCGCCGCCGCACCAGCGGGAGTTCGCCCGGGCCCACGAGTACGGCGTGCTGGAGCACCCCTCGGGCCGGCTGGCGATGACGTGGGAGGAGCTGACGGCACTGGCCGGCCGCCACGAGGTGTGCGCGCACACCGCCACGCACGCGGCGTCGGAGGACGTGACCTCCCCCGCGCGGGTGCTCGCCGAGGTGCTGGAACCCGTCCGCCGCCTGAGCGCGGCGATCGGCCGTCCGCCCGCGTCGTGGGCGTGGCTGGGCGGGACGGACCACGACCCGGCCCGTCCGGGTGACGCGGCGCTGGCCGCGACGGGGGTCCGGCTGTGGACGTCGAACACGGGGTTGCGACGCCTGCACCCCTGACCGTCTGGGATGCTCGACCCGCTCGAACCACGGGCGAGCAGGAACAGGCACCGACCCGGGGGGACGAGTGGACGCGCACGACGGCCCGCAGCACCCCCACGAGCCCCTGGCCCCCGACGCGGCCGCGCTCTTCGACTCCCTGCTGGCCGGGGCGCCGCTGGGGATCGGCGTCTTCGACCTCGACCTGCGCCACGTGCGGGTCAACGCCGTCCTCGCCGAGATGAACGGCCGACCCGTCGAGGAACTCGTCGGCCGGACCCCCGGCGAGGTCAACGGCGAGACCGGGGCGCGCGCCGAGGAGCTGTACCGGCGCGTCATCGCCGACGGCGTGCCCGTGCGGGACGTGCGCCTGACCGGTGAGGTCAGCGCCCGCCCCGGGCGGCGGCGGCACTGGTCGCTGACGTTCCACCCGGTCCACCGCCCGGGGTCGGCGGAGGTCACGGGCCTGTGCGTCATCGTCGACGACGTCACCGCCGAGGAGGAGCTGACCCGGTCGCTGGTGGACAGCCGGCGCCGCGTCGAGCAGATCACCGAGACGATGGCCGCCGGGTACCTCGTCATGGACACCTCCGTGGACTCCTGGCCGATCACGTACGCCAACCGGCAGGCCGAGGTCGCGCTGGGTCTGCCGCGCGAGCAGCTCGTGGGCGGGTCGTTGTGGGGCCTGTTCCCGGCCACCGTCGGCACCGCGTTCGAGGCCGGGTACCGCCGGGCGCTGGCGACGGGGTCCCCGTACGTCTTCGACGCCTACTACCCCCCGCCCCTGGACGCCTGGTACGAGGTGCGGGCGATCCCGGACGGGACGACCCTGACGCTGTACTTCTTGGACGTCAGCGAGCGGGTCGAGGCGCAGCGCGCGGCCGAGACGGCCGCCGAGCGGGCCGAGCTGCTGGCCCGGGTGAGCGAGCAGCTGAGCGCGCACCGCGACCCGGCCGCGGCGCTGGGGCTGGTCCCGGGGCTGCTGGTGCCCGCCGTGGCCGACTGGTGCGTGGTCACGGTGCTGGAGGAGTCCGACCGCGCCGACGCCGCGGTGGACGCCCTCGCCGGCGCAGCCAGCGGGGGCACCCTGGAGGACGCGGACGCGGGTGCGGTGACCCTGGTGCTGGAACACCTCCGCGACGTCGCGGCCCGGCACGCCGACCCGGTGCTCGACGAGGCCGTGCAGGCGTACTCCGGCGCCCGGCTCGACGCCTACCGCGACCACGCGCGGGCGGGGGCGCAGCACGGCGGCCGGGTCGCTCCCCCGTTCCTGGTCCGGGCCCTGGTCTCCGGCCGGGCCCAGGTGGTCGAGACCGACCCCACCGGCAGCGTGCAGCGGACGATGGCGCCCGGTGGCGCCGCGACCGCCCTGCAGCGGTTGCGCCCGCGCACGGCGGTGGCCGTGGCGGTCCGGGCCCGCGGCCGGGCCCTGGGGGTGCTGTCCCTGTGCTGGGACGCCTCGGGCCCGGCGGACCCGCCGGCCGCCCACCCCGTCGACGCGGCCACCCCCGTCGACGAGCTGGGTGCGGACCCCCGGGCGACCGCCACGGCCCGGCGCCGTCCCGGGCCGGGGGCCGACGTCCTCACGTTCGTCCAGACGCTGGCCGACCGCATCGGGGCCGCGGTCGACGAGGCCCGGCTGGTGCGGGCGCAGCTGCAGATCGCCGAGACCCTGCAACGGGCCCTGCTGACCGAGCCGCCGCAGCCGGACCACGCCCACGTCGTCGCCCGGTACCTGCCCGCCGCGGAGGCCGCGCAGGTCGGCGGCGACTGGTACGACGCGTTCCTGCAGGAGGACGGCGCCAGCGTGCTCGTCATCGGGGACGTCCTCGGGCACGACCGGCGGGCCGCCGCAGCGATGGGCCAGGTCCGCACCCTCGTCCGCGCCGCCGCCGTCATGACCGGCCGGGGCCCGGCCGGCGTCCTCGCCGCGACGGACGCGGCCATGACCACGTTGCAGGTCGGGACGATCGCCACCTGCGTGATCGCCCGGCTGGAGCAGGACGAGGACCTGACCCGGCGCGGGCTGACCCGGGTGCGGTGGTCGGCGGCGGGTCACCCGCCGCCGGTCCTCGTCCCGCGGGAGGGTCCCCCCCGGCTGCTGGACGAGCCCGGTCAGCGCGACCTGCTGCTCGGCGTGGCCCCGGGCACGGCGCGGCACGAGCACGTGGTGGAGGTCGAGCGCGGCAGCACCGTGCTGCTCTACACCGACGGGCTCGTCGAGCGGCGGGGTGAGTCCCTGCAGGTGGGCCTGGAGCGCCTCCTGGCGGCCGTCGCGGACGCGGTCGCCCGCGAACCGCGCGACGAGGACGGGTACCCCCAGGACGTCGACGCGACCTGCGACGAGGTGCTGCGCCGCCTGCTGCCCGACCAGCCCGGCGACGACGTCGCCCTCGTGGCGATCCGGCTGCACCGCCAGGACCGGCCGCGGCCGGCGAGCGCCGGTCCGCGCCGGGTGCCGCCGGTGGTGCCGGACGAGCCCGCCGTGCTGCCGGGCGCGGGGACCGGGGGGTGAGCAGGCGCGTCGTCCTCGAGGCGGGGCTGGTGCTGCTGGCCGTCGTCGACGCCCTCATCGGTCTGCCGTACGCCTCGACGGGTGCCCTGGTCTCCGCGCTGGTGGCCGCCGCCGTCCTGCCCCTGCGCCGCCGCTTCCCGTGGCCGACGGCGCTCGTGGTCGCGGTCGGCCTGTTCTACGGGTACGCCCTCGTGGCGGCGATGGTCGCGGTCTTCACGCTCGCCGTGGCCACGCGGGCCAGGCGGCGCGTGGGGGTGGTCGCCGCGGTCGTCGTCCTCGTCGGGAACCTCGTGGCCCTGGGGCTGCCCTCGGGGGTCGACGCGTGGGTCAGCGCCGTCCTGTACGGCCTGCTGTTCGCGGTCGCCCCGTGGGCGCTGGGGGAACTGGTGGTCACCCGCCGGGAGCTGTCGCGCCGGCTCGCCGAGATCGACGAGCGCGCCGCCCGCGAGGCGCTGGAACGCGAACGGGCCGTGCTGGCCCGGGAGATGCACGACGTCGTCTCCCACCAGGTGAGCCTCATCGCCGTGCAGGCCGGGGCGTTGCAGGTGACGTCGTCGGACGAGGCGACGCGGTCGGCGGCGCGGACCATCCGCCGGCTGAGCGTGACGACGCTGGAGGAGTTGCGGGCGATGGTGCAGGTGCTGCGCGCGGCCGGCGGTTCCGCGCGCGACGACGCCCCGCAGCCGGGGGTCCAGGACCTCCCGGCGCTGACCGAGGGGTGCGGTCTGGACGTGCGCAGCACGGTCGGCGTCCCCGTGGACCTGCCGGCGCCGGTGCAGCGGGCGGTGTTCCGCGTCGTGCAGGAGGGCCTGACCAACGTCCGCAAGCACGCTCCGGGGGCGGCGGTGTCCGTCGCGGTGACCCACGACGGTGCCCGGACGCGCGTGGAGGTCCGCAACGGCCCGGCGACCGGTCCCGTGCACGCGCTGCCCAGCGCGCGGCACGGGCTGCTCGGCCTGCGCGAGCGGGCCGCGCTCCTCGACGGGCAGGTGGACGCCGACCCGACGCAGGACGGCGGCTTCCGCCTCGTGGTGACGATCCCGGACCCCTGAGCCCCGGGCACCACGTCGCGGGGCGCCGGAGCACCGCTGGAGCGGTGCGTCACGTCCCACCCCCGTTCCTCGTGCTACCGCCCCAGCCGCTGCGGGGCGTGCCGGACGGGTTCGCGGTAGAGCGGGTACAGCTCCCCCACCGTGGCGTCGGCGGCCTCGGTGTCGAACCACGCCGGGCCGCCGACCCGTTCGCGCGCCGCGGCGGTCAGCAGGACGGGTCGGCGCGGTCCCGCCGGCTCCCCGAGGCCGACGAGGGGTGAGCCGCGCTCCAGCAGCCGCCGCAGCACGCGCTCGCCGATGCGGTGGTAGGACAGCGTCTCGACCTCCAACCCCGGCACGGCCACCTTGGCGACGTGCACCGGGCCCCGGGAGGTCTGCACGGCGACGGCGTGGACGAGGACGTCGAACGCCGCGAGCCGCGCCAGCAGCTCGGTGAGCTCCTCGCCCGGTTCCCGCTCCGGCGCGGTGGGCAGCCCGTGCAGCCCGACGTGCGACGCGACGCGCAGCATCGGCTCCACCAGCCGGGCCAGCTCGGTCCCGGAGCGGTGCGTCCAGTCCGCCGTCGCCGCCAGCGCGCGGGGTTCGGACTCCGGCAGCGGGGCGCGCTCCTCGGCGGCCCAGTACGGCCCCAGCCGGGTCCGCACCGGGTCCAGGGGGCCGAACGCGAACGCGCGCCGGGCCCGGGAACTGGCCAGTTCCAGCAGCGCCTTGCGGGCCGCGCTCGCCGCGTCCAGGGCGGCGGCCTCCCCCACGGCGGTGACGGCCATCGGCGTCCGCTCGGGTGCGGTGTCGCGGGCGACCGCGTGCACGACGACGGCGAACTCGGTGCTGTCGAGCTTGACCTGCGGTTCCAGGCCCGCGGCCACGAGCGCGGCCCACACGTCGGCGGTCGCCGGGTGCTCGGCCACCCCGTCCACGAGGACGCCCTGTTCCAGGGCGCGGAAGGAGACGGTGTCGCCGTCGCGCTGCAACAGTTCACCGATGCCGTGGGCCACGGCGCGCTCCAGGGTGTCCCCGGCCCCCATGCCGTTGGTGATGGGGGTCGTGAGGAAACCCCCGCCCGGGGGCCCGCCGCGGACCCCGCCCGCGTGCGGGGCGACGAACTCGGCGGGCACGAGCACCTCCTCCCCCGTGCGCCAGCGCCGCATCGGCAGCCAGCGCAGGGGCAGGTCCGGGGAGTACCGGCTGCCCGCGGGCAGGACGAGTTCGACGGGGTCGACGACGCCGCCGGGACCGCGGGCGGCGAGCAGGTCGGCGAACGTGGCCTCGACGGGGGCGAGGGTGCGCAGGTGCCGGTCCAGCAGCACCTGCTCGGCCAGTTCGCCGTGGGCGCCGCGACGGGCGGCGGCGGGGTCGGCGCCGTAGCCGACGCCGTGCCCCGACGTCGCCGCGCCGGGGTGGGGGCGCCACACGGTGCCGGTGACGGGCAGGCCGGTGCGGTCGAACCCCGTGAGGTCGAACTCGAGGAGCTCGGCGCCCGCCCCCACCCCCAGGGCCTCGGCGTAGCGGTCCGCCGTCGCGTGCGCGCCCGCTGCCGTCCCGCTCACCTCAGCCCGCTGCGGGCGATGCCGGCGACGAACTGCCGCTGGGCGATGCCGAACAGGACGAGGACGGGCAGCACCGAGACCAGCGCTCCCGCCATGAGCGCCGGGTAGTCCGTCGTGTACTGGGTCTGCAGGAACGACAACCCGACGGGCAGGGTGTAGAGGCCGGGGTCGCGCAGCGCGACCAGCGGCCAGGCGAACTCGTTCCACCGGTACATGAACGTCATGACCACGAGCACGGCGACCAGCGGGCGCGACAACGGCAGCACGATCGACCACAGGGTCCGCAGCTGCCCGGCCCCGTCGAGCTGGGCGGCCTCCAGGAGCTCGTCGGGCAGCGACAGGAAGTACTGCCGCGCCAGGAACACCCCGAACGCCTCCGCCGACCGCGGGACGATCACCGCCCAGTAGGAGTTGATCCACCCGAGGGAGTTCACCAGGTCGAACTGCGGGATGAGCAGCACCTGCACGGGGATCATCAGCGTGGCGATGATGAGGAAGAACACCACCGCCCGGCCCGGGAACCGGTGCTTGGCCAGGACGTACCCGGCGGTGACGTCGACGGCCACCGTGATGACCACGGCGACGACCGCGATGGCCAGGGAGTTCTGCGCCCACTGCAGCACGGGGAACTGCGTCAGCGCGCGGGAGAAACCCCCCGGGTCCAGCGTCGTGGGGAACAGGCCGATCCGGCCCGAGGCGAGGTCGTCGCGCGGGGACACGGCGGTGACGAGCATCCAGTACAGCGGGAACAGCCACAGGAGGCTGAGCACGACGAGGACGAGGACCTTGCCGCGCCGGGCACCCCGCCGCTGCCGCGGTCCGCGGCTCACCTCGACGTCGGGACGCGAGCGCGGCGCGGTCCGCACGCCGGTCACTGCTCGTCCTCGCTGGAGCGCTGGGCCCGCCACCACAGGACGGTGGCGGCGAGCACCACGACGAACACGACGACACCGATCGCCGATCCGTAGCCTTCGCGGCGGGCGGCGAAACCCTGGCCGTAGGCGTAGGTGACGAGCAGTTCGGTCGACCCGGCGGGCCCGCCCTTGGTCATGACCCACACGATGTCGAACACCTGGAACGTCTCGATGACCAGCATCACGGTGAGGAAGAACGTCGTGGGCCGCACGAGCGGCCACACGACGTCCTTGAGCCGCTGCCACGACGACGCCCCGTCCAGCTCGGCGGCCTCCAGGACGTCCCGGTCGATGCCCTGCAGGGCGCTGAGGTAGAGGATCACGGCCAGGCCGGTGCGGGCCCACAGCAGCACCAGGACGACGGAGACGGCGGCCGCCGTCCCGTCGGACTGCCAGTCCGGTTGCGGCAGACCGACTCCCGCCAGGACGCGGTCGACGATGCCGACGTTCTGGTCGAAGACCCAGCGGCCCGCCATCGCGACGACGACGCCGGAGATGACGTACGGGGCCAGGAACACGGCCCGGAACAACCCCCCGCCGGGGACGCGGTCGCGCAGCAGGAGCGCGAGACCGAGACCGAGACCGAGACTGACCGGCACGGACACCACGGCCAGCAGCGCCGTGTTGCCGGCTGCCTGCCAGAACGTGGGGTCCGACAGCATGGCCCGGTAGTTGGCCAGCCCGACGAACTGCGCCTGCCCGATGCCGGTCGAGTTCGTCAGCGAGATCCGCACCGCCCCCACGAGCGGGTACAGCACGAAGACCCCGAACAGCAGCAGGGCCGGGGCGAGCATGAGGTACGACGTCGCCCAGCGGCGCACCGCGGGCCGGTGGGACGTCGTGGTCCCGGGGTGCGCAGCGGCGGTGCTCACGACGTCTGCAGCACCGACGCGACGCCGTCGGTGATCCGCTCCAGCGCCGCGGCGTCGTCCTCGGAGCCGAGGAACACCTCGTCCAGCCGGTCGCGCAGCTGGGCGTTGATCGCGCTGAAGCTCGGCACGACGACCTGCTGCACGAGCGGTTCGCGGATGGCCTTGGCCTGCTCGACGTACAGGGCCATGAGGTCGGGCCGCACGGGGTACTGCAACGTGGTGGCGTCGATGTCGCTGCGGGTGGGCAGCACGGACGCCTCGGTGCAGAACGCGGACATCTGCTCGGCCTGGGCGCAGTAGGTGAGGAAGGCCAGGGCCTTGTCCTTGTTCGCGCTCGCCTCGACGGCGACGAGGGCGTTGCCGCCGAGGTCGGCCGACGCGTTGACGTCGCGCGGCAGGAAGGTCGCGGAGTACTCGAACCCGCCGCCTTCGATCTCGCTGAGCAGGAAGTCCCCCGCGAACGCCGTGGCGACGGTCTGGTTGAGGAACAGGTCGCTGGCCGCCTGCCCGCGGGCGGAGGCGTTCTGCGGGGTGAGCTGGTTGCGGAACAGGTCGCGGGTGAAGGTGACCGCCTTCAGCGCCCCCGCGTCCCCGGTGGCCACGGACTGCAGGTCCTCGGTGAGCAACCGCCCGCCGGCCTGGTCCACGAAGTTCAGCCAGCGGTAGGCGCCGGCGTTCTGCCAGTTCGCCGCGAAGGCGTACGTGTCGGCCCGGGAGGGCTGGATGCGTCCGAGGGCGTCGGCGAACTGCTCCCACGTCCAGGCGTCCTGCAGCGTGGTGGGCAGCGTCCCGAGGCCGGCGGAGGCGACCGCCGCGGTGTTCAGCAGCACCATCGACGTGTCGGTGTGGTGCGGGATCCCGAACGTGCCGTCGTCGTCGGTGACGGCCGCCCAGAAGGCGGGCAGGAAGGACGGCTCCAGCGTGCTCGCGTCGGTGAGGTCGGCCAGCACCTGTTGGCGCCGGTAGGCGGCGACGTCGGTGTAGCTGACGCGGAACAGGTCCGGCGGGGAGTCGGTGCGCAGCCCGGTGTCGACGGCCGTGAGGACCTCCGAGTACGGCACGACCTGCAGGTTCACCGTCGTGCCGGTCTGGGCCGCGAAACCGTCCGCGAGCTTCCTGAACGCGCTCGCCTCGGCGTCCGAGGCCCAGGTGATCATCGTGAGCGCGTCACCGCCGGAGGATTCCCCGGACCCGCCGGAGCCGGGGGTGGAGAAGCCGCTGCAGGCGGACAGGGCACCGGTCGCGGCGGCGGCGCCGGCGGCGCCGAGGACCCGCCGGCGGCTGGGGGTGTTCTGGGCAGGGGTGACCATGGGAACTCCGAATGTCCACGCAGGCGGCTGTCTGCACCTGCTGGTTCTCGCGCGGGACGGGCACCTCTGGGAAAGGTGTGCCCAACGTAGCCACGTCGGTCCGGGTCAGCCCGTCGGAGTTCTCCCCACGAGGCGGGACCACACGGTCTTGCCGTCGGCGGCGGGGTCGACCCCCCACTGCGCGCTCAGCACGTCGACGAGGGCGATGCCGCGGCCGCCGAGGGCCCCGGGGTCGACGTGCCGCAGCTGGGGGGCGTGCGGGTCGGCGTCGTGGACCCGGACCACGACCCCGGCCTCCCCCTCGCACTCCAGGCGCAGGGCCGCCGGCGGTGCGCCGTGCCGGACGGCGTTGGTGACCAGCTCGGTCACCACCAGGTCGCCCTGGGGTCGCAGCGCGGAGGCGTGGGGACGGCACCAGTGCTCGTCGAGGAACCGCCGGGCGAGACGGCCCGCCGTCTCGTCCATGACGAGGACGATCTCGGCGGGTGGGGTGAGCTGGCACATCACCTGAACCTTCCCCCGGAAACCCGCGCCCGGCGACCGGAGGGCCGGGACCTCAGAGCCGGACGGCGAGCAGGGCGATGTCGTCGTGGCTGTCGCCGAGCTCGGCGAGCAGGTGCTCGCACAGCGCCTCGGGCTCGTGCGGTGCCGCGGCGGCCACGCGCGCGAGCCGGTCCATCCCCACGCTGAGCACCTCACCGCGCCGCTCGACGAGCCCGTCGGTGTAGCACAGCAGCAACGACCCCGCCGGCAACCGCTCGGTGAGCGTGGCCCGCGGGAGGGTGGGTTCGACGCCCAGCGGGATGCCCGAGGCGTCGGGGAGGTACCGCACCGTCCCGTCGGCGTGGCGCACGAGCAGGGGCGGGTGCCCGGCCGAGGAGTGCTCCACCGACCAGTGGTCCGGACCGTCGGGCGTGAGCCGGGCGTAGCTGACGGTCGCCATGGTCGTCATGCCGAGGGCGGCGATCAGCTCGTCGACGCGGGTGAGCACGGCGGCCGGGGTCGCCAGCGTCCGGTCCCACGCGCACGCGCGCAGCAGGCCCTTGAGGTGCCCCATGGCCGCGGCCGCGTACACGTCGTGCCCGGCGACGTCACCGATGACGACGGCGGTCCCGTCCCCCGGCACGTCGATGAGCTCGTAGAAGTCGCCGCCGACGTCGTTGCCGTCCTGGCCGGCGTGGTAGCGCGCCGCCACCTGCAGACCGGCCACCGTCGGCAGATCCGGCAGCAGGCTGCGCTGCAGCTCGGTGGCGATGTGGTGCTGCTCCTCGTACAGCCGGGCGTTGTCCAGGAGCAGGCCCGCGCGGCGGCCGAGGTCGACGGCGATGCCCAGGTCGTCGTCGGTGTGCGCGGGCGCACCCGTGACCCGGACGAGGACCATGAGGTCGTTGTCGGAGCGCCGGCCGGGCAGCGGGACGACGAGCACGGAGGAGACGCCCAGCTCGTCGGACAGGTCCAGGACGTGCTGGTCCTCCACCCAGCCGCGGCGCAGCTCCCGCACCTGCGGGGAGCCGTAGTCGCCGATGCGGCGGGCGGGGGCCCCCTGCAGCAGGAGCTCGTGCAGCGGCCCGCGCAGGGTGGTGCGGCGCAGGGCGTCGAGGTAGGCCTCGAACCGGCCGGCGTCCGCCGGGCGCGCGTGCAGCGCGGTGACCTGACCGATCTGGCCCTTCTCGTCCGGGCTGACGACGACGGCCCAGTCCGCGAGCTGCGGCACGACCAGCTGCAGCAGGCGACGTCGGCACTCGGCGACGTCCAGGGTGCCGGACAGCCGGTGGGTCGCCTCGGCGAGCAGGTCGAGCCGGGCCCGGTGCTCCTCGGCCCGGTGCCGCGCCTGCTCGGCCTCGGCGCGGGCGGCCCGCTCGGCGGCCAGCGCCTCGTCGCGGGCGCGGTCGGCCGCGACGCGGCCGCTGACGTCGGTCTGGATGCCGACGTAGTGCGTGAGCGTCCCGTCGGGTCCAAAGATCGGGCTCATGGCGACCTGGTTCCAGAAGCCCAGACCGTCCTTGCGGTAGTTCAGCAGCGTCACGGTGACGGGCTCGCCGGCCTCCAGCGCGTCGCGCATCTGCTGGCGCACCGCGGGGTCGCTGCCGGGCCCCTGCAGGAACCGGCAGTTGCGGCCCACCACCTCCTCGATCGAGTAGCCCGTGGTGGCGGTGAAGGCGGGGTTGACCCAGACCAGCGGCAGGTCGGGGTCGCGGGCGTCCGCGACGGTGAAGGACAGTCCCGTGGCGAGCACCGCGCGGTCGCGCAGCACCGCCTGCTCCGTCGCCGCGTCCATGGCCGCCCGGGCGGCGCGCTGGTCGCGCAGGGGCAGGAAGACGACGAGGGCGTGGTCCTCGAGCATCGGGGCCCCGGCCATCGGCAGCGCCACGACCCACAGGGGTTCGCGCCGGCCACCGAGGTCGCTGCCGGCGGCCGCCGAGACCGCCTGCCCCACCACGGGTTCGGACCGCGCGACCCGGGACAGCGGGTGCTCGGTCTCCGACAGCTCCGCCCCGTCGAGGTCGACCAGCCCCGCCGCGTCCGACCAGTCGTCGACCGTGAGCGGGAGGTCCGCCGCGGGTGCGAGCTGGCGGGCGACGGGGTTGACGTGGACCACCGTCCGCTCGGCCAGGTGCACGAGCAGGACCGCGGCGGGGGCGTCACCGGTGATGGCGGACACGTCGGCGACGGCGACGTCGTCGCGCGCGGTTCCCTGCACTGCGTTCCCCCTCCGGCCGAACACCTCCCGGCCCCGGTCCGGGGCACAACCCACTGCGGCGCCTGGTCCCGACACCGATCACGACCCTAGGTGAGCGCGGCGGGCGGGGCGAGCCGGACCAGGACGAGGGTGGTGTCGTCCTCGGCGCGGCCGGGGACGGCCCCCAGCAGGCGGTCGGCCACGTCGGGCGGGCTCAGCCCCTCGGCCACCGCGCGGACGGCCTCGTGACCGAGCTGCTCGGTCGTCGTGGACAGGCTGGCGCCGCGGCGCTCGACGAGGCCGTCGGTGAAGAAGAGCAGCGAGGCCTCGACCGGCACCTGCGCGCTCACCACCTCCCCGGCCGTGCCGCTGGTCGGGCCGAAGCCGAGGCCGAGCATCGGCCGGGTGGGGACCACGAGCGGGTCCGCGCCCGCCGCCGTGACGAGCAGCGGGGCCGGGTGGCCGGCGCTGGCGAGCTCCACCGCGGCCGGGGCGCCCGGGCGGGCGGGGTCGGGGCGGCCGACGACGCCCACCACCGCGGTCGCGGTGTGGTTGCCGTTCAGGGTGGTCACGAGCGCGTCGAGCCGGTCGAGCGCGGCCGCGGGGCTGTGCCCCTCGAGCAGGTAGGCGCGCAGGGCCGTGCGCAGCTGCGCCATGGCCGCGGCCGCGTGCACGCCGTGGCCGGCCACGTCGCCGACGACCACCGCCACGCGGTCCCCCGGCAGCGGCAGCAGGTCCCACCAGTCCCCGCCGAGCTGGCCCCCGGCGGCGGGGCGGTACCGCGCGTGCACGTCGAAACCGGGCACCTCCGGCGCCTCGTCGAGGACGACGGCGCGCTGCAGGGACTCCGCGATCGCGATCTGCCCCCGGGAGCGGCCGAGCATGATCGCGGTGAGCTGGCTCCGCAGCCGTTCGGCCGTCGAGGCGTGCCAGGGCCGCCAGGGCAGGCTGCGGCCCCGCACGACCTCCTGCCACTTCTCGAAGCTCTTGCGAGGGCTGATCCGCACCTCCGGACCCTCGCCCTCGACGGTCGCGGCCTTCTCGGGGTCCCCGCCCCAGGAGACCGTCTCGGGCTGTTCGGGGCGGAACCACAGCAGCCAGCCGTCGCCGTCCAGCCCGATGCGCAGCGCCCCCGCGGCCGCCTCGGCGACCTCGCGCAGGCGCGGGTCGAGGGTGGAGAGGCGGTCGGTGAACGTGACCGCGCCGTCGGCCCGCCCGAGCAACCGCGCCGTGCGCTGGACCTGCGCCCACGGCGGCACCCGCCCGGACGTCAGCAGCCGGTGCCCGTCCCAGACCGCGACACCACCGGCACCGAGCAGGTCGACCACGCGCCCGTCCTCCACGAGGGCCGTCAGCGGGTCGCGGCTCTGCGCCGAGACCCCGGCCAGCACGTCGGACATCAGTTCCTGGGCGGCCAGGGCCTCGTCGCGCTCGCGCGAGCGCGAGCGCTCCCCGACGAGCTGGGACGTCGTCTGCCCCAGGAACTCCGCCGCGGACCGGGCGTCGTACCCGGGCCGGTGCGGGCCGGAGTAGTGGTGGCAGGCGACCAGGCCCCACAGCCGCCCGTCGACCAGCAGCGAGATCGACATGGACGAGGTGACGCCCATGTTGTGCAGGTACTCCAGGTGGATCGGCGAGACGCTGCGCAGCACCGACCCGGACAGGTCCAGGGGGGCGCCCGTGCCCGGGTCGACCAGGGGTTCGAGGCGGACCGGGCGGTAGTCGACGTCCGCGATGAGCCGCGTCCAGTTCAGGGTGTACAGCCGGCGGGCCTGGGCGGGGATGTCGCTGGCGGGGTAGCGCAGGCCGTGGAAGGGCTCGAGGTCGTCCCGGCGGTCCTCGGCGGCGACCTCCCCGTTCCACTGCGCGTCGAACCGGTAGACCATGACGCGGTCGAACCCCAGGACGGCGCGGACCTCCCGGGCCAGCCGGCGGCACAGCGCGTCGACGTCCGTCGTCCCCGCCAGGCGCGCCACCGCGCCGCGGGTGGCGCGGTAGGAGACCGGCTCGACGCCGTGGCCGACGGGTTCGACCTCCACGACCGTCCGGTCGCCGCTGACGTGCACGACGACGTCGACGTCGACCTCCGCACCGCCCAGGACCAGGCGCGCGTGCAGGGCCTCGTCCCGGGCGTCGTCGTCCTCGCGCGCCCCGCGCACCCGCGCGGCCACGTCCTGGCCCAGCAGGTCGGCCAGGTCCGCGCCCAGCACCGACCCCGGCGCCCGGCCGAGCAGCTCGGCGGTGTTCTCCGAGGCGACGACGACGCGGTGGGACGGCTCCTCGAGGGCGAGCAGGAGGCCGTGGGGCTGGATGGCCCCCGGCACGTGGATGGGTTCGCTCTCGCAGGTCGTCAGGTCGACCTCGCCGTAGGCGGGGACGTGCTCCTGCGGCTGGGACACCGGGCTCCTCGGGCGACGTGGCGGCGGTCCTGGCCAGACCGTCGTCCTCCCCCACCCTACGTGCGGCTCCCCCCACCCCGGCGGACGTCGGTGTCGGCGCGCTGCGCACGGCGCACGACGTGGACCCGGGGCCCGGCCCGCTCGATGGCGCGCAGGTCGGCCTCGGCGGCACCGTCGTCGGTCACCACGTCGTCGACCGCCGCGAGGTCCGCGACCGGTGCCAGCGTGACCCGCCCGATCTTGGAGGAGTCGACGACGACGACGGACCGCTGGGCCCCGGCGACCATCGCGGCGTTCGTGCGGGCCTCCACCTCGTCGTGGGTGGTGACGCCGCCAGCGGCGCTCACCCCGTCGGCCCCGAGGAAGGCGATCCCGGTGTTGAGGGCCGAGAACGAGCTCTCGGCGAGGGCGCCGACGATCTCGAGGGAGCTGGGCCGGACCGTGCCGCCCGTCACCAGGACCCGCAGGTTCTGCCGCCCCCCGATCTCGGCGGCGGTGGTGAGGGAGTTCGTGAGGATCGTCAGGTCGGCGCGGAACACCAGGGACCGCGCCACCTCGGCCGCGGTCGTCCCCCCGCCGATGGCCACCGCGAACGGACCCGGCGGCAGGAACGTCGCGGCCCGGCGGGCGATCAGCCGCTTCACCTCCGGGGAGGTGCCCGTGCGCAACCGCACGGGGATCTCGACGGCCGCGGCGGTGGTCCGGGCCCCGCCGTGGGTCCGCACGACGAGGCCCTGCGCCTCCAGGTCGGCGAGGTCGCGGCGCACGGTGGCGACCGAGACGGACAGCTCCTCCACGAGCCGGTGGAGGCTGACCGGCGCCTGCGCGGCGCCGAGCTCGGCCAGCAACCGCAGTTCGGCGCGGAGCCGGTGGGCGCGCTTGCCGGGACCCAGCGGGTGGTCCGCCTCCGGCGTCGTGGGGGTCATCGGGAATCCGATCAGAAGTTCTGAGCGCTTCGCGCAGATCGTTGCACGGGACTGCGCGACCCGCTCACCATCGGGCCATGACACGAGTGACCTTCGTCGGGGCGGGCAGCGTGGTCTTCACCCGGCAGCTCGTCGCCGACCTCGTCCGGTTCGACGACCTGGGCCCCCTCGACCTCGTCCTCCTCGACGTCGACGAGCGGCGGCTGCGGGTGGCCGACGGCACCGCGCGCCAGGTCGTCGAACGCCTCGGCGGGAACCGCCGCACCGGGGTGTCCATCACGTCCACCACCGAGCGCCGGCGAGCGCTCGCGGACGCCGACGTCGTCGTCGACATGGTGCAGGTCGGCGGGATCGAGGCGACCCGCCGCGACCTGGAGATCCCGGCCCGGTACGGCCTGCGGCAGACGATCGGCGACACGACGGGGGTCGGCGGGGTGTTCCGGGCCCTGCGCACCTTCCCGTTCCTGTCCGCCCTGGCCGCCGACGTGCGCGACGTCGCCCCCGGCGCGGTCCTGCTGAACTACACGAACCCGATGGCGATGAACGTCTGGTGGCTGGACGTCGTCGCCCCCGAGCTGACCACCCTGGGCCTGTGCCACAGCGTGTACTGGACCGCGCACGACCTCGCTGAACTCGTCGGCGTCCCCGTCGAGCGGACCCGCTTCCGCGCCGCCGGCGTGAACCACCAGTCGTGGCTGCTGGAGTGGACGCACGAGGGCCGCGACCTGTACCCGGTGCTGCGCGAGCGGATCGCCGCCGACCCCGGGCTCGGGCGTCGCGTCCGCGTCGAGGTGTTCCGCCGGATCGGGTACTACCCGACCGAGACGAGCGAGCACTCCTCGGAGTACCTGCCGTGGTTCCTGCGCTCGGACGAGCAGGTGGAGCGGTTCCGCCTGCAACCCCTGGAGTACCTCGGCGTCTCCGAGGCCAACGTCCAGGAGTTCCTCACCGCCGAGCGGGTCCTGGCCGCGGGTGGCGCCCTGGAGCTGGAGGACGGGGCCACGGAGTACGCGCCGCAGGTCATCCACTCCCTGGTCACGGGGACCTCGCGGGAGATCCACGCCAACGTCGTCAACCGCGGGCTGGTCGACAACCTGCCGGCGGGGTGCGTCGTGGAGGTCCCGACGCTCGTCGGCGCCGACGGCGTCCGGCCGGTCCCGATGGGGTCCCTGCCGGTGCAGGCCGCCGCGGTGAACCGCCCGTACGTGTCGGTCGCCGAGCTGACCGTCGAGGCGGCCCGGACCGGGGACCCGCGCCTGCTGCGCCAGGCGGTGCTCGTCGACCCCAACGCCTCCTCGACGCTCACCCCCGAGCAGATCTGGTCGATGTGCGACGAGCTCGTCCTCGCCCACGGCGACCTCCTGCCCGAAGCCCTGCGCGAGACGCTGCCGGCGGACGCGCTGTGACCGGACCGAGTGGAGGAGCCCGCCGTGCGCGCCACCCGTAGGACCGTCCTGTCCGTTGCCGCCGCGCTCGGCGTCTCGTCCCTGCTCGGTGGATGCGGCCGGGAGGAGATCACCGTCCTGGACACCGACGCCGAGGTGCAGCTGGTGTTCTGGTCCGGGCAGAGCGACGAGGCGCAGGACCTCCTGCAGGGTCTCGTCGAGGAGTTCCAGCAGCTGCACCCCAACGTCCGGATCGACCTGTCCCCCGGGGCCTCCTCCACGGAGGAACTGCTGCAGAAGCTGGCCGCGTCCTTCGCCGCCGACCAGGCCCCGGACATCTCGTACACGTTCGGGTCCTGGGCCAGCCAGCTCGAGCGCTCGAACCGCACCCTGGACATCACGAGCACCGCCCAGGACCCCGACGTGCGGTGGGAGGAGTTCCCCCGGGCCGCCCGGGACACCGCCCGGCCCACCGGGCGGCGCACCATCGGCTTCCCGGCGGTGGTCGACAACATCTCGCTGTTCTACAACACCACCGTCTTCGACCGGGCCGGCGTCGACCACCCCACGCCGGAGTGGACCTGGGAGGACTTCCGCACCGCGGCGAAGGTCCTCACCGACCCGGCGACGAACACCTTCGGCTACGCCTACTCCGTCTCCGGCAGCGAGGAGACGACCTGGCAGTTGTGGCCGCACCTGTGGCAGAACGGCGGGGCCGTCCTGGAGGAGAGCACCGGCCGGTCGGCCTTCCAGTCGCAGGCCGGTGTCGACGCGCTGGAGTTCCTGCGGTCGATGGCGGTCGAGGACCGCAGCGTCTACCTGGACCAGACCGACACGAAGTTCGCCCAGCTGTTCGCGAGCGACCGGGTCGCCATGATGACCTCCGGCCCGTGGGAGTTGTCGGCCCTCAGGACCGCCGGGACCTCCTACGGGGTCGTCCAGCTCCCCGGGACCGACGGGGACCACCAGACGGTCTCCGGACCGGACCTGTGGACGTTGTTCGACAACCGCGACGTGAACCGCGCGCACTGGGCCACGGAGTTCACCCGGTGGCTGACGTCGGCCGAGCAGGACGAGCGGTTCAACGTCGCCGTCGGGAACCTGCCGCTGCGGCTCAGCGAGGCGACCAGCCCGGCCTTCCTCGCCCAGGCCCGGGAACTGCCCGGCCTGGACGTCATCGAGGCCAACGCGGCCAACGCCCGGCAGACGCGCCCCACCGTCCCCGGGTACAACGGGCTGTCCGAGGCCGTCGGGAACGCCGTGGCCCACGTCCTGCAGGGTCGAGGCGACCCGCGGACCGCCCTCCAGGACGCCGCCGAGGTGGCCGACCGTGCTCTGCGACGAGGTTGACGAGAAGGAGAGGAGTCGACGGTGACGACGTACCCGAGTCCCGTCCGCCCACCCACCCCACGCCCCGTCCGCCGTCGGCGGGTGCCGGGCGAGGCCCTCGCGGGCTGGGGGTTCGTGGCCCCCGCGCTCGTCGTGGTCGGCGGGCTCACGCTGTTCCCCGCCGTCTGGGCGCTGGTCCTGTCGTTCCGGAGGTGGGACGGCTTCAGCCCGCAGGTCGGGGTCGGGACGCAGAACTACCGCGACCTGTTCAGCGACCCCTCGCTGCTGGGCGCCGCGCTCCACACGGTCCTCTACACCGCCATGTTCGTACCGGCCTCCCTGCTGCTGGGGCTGACGCTGGCGACGGCGCTGAACCGGCGCATCCGCTTCATCGGTTTCTACCGGACGGCGGTGTTCGTGCCCTTCGTCGTCTCCGCGGCGGCCACCGGCATCCTCACGACCTACCTGTTCAGCCCGCAGTTCGGCCTCGTCAACAACGTCCTGCGCGTCCTGCACCTGCCCCAGCAGGGCTGGCTGGAGGACAGCGGCCAGGCGATGGTCGTCATCACGATCATGTCGTTGTGGGGGCAGGCGGCGTTCACCACCGTCATCTACCTCGCGGCCCTGCAGGACGTCCCGCACGAGACGGTCGAGGCGGCCCGCATCGACGGCGCGAACTCGTTCCAGGTCACCTGGCGGGTGGTCTGGCCGCAGCTGCGGCCCGTGACGGTCTTCGTGGGCGTCTACCAGACCCTGCAGGCGCTGCAGCTGTTCGACCTCGTCTACGCCACCACGCGCGGCGGGCCGCTCGAGGCCACCCAGACGATCGTGTACCTCATCTGGACCACGGCCTTCCAGCAGCTGCAGTTCGGCTACGGCTCGGCGATCGCCTACGCCCTGTTCGTCGTCACCCTGGCGGTGACCGTCGCCGTGACCGTGACCCAACGACGCGCCGCCCGGAGGACCCGATGACGGACCCGACGAGGACCCCCACCTCCCCCACCGCCCGCCGGGTAGGTGCCCCGGCGGTCGAGGGACCGCCCCGGCCCCCCGCCCGCCGCCGCCTGCCCTTCAGCCCCTGGCACCTGCTGCTGCTGCCCGTGGCCGTGGTGTTCCTGCTGCCCTTCGCCGAGATGTTCCTGACCTCCTTCTCCCCGGCCTCCGACATCACCCGGATCCCGCCGGGGTTCTGGCCCTCGCGGTTCACCCTCGACGGGTACGAGCGCCTGTTCGCCGAGTCGGGGATCCTGCGCTGGCTGGGCAACACGGTCGTCGTCTCGGTCGTGTCCATCGCCTCGCACCTCGTGCTGTGCTCCCTGGCGGGCTACGGGTTCGCGCGACTGCGCTTCCCGGGGCGGGAACTGGGGTTCCTCGGCATCCTCGCCACCATCATGATCCCCTCGCAGCTGCTGATGGTCCCCACGTACGTCGTGTTCGCGAAGCTGGGTCTGGTCAACGACCTGGGCGCCGCCATCGTCCCGTGGCTCGCGTCGGCGTTCGGGATCTTCCTCATGCGCCAGTTCTTCCTGTCCCTGCCGGCGGAGCTGGAGGAGGCGGGGCGGGTCGACGGGTGCTCGCGGTTGCAGGTGTTCCTGCTCGTCGTGCTGCCGCTGGCCCGCCCGGCGATGGCGACCCTGGCGATCTTCACGCTGCTGGGCTCGTGGAACGACCTGGTCTGGCCGCTGGTCGCGATCAACGACGAGCAGAACTTCACCCTGCAGCTGGGGCTGACCACGTTCCAGGGGACCCGGCGGACCGACTGGTCGCTGCTCATGGCCGGCAACGTCGTGGCCACCGTCCCCCTCATCGTCCTCTTCCTCCTGGCCCAGAAGCAGTTCGTCGCCACCATGGCGTCGGCCGGCCTCAAGGGCTGACGCCACCACCCCTCTGGAGAACCGTGACCACCGACGCGACCACACCCACCGACGACCTCACCAGCGCGACCCACGACGAGGTCCGGCAGCAGCCGCAAGCCTGGCGCGACCTGCACCGGGTCCTGCAGGGGCGCGGCCCGGCCCTGCGGGCGTTCCTCGACCCGCTGCTGGCCCGGCCGGACCTGCGCGTCGTGTTCACCGGCGCGGGCACGTCGGCGTTCGTGGGTGACATCGCGGCGGCCACGCTGCGCCGCCCGCTGCGGCGGCGCCTGGAGAGCATCGCGACGACCGACCTGGTGTCCGACCCCCGCACCGCCTTCGCCGAACCCCGGCCGGTCCTGCTGGTGTCCTTCGCCCGTTCCGGCAACAGCCCCGAGAGCGTGGCCGCCGTCCAGCTCGCCGACGAGCTCGCCCCCGAGGCGCACCACCTCGTCATCACCTGCAACGCAAGGGGCCGGCTGGCCCTCGACCGCGACGGGTCCGGCCGCTCCTTCGTCCTGCTCCTGCCCGAGCAGACCCACGACACCGGTTTCGCCATGACCTCCAGCTTCTCCACGATGCTGCTCGCGGCGCTGTGCGCCTTCCAGGAGGACCACCTCGGCGCGGTGGAGCAGCTGGCCGCGGCCGCGGAGTCGGTCCTGGAGCGCACGGACGCCGTCGGGGAACTGCTCGACCCGCTGCCGCACCGGGTCGTCCACCTCGGCAGCGGCCCCCTGAAGGGGCTGGCCCAGGAGGGCGCGCTGAAGGTCCTCGAGCTGACCGCGGGCCGCACCGCGTCCTTCCACGACAGCCCGCTGGGGTTCCGCCACGGACCGAAGTCCGTCGTCGACGACCGCACCCTCGTCGTCGTCCTCGGCTCGGCCGACCCGCACACGGCGCGCTACGACGCGGACATGGCCGCCGAGCTGCGGGCGGACGGCACGGCCCGCGTCGTCCACGTCGGAGCGGACGGGGGTTTCGCGGTCCCCCACCTGGACGGCCTGCCGGACGGCCTGCGCGCCGTCGCGCTCGCGGTGTTCGTGCAGCTGCTCGCCCTGAGCGCCTCCGTGCGCCACGGGTGCACGCCCGACGACCCGTTCCCGGCGGGCACGGTGAACCGCGTCGTCCAGGGCGTGCGCATCCACGCCCTGACCGGCGGTGGGGACGCGTGAGGTACCACCTGGGGATGGACGGGGGCGGGACGAAGACCGCCTTCGTCCTCCTCGACCCCGACGGCGGTGTCGTCGCCCGCAGCACCCAGCCGTCCTGCTACTACTTCGGCAGCGCCGGAGGGCTCGCCGGGGTGGAACGCGTCGTCGCCGACGGCGTCCGCGAGGTCACCGCGCAGATCGCACCGCAGGACGTGGAGTTCGCGTTCTTCGCCTTCCCCGGCTACGGGGAGGTGAGCGGGGACGTCGCCGCGCTCGACGAGCTGCCCGCCCGGGTGCTGGGCCACCGCCGCTACCTGTGCGGCAACGACATGGTCTCGGGCTGGGCCGGTGCGCTCGGGGGCCGCGACGGCGTCAACGTCGTCGCCGGGACGGGGTCGATCGCCTACGGCGAGCACGAGGGCCGCACCCGGCGCACGGGGGGCTGGGGGGAGCTGTTCGGCGACGAGGGTTCGGCGCACTGGGTGGCCGTCGAGGGCCTGCGCGCGTTCTCCCGGATGGCCGACGGCCGCGCCCCCCGGACGCCCCTGCACGACGCGGTCCTGGCGGCCGCCGGCGTCCGGCACGCGCACGACGTCATCGGGGTCGTCCTGGACGACTGGGGCAGCCGGCGCGCCGACGTCGCCCGGCTGGCCCCGCTGGTCACCGAGGCCGCTGCGGCCGGGGACGACACGGCGCGCCGGATCGTCGGGGCGGCGGCCGCCGAACTGGCCGGCCTCGTCGAGAGCACCGCCCTGGCCCTGGGTCACCGGCCCGGGGAGGAGGTCCTCGTGTCCGGCACCGGCGGGTTGTTCCAGGCCCCCGTCGTGCGGACCGCGTTCCTCGAGGCGCTGCACCGCAGCCGCTTCGCCCTGGAACCGGTGGAACCCCGCTACGACCCGGGGGTCGGCAGCGCGCTGTACGCCCGCAGGCGCTCGCCGCGGCGGGCGCCTGCGGGAACCCCGTCGGGAACCCCGTCGTGAACCCCGTCGCGAACGTGGTCGCGGTGCTCACCCCCAACCCCGCCGTGGACGTCACCTACCGGGTGGCGCAGCAGCGGGTCGGCCACACCCAGCGAGTCCTGGACGTCACCCGCCGCCCGGGCGGGAAGGGCGTGAACGTGGCCCGCGTCCTGGGGTCGGTGGGGGCCCGGTCCCGGTGCCTGCTGCCGCTCGGGGGTCCGGCCGGGCGGTGGCTGGCCGCCGAGCTCGCCGGGCTCGACGTGCCCGCGACCGTCGTCCCCCTGGCCGGCCCGACCCGGACCACGGTGACCGTGGTGGACGGCGTGCAGCACCCGACGATGTTCGGCGAACCCGGGCCCGCCGTCTCGGCGGCCGAGTGGGCGGCGGTGACGCGCGCGGTCCCGGCGGACGCGGACGCCTTCGTCGTCGCCGGGTCCCTGCCCCCGGGGACCGACCCCGAGCTCGTCGGCGCCTGGATCCGCGCCGCCGCGGTCCCGGCCGTCGCCGACGTCACCGGTCCGGCGCTGCTGGTGGCCGCCGCGGCCGGAGCGGTCTGCGCGCCGAACGCGCAGGAACTGCTCGAGGCCACGGGGTGCGCCTCGGAGCAGGCCGGGGCGGGCGTCCTGCTGGAACGCGGCGCGCCGCTCGTCGTCGTCTCGCGCGGGGCCGCGGGCCTGAGCGCGCACACCCCCGGCGGGCAGGTGCACGTCCCGGCCGTGGCGGGGGTCTCGGGGAACCCCACCGGCGCCGGTGACGCCGCCACCGCCGGGTTCGTCCTCGCCACGACGCGCGGTCTGCCCACGGCCACCGCGCTGCGCTGGGCGGCCGCGTTCGGTGCGGCGGCCGTCCTGCGTCCGGTCGCCGGCGAGGTCGACCTGGCCGCCCTCGCCCGCCACCTCCCCGAACTCCAGCTCGAACTCCAGCTCGAACCCCAGCTCGAACCCCGACCCGAACCCGACGGGAGCCCCGCATGAGCTCGACCCCCTTCTCGAGGCTGCTCACCGACGCCCGGTCCGCCGGCCGCGGGGTCGGCGCCTTCAACGTCGTCCTGCTCGAGCACGCCGAGGCGATCGTGGCCGGGGCCTGCCGCGCCGGTCTGCCCGTCGTCCTGCAGATCAGCGAGAACTGCGTCCGCTACCACGGCGACCTCACCCCGATCACCGTCGCGGCGCAGGCCGTGGCGCGCGCCGCCGACGTCCCCGTCCTGGTCCACCTCGACCACGTCACCGACGTCGACCTCGTCGAGCACGGCCTCGAGCTCGGGGTGTCCTCGGTGATGTTCGACGCGTCCGCGCTGCCGTTCGAGCAGAACGTCGAACTCACCGGCCGGGTCGCGGACCGCTGCCGCGCAGCGGGTGCGGGGTGCGAGGCCGAGCTCGGGGTGGTGGGCGGGAAGGACGGGGTGCACGCCCCCGGTGCCCGCACCGACCCCGCCGAGGCCGCGCGGTTCGTGGCGATGACGGGGGTGGACGCCCTGGCGGTGGCCGTCGGGACGTCGCACGCCATGCGGACCCGGGACGCGGACGTCGACCTGGACCTGATCGCCGAGCTGGCCGCCGCCGTGCCCGTCCCCCTCGTCCTGCACGGGTCCTCGGGCGTGCCCGACGACCGGCTGCGCGCGGCGACCGCGGCGGGCGTGACGAAGGTGAACATCTCCACCCACCTCAACGGGCTGTTCACCGCCGCCGTGCGGGAGGTGCTGACGCAGCAGCCCTCGCTGACCGACCCGCGCACCTACGTCAGGGCCGGTCGCACCGCGGTGCGGGACGAGACGGCCCGTCTGCTGGAACTGCTCGCGGGCCGCTGAGGTCCCTCACGCGCCCCCGTTGACCGCCGTGGTGCGCAGGGCGCCGTCGCTCACGCCGTACTTCTCCAGGATCGCGTCGTAGGTCCCGTCCGCGATGGCGTCCTGCAGCGCGCGCTGCACGGCGTCGCGCAGCTCGGTGCGGTCCTTGGCGAACCCGTAGCCCCAGGGCTGGGCCTGCCAGGGGTCGCCGAGGGCCTGCACGGTCCCGCCGGAGTCGGCGATCAGCTTGGCCGCGGCGGGCAGCGCCTCGACGCCGAGGTCGGCGCGACCGTCCGCGATCGCCGACACGCTCTCGAGGTAGGGCACGTCGACGAGGGCCACGGCGGGTTCGCCCGCCGCGGTGCACAGCTGCGACTGCCCGGTGACGATGTCGGCCTCGGTCGTGCCGGCGGCGGCGGCCATGCGCAGGCCGCACCAGGACCCCGGCTCGGCCCGGGCGCTGTGGTCCCCCGGCCCGGACAGGACCTGCTCACCGGCGTAGAACACGTCGACGAAGTCGACGTCCTGCTGCCGGGCCGCGTTGTCGGTCATCGAGGCCCCGACGAGGTCGACCGTGTGGGCGGTGGCGGCCGGGCGCAGGTCGGCGAAGGCGACCGTCTGGAACTGCGGGCGCAGACCCAGCCGGCGCGCGACGTCGGTGAGGATCTCGACGTTGACCCCGGTCAGCTTCCCGCCCTCCTCGTACTCCATGGGCGGGTACGTGGGGTCGGTGCCGATCGTCAGCACGCCGTCGGCGACCAGCGGCAGGCCGGCCGAGCCCGCACCGGGCGAGGTGGTGCCCGTGGTGGTGGTCGGGTTCCCGCAGGCGGTGGTGAGGGCGGCGAGGACGAGCAGGGCGGTGGTGGCGCGGGTCAGGGCGCGGCGACGGGGCACGGCGGCTCTCCTGGGGGTCGGGGGCTCAGACGGTGAACTTGCGCAGTTCCTGCTCGAGGGCACCGGCGGCGGCCGCGACGCGACCGGCCGTGCCCGACGTCTGCTCCGCGACCTCGGTGGTCAGGGTGACGTCGTGGGCCATCGAGGAGATGGAGCGCGTGACGTCGGCCGACCCCGTGGCGATCTCGTCGACGTTGCGCACCATCTCCCGCGTGGTGGCCGTCTGCTCCTCCACCGCGCTGGCGACGGTGGCCTGCAGGTCGCTGATGCGTTCCACGACCCCGCGGATGGTGCGGATGGCGGTGTCGGCGGCCGCGGCGTCCCGCTGCGCGGCGGCGACCTTGGCGATGATGCCCTCGGACGTGCGGGCCGACTCCGAGGCGAGTTCCTTGACCTCGCTGGCCACGACGGCGAAACCCTTGCCGAACTCCCCGGCGCGGGCGGCCTCGATGGTGGCGTTGAGCGCCAGCAGGTTCGTCTGCTCGGCGATGGAGGTGATGACCTTGACGATGTCGCCGATCTCGGCCGAGGACTGGGCGAGCCCGCGCACGGTCCCGACGGCTTCCTCGACGGCGGCCACGGCGTCGGCGGCGACCTGGCTCGCCTCGGTGGTCGCCGAGGCGATCTGCTCGATCGCGCTGGACATCTCACCGCTGGAGTCGGCGACGCTGCGGATCGTCACGGAGATCTCCTCCGCGGCCGCGGACCCGGCGGTGGCCTGCGCCGCCGACCCCGCCGCGCGTTCGTGCAGCGAGCCGGACACCGAGGTGAGGTCGGCGGCGGAGACGGTCATCTCACGGCTCACGCGGCCCACCTCGGCGAACATCTGCGCCAGCTTGTCCAGCGCGGTGTTCAGGGCCACGACCATCTGGCCGATCTCGTCGGCCCGGCCCACGTCCCCGCGCCGGTCCAGACGGCCGAGCGCCACCTCCTGGAGGATGTCCACGGTGCTGCGCAGGCGGCGGCGCACGGCCCGGGTGACGGCGGCGGCGACCAGCGCCAGCACCGCGGTCACGGCCAGGCTCGCGGACACGGTCAGCCACGTGCCCTGCGTGCGGGCGTCGGAGGCGTCGGCGACGGCGGCCCGCTGCGCGGCGGTGGCCGCCTCCACCATGCCCGGCACGGCGGCCGACAGGACGTCGGCCTCCGTCGTGAAGGCGGGGACCGCGGCGCGGGCCGCCGACTGAGCCGGGTCGGTGATCTCGTAGTTCGACAGCGAGACGACCCGTTGCCCGAGCGTGACGACGGTCTCGGTCTGCGGGAGCAGCTGCGTGGCCTGCGTGCGCAGGTCGCCGGTGGAGGTCGCGGCCAGGTCGCGCAGGGCCGCGCGCAGGGCGGTGGCGTCGGCGCCGAGGTCGGTGATGGCCGCGCGTCGCTGGGCGGTGTCCGTCGTGACCAGCGACGTGGTGACGTCACCCCGCAGACGGGCCTGGGCCGCGTCGACCCGTTCGGCGAGCGCCGAGGCGCGGTCGGCGGCGACGAGCGCGCTCTGGGCCGCGTCCTGGCGGTGGGAGCTGACGATGCCGATGCCGCCGACGGTGACGACGCCGAGGACGCCGACCGTGGACAGCAGGACGAGGCGGGCGGCGATGCTGGACGTGCGGCGCGGGGTGGGCGCGTCGTCGGCGGAGCGGTGGTGCGTGCGCGTCATCGCTGTCGTCCCGGGGTCGCGGTGGCGGGGGCGTGGTGCGGGCGGTGCGGACGGTGCTTCGTGCACGTCTCATCGGACGGGGGCGGTGCGACCTGAGGCCACGGCCGCACCGAGCCGTGCGAGCAGCGGTGGGACGTCGTGCGCGTCGAGCACGGCGTGCACGACGGCCGGGCGGTGCGGTGCGGCCGCGATCCGGGTGAGCGCGTCCTGCAGCTCGGCGCGGCTGCCCGCGCGGGCGGTGAGGACGTCCCGGCCGGGGGCGAACAGGGCGGGCACCGCGAGCCAGTCCCACGACGTGACGTCCTGGTAGACGGCCTTCGGGCTCTGCAGGACGCGTTCGATCGTGTAGCCGGAGTTGTCGACGACCACGACGACGGGTGCGGGCTGCCCCGGGGCGGGGTCGCGCTGCAGGACGGTGGCGAGTTCCTGGACGGTGAGCTGGGCGGCGCCGTCACCGACGAAGAGGATCGAGCGGCGGTGCGGGGCGGCCAGGACGGTGCCCAGCACGGCGGGCACCGTGAACCCGATGGAGGACCAGATGGGCTGCACGAGCAGTTCCGCGCCGGGCGGCAGCCGCAGTTCCAGGCTGCCGTAGAGGGAGGTGCCGGCGTCGGCGACGACGATCGCGTCCTGCGGCAGCCAGCCCTGCACGGTGCGCCACAGGGCGTGCTGGGTCAGGGGGGCGTCCTCGGCGCCGGTGTCCCGGTGCTCCCCGGTGGGTGCGCTGACGTGCGGCCACACCCCCTCGACGGGCGGCAGGGCGGTGAACGCCCGCTCGCGGGCGACCTCGGCGAGCAGCGGCAGGGTGTCCTCCAGCCGCACGTCGTGGAACGTGACGCCGTCGACGACGGCCTCGGCGATGCCGAGCCAGATGGCGCGGGCGGGGTCGAAGCCGTGGCTGAACAACCCCGTCATGACGTCGGACAGGACGGCGCCGGCCAGGACGAGGAGCTCGGCCTCGTCGACGGCGCGCCGGACGTCCGGGGAGATCGTCATGGCGCCCTGGTAGGTGCCCAGGCTCGCGGGGTGCTGCTCGGCCAGCATCGCCTTGGCCCCCACGAGGGTCGCCACCCGCACCCCGTCCTGCCCGGCGAGCGCCGCGAGCCCGCCCTCGGCGCGGCGGCGGTGCACCTGGGTGCCGGCCAGCACCGTGAGGGCGGGCACGTCGGCGAGGACCTCGGCGAGGGCGGTGCGCAGGTCCTCCAGGGCGACGGGGTCGCTGGGGGCCGGGCGCAGGGGGCGGCGCAGCGGGGCGCTGGAGACGTGCGCGAGGGCGACGTCGGCGGGCACGCCGAGGTAGACGGGCTTGGAGCGTTCGAGCGCGACGCGCAGGACGCGGTCGATCTCCAGGGCGGCGTCGGCGGCGCGCAGCACGGCCCCGGTGGCGGTGACCTCGCGGTAGGCGCGGACGAAGTGCTCGTGGTCGCCGTCGGCGAGGGAGTGGTGCAGCAGGGCGCCGCGCTGGCAGGCACCGGTCTCGGGCATCCCGGTGACCTGGACGACGGGGACGTCCTCGGCGAAGCTGCCGGCGATGCCGTTGACCGCGGACAGCTCCCCCACCCCGTAGGTCGTGACGAGGGCCGCGACCCCGCGCGTGGTGCGGGCGTGGGCGTCGGCCGCGTAGGCGGCGTTGAGCTCGTTGGTGTTCCCCACCCACTCGATCCCCGGCACCTCGAGCATCTCGTCGAGGAGGCCGAGGTTGAAGTCGCCGGGGAGGCCGAACAGGTGCGCTCCCCCGAGTTCGACGAGGCGGCGGGCGAGGTACTCACCAACGGTCACCGTGGGCGTGGCGTGGGGCGTCATGACCCCATGACGCCGGACCGGGGGCAGGCTGTCCAGAGGAGCTGCTCGAACTAGGCACTTTGCCTATTTTTGAGTCCATGAACTGGTCAGACTGCGGAAATCTGCTCAGCGCGGCGGGTCGCTCGCGCCCTCCAGCTCGGCACGGACGCCGTCCAGGTGCGCCTCGGCGGCGGCGGCCGCCGCCGCCGGGTCGTGATCGGCGACGGCGCGGAAGGTCGCGTCGTGACCGGTGTCGACCTGGTCGAGGCACCGGGGGCGACGGGCTAAGCTCGCAACCGCGCGCGAGCGCGCCCCTGTAGCTCAGTGGCCAGAGCAACCGCCTTGTAAGCGGTAGGTCGTCGGCTCGATTCCGACCAG
The DNA here is from genome assembly GCF_041320705.1 of Kineococcus mangrovi. Taxonomy (NCBI): domain Bacteria; kingdom Bacillati; phylum Actinomycetota; class Actinomycetes; order Kineosporiales; family Kineosporiaceae; genus Kineococcus; species Kineococcus mangrovi. Next base: position 566,726 of record NZ_JBGGTQ010000001.1, read on the forward strand.
GGGCTCCACCCGGCTGGGCGGGCACCAGTCGCCGGCATCAGCCGCGCAGGGCCCGGCCGATGCCCGCGGCGGCCACCGAGAGGGCGGCCACGAGCCGCTGCCGGTCCCGGCCGAGCGCGGTGACCACCAGGCCCAGCGCGGCGACGACCTCCTCGCCGGGCCCGCGGACGGGCACCGCGACGGAGGCGTTGCCCACGTCCATCTCCCCGCTCGTGCTGGCGAACCCCTCCCGCCGCACCTGGGCCAGCTGACGCTGCAGCAGCCCGGGCGAGGTGATGCTGTAGGGCGTCACGCGCTCCAGGCCGGCCAGCACGTGCGCCACGACGTCGGCGGGGGCGTGGGCCAGCAGGACCTTGCCCACCCCGGTCGTGTGCAGGGGCAGCCGCCCGCCGACGCGGCTGACGACCGGCACCGACGCCGACCCCTGCAACCGGTCCAGGTACAGGACCCGGTCCCCGTCGCGCTCGGCGAGGTGGACCGTCGCGCGCGTCGCGGCCTGCAGGTCCTGCAGGAAGGGCGCCGCCACGTCGCGCAGGTCGGTCTGGACGGGGGCCAGCAACCCCAGGTCCCACGTCCGCCGGCCCACGACGTACCCCCCGTCGGGACGGCGGGCGAGGAACCCACCGGCCTGCAGGCGGCGGGCGATGCGCAGCGTCGTCGAGGGGGTCAGACCGCTGCGCGCGGCGAGGTCGGCCAGGCGCAGGACCCGGTGCTCGGGGTCGAAGGCGCCCAGCACGTCCAGGGTGCGGTCCACGAGGGAGGCCCCGGGAGCGGAACGACCGGCCACACCCGTCAGCCTACGTTGCACTCAGTGGCACGAGACCCTGGTCCCTCGCGGGGGGCCGCCCTAGCCTGCGGACATGACGACGCCGTCCAGCTCCCCCGCCGCGACCCACCGCACGCGGGTCGCGGTCGTCGGGGGCGGGCCCGCCGGCCTCATGGCCTCGCACCTGCTGCACCGCGCCGGGATCGACACCGTGGTCGTCGACCACCGGACCGTGCACGAGATCGAGACGACGCACCGCGCGGGCATCCTGGAGACCGACAGCGTGCGCCTGCTCACGCAGACGGGTGTCTACGGCGACGGTCCCCAGCGGGTCCTCACCGAGGGCGACCGCCACGGCGGGATCCACCTGCGCTTCGACGGCGCGTCCCACCACCTCGACTTCGAGCGCCTCGTCGGGAACTCCGTCTGGCTCTACCCGCAGACCGAGGTGTTCACCGACCTGCACCGCGCCCGGACCCGGGACGGCGGGGACCTGCACTACGGGGTGAGCGAGGTCGGCGTCCACGACGTGACCGGCTCACCGCGCGTGACCTTCACGGCCGCGGACGGGTCCCGCCACGAGGTGCGGGCCGAGGTCGTCGTCGGCGCCGACGGGTCGCGCAGCGTCTGCCGCGACCTCGTGGCCGGGCACCGGCGCTGGTTCCGGGAGTACCCCTTCGCCTGGTTCGGCATCCTGTGCGAGGCCCCCAAGAGTTCCCCCGAACTCGTCTACAACCGTTCCGAGACGGGTTTCGCGCTCGTCAGCCAGCGCACCGAGTCGGTGCAGCGCATGTACTTCCAGTGCGACCCGGCCGAGAACCCCGACGACTGGTCCGACGCGCGGATCTGGGACGAGCTGCAGGGCCGCCTCGCCGGCCGCGACGGTTTCGAACTGATCGAGGGTCCCGTCATCAGCCGGTCGGTCCTGCCGTTCCGCAGCTTCGTCCAGACCCCGATGCGGCACGGCCGCCTCGTCCTGGCCGGCGACGCCGCGCACACGGTCCCCCCGACCGGGGCCAAGGGCCTGAACCTCGCCCTGGCCGACGTGCGGGTGCTCGCCGAGGTCCTGGTGGACGCGCTGGCCAAGGACGACCTCGACCTGCTCGACGAGTACACCGACCGCGCCCTGGCCCGGGTCTGGAAGGCCCAGCACTTCAGCTACTGGATGACGACGATGCTGCACCGCAGCCCCGGCACCGAGGGTTTCGACGACCTGCGCCAGCTCGGCGAACTGCACTCCCTGGTCTCCTCCGAGGCCGGGTCCACCTACCTCGCGGAGGGTTACACCGGATGGCCGACACGATGACCGCTCTGGAGAGCCAGGCGGACCTGTCCGCCGAGATCGAGGACACCGCCGCGACGTGGGCGACGGCCCGCGAACCGGAGTTCCAGCCGCGGCGGGACTACCCGCCCTACCGCTCGACGCTGCTGCGCCACCCCACCAAGGACCTGTTCCAGGTCGACCCCGAGGGCGTGGAGCTGTTCGCCCCCGCGTTCGGCCAGCGCGACGTCGCTCCCCTGGAGGCGGACCTGACGATCCAGCGCGGCGGGGAACCGCTGGGCGAGCGGATGGTCGTGACCGGCCGCGTCGTCGACGGCGACGGCCGGCCCGTGCGCCACCAGCTCGTGGAGGTCTGGCAGGCGAACGCGGGCGGTCGCTACGTCCACCAGCGCGACCAGCACCCGGCCCCGCTGGACCCGAACTTCACCGGGATGGGCCGGACGCTGACCGACGCCGACGGGGTCTACCGGTTCACGACGGTCAAACCCGGCCCGTACCCGTGGAAGAACCACCACAACGCCTGGCGCCCGGCGCACATCCACTTCTCGTTGTTCGGCACCGACTTCACCCAGCGGCTCGTGACCCAGATGTACTTCCCCGGCGACCCGCTGTTCGCGCTCGACCCGATCTACCAGTCGATCGTGGACCCGGCCGCCCGCGAGCGCCTCGTCGCGACCTACGACCACGACGTCACCACCCACGAGTGGGCGACGGGGTACCGGTGGGACATCGTCCTCACCGGCGCCCACCGCACGCCCGTCGAGACCGGGGAGGACCCCGCGTGACCCGCCTCGCCCCGACCCCGGGCCAGACCGTGGGCCCGTTCTTCCACGACGCCCTGCCCTACCCCGGGGACGCCGACCTGGTGCCCCGCGGGACCCCGGGGGCGGTCCGCCTGCACGGCACGGTGTTCGACGGCGGCGGCGCCCCCGTGGTCGACGCGCTGCTGGAGGTCTGGCAGGCCGACCCGGACGGCGCCGTCGTGCAGCGCCCCGGGTCGCTGCACCGCGACGGCTGGACGTTCACGGGGTTCGGCCGCTGCGCCACCGACGGTGCGGGTCACTACTCCTTCACCACGCTCACGCCCGGCGCCGTGGACGGCGGGCTGCCGTTCTTCGCCGTCACGGTCTTCGCGCGCGGGGTGCTGCACCGGCTGAGCACCCGCGCGTACCTGCCACCCGCCGACGGCGCGAGGGACGCGCTGCTCACCGCCGCGGGTCCGCGCTCGCGCACCCTCGTGGCCGTGGCCGAGCCCGACGGCTACCGTTTCGACGTGCACCTGCAGGGTCCGGAGGAGACCGTCTTCCTCCGCGCGCCCGGGGAGTCCCCCGCGTGAGCAGGCCGTGAGCGAACTCTTCCGGCCCGGTGACCACCGGGCCGGTGCGGTGTTCTCCGACGGGGCCTTCACCGCGGCGATGGTCGCGGTGGAGTCGGCGTGGGCCGGGGCGGAGCTGACCGCCCCCGACGATCCGCTGGACGTCGAGCCCGGCGGGAACCCCCTCATCCCCCTCGTGGCGGCTCTGCGGCGGGCCAACCCGGGTGTGGAGGTCCACACCGGCCTGACGAGCCAGGACGTCGTGGACACCGCGCTCGTGCTGATGCTGCGCGAGGCGGTCGCGCAGGTCCGCACCCACCTCGCGGCCGCCCTCGCGGCCCTGGACCGCCTCGACGCCGCGCACGGCCACCTCGAGGTCACGGCGCGCACCCTCACGCAGTGGGCGCTGCCCGTCCCGCTGGCCCACCGCTTCGGGGCCTGGCGCACGGGGCTGCGGGAGGCCGACGCCGACCTGGCCGCCCTGGCGTTCCCGGTGCAGGCCGGTGGGCCCGTGGGAGTCCTCGCCGACCGCCGCGACCTGGCCGCCCGGCTGGGCCTGGCCGACGCGCCGTCGTGGCACACGACCCGGCGTCCCGTGACGCGCGCCGGGGACGCCCTCGTCGCCACGACCGACGCCTGCGGGCACGTCGCCCGGGACGTCCTGACCCTGTCCCGGCCCGAGGTCGGGGAACTGTCCGAGGGCACCGGCGGCGGGTCGTCCTCGATGCCGCACAAGGCGAACCCCGTGCTGTCGGTGCTCGTCCGGTCCGCCGCGATCGTCGCCCCGTCCCTGGCCGCCACGCTGCACGCGGCGGCGGCCGACCAGGTCGACGAGCGCGCCGACGGGGCCTGGCACGCCGAGTGGGACACGTTGCGCCTGCTCGCCCGCCGCACGGTCGTCGCCACGGCGCAGACCGCGGACCTGCTGGCGGGTCTGACCGTCCACCCCGACCGCGCCGCGGCGAACCTCGCCGCGGCGGAACGACTGCGCGGAGGAACCCCGTGAACCCCGACAGACCCGTCCTGGTGCTCGGCCCGTCGCTGGGCACGACCGCCGCCGCGTGCTGGGGTCCCGTCGTCGACCTGCTGGGCGAGGAGTTCGACGTCGTCGCCCGGGAACTGCCCGGGCACGGTGCCGACCGGGGGCCCGTCCCGGCGGACCTCACGATCGCCGACCTCGCCCGGCAGGTCGTGGACGCCGTCGCCGAACGCCACGACGGGCCGTTCCTCTACGCGGGCGACTCGGTCGGCGGGCAGGTCGGGTTGCAGCTCCTGCTGGACCACCCCGACCGCGTCCTGGGGGCCGTGCTGTGCTGCACGGGCGCCCGCATCGGGACGCCGGAGTCGTGGGCCGAGCGCACCGCGCAGGTGCGGGCCTCGGGCACCGCCTCCCTCGTGGGCGCCACGGCCGCGCGCTGGTTCGCCCCCGGGTTCCTCGAACGCCGCCCGGCGGTGGGGGCCGCGCTGCTGCACGCCCTGCGGGACACCGGGACCGACGGCTACACCGCGGTGTGCGGGGCGCTGGGCGCCTTCGACGTCCGCGATCGCCTCGGCGAGGTCGACCGGCCCGTGGTCGCGGTCGCGGGCGCCCACGACGCCGTGTGCCCGCCGGACTCGCTGCGCGAGATCGCCGACGGGGTGCGGGACGGGCGGCTCGTGGTCCTGGACGACGTGGCGCACCAGGCGCCCGCCGAGGCGCCCGGGGAGATCGCCCGGATCGTCCGGGACCTGGCGGCGCGGGTGGGGACGGAGGTGGCGCGGTGACCGACGAGTACGACGCGGGGATGGTCGTCCGGCGCGAGGTGCTGGGCGACGAGCACGTCGACCGCGCGGTGGCCGCGACGACGGGGTTCACCGCCGACTTCCAGCGCTACATCACCGAGAACGCCTGGGGGGCGGTGTGGACGCGGCCCGGGCTGGACCGGCGCACCCGTTCCCTCATCACCCTCACGGCCCTCATCGCGCGCGGGCACCACGAGGAGTTCGCGATGCACGTGCGGGCTGCGCGCCGCAACGGCGTCACGGTCGCCGAGATCGGCGAGACGATCCTGGCCTCCGCGGTGTACTGCGGGGTGCCGGACGCGAACAACGCCTTCCGCATCGCCTCCCAGGTCCTGGCCGAACTCGGTGAGAACCTGGACGCGTGAGCGACGCGGGAGTGCGCAGGATCGGGATCGTCCTGTTCGACGGGGTGGAGGAGCTCGACGCCGTCGGGCCCTGGGACGTGCTGGCCTGCTGGACCCAGCAGTTCCCCGAGGACGGCTGGGCGGTGACGACGCTGTCCCGCGACGGCGGCCTCGTGACCGCCGCCAAGGGCCTGCAGCTCACCGCGGCCCACTCCTTCGCCGACGCCCCCGCGTTCGACGTCCTGCTGCACCCCGGCGGGAACGGGACGCGGCCGCAGCTGCGCGACGAGGCGCACCTGGAGTGGGTCCGCGCCCAGCGCCGGTCGGTGCCGCTCATGACGAGCGTGTGCACCGGCGCCCTCGTGTACGCCGCCGCCGGGTTGCTGGCCGGGCGGCCGGCGACGACGCACTGGGGGGCGCTGGACCTGCTCGCCGAGCTGGACGGGAGCATCGAGGTCCGCCCCGACGACCGCTTCGTCGACGACGGCGACGTCGTGACCTCCTCGGGGGTGTCCGCCGGCATCGACATGGCCCTGCACCTGGTGGCCCGGCTCTCTTCGGTGGACCGGGCCCGCCAGGTGCGCCGTCAGGTCCAGTACGACCCCGAACCGCCCGTCTGAGCCGCGAGCTCGGAGGCCACCGGTGGGAACACCGGCCGGTCCAGCCCCTGGAACGAGCGGGCGACGCGCAGGACCTGTTCGCAGTAGCCGCGCTCGTTGTCGTACCAGACGTAGAGGACCACGGTGTCCCCCGCCGCGATCGTCGCGAGGGCGTCCACGACGCCCGTCTTGCGGGTGCCGATGAAGTCGGTGGAGACGACCTCCGGGGAGTCGGTGTAGTCGATCTGGTCCTGCCACGGGGAGTCCAGCGACACCCGGCGCAGGAACTCGTTGAGGTCGGTCTTCTCGACGGGTTCACGCAGCGTCAGGTGCAGCACCGCGAGGGACACGTCGGGGGTGGGTACGCGGATGGAGTTCCCCGTCAGCTTCCCTTCGAGCTCGGGCAGCGCCTTCGCGACGGCCTTCGCGGCGCCGGTCTCGGTGAGCACCATGTTGAGGACCGCGGAGCGACCGCGGCGGTCGCCCTGGTGGAAGTTGTCGATGAGGTTCTGGTCGTTGGTGAAGGAGTGCACGGTCTCCACGTGCCCGCGGACGATCCCGTAGCGGTCGTTCACGACCTTCAGCACGGGGGCGATCGCGTTCGTCGTGCACGACGCCGCCGAGGCGATGCGGTCCGTCCCCGTCAGCGCGTCCTGGTTCAGGCCGTGGACGACGTTCTTCACCGACCCCTTGCCCGGAGCGGTGAGCAGCACCCGCCCGACGCCCTGGCTGCGCAGGTGTTGCGACAACCCCTCGGCGTCGCGCCACCGCCCGGTGTTGTCGATGACGAGGGCGTCGTGGATGCCGTGCGCGGCGTAGTCCACGGTCGCCGGGTCGTCGGCGTAGAGGACCTGGATCGTCGTGCCGTTGGCGTGGATCCGGTCGTTCTCCTCGTCCACGGTGATGGTTCCGGCGAAGGCGCCGTGGACGGAGTCGCGGCGCAGCAGGCCGGCGCGCTTGACGAGGTCGTTGGCCCCGCCGCGGCGCACGACGACGGCCCGCAGCCGCAGGCCCCACGGGTCCTGACCCTGCTCGAGGAGGATGCGGGCCAGGAGCCGGCCGATGCGCCCGAACCCGTAGAGGACGACGTCGCGCCGGCCGCCGGGCCGGACGCCGGCGAGGGGGGCGAGCAGTTCGCGCACGGCGGTCTCGTCCGCCCCGGACCCGGCGAGACGGGCCAGGTCGACGACGGCCGGGGACAGCGGCAACCGGACGAGGACCTGCAGCAGGTCCAGGCTGCCCTCCAGGGGCAGTTCCGCGGCGTCGACGCGCCGGGCGAACCGGTGCGCCTTGACGAGGTCCACGACGGACTTGCCGACCAGGCTGCGGCCGTGGACGGTCACCGTCACCCCGTGGTCGCGGTGCAGGCGGCCGATGAGCGGCACCATCGCCTCGGCCAGGCCGAGCTTGAGGGACCAGCCGAGGTCGTCGGCGGGCCGGTTCTGGTCGGACATGCGGGGATCTCCTCGTCACGGCGGGTCGCGGTGAGGCCCACGATCGGGGAACTCCACGCGCCGGACGAGGGGGGAACCCCGGAAAGATCGACCGGTCTTCACAGGTGGTGCATCCACCCCCACCCGGTCAGCGGGGCTGCACCTCACCCATCGGTCCGAACCCCGCCACGTCCGGGGCGTGGACGTGGACGATCTGCGGTTGCGCGGCGACGTGGTCGGGCATCTCGGAGATCGCCTTCTGGAAGTGCTCCGACGCGACGTGGGTCCTGCCCGCCTCCTCGTCGGCGAACCCCTCGACGAGGGTCCACAGGTCGGGGTCCTCGACACCGCGGGACCAGTCGAAGAACAGGTTCCCCGGCTCGGCCCGGACGGCCTCGGTGAACTCGCGGACGAGTTCGGGCCAGCGGTCGGACAGCTCGGGCTTCACGGGCCACTTCACCACGATGAGGATCACGCGTCGAGGGTAGTGCGGCCTCGTGCCGGCGCGCGTCCTGCCGAGGTCGGAGCCGGGGTCGGAGCCGAGGTCAGAGGTGGTACAGCCGGCTCAGGCTCACCGCCTCGGCGGGCTGGGAGGTCACCGGTTCGCCGTCCATCGTCACCAGCCCGGTGGGCGCGACCCGGACCTGCGCCAGCCGGGAGTTGCGGACCATCGAGCCCAGCCCGATCCCGCGGGTGCCGCGCACGCCGACCCGGCGCCGGCGCGTCGTCATGCTGTCGTTGCCCTCCGCCGCGGCGGCCCGGGACGTGAAGGCCACCGACAGGTCGGCCGCGGTGGCGCCGTGCCCACCGAACTGCGGCCCGTACACGAGGGGCTGGGCCCGGTCGATGGCCGCGTTCGGGTCCCCCGTCACGCCCCACGCCGGGAAACCCGCCTTGAGCACGAGGTCGGGTTTGGCCCCGAACCACTCCGGGCGCCACAGCACGACGTCGGCGAGCTTGCCGACCTCCAGGGTCCCCACCTCGTGCGAGAGCCCGTGCGCGATGGCCGGGTTCACCGTGAGCTTGGCGACGTACCGCAGCGCCCTGTCGTTGTCGTGCGCCGGGTCCTCGGCACCCAGCTCGGCCTTCATCTTCCCGGCCACGGCGAACGTGCGGCGGACGGTCTCCCCCGCCCGGCCCATGCCCTGCGCGTCGGAGGAGGTGATGGGGATGACCCCGAGGTCGTGCAGGACGTCCTCGGCGCCCATCGTCCCGGCGCGGATCCGGTCCCGGGCCAGCACCGCGTCCCCGGGCAGGTCCTCCTTGAGCCCGTGCGCGGCGATGATCATGTGGTAGTGCTCGGCGACCGCGTCGCGCCCGAACGGCAGGGTCGGGTTCGTCGAGGACCCGATGACGTTCGGTTCTCCCGCCATCCGCAGGACGTTCGGCACGTGCCCGCCGCCGCAGCCCTCGATGTGGAACGCGTGGATCGTCCGGCCCTGGAGCACGGCGAGGGTGTCCTCCACGGACAGGGCCTCATTGATGCCGTCGGTGTGCAGGGCCACCTGGACGTCGTGCTCCTCGGCCACGGTGAGCGCGGTGTCCAGCGCCCGGCCGTGGGCCCCCATGTCCTCGTGGACCTTGAACCCGCACGCGCCGCCCTCGACGAGGGCCTCGACGGAGGAACCGGGGTCGCTGGCCGACCCGCGGCCGAGGAAACCGATGTTCACGGGCCAGGCGTCGAACGCGTTGAACGCGTGCCGCAACGCCCACGGGGAGTTCACGCCGACACCCCAGACCGGGCCGAACTCCTGACCGATGATCGTCGTGACCCCGGAGGCGAGCGAGGCCTCCATGACCCGGGGGGACAGCAGGTGCACGTGGGTGTCGATGGCGCCGGCGGTGGCGATGAGCCCCTCACCGGAGACGATCGTCGTCCCGGTGCCGACCACGACGTCGACGTCGTGCAGCGTGTCGGGGTTCCCGGCCCGGCCGATCCCGCTGATCCGTCCCTCGCGGATGCCGATGGACACCTTGCGGATCCCCTGCACGGCGTCGAGGACGACGACGTTGGAGATCACCACGTCGCAGGTGTCGCGGACGCGGGCGGCCTTGAGGTGCAGGCCGTCGCGCGCGGTCTTGCCGAAACCGGCGAGGAACTCCTCCCCCGGCGCCTGCGCGTCGTGCTCGACCTGGATCACCAACCCGGTGTCGCCCAACCGGATCCGGTCCCCCGCCCGGGGTCCGTAGGTGGCGGCGTAGTCCCGGCCGGACAGGCTCACGAGTTCTCCCCCGCGTCGTCGGTGGCGTCGAGGTACCCGCACGCGCGGGCCCGTTCCAGCGCCTGCTCGAACGCCCCCGGCGCGTCCAGCGGGCCGTCCACGAGCCCGGCGAACCCGATGGCGACGCGGTCGCCGCCGATCGGGGTGAGGTCCACGTCGTGCGTCTGACCCGGGTCCCAGCGCACCGTGGCGCCGGCGTCGACCGCGGCCCGCCGGCCGTAGGCGGCCGCGCGGTCGAAGGCGAGCCGGGGGTTGACCTCGAAGAAGTGGAAGTGCGACGTGACGCTGATCGGCACGGTCGAGGTGTTCGTCACCGCCACCGTCACGACGTCGTCGAACCGCGACGGCGCCTGCGGCCCGGGCAGCACGGCGCCGGGGGCGTCCTCCCCGAGGGAACCACCGCCGAAGGGGTCGGTGACGACGACGAGGCGGGTGCCGTCGTCGAACACCGCCTCGACCTCGACCTGGCCGACGACGTCGGGCACCCCGGGCAGCACGTCGGCGGCGCCGAGGACGGTCCGGCCGACGGCCATCGCCTCGGCCAGCCGCTTGCCGTCGCGCGCGGCCTCGCAGACCGCGTCGGCGATCAGGGCCGTCGCCTCGGGCACGTTGAGCCGCAGCCCGCGCGCCCGGCGGGCGCGGGCCAGTTCGGCCACGGTGAAGACCAGCAGCCGGTCCCGTTCGGTCGGCGTCAGGCGCATGGCGCGGAGAGTAGCCCGCCGCTGCGGGCCGGGAGGACGTCACACGGGCGAAACACCGCGGGAACGCGACCGACATCCACGACCCGCACCATAACCGACACGGTTTCGGTTACGCTCTGCCCGTGCGACGGAGCACCTCACCCAGGAGGACCTCGTGATGGACCCCGCGATCAACCCCGGTACGACGACCCGCCCGGCAGGGACCGCCGGGACGCCACCGGGGGTTCCCGACGACCAGCTCAAGGGCTCCCTCGGGGCCACCGGCATCACCGCGATGGTGGTCGCCGCCGCCGCCCCCCTGACGGTCATGACCGGCATCGCCCCCCTGGCCATCGCCATCGGCGGCATCGGCGCCCCCGCCGGCTACCTCGCCGCCTTGGTGGTCCTGGCGATCTTCGCCGTCGGGTTCACGACGATGACCCGCGTCACCGGTGGCGCCGGGGCGTTCTACTCGTACATCACCCTGGGCCTGGGCCGCAGCGTCGGTGCCGCGGCCGGCCTGGTCGCGGTGATGTCCTACAACGCGCTCCAGGTCGGGCTCTACGGCCTGCTCGGCCTGCAGTTCCAGGCCACCGTCGCCCGCCTCACCGGCCTGACCCTGCCCTGGTGGCTCTACGCCTTCGGCGCCATCGCCGTCGTGTGGGCCCTGGGCCGGCGGGGCATCGACGTGGGCGCCAGGCTCCTCGGGGTCCTGCTGGCGGCCGAGACCCTCGTCCTCGCCGTCCTCGTCGTCGCGATCGTCGTCCGCGGCGGCGCGAACGGCCTGAGCCTGACCACCTTCAGCCCCGAGGCGCTGCGCGACCCCGGCCTCATCGGCATCCTCGGGTTCTGCTTCGCGGCCTTCGCCGGGTTCGAGTCGACCGCCCTGTACCGCCGCGAGGCGCGCCACCCCGAGCGCTCCATCCCCCGCGCCACCTTCGGGGCCGTCGCGTTCCTGGGGCTCTTCTACGCCCTCGTCGTGTGGGCCGTCGTCCAGGCCCTGGGTGACACCGAGGCCCGCGCCGCCGCGGGCGCCGACCCCGTCACGCTCTTCACCTCGGTCATGGACCGCTACGCGGGCGCCTGGGCCACCGACGTCATGGCCGTGCTCGTCCTCACCAGCGTCCTGGCCGCCCAGATCGCGTTCCACAACGCCATCAACCGCTACTCCTTCACCCTCGCCCGGGACGGTCTGCTGCCCGCGGCGCTCGCGCACGCGCACCCCCGGTTCGCCTCGCCGGCCCGCGCCGGGGCCGCGCAGAGCGTGCTCGCCCTCGTCGTCGTGGCCGGTGCGGCGCTCATCGGCGCCGACCCGTACCTGCAGCTCGTCATCTACGTGAACACCCCGGGCGCGATCGGGATCATGGCGCTGCAGACCCTCACGTCCGTCGCGGTCGTCGTCCACCTGCGGCGCCGCCCCGACGTGAGCGCCCTCGTGAAGTGGATCTCGGTCCTGGCCGCCGTCCTGCTCACCGCGGCCACCGGCCTGATGGTGCGCCACGTGGGCGTGCTGACGGGGGCGCCCACGGGCACCAACGCGGTCCTCGTGGCCATCGTCCCGGCGGCCCTGCTGCTCGGGGTCGTCCTGGCGCAACTGCTGCGCGCCCGGCGCCCGGACCTGTACGCCCGCATCGGAGGCGAGTCGTGAACCCCCAGTTGATCGTCGTCGCGGACACCGTCCACACGCTGGATCCCGCCCGCCCGCGGGCCCAGGCCGTCGCGGTCACCGACGGCACCGTCACCGCCGTCGGTGACCGGGCCGACGTCGCCGGCTGGCGCGGGAAGGGCACCGAGGTCGTCGACCTCGGTGGCGCCACGCTCACCCCCGGGCTCGTCGACGGGCACGTGCACCCCGTCATGGGACTGGTGCTCACCGCGGGCATCGACCTGACGGCCGTGCGCAGCCGCGCCGACCTCGTCGAGGCCCTGCGCGCGGGGGCCGGTGACGTGCGTGCCGGGGAGTGGGTGCGCGGCTGGGGCCTGGACCCGAACGCGTTCGAGGGTGCGCCGGTGACGTCCGAACCCCTCGTGACCGCCCTCGGCCCCGACGCGCTGGTGTACATCACCCTCTTCGACGCCCACTCCGCGCTCGTCTCCCCCCGCGCCCTGGAGCGCGCGGGCGTCACCGGCCCCCGTGAGTTCCGCTCCGGGGCCCACGTGGTGGTCGCCGGCGGCCGCCCGACCGGCCACCTCCTGGAACTGGAGGCCATGGACCTCGTCTCGGACCTGCTGCCGGCGGAAGCGCCCGCCGACCGGCGCCGCCGGTTCCGCGACCTGCTGGTCTCGATGGCGGCCACCGGCCTGGTCGGGGCGAACGCCATGGACTTCGAGGGCGACTCGGCCGAGCTCGTGCGCGCGGTCGCGCAGGAGGAGGGCGGGCTGCCGATCCGCCTGCGGTTCGCGCCGTTCGTCATGCCGCACCACGGCCGCGAGCACCTCGACCACGTCGTGGACCTGCAGCGCAGCGCCGGTCGCCGGTGGGCCGTCGACGGCGCGAAGTTCATGATCGACGGGACGATCGACGGCGGCACGGCCTGGCTGGAGGAGGCCGACACGCACGGCGAGTCCACCGCCCCGTTCTGGCCCGACCCCGCCGAGTACTCCGAAGCCGTGCGGTTCCTCGCCGCGCACGACGTCCCGACGGTGACCCACGCCATCGGGGACGCCGGCGTCCGGCACGTGCTGCGCACGGTCGCGGGCCTGCCGTCGGGGCCTGGGACCGGACCCCGCGTGCCGCACCGCGTCGAGCACGTCGAGACCCTGCCCGACGACCTCGTCGGGGAGTTCGCCCGCCTCGACGTGACCGCCAGCATGCAGCCCACGCACTGCACGCACTTCACGAAGGCGGACCACAGCGACAACTGGTCGCGCCGCCTGGGGGAGGTGCGGGCCGACCGCGCGTTCCGCACGCGGGACCTGCGCGAGGCCGGCGCGCGCCTGGCCCTCGGCTCGGACTGGCCCATCGCCCCGTTCGACCCCCGCCCGATCATGGCCGACGCCCGGTTGCGCCGCACCGCCGGCCGCCCCGAGGAGGAACCCGTCCTGCCCGGGCAGGCCCTCACCGCGCTCATGGCGCTGGAGGGGTACACGACGCACGCGGCCCGCGCCGCCGGCCTGGGCGAACGGGCGGGTACGGTGCGGGCGGGCGCCCGCGCCGACCTCGTCGCCTTCGGCCTGGACCCCCTGCGGGCCGACCCCGACGAGTTCGCGCAGTCCCCCGTCCACCTCACCGTGGTCGACGGTTCCGTCGTGCACCGCGCCTGACCGGAGGTTCACCGAATGACCACTGCCGACACCGCGACCCGTGCGATGCCCGCCGAGTGGGCACCGCACCAGCGCACCTGGATGGCGTTCCCCACCCCGAACCCGACGTTCGGGGAGGACGGGGGACCCGACCTGGCCCGGGCCCGCCGGGCCTGGGCCGCCGTGGCGAACACCGTCGCGGCCCACGAACCCGTGACGGTCCTGGTGAACCCCCCGGACGCCCGCGCCGCGCGTGAACTCCTGGACGCGCGCGTCGAGCTCGCCGAGGTCCGGATCGACGACGCGTGGTTGCGCGACTCCGGCCCCACGTTCGCCGTCGAGGGCGGTTCACCGGTCGCGGTGGACTGGCGCTTCAACGGCTGGGGCGCGCAGTCGTGGGCGCGGTGGGAGGACGACGCGCAGGTCGCCCGGGCCGTGGCCGGGCTCACCGGGACCCCCGTCAGCTCCTCGGACCTCACGCAGGAGGGCGGCGCGTTCCACGTCGACGGCCGGGGCACGGTCCTGCTCACCGAGACCGTCCAGCTCGACCCGTCCCGCAACCCCGGCTGGACGCGCGAGCGCGTCGAGGCCGAGGTGCACCGCCAGCTCGGCACGAGCACCGCGATCTGGTTGCCGCGCGGGCTGACCGCGGACTACGGCGAGTTCGGCACCCGCGGGCACGTCGACATCGTCGCCGCGTTCACGAGTTCGGGGCGGGTCGTCGTGCACACCCAGCCCGACCCCGGCCACCCCGACCACGAGGTGAGTCGCGAGGTGCTCGACGTCCTGCGCTCGGCCACCGACGCGCGCGGCGAACGCCTCGACGTCCTCGAACTGCTCGCACCCGAGACGGCCGAGGTCGACTCCGAGCTCGTCGACTTCTCCTACGTCAACCACTACGCGGCGAACTCGGTGGTCGTGGCCTGCGCCTTCGACGACCCGCGCGACGCCGCGGCCCGCGCCGTCCTGGAACGGGCCTACCCCGGACGCACCGTCGTCGCGGTCGACGCCCGGGACGTCTTCGCGTTCGGCGGCGGGATCCACTGCATCACCCAGCAGCAGCCGGCCTGACCCACCTGGAACACCCCTGGAACACCGGAGAGACCCATGGCCCGCCCCAGCACCCCGCTCCTGTCCCGGGAGCAGATCCTGCGCGCCGCCCTCGACCTGCTCGACCGGACCGGGGAACTGGGGTTGCCCAGGCTCGCACGGCAGCTCGACGTCGGGACCTCCTCGCTCTACCACCACTTCAAGGGCGGTCGGGAGGAACTCGTCGAGGGGTTGCGCGGGCTGCTCACCGAGGGGTCGATGCCGACCGGCCCCGGGCAGGGCGAGGGCTGGCAGGACTTCACCCGGCGCTGGGCCAGGGGTTACCGCGCCGCCTTCGTCGCCCACCCCGCCGCCGTGCCCCTCATGACGGCGCAGACGGTGACCCACCCCTCGACCCTGGCCAGCTACGAGACCCTCGCGCAGGTCCTGCACGACGCCGGGTTCGACGACGAGGAACTCCTGCACGCCGTCACGGTCCTGGACAACTTCGTCCTCGGGTCGGCCCTGGACGCCTGCGCCCCGGTGGAGGTGTGGGCCGACTCCGGCCGCCCCGGTTCCCCGCTCTCCCGGGCGATCCGCGCGACGAAGGCGCAACCGGGCGACCGGTCCGAACGCGCGTTCCACCTCGGTCTGGAGTCCCTGCTGACCGGCCTGGAGCGCCTGCGCGACGACCGTTGATCAGCGCACGGGCGGCAGACCGGGCGGGACGCGCTCGGGACCGGCGTCGGTCGGCCGGTCCCCGTCCCGGGGGTGCAGGCGGAACGCCAGGAGCGCGACGTCGTCCTCGTGCTCACCGGGCGCCGGCCGACCCAGCACCGCGACGTGGTCGGTGCGCGCGGTCGCGGGGTCGATGCCGAGGAGGAGTTCGGGCGCCCCCGGGTCCACGGCGCGGACCTCGCCGTCGGGGGTCACGACGAGGGGGTCCAGGTGCCCGGCACTGGACCAGCGCACGCGGGTCCGGTCCCCCACCAGCTCCAGGCGCGCCTCGACGGCCGTCGCGGTCGTCCCCACGTCCAGGCCCTGCACCGCCGCGTCCAGCCCGGACAGCACGTGCGCGGTGCGGGCGTCCTCGTCGCGGACGGCGGTCGCGTCGTGGGCCGCGCCCAGGACGCGCACGGCCCGGCCGCTCTCGCCGGCCAGGGTCTGCCCGCGGGCGCGGAACCAGCGCGTCGTGCCGTCGGGGCGCACGACGCGGTCCTCGGCCTCGCAGGGACCGACCCGGTCGATCGACTCCCGCAGCGCCCGGCCCACGCGGGCCCGGTCGTCGGCGGCGTACCCGGACAGCTCCAGCAGGTCCTCGTCCCAGGTGAGGTTGCCGGTGCTCAGGTCCCCGTCGAACGCGCCGACCCCGCCGGCGCCGACAGCTCCAGCTCGGCGGCCGCGGAGCCGGCGAGAGCGGCGAGCAGGCAGACGTCGGCCCCGGTCCACTCGCGCGCGTCGGGGCCGAAGACGCACAGCGCCCCCGAGACGTGGCCGTCCTGACCACGCAGGGGCACCCGAGGTGGGCCCCGACGGCGCCGCCGGTGGCGCTCGACAGGGCCTGGACGCGGGCGTCGGAGCAGGCGTCCCGAGCAGGCGGGCGGTCCATCGTGGGGCTCCTCGGGCGACCGGAGGGGAACGTGGTCGGGACGGTCGCCGGGCTCCCCAGCGTCCCCGACGCGTGCCACGCGCGGCACCGCGACGACGGCCCGAACCCCGCGTGCGGCAGCATCGAGGACGTGCCGACCGTCCGGGGCCGTCCGCGCCCGCCAGCCCTGCCGCTCGTGCTGCTGCTCGTCTCGCTGCTCGTGGTGGGCGCGGTGGTGGCCGTCGTCGTGCTCGCCGGCACCGACCGCACCGGTCCCGGCGCTCCCGGGCCGGGGGCCGCGGGGCCGGGGCAGACGGCGCTGGCGCAGCTGGCCACGCTGGTGGTCGCCGGGCCCGACCCGCGGGCGGGGTACGCGCGGGAACGGTTCGGGGACGGCTGGGTCGACACGGACCGCAACGGGTGCGGCACCCGCGACGACGTCCTGGCCCGGGACCTGCGGGACGTGACCCGCCGCACCGGGAGCTGCGTCGTGCTCAGCGGTGAGCTCGTGGACCCCTACGGCGGGGAGCGCATCGAGTTCATCCGCGGTCGCGGCACCAGCGAGGAGGTGCAGATCGACCACGTGGTCGCGCTGTCGAACGCGTGGCGGACGGGGGCGCAGGAGTGGGACGCGGCGCGCCGGACGCGGTTCGCCAACGACCCGCTGGAACTGCTCGCCGTCGACGGTCCCCTCAACGCCGCCAAGGGCGACGGGGACGCGGCCACGTGGCTGCCGCCGCAGACCGGGTTCCACTGCCGCTACGTGGCGCGGCAGGTGGCGGTGAAAGCCGTCTACGGGTTGCGGGTGACACCGGCCGAGCAGGAGGCGATGGCCCGCGTGCTCTCGACCTGCCCCGGCGAGCTGTCCCCCGCGCCCACGCTGGGCCGGTGACCCCCGGCGCCGGGGCGCGTCAGTTCGGTTCCCCCAGCGGCGTGCGGTGGAAGTCACCGCCGACGAGGTCGTCGTCCTCCTCCGGGCGCGCGGTGGCCAGCACCTCGGCCGCGAACCGCTCGGAGTCGTCCTGCGGGTGGTAGCCGATCGCCTCGCCCTCGGCGAGGGACCACCAGCGGCGGGTGTTCGCCGAAACCCCCCAGACGCAGTGCCAGCCCGTGACCTGCGGTGCCACGGCGGCGGTCACGAGCCGGGCGCAGTCGTCGTACGACATCCACGTCGCCAGTCCCCGCACGCCGCCGGGGTGCGGGAAGCAGGACCCGATCCGCAGCACGACGACGTCGAGCCCGGCCCGGTCGACGAACAACCGGCACAGCGACTCCCCCGCCGTCTTGCTCCACCCGTAGAAGCTGTCGGGGCGGAACGGGGTGTCGGCGGCCAGCGGGTCCCCGTCCGGGCGCCCGGTCAGCCCGACCGCGTGGTTGCTGGAGGCGAACACCACCTTGCCGATCCCGGCGCGCACGCACGCCTCGAGCAGCACCCAGGTGCCGTGGACGTTGGCCTGCAGCACCTCCGGCCAGGCGCGCTCCTTGCTCATCCCGGCCAGGTGCACGACGGCGTCCACCCCGGCCACCGCCCGGTCCACGACGGCGGGGTCGGTCACCGAACCCGTCAGGACCTCCTCGGCGCCCCCCTGCGCGGCGGTGAGGTCGAGGGCCCGGACGCGGAAACCCCCCGACCGCAGCCGGGAGACGAGTTCACGACCCAGGCCGCCGTCGGCGCCGGTCACGAGCAGGAGGGGTCGATCGGTCACGCTCTGGTCTTAGCATGGCCCGGTGGCTGAGGG
Source organism: Kineococcus mangrovi (assembly GCF_041320705.1). Taxonomy (NCBI): domain Bacteria; kingdom Bacillati; phylum Actinomycetota; class Actinomycetes; order Kineosporiales; family Kineosporiaceae; genus Kineococcus; species Kineococcus mangrovi. Next base: position 584,748 of record NZ_JBGGTQ010000001.1, read on the forward strand.
AACCGGGCGCCCCGGCGCGTACCGCAAGGGGATCGCGCGCCGCCGGCAGATCCTCGACCACGCGATCGACCTGTTCGCCGAACGCGGCGTCGACGGGGCGTCCCTGCGGTCGGTCGCCGACGTCATCGGGGTTTCGCACGCCGCTCTGCGGCACTACTTCAGCTCCCGCGACGAACTCCTCGTCGAGGCCTACCGCGAGCACGAGCGCCGCCACTCCCGCTCCGAGGACCCCGCCGAGGGTGGACCGGTGGCGCAGATGGTGCGTTCGGCCGACAGCAACCGCGTCGTGCCCGGCCTCGTGCAGCTGTACGCCACGCTGACCGCCGACGCCCTGCAGGAGCGGCACCCGCTGACGCGGGAGTTCGTGCAGGCGCGGTTCGCCCGGGTCCGCGCCGAACTCGCCGAGGCCGTCGCCCTCGGGCAGCGCGAGGGCCGCATCGCCGCCGACCTCGACCCGGCCGACGCGGCCGCGCTCGTCGTCGCCGCCTCCGACGGGCTGCAGGTGCAGTGGCTGCTCGACCCCGGCGGTGTCGACGTGCGGCGCTCGCTGGAACTGCTGGAACGCCTGCTGCCCAGCCGTGCGGGACGGACCGGCGGGGACGGCTGAGCTCAGCAGCCGCAGCTGCGCCGCACGACGAGTTCGGCCGGCAGGACCCGCCGTTCGTGCTCGCCGTCGGGGGCGGGGTCGAGGGCGCGGGCGACGGCGGCCCGGGCCATCTCGGCCACCGGCTGCCGCACGGTCGTCAGCGGGGGCAGGGTGAACTCCGTCTCCTCGGTCCCGTCGAAGCTGACGACCGCGACGTCCTCGGGCACCCGCAGACCGCGCTCGTGCAGGGCCCGCAGCACGCCGACGGCCTGCAGGTCCGAACTGACGAACACCGCGCGCGGGTGGTCGTCCGGGCCGAACAGGCGGGTTCCGGCGTCGTACCCGCCGCGCCGGGAGAACTCCCCCCGGGCGATGGGACCGACACGGGCACCCGCCTCGCGCGCCGCGGCGCGCCAGCCCTCCTCGCGCAGTTCCCCCGCCTCGCCGCCGATGACGAGCCCCACCGGCCCGCGCCCGTGACCGATCAGGTGGGCGGTCCCGGCACGGGCGCCCTGGAACGCGTCGACGCCCAGGCTCGGGAAACCCGGCACCTCGAAGAACGTGTTGAGCTGCACGAGCGGGACGCCGAGCCCGGAACGGGCCACGAGGTCGGGCCGGGCCATGACGCTGGTGACGACGATGGCGTCCACGCCCCGGGCGCTGAGGGCCTCGATCCGCCGGTGCTCGGCCTCCGCGCCGCCGTCGGTGCTGGCCAGCAGGACGTCGTACCCGCGCGTCGCGGCGACCTCGTCGACGGCCAGCGCGAAGGCCGCCCACAGCGGGTTCCCCAGGTCCGGCACGAGGTGCCCCAGGAGCCGGGAGGACCCGCGCCGCAACGCCTGCGCGGTCGTGTTGGGGCGGTACCCCAGCGCCTCGATCGCCTCCCGGACCCGCGCCGCGGTCGCCGCGGCGACCGGGCGCGGGCCGTCGTTCACGACGTAGCTCACGACCGCCGGGCTGACCCCCGCGCAGCGGGCGACGTCGGCGCGGGTGACGTTCCGGCTCACCCCGGGAGGGTACTGGCCCCCGCGGCCGCGGGGACGCCGCCGACGTCGTGGATCGGCGGCCGCTCCTCCGGCCCACCATGCGCGTCGGCCCCGCCTCGTGGGCGGGGCCGGCGCGCGGGTGTTCACAGGGTGGAGGCGCTCGGGTCCCAGTCCTGCGGGAGCGGGGTCACCGGGGCCACGGTCGAGGCGATCTCGACGGCCGACCCGCTCGCCGCCGCGTCCCGCACGGCGAGCAGCACGTCCAGGACGTGCGCGGCCACCACGCCCGAGGCGCGCTCGGTGCCGCCCGTGCGGATCGCCCGCGCCAGGTCCAGGACGCCGGACCCGCGCCCGAACGTCGAACCGGCGGCGGCCAGCGTCGTGGGCTCGGCCTGCCCGAGGCGCCACAGCGTCGAGTCGCCCTCGAAGGTGTTCGGGTCCGGCAGGACGATGGTTCCCTCGGTGCCGTTGATCTCGACGAACCCGTTGCGCGGCAGCGCGTGCTGGAACGAGAACGTCGACTGAGCGGACTGGCCGCCGTCGAACTCGATGAGCGCGGCGTGGTGCGTGGGCACCTGGACGGGGAAGGTTTCCCCCGCCCGCGGACCGGACGCGATGGTGCGCGTGGCGACCGACCGCGACGCGACGGCCTGCACGCGGCTCGCGGACCCGAACGCGTGGACGAGGGTCGTGACGTAGTACGGCCCCATGTCGAACAGCGGACCGGCGCCGTGGGCGAAGAGGAAGTCCGGGTTCGGGTGCCAGGCCTCCGGGCCCGGCACGTGGAACATCGTCGTCGCGCTCAGCGGCTGCCCGATGTCGCCGCGGGCGATGGCCCGCAGGGCGCTCTGGATGCCCGCCCCCAGGACGGTGTCGGGGGCACAGGCGACCCGCAGACCCAGCCGCTCGGCGTCGGCGAGCAGCGCCCGCCCGGACTCCGCGTCGAGGGCGAGGGGTTTCTCGCTCCACACGTGCTTGCCGGCCGCCAGCACCTGCCGGCCGACCTCGGCGTGCACGGCCGGGATCGTGAGGTTCACGACGATCTCGACGTCCTCGCGGGCGAGCAGCTCCTCGACGGTCCCCGACGCCTGGACGCCGAACGCCTCGGCCTGGGCCGCCGCGCGGTCCAGGGCGATGTCCGCCACGAACCGCACCTCGACGTCGGCGAACTTCGTGAGGTTGTCGAGGTACTGGGTGGAGATGTTCCCGGCGCCGATGACGCCGATCCCGACGCGGCTCACGCGTCGTTCTCCGTCAGCCACGCGAGGGAGTCGGCGATGCCCTCGAAGACGTCACCGGAGTAGGCGTCGAACTCGATGACGCGCAGGGCCTGCGGGGCGGCGGCGAGGATCGCCCGGACGTCGATCTCCCCCCGGCCCGCGGGCTGCTGCAACGAGGTGTCGGTGCTGCGGGCACCGTCCTTGACGTGCAGGAACCTCACGCGGTCACCGAGCGAACGCAGCAGCGCCGGGGTGTCGGCACCGCCCACGGTGGCCCAGAACGTGTCGACCTCCAGGACGACACCGGGGTCGAGCTGCTCGGCGAACAGCTCGAAGACCGACCGGCCCTCGACGGTGTTCTGCAGCTCCCAGTGGTGGTTGTGGTACCCGAAGTCGAGCACGTACTCGTGCGCGATCGCGCTCAGCTCGTTGACGCGCTCGGCGATCCGCTGCACGTCGTCGGCGCTCTGCCAGCGCTCGGCCGGGACGAACGGGTCGATGACCGTCGTGATGCCGAGGGTGTTCGCGGCCTCGAAGACCTCGCGGGGGTTCTCCGCGTCGATGACCGGGGCGTGACCGGAGGGGGCGGTGACGCCCGCGGCCGCGAACGCGGTCTTGAACTCGGCGGCGCGGGTGTGGAACCCGTACGGCTCCACCTGGGTCAGGCCGATCTCGGCCAGGCGGGCCACCGCGGCGGACAGGTCCTGCTGCACGGCCTCGCGCACCGAGTACAGCTGCACGGAGGGTTTCCGGGACACCTCGAGACTCCTTCGTTCCGTGGACGGGTGGGCCGGCGACCGGCCGTGGCCGATCCTACACGCGAACCTTCCACTGGAAGGTATTCGCTCGCCGCGCTCCGGACCCGCTTCCGCGCTAGCGTGCACCCGTCCAACCAGGGCGTTGGACCCGTGCCGACGGGAGGGTCCGTGGACCACACCCAGCAGAACCGTCACGACGAGGGACTGCTCGCCGCCATCGCCGGGGTCGCCGACGCGGCCGCCGCCGACGTCTCCGCCGACGACCTGCTGCACCGCCTGGTCGAGGCCACCGTCGCCCACCTCGACGTGGACGGCGCCGGGGTGGTGGCCGGCGTCGCCGGCGACCTCCGGCTGGTCCACGTGAGCGACGACGGGACGGGCGCGGCGGAGACCCTGCAGGAGCGCCTGGCCGAGGGCCCCTGCCACGACGCCGCCCTGTTCGACGTCGAGGTGGTCGTCGACGACCTGCACGACCCCGTCCAGACGGCCTGGCCGTCCTACGTCGACGCCGCCCTGGCCGCCGGGTGGGCCTCCGTCGTGGCGGTCCCCCTGCAGTGCGCCGGCCGGTCGTGGGGGGTGCTCGACGTCTACCGGCGCGCCACCGGGACGTGGCAGCAGCACGAGCTGCACTGGCTGCGGGTGCTGGGGCACCTCGCGGCCTCCTACCTGGCGCTGGCCGCCGACCGGGACGACGCCCGTCGGGCGCGGCAGGCCCTGCAGCACGCCAGCACGCACGACGCCCTGACGGGGCTGCCCAACCGGGTGCTCATCTTCGACCGCCTCGAGCACGCCCTGTCCCAGGCCCGCCGCCGCGGCCGTTGCGTCACCGTGCTGTTCGTCGACCTCGACCGGTTCAAGGCCGTCAACGACACGTTCGGCCACGCGGCCGGGGACCGGGTCCTGGCGACGGTGGCGGCGCAGCTGGGCGCCCAGCTGCGCGAGGGCGACACCCTCGGCCGGCTCTCCGGCGACGAGTTCGTCGTCGTCTGCGACGACCTGCCCGCCGACGCCCGGGAACGGCAGCGGGACGTCGACGCGCTGCTGGCCCGGTTGCGCGACGCGCTCGGGCGCCCCGTGCGGCTCGACGACGTCGACGTGGTCGTCTCGGCCAGCACGGGGGTCGCGCACAGCTCGGCGGACAGCACCGCCGAGGACCTCCTCGCCGCGGCCGACGCCGCCATGTACCGCGCGAAGCACCCCCAGCGGAACCAGCCGACGCCGGGAGCGTCCCTGCGCGACCTCGAACGGCACCTGGCCCGAGCCCTGCCCGAGCACCGGCTGCGGCTGCACCACCAGCCGATCACCGACGCCACCGGCGCCGTCCGCGCCGTCGAGGCCCTGCTGCGCTGGGAGCACCCCACGCGCGGCCTGCTGCCCGCCGGGGAGTTCATCGACCTCGCCGAGCACTCGGGGATGGTCGTCGCCTTCGGGCGCTGGGTCGCGCACGAGGCCTGCGCGCAGCTGGCCCGGTGGCGGGCCCGGTGCGGGGCCGGCGCCCCGGACACCGTCTACGTCAACGTCAGCGCCCGCGAACTGGCCGACCCCGACCTCGGCCGGTCCCTGGAGGCCGCCGCGCACCGGCACGGCCTGACGCCCGCCGACCTCGGCGTGGAGGTCCTGGAGGAGAGCTTCACCGACCCGATGGTCCTGCCGGGGCTGCACGACCTGCAGCGGCGGGGGCACCCGCTGTCGATCGACGACTTCGGGACCGGCTACTCCTCGCTGGCGCGGCTGGTGGACCTGCCCGTGCGGACGGTCAAGGTCGACAAGGCCATCGTCCGCGGGATCACCGCCGCGCCCGGCGGCGACTCCCGCAGCCGCGCACTGCTGGACGCGGTGCTGACGGTCGCGGCGGGGCTCGACGTCGAGGTCGTCGCCGAAGGGGTCGAGAGCGCCGCCCAGGCCGAGGTCCTGCTGACCGCCGGGTGCCACCACCTGCAGGGGTTCCACTGCGGCCGACCGGTTCCCGCCGACGAGCTCGAGCACCGCCTGGGGGTGGCGGTCACGGCCGGGCGCACCGGCGCCCACCCCGTTCGTCCCGGCTGAGGTCCCGGGCCCGCCGCCGGCGCGGGGACCTCAGTCCAGTCCCCGGGCGGCCAGCGCCTCCCCCACCTGCTCGGCGTGGGCCACGGCGCGCACGACGGTCGGCACCAGCAGGGCACGGGGGCTGGCGCCCAGCCCCCGGGCGGCGGCCGCCTCGCGCGACTCGGCCAGCAGCCGGCCGACCACGGGGACGCTCGTCAGCGTCAGCGAGAACGCCAGCCCGGCCCGTTCGGGGTCCACACCGAAGCGGCGCAGGGGCCGCAGCGCCCGGACGACGGTGTCGAGGAGGTCCGGGACGGGGGTGGTCGCGGTGACGAGGGTGGCCGACCACAGGCAGGTGAGGAGACCGCCCACGACGACCGCCGCCTCCCAGGGCCCCTGCAGCCAGGTCTGCACGACGACGAGCGCGACGAGCACCCACGCGGCCCGGCGCACCTGACCGCGCAGCAGGCCGCGGCGCAGCCGGCAGCCGCGCGCCAGGACGACGCAGCCGGCCAGCAGGACCGCCAGCCAAACCGCGGCGGTCGGGGGTGCGCCCAGCGTGCGGACGAGACCGACGAGCGTGCCCACGGCGACGAGGGCGAGCAGCTTCGCGCCCGGGCCGGCCCGGTGCAGCACGGACGTGCCCGGTTCGGCGGTGCCCAGCAGCGGGGGCGGCCCGGTGAGCCCGCGCCTCACGCCCACGCCCGGTACGCGGCGACGACCTCGGGCGCCGGTCCGTCGGCGTGCACGCGCCCGGCGGCGATCCACAGCGCCCGGTCGGCCCGGACCGCGAGGTCCAGGTCGTGGGTGGCGACGACGACCTGCCCCACGTGGCCGGGCGGGTCCCGCAGGACGTCGCCGACGCGGCGCGCCGTCCGCAGGTCGAGCAGGGTGGTGGGTTCGTCGGCCAGCACGACGCGCGGGCGGGTCGCCAGGACGGTCGTCAGCGCCAGCAGCTGACGCTGCCCGGAGGAGACGTCGCGCACGGACCGGTCGGCGAGCTCACCGAGCCCGGCCTCGGCGAGCAGCCCCCGCGCGTGCGCGTCGCGGTCGCGGACGTCCGTGCGGCGCAGCGACAGCGCGACGTCCTCGACGGCCGTCGGCATCACGAGCTGGGCGTCGGGGTCGGTGAAGACGAAACCCACCCGCCGGCGCAGCGCCCGCAGGTCGCGGTCGGGGTCCAGGCCGTCGACGAGCACCCGGCCGGCGGAGGGCAGGACGAGCCCGTCGAGCAACCGCAGGAGCGTGGACTTGCCGGACCCGTTGGGGCCCACGAGGACCGTGAACGGTTCGGTGACCTCCAGGTCCAGCGGGTGCAGGACCGTGCGGTCCGGCGCGTCGACCCGGACGCCCTCGAGGCGGATCACCTCACCCCGCCGGTCACCCCCGGAATGTAGCGTGCGCGGGGTGCGCACCGGAGTCGTCCTGCCCCGCGACCTGCCCGCCGCCGACGTCCTCCCCTTCGCCCGGCGCGCCGACGCGCTCGGCGCCGGGAGCCTGTGGGTCATCGAGGACCTCGGGTTCCGCGGGGGTTTCGCGCAGGCCGCGGCCGTGCTGGCCGTCACCGGGCACGTCCACGTCGGGCTGGGCATCGCCCCCGCGGCGGCGCGCAACCCCGTCTTCACCGCCATGGAGGCCGCGACGCTGGCCGAGCAGTTCCCCGGCCGGTTCACCCTCGGGCTCGGCCACGGGGTGCCGGCGTGGATGCGGCAGGCCGGCGCCTGGGCCCGCAGCCCGCTGACCTCCTTCGCCGAGCACGTCGACGCCGTCCGCCGCCTCCTGCACGGGGAGACCGTGACACTGCACGGCGACCACGTCCACCTCGACGGCGTCCGCCTCGACACCCCGCCCGCGACTCCCCCGCCCGTGGTGGCCGGTGTGCGCGGGCCGAAGTCGCTGGCGCTGGCCGGCCGCCTCGCCGACGGCACGCTGCTGGCCGAACCCGTGACCGCCGAGTACGCGCGGACGGCCCGCGAGCAGACCGGCGCCGGCCCCGCGCACCGCCTGATCGGCTACGAACTCGCGGCGGTGGACGCCGACGCGGACCGCGCCCGGGACGCGGTGCGCCCCGGGCTCGCCTGGGTCGGCACCCCCGACGCCGCCGCGCACACGGCCGCCTCGCCCTACGCCGCCGAGCTGCGGGCGCTGCGCGACCGGACGCCGGAGGCCGGGGAGTTCGTCCGGCTGCTGCCCGGGGAGTGGGTGGACGACCTGGCGCTCGCCGGCCCGGCCGACCACGTCCGCACCCGGATCGCCGCGCTGGGCGGGGCGGGGCTGGACGAGGTCGCGCTCCTGCCGACCGGGGACGACCGGCTGGCCGCCCTCGGCACCCTGGCCGACGTGTTCACCACCTGAGTCACCACCTGAGTCACCACCTGGGTCACCGCCGGAGGAACACCTCGACCACGGGCACGAGGACGTCCGGTCGCACCACCGGCAGCTCGAAGGTGGTGGTGCCCGCGGGCAACCTGCCCATCCCCGTGCCGTAGGCCCGCACCGAGGGGTCCGCCTCGGTGAACCGCACCTCCGACGCGTCGTCGAGGAGCTGGGCGTGCTCGACCCGGCCGGCCAGCCCGGTGACGTGCAGGTGCCGCAGCGGCCAGGCGAACAGGTGGACGTAGAGCCGGTCACCGCGCTGGGTGAGGCGGGCGTCCGCCGACGTGGCGATCCCCGCCTGCGCGGGCCCGGTTCCGTGCACGGACCGGGCGTGCAGCTCCATCCAGCCCGCGATCGCGTCGAGCGTGCGGGCCGCCGACGGGGAGAACCGGCCACGGGCGTTCGGGCCCACGTTCAGCAGCAGGTTGCCGCCCTTGGACACCCCGTCGACGAGCATCCGCACGAGCAGGTCCGCCGGCTTCTCCCGCAGCTCGTCCCGGTCGTTGACGACGATCGCGGGTTGCAGCTCGCGCACCGTCGCGAGCAGTTCCTCGCTGCCCCAGTCCTGCGCGCCCTTGCCGTTCCACGCGCCGGGCTCGTGGTCGTCGTCGGCGTAGGAGAAGTCGAAGAACAGGTGGGAGATGCGCCCGTACCGGGTCAGCAGTTCCCGCACCTGCCCGTGCAGGTGGTCGCGGTACCGGGCCATGTCGCGGCCGGCGTTGAGCGTCGCGACGTCCGGGGCGCCGTGCTGCCGGGCCTGTTGTTCCACGACGGTCCGGCCTCGCGCGCGGACCTGGCTCGCACGACCGGGCTGACACGCGTGACCGTCTCCGAGATCGTCGGGGACCTCCTCTCCGAGGGCCTGGTCGCCGAGCTGGGCCCTCGCTCCGAGGGCCGGGTGGGCAAACCGGCGATGATGGTGGGGCTGCGCGCGAGCGAGCACTTCGTCCTCGCGGTCGAGCTGCAGTCCCAGCCGACGGCGCGGGCGGCGGTGCTCGACCTCGGCGGGACCGTGGTGCACGAGGAGACGACCGACCTCGGGGGCCGTGGGAGCGGGGGTGGCCTCCCCGGGATGGTGGACGCCCACGGCGTCGTGCCCGAGTCCGCGAACCTGGGCTGGCGCGAGGTCCACCTCGCCGACCACCTCGGCGCGCGGCTCGGCACGGGCGTCCACGTCGCCAACGACGCCGACGCCGCCGCCCTGGCGGAGTTCACCTACGCCGACGCCTCCACCTCGGGTTTCCTGCTCGTCGCGATCGGCCGGGGCGTCGGGGCCGGCCTCGTGCTGGAGGGGAACCTCGTGCGAGGGCACGGCCTGGCCGCCGGTGAGATCGGCCACCTGACGGTGAACCCGCGTGGGCCGCAGTGCAGCTGCGGTCGTCGCGGTTGCCTGGAGACCTGCCTGGGGACGGCGCACCTGCTCGAGGCGGTCGCCGGTCGGACGGCCTCGGGCCGGCGGACCGCGCTGCGGGAGGCGGGACGCCGGCTCGGGGCGGTGCTCGCCCCCGTCGTCGCCGCCCTGAACCTCGAGGAGGTCCTGCTCACCGGGCCGGCAGAACTCCTCGACGGCCCGCTGCTCGACGCCGCGCGGGAGTTCGTGGCGGGCGCCTGCCTGCCGGCCACGAGCGGCGCGGTCGACCTGCGGATGGCCCGCCTCGGCGGGGACGGTGTCCTCACGGGTGCCGCCGCGCTCGTCCTGTCCGGTGAGTTCGGTTTCGGCTGAGGGTTCCTCTGCGACGCAGAACTCCCTAGACTCGCGCAAACCCCTCGAACCAGGAGAACTCCTCGTGCCCGTCACCCCGTTCCCCCGCCCGCGGTCGATGACGAGCACGACGGGGGCCGGACCCGCGGCGGACGCCCCCCTGCGCGTCGTGCTGGACCCCTCGACCCCCGCGCAGGGCTACCGTCTGCAGACCTCGACCGAGGGCACGACGGTGACCCACGCCGACGCCGCGGGGCTGCGCTACGCCCTGGCCACGCTGGACCAGCTGCGCGCCGACCCGGGGTTCTCGACGACCTCCTACGACATCGGCGACCACCCCGACTTCCCCGTGCGCGGTTTCATGCTCGACGTCAGCCGTGACCGGGTCCCCACCCGGCGCACGCTGGCCCGCTGGGTCGACGTGCTGGACCTGGCCCGCGTCAACGCCTTCGAGCTGTACACCGAGCACACGTACGCGTTCCGCGGCGAGCAGGAGGTGTGGCAGGACGCCTCGCCGCTGACGGCCGGGGACCTGCGCTGGCTCGACGCGCTGTGCGCCTCCCGCGGGATCGAGCTGGTGTGCAACCAGAACACGCTCGGCCACATGGAACGATTCCTGAAGCACCCGCGGCACGCCCGGCGCGCGGAGAACGAGGACGGTTCCACGATGCGCGGTGTGCACCGCCCGCCGAGCACCCTGGAACCCACCGCCGAGAACGCGGAGTTCGTGACGGGTCTGCTGGAGGACGTGACCCCGAACTTCCGCACGCGCCGCCTCAACGTCGGCGCCGACGAACCCTTCGAGCTGGGCACGGGCAAGAGCGCCCGGCGCGCGGAGGAGGCCGGCCTGGGGACGGTCTACTGGGAGTACGTGACGAGCGTCCTGCGGCCCTGGCTGGACCGCGGGTACACCGTCGAGTTCTGGGCCGACGTCTTCGGGGACCACCCCGAGCTCATGGACAAGGTCCCCGCCGGGGCGGTCCCGGTCGTGTGGCAGTACGACTCCCCCCAGCTCCTGGCCGAGGTCCTGGACGCCGCCTCGCCGGGTCAGGTCCAGGAGTGGGAGTCCCTCGGCGTCGACGTCACCGCCCTGCGCGACGGTTTCCGCGACCGCGCCAAGCTGCTGCTCGAAGCGGGCGTGCCGTTCTGGGTCGCCCCGGGGGCGAGCAACTGGAACTCGCTGCTGGGACGGTGGGACAACGCCGTCGGGAACATGGTCGACGCCGCCGAGGTGGGTCTGGCCAACGGCGCGCAGGGGTACCTCAACACCTCCTGGGGCGACCACGGGCACTGGGACCCGCCGTCGGTCGCCTTCGGCCCGGTCCTGTTCGGCGGGGCGGTGTCCTGGTCGCTGGAGGCCAACCGCGACGTCGACGTGGCCGCCGTCCTGTCCGACGCGCTGCTGCTCGACCCGCACCGCGTCGTCGGGGACGTCCTGGTGCGCGCCGGTGGGGTCTGCGCCCGGCTCGGCGCTCCGCTGCTCAACGCCTCCCCCCTGTGCCTGGTCCTGCGCGAGCCGGATCGCTTGAAGTCGTGGGCCGTCCCGGCCCCGGGGGCCCTGGACGCGGCGCAGGCCGAGCTGCTGTCGTGCCTGCACGACCTGCGGGCGGGCGACCCGGCGTGCTCCGACGGCGACGTCGTCGTGCGCGAGCTGACGCAGGCCCTGCACCTGGCGGAGTTCGCGGTCCGGGTGTTCCGGGCGCGGGGGCAGGACGGGTCCTTCGACGCGGGGCTCGCCCCCCGGCTGCTCACCGAGCTCGACGACCTGCTCGAGGAGCACCGCGCCTGCTGGGCCCTGCGGTCCCGTCCCGGCGGCCTGGCCGACAGCCTGGCCGCCTTCGACCCCGTGCGGCACGCGCTGCTGCGGGCCGCGACCTGACGGCGCCGCCGTGCGCATCGGGGCCCGAACGACGAACGGCCTGCCGGTCCTGCACGCCGTGGGGCGTGCGCTGGACCGGCAGGCCGCCGGGTCTGCCCGCGGACCGTCCCGTCGCGGCGATCGGTGCCGCGACGGTGACGGTCGCACCGTCGGTCAGGACGGCGGCATCAGCACCGAGTCGATGAGGTAGACCGTGGCGTTGGAGGTCTGCACGTTGCCGCAGATCACGTTGGCCCCGTTGACGGTGAGGTTGTCGGCGGCGCCGTCGACCATCACGTCCTGGCCCTGGACCGTGGACACGGAGCCCGCGTCGAGCAGCTCCTGCGGGGTCATCTTCCCCTCGACCACGTGGTAGGTCAGGACGTCGGTCAGCGTCTGCGCGCCCTCGGGGGTCTGCAGCGTGCTGACGGTGTCGGCCGGCAGCGCCTGGAAGGCGGAGTCGACGGGCGCGAAGACCGTGAACTCGCCGCTGTTGAGCGTGTCGACGAGGTTCACCTGCGGGTTCAGCTGCCCGGAGACGGCGGCGGTCAGCTGGGTGAGCAGCGGGTTGTTCGAGGCGGCCGTCGTGACGTTCGCCGTCGACATGCCCTCGACGGACCCGGCGCCGCTCGGCACCTGGGCGGCGTAGTCGGCGCACCCGGGACCGACGGGCATCATGTCCGCCTCACCGGAGGAGGTCATGCTGTCGGACGGGCTGGCCATCGAGCTGGACGAGCTCGAGGAGGTCGTCATCTCCGGGGTGGAACCCGTCGTGGTGTCGTCGGAACCACCGCAACCGGCCACGGCCAGGGTGAGGGCACCGGCGAGGGCCACGAGGGAGAACGCGCGCTTGCCGTTGGAGGTCGTGTTCAGAGTGGACATGGTGTTTCTCCTCAGTTTCTCTTGCGGTACTTCGATGGTCGGTGGTTCCCGGGCGTCCCGCACCCCGAGAACCGGGTTCCGTCCCGGCCGTTGCCGAAACGTCACCTGAGTCCTAGACGATCGTGAACAGTTTGCTGGGCCAGCCCGAGGAACCGTCCGGGATGGGTTTGGCGACGGTCTCCGTCTGGACCTGGCCGGTCCCGTCGGTGGCCCGCGCCCGCAGCGTGTGGTTCCCGGGCTCCAGGTCGTCGAGACCGACGGTCCACTGAACCCAGGTGTTCTCCCCCACCGACGGCAGGAGTTCCGCCGTCCGCCACGGGCCGGAGTCGACGGAAACCTCGACCTGCGAGATCCCCCGGGTCTGCGCCCAGGCGACCCCGGCCACCGGAACCGTTGCGCCGGAACGGACCTTGGCGAACGGCGCCGGGACGTCGATCCGCACGGCCGTCTTGATCGGGGCCTGTTCGGCCCACCCCCGGTCCGTCCAGTAGGCGGTCTGCCGGTCGAACCGGGTCACCTCGATCTCGGTGATCCACTTGCAGGCCGAGACGTAACCGTACAACCCCGGGACGATCATCCGGGCCGGGAAGCCGTGCACGTCCGTCAGGGGTTCGGAGTTCATGCCGACGGCGATCATCGAGGCGCGCCCGTCGGTCGCGTCGGCGACCGGGGTCGAGACGGTGAACCCGTCGACCGACCGCGACAACAGCATGTCCGCGTCCGGCTGGACCCCGGCCCGTTCGAGCAGCCGGGTCAGCGGAACCCCCAGCCAGCGGGCGTTCCCCACGAGGTTTCCCCCGACCTCGTTCGAGACGCAGGTCATCGTCATCCAGCGTTCGACGAGGTCCTCTCCGAGCAGGTCGTCGAACGTGACCGTCACCTCCCGCTCGACCATGCCGTGGATCCGCAACGACCACGTGGAGACGTCCACCTGGGGGACGGACAGCGCCGTGTCGACCCGGTAGAAGTCCTTGGCGCTCGTCACGTACGGCGTGACCCCGTCGACGGTGTCGATCCCCGCCGGGAGCGGCGCGGCCGGCGAGGCCGGCGCCGGCAGGTCGATGCGGGACCGGGCCTGCGCCACGGACCGGGAGGCGGTCACCGCCGCACCCGCCCCCGCGCTCCCGGCCGCCACGGCGGCGACGCCACCGAGGACGACCGAGCGGCGCGACAACGGCCCCGACGCCGCGGCGCTCGCGCGCCGACGTGAGACGCGCGTGCAGAGCACGAGCGCCGCCGCACCGGCCACCGTTCCGACCACCGAGGGCAGCCAGCTCAGGGCCGTCGCGTCCGGCCGGTTCAGCGTCGCCCCCACCGCGGCCGCCCCCAGGACGGCCACCCCCACCAGGGCGAGGCGGAGGTGCTGGCGGGCGAGCAGACCCAGGACGACGAAGAGCAGGGCCAGGGTCGCGTACAGGCTCCCGAGCAGGACGGCCTTGTCGGACTGGCCGAACTGCCGGATGGCCCACTCCTTGAGCCACTCCGGCGTGCGGGCGATGAACTCCTGCCCGACCCCGAGGACGGGGTCGGAGGAGCGGACGAGGAACGCGGCGAGCAGGGACCCGACCCCCAGGGTCAGCCCCCCGGACAGCACCCCGGACAGCACCCCGGACAGGGCGGCCCACGGCCACGCGGCCGCGCCGGACCGGTCCTGCGTCGTTCGTCGGTGCACGTCGTCACCTCCTCTCCCCCTCTCTTCGGACCCGGGGGGCCCGGTGGATGCGTGGTCCAGGTCACAGTTCGGTCGCTCTCCGGTGGCGGGCCCGCGCGGTCCGCGGTCAGATGCAGGAGTCACCCGTCGACCACCGCACGACCCGAGGAGAAACCGTGATCAAGTCGCTGCACGAAGCCGGGATCAAGTCCGAGTGGGCCTACACGGCCGGTTTCGCGAGCATCGGGCTGTCCTTCCTCGCCTGGACGATCTCGCGCAAGGCCGAGGACGCGGGCGTCGACCGCGCCGACCGCTGGGGCATCTTCGTCGGCCACTGGGCGCCCACCTTCTTCGGCGTGGGCAACGCGCTGCGCAGTTACGAGAAGTGAGGGCGGCGCAGGGCTGAACACCTCCGGCCGGGTCCGCGCCCGCTTCCGGCGCCGCGTCTCGGGTGACCCGACCGGGGCGCCGGAGTGGGTGCGGTCCATCGCCACCGTCGGCGCGGGCCCGGGGTGGTTCGACCCGGACGGCGTCGTCTGGCGCGTGCACGGCGACCTGTCCACCCTCGTCGGGGGTGTGGCCGCCCTCCTGGGGCAGGGGGCCCACCCCCTGGCCCTGGCCGGGGTGCAACGGCACTCCACCTACCGCACCGACCCCTGGGCGCGGCTGGCCGGGACCGCCCGCTGGCTCGTCGTGACGACCTTCGGCTCCGACGAGCTGGCGCAGCGCGAGGCGGTGCGGGTCCGCGACATGCACCTGCGCGTGCGCGGACACGCTCACGACGGCCGTCCGTACGCCGCCTCCGACCCCGCCCTGCTGCGCTGGGTCCACCTCGCCTTCACCGACACGCCTTCTTCGCCGCCCAGGACGCCTGCGGGCACGACCTGGCCCCGCGGTTCGGGCCGCGGTGGGCGGACGCGTACGTCGCCGACTGGGCGCGCAGCGCGCAGGCGCTCGGGGCGCAGGACCTGCCCACCTCCCGGGCCGGGCTCGCCGAGGCCCTGCGCGAGCACCGCTCGCAGCTGGTCCCGGTCCCGGACGACCTGCGCACCTTCATCACGGGCCCGACGGGACTGGGGCGCGCCGAACGCCTGGTCTACCGGCCGATCGCCCGCGCCGGTGCGCTCGTCCTGTCCCCCGCGCTCGCCGACCTGGCCGGCGTCCCGGGCCGGGACGGGGTGGCCGCCTCCCCCCTGCACCGCCTCGAACTGCGCGCGGCGCGCCTGTCGCTGCGGGGCCTGCAGCTCACCCTCGGCCCGTACAGCCCCTCCGAGCAGGCCGCGCGCTACCGGCTCGGCTGGACTCCCCGACCGGACTGGCTCGACGAGAGCACGACCGACAGCCGGCCCGGGGACGTCGACAGGCCCTCGTGACGCGGGGTCGTCGGCGGGGGCAACCCCGCCGAGGGGTCGGCACCGTCGGCTGGCGAGTTTTCCTGAGATCGTTCCCAGGGGCGCCCTACAGTGGCTCCGTGGACGCGAGGGTGGACGAACTGCTGCCGACGACGCTGGTGGACGACCTGACGGAGCAGGTGACCCGTCGCGCCGGGGAACGGGTGGGGGCGATCTTCGCCCGGGCCCTGCGCGAGACGGTGGAGCGGACGCCGACGGTGCGCCCCGACGGGTCCGTCTTCGTCGTGACGGGCGACATCCCGGCCATGTGGCTGCGCGACTCCACCGCGCAGTGGCAGACGTACCTGCTGCTGCTGGACGAGGCGCCGGGTCTGACCGACGTCATCGCCGGGGTCCTGCGGACGCAGTTCGCCGCCATCCGCCACGACCCCTACGCCAACGCGTTCAACGACGGCCCCACCGGCCGGTGCCACGAACCGGGGGACAACAGCGACGACCCCTGGCTGTGGGAGCGCAAGTACGAGGTCGACTCCCTCGCCTTCCCCGTGCTGCTGGCCCACCGGCTGCGCCGCGCGACCGGGCGCGACGACCTGCTGGGCCCCGACGCGCACCCGGCCATGCGGCGCGTCGTCGAGGTGTGGCGGGTCGAGCAGGACCACGAGGAGCGCTCCCCCTACCGGTTCGTCCGGCCCACCGACCTGCGCAGCGAGACGCTCGAGCGCGACGGGCTCGGGACCCCCGTGGCCCGCACCGGCATGACGTGGTCGGGTTTCCGGCCCAGCGACGACGCGTGCGAGCACGGCTACAACGTCCCCGCGAACCTCTTCGCCGCCCGGGCGCTGGACCACGTCGCCACCTTCGCGCGCGAGGTGTTCGACGACGCCGGTCTCGCGCACGACGCCGCGACCCTGGCCGCCGAGCTGCGCGAGGCCGTCGCCGCCCACGGCGTCGTGCAGCACCCCGGGCACGGCCGCGTCTGGGCCTACGAGGTCGACGGCCTCGGTGGCGCGCTGCTGGCCGACGACGCGAACGTGCCGAGCCTGCTCTCGCTGCCCCTGCTCGGCGCCTGCCGCGCCGACGACCCGCTGTACGTCGCGACCCGCGGGCTCGTGCTGTCCGAGACCAACCCCTGGTTCCACCGCGGGAGCGCCGCGACGGGCATCGGCAGCCCCCACACGCCCGACCGCCACGTCTGGCCCATCGCCCTGTGCGTGCAGGCCCTGACCAGCGGGGACGAGGAGGAGGCGGTGCGGACCCTGCGCCTCGTCGCCGACTGCGACGACGGCACCGGGCACGTGCACGAGGGTTTCCACGTCGACGACCCCTCGCGGTGGACGCGCGAGTGGTTCTCCTGGGCGGACTCGACGTTCTGCGAGCTGGCGCTGTCCCTGCTGGGCCGGCGCGTCACCGACCTCGACTGACGTCGGCGGCCGTCGCGGCGTCGATGACGCGCGTGAGCCCGTCACGCAGACGCTCCAGCTCGCCCACGTCCACGCCGAGGCGCTCGACGACCTGCCCGGGCACCCGCAACGCCTCCTGCCGCAGCTCCCGTCCCGGCGCGGTGAGGGTGACGGCGAGGCTGCGCCGGTCTTCGGGCAGCCGTCGCCGCTCCAGCAGGCCCTGGGCCTCCAGCCGCTTCAGCAGCGGGGAGAGCGTGGGCGGGTCCAGCTGCAGGGTCTCGGACAACTCCTTGACCGACAGCGGTTCGCTCCCCCACAGCGCCAGCATCACCAGGTACTGCGGGTGCGTCAGGCCCAGGGGTTCCAGCACGGGCCGGTACACCGACAGCACCGTGCGGGCGGCGACCACGAGGGCGAAGCAGACCTGCCGTTCCAGCGTCAGCGGGTCCTCGGTCCTCACGCGGGCAGGGTACCCCTTCGTGCGCTAACCGTTGGCCCCCTGGGATCCGCGGATCTCCTCCTCGGGGTCGTTCTCCCGCAGCAGCAGCGACAACCCCGCGTAGGGCTTGAGCCAGACCCCGAAGCTCTTGAGGTCGTCGACCCAGCCGATCTCACCACCGTTGGACAGGTCCGTGACGGGAACGCGCGGGGTGAAGTGCTCCGAGCGCACCGACCCCTCGACGGTCTCGGCACCGAAGTTCAGCACCGTGACCTGCAGGGCGGTCCGGCCACCGTGGTCGGCCGGGTCCAGCTCGTGGACCATGACGAGCATGCTGGGGTGCGCGACCGGCGGGATGTCGATCTGCCGGGAGGTGGCGATGCGGTTCGTGCGCCGCACCTCGAGCACCTGGGCCAGCTTGTTCGCGAAGGAGTTCTCGTCCTGCAGCTGCTGCGGGATCGTCCCGTAGAGGGAACGGCCGACGGGGATGCCCGAGGCCGACATCGTCGCCTCGGGGGCGACGCCCATGAGGTCGTGCCCGGCGCGCTCGATCCAGCGCGTGTCCCCCGAGGTCAGGAGGGGTTTGACGCTCTCGACGGGCAGCGGGAGCATGCCGAGCAGGTCCCAGCCCGACAGGGCGAAGACGCCGGGCTGCCAGGCGTTGAACATCGCCATCAGCAGGTGCGCGCGCTTGATCTGCTCGACGTCGTCCTCGGTGAGGGCGTCGAGCTCGCGGTGACCACGGCTGGCCGCGATGACGCTGGCGCTGGTGCAGGCAATGCCGTTCGTCGTGAAGACGAGGTTGTAGGGGCCGTTCTCCCCCGTCAGCCGCTCGACCAGGTCGGCGCGCACCGTCTCGGCCAGCACCCCACCGGTGACCGTCGCACCGCGGAACTCGTACTCGTCCTCGGAGTGCCTCGTCGCCCAGTGGACGAGTTCGTAGGTGAGCTCGTCGTGGTTCTGCAGGGCGTGCACGAGGGAGGCCGGGTCCACCCCCAGCTCCAGGGCCTGGCGCAGACACAGGCGCAGGAACTCGGTGTCCCCGGTGGCGACGGCGTGCTGGCACCCGGGCCGGGTGATGAAGTCGTATGACAGGTCCGCGCCGACCTCGGAGGTGTCGCGGATGTCCTCGATCGTGAGGTTGAGCTCCTGGAAGGTGAAACCCCCGACCTTGCGGACCATGCCCGCGATGAGGTGGTTCGCGGCCTCGGACAACGGGTGGCCCTCGGACCAGGCCGGTCCCTCGACGCTCTTCTCCACGCCGAGGAACCCGTTGGCGTCCAGGCGGAGCGCGCTCGTGCCGAGGTCACCCAGGGAGTGCAGGGCGTCGCCGATGACGAGCTTCATCCCGGCGAAGGACGGGTCGAGCCAGTTCACCGAGGGCTGGCCCTGCTTGAAGTAGTGCAGGTACACCCAGCGCCGCGTGACACCGTCGACGCCGACCACCTCGCGCGTGGCCGACCAGTTCGTCTCCTTGATGCCGGGCGCGTAGAAGATGACGCGCTGCAGCTGGCCGATGATGAACCCGAGCTCGGACAGCGCAGCCTCGGCGGCGGCGTCGAGGTTCGCCGCGTCGTGGCCGGGCGCCACGTCGGGCAGCAGGTCCCAGTGCTCGGCGGGGATCTCGACCATGTGGTAGATGCCCGGGTAGTCCTCGTGGGCCATCTCGGCGAGGCGGAAGTCCGCCCCCTTGCCGGTGTGCCCGGGGACGATGTCGTCGATGACGCTGCCGTCGTGGTCGGCCGCCACCTCGCACAGGTGGCGGAACTCCCCCTCGGTCCCGAACATCGGGTCGATCTCCGTGGAGATGCGGTCGAAGTGACCGTCGACGCTGGGGGTCTGCCGCCACCCGTCGAGCCCGCCGGCCGACTTCACCGGGCCGGTGTGCACGGCGTCGATCCCGATGCGCTGGAACGCCTGCCACAGGTCCGGGTCGCCCAGGGAGCCCAGGAACGACCGTCCCGGCCGGGTGACGAGCGAGATGGGGTAGGCGGTGAACCAGACGGCGGCGGTGTCGACGGCGCGGCGCGGGTCGGGTTTGGCGTACGGGTTCTGCCACATGCTGGCCTTGCCGGAGAACTGCCGGCTGATCTTCTCCGCGTCCGCGAGCATCGACTGGACGAGCAGCCACTGCACGTACTCGGGGTTGGACCCGTCGGCGGCGCCCTCCCCGGCCTCGGGCCGCGGCGGCGCGTCCGTGCCGCGCAGGCGCGCCTGCGGCCGGGGGCGGCGCAGCGACCGCGGTCGGGCGGGGTAGCGCTGCTCGTCGTACGTGATCTCGCTCGGCTCGTGCTCGACCAGCTCGACCAGCTCGACCTCGGCGATCTCGGTGTCGTCGTCCACGGACCTCACCCCACCACAGACCGGCCCTCTTCTCGACCGGAGATCGCCGACCGCCTGTCGATAACGGTTCTCAGTCGTGCTACGGTTCCGCCGTTCACAGCTCCCGACCAGGTTGGACGACCACCGTGCGCCGCAGCCCCCTGCTCACCCTGACCGCCCTCCCACTCTCGCTGTCCCTGCTGGCCGCCTGCGGCGGCAGCAGCACCGACACCCCGGCCGCACCGCCGAACACCACCGGGTCCACGGCCTCCTCGACCCCGGAACCCACCGAGGCCGGAGCCGCCAAGACCCGGGTGGCCGTGACCTACGACGGTGGCGTGCAGGTCCTCGACGGCTCCACGTTCGAGGTCCTCGCCGACCTGCCCTTCGACGGCTTCGCCCGCCTGAACCCCGCCGGGGACGGCCGGCACGTGATGGTCTCGGCCGACGGCGGTTTCCACGTCGTGGACTCCGGGGCCTGGAGCGAGCCGCACGGCGACCACTCGCACTACTACACGGCCGAACCCCGGGACACCGACGTGGTCTACGACGCCGAGAAGCCCGGTCACGTCGTCCGGCACGCCGGCAAGACCACCCTCTTCGACGACGGCACCGGCGACGTCGTGTCCTTCGACTCCGAGCACGTGGCGCACGACGCCGTGGCGGAGGGCGAAGCGCGCGAGTACACCACCCCCTCCGCCCACCACGGGGTCGCCGTCGAGCGCAGCGACGGGACGATGGTCGTCACCGAGGGCACCGAGGAGGCCCGGACGGGCATCCGGGTCCTCGACGCGCAGAACGCCGAGATCGCCGCGAACGACCAGTGCCCGGGCACCCACGGCGAGACGGTCGCCGCCGACGAGACCGTCGTCATCGGCTGCAGCGACGGCGTCCTCGTCGTCAAGGGCACCGAGATCACCAAGGTCACCAGCCCCGACGCCTACGGCCGCATCGGCAACCAGTGGGGCACCGAGGAGTCCCCGATCGTGCTCGGCGACTACAAGTCCGACCCCGACGCGGAGATCGACCTCACCACCCGCGTCTCCCTCGTCGACACCACCGACGCCACCCTGCGCCTGGTCGAGCTGCCCGGCGGCACCTCCTACTGGTACCGCTCGCTCGGACGCGGCGAGAACGGCGAGGGCGTCGTGCTCGGCACCGACGGTCAGCTGCACCTCATCGACACCGCCGCCGGGACCGTCACGCGGTCCACGCCGGTCGTCGACCCCTGGGAGGTCCAGGAGGACTGGCAGGCCCCGCAGCCGCAGGTCTTCACCCTCGACGGCACCGCCTACGTCACCGAACCGGCCACGAAGGAGATCCACGCGGTCGACATCGAGACCGGCGAGGTCTACGCGAGCGGCACGCTGGACGTCACCCCCAACGAGCTGACCGCCGTCCCCGGTGAGGTCACCGAGTGAGGTCGGCCCCCCTCCTCGGCGGCCTCGTCGCCGTCGCCCTCCTCGCCGCCTGCGGGTCCCCGGACCCGCGGGCCGGCGGGGCGGACGGGACGACCGTGGTGACCACGTCGCACCCCCTGCAGTACGCCGCCGAGGCCGTGGCCGGCGACCGCGCGAGCGTGTCGAGCATCCTGGCGGCCGGGGACGACAGCCACGGCACGGAGATCTCGACGCGTCAGGTGGCCGAGGTGGTCGACGCGGACGTGGTCGTCCACCTCAGCGGCCTGCAGCCCGCGATCGACACCGCGCTGAGCGCCCGGCCGCCGCAGCACCTCGTCGACGCCGAGCGCTACGCCGACGACGAGCGGGACCCGCACTTCTGGCTCGACCCGGTCCGGATGGCCTCCCTCGGGCACGACGTGGCCGCCGAGCTCAGCGAGGTCGACCCCGACGGCGCCGCGGACTACGAGGCCGGTGCCGCCGCCTTCGCCACCGAGATGGGCCGGCTGGACGCCGACTACGCCACGGCGCTCGCCGGGTGCCGGGACGCCGCGCTCGTCACCTCGCACGAGGCGTTCGCCTACCTCGCGCAGCGGTACGGGTTGCGGCAGATCGGGATCGCCGGGGTGGACCCGGAGGTGGAACCCTCCCCCGCGCGCGTCCGCGACGTCATGGAGGTGGCCCGGGAGAACGACGTCACCACCATCTTCTTCGAGGAGACCGCCAACCCCGCGGTGGCGGCCAAGCTCGCCGGCGACCTCGGCCTGCGCACCGCGGTGCTGCACCCCGTCGAGCGCGTCGACGAGGGCCAGGACTACCTCTCGCTCATGCGCGAGAACCTCCAGGCGCTGCGGACCGGGCTGAACTGCTGAGGGCCGCGGGGTCAGGTACCCGCCGCGGCGATGCCGAGGAGGTCCCGGGCCGGCCCGGGAGCCATCCGGGCGGCACCCGTCCACACCGCCCGCAGGGCACGGCTCAGGTCCAGCCCCCGCACCTCGACGGCACGCAGCCGCCCGGCGTCGACGTCGTCGGCGACGGCGAGCCGGCTGAGGACGGCGACACCGGCCCCCGCCCGGACCGCCTCGCGCACACCGGTCGCCGTCGTCAGCTCGACCGCGGGCGGCACCGGCTCCAGGCCGACCGCGGTGAGCGCCCGGTCCAGCACCTCGCGCGTCCCCGACCCGCGCTCGCGCGAGACGAGCGCGGTCCTGGCCAGCTCGGCGGCCTCGACCGGCCGACGCCGGCGCGTCCAGGGGTGGCCGGGGGCGACGACCACGACGAGGTGGTCGCGCACGAGTTCGCGGCTGCGCAACCCCCGCGGGACGCCCGGTCCCTCGACGAACCCGAGGTCGGCCTCCCCGTCCGCGACGGCGGCCAGCACCCGCACCGAGTTCGTCGCGAGCAGCTCCACCGCCTGCGACGCCGCTCCCCCCGTCCCGGAGCGCTGGCGCAGCACGAGCAGCCACCGGGGCAGGAGGTGCTCGGCGATCGTCATGCTGGCGGCCACCCGCAGGGGCGCCGTCCGGTCGGCGCGCAACGTCCCGATGCCCTCGGCGACCTCCTCGGCCACCTCGAGCAGGCGGGTGGCCCACCCCGTCAGCAGGGTGCCGGCCTCGGTGGGTCGCGACCCCTGACGGCTGCGGTGCAGGAGGGCGACGCCCACCTGGGACTCCACGGCCCGCAACCGGTCCGAGGCGGCCTGCTGGGTCATCCCCACCCGTCGCGCCCCCCGCCCGATCGACCCCGTCTCCACGACCGCGACGAGCAGGCGCAGCGCGGTGAGGTCGGGCACGCGGTCCAGGGGCACGTCGGGCAGGGTAGGCGGGTGAGTCCCGCACCGGCCGACCCGACCCTGCTCACCCGCCTCCTCACGCGCGCCGTCGACGCCGCCGCCCGGGCCGACGCGGACGGCTTCGGCGCGGCGACGGCCGACCTCGCCGCGTTCGACGCCGAGCAGGCGCGGGTGGTGCTCGGCTGGGTCCTGCGCCGGTCGCTGGAGGAGCAGCACCCCGACGGCCTCGACGCCGACGACCTGCGCGCCGCGGTGACGGCGACGGCCGGCCGGGCCGGGTGGTTCGCGGAGCTGGACCCGCGGGTCCTCGTCGTCGTGCTCGTGGCCGCCCTCGGGGAGCACCCCGACCCCGAGGAGGTGCCCCGGCTCGGTCACACCCTGGTGCTGGCGCACGCGCTGCTGCTCGTGCACGACCTGGCGACCGGGCCGGGACGCCCCCTGCGGCGGGCCCTGGACCCGGCGTTGGCGGAGGTCCGCCGGGCCGAGACGATGGAGATGCCCTGATCGGACCGCCGTGTCGAGCGGGTGGGACGACGTCCGGCTGCGCTCGCGCAGGACCGCGGGGCGGCCGTCCTCGGCGGCGTCCCGGACCTGAGCCGCGCGGGCCCGCCTATCGTCCGGCGACGAGGTCGATCTCGACGAGGGCCCCGACGGCGAGCCCCGTCACGCCGACCGTCGTGCGGGCGGGCAGCGGACCGTCGAACCACGTGCGGTAGCGCTCGTTGAAGGCGGCGAAGTCGCCCTCGAAGTCGCGCAGGTGGACGCGGACGTGGAGGGCGTCGTCGAGGGTGAGGTCGAGCTGGGCCAGGACGGCCACGAGGTTCGCGCGCACCTGCTCGGCCTGCTCCTGGACCCCGCCCCCCACGAGCAGACCGGTCGCGGGATCGGTGGGCATCTGCCCGGTGACGAAGACGAGGTCGCCCAGGCGCGTGGCGTGGGCGAACGGGCCCACCCGGGGCGGGACCCCGTCCTCGGGGCGGAACACGAACGTCTCCTTGCGGCTGCTCACGGCCTCAGCCTGGCAGGCGTTCCACGTGCAGGGGCAGCCCCCCGCGCGGGCGCAGGGTCACGAGCGCGTCGACGGGCCGCGGCGGCCCGGCGGGGCGGACGGTGTGGGTGCGCAGGAGGGAGGCGAGGACGAGGACCTCCTCGACGAGGGCGAGGTCGCGGCCGATGCACAGGCGGGGGCCGGCACCGAAGGGGACGTAGTGCTCGCGCCGCTCGGGTCCGGCGAACCGCTCCGGCCGGAAGGCGGCCGGGTCCTCCCACAGCGCGGGGTCGCGGTGCAGCGCCCAGGTGCTGACGATGACGAGGGTCCCGACGGGGACCGCGACCCCGGCCACCACGTCGTCGGCGAGCGCCTGGCGGGTGATCACCCACGCCGGCGGGTACAGCCGCAGCGCCTCGTCGACCGCGGCGCGCAGGTACGGCAGCCGCGGCAGGTCGTCCCAGCCGGGCTCCGCGTCGAGGGCGGCGACCTCGGCGTGCACGCGGGCGAGGGCGGTCCGCTCGCGCGAGAGCAGGTCCAGCGTCCAGGTGAGGGAGCTGGCGACGGTCTCGTGGCCGGCCACGACGAAGGTCACGAGCTCGTCGCGGACCTGCCGGTGGTCCATCCCGGCGGCGAGCATGAGCCCGACGAGGTCGCGCGGGTCCTCCAGCGTCCGCCGCGCCCGGTCGGCGAGGATGCGTGCGCAGACGTCGTCGATGGCGGCGACCTCGCGGGCGAGGCGGGCGCGGGAGGGCGTGGGCCAGGCACCGGGGACGGGGCTGGCCGCGCGCCGGACGACGAGTTCCAGGGCCCGGCCGACGGCGTCGACGAGCAGGGGCGCGTCGCGGGAGAGGTCGGCGGCGGCGAGGGTGTGCCCGACGACCTCGAGCCCGGCGCGGGACGTCGCGTCCAGGACCTCCATCGGCTGCCCGGGGGTCAGCGCGTCCGCCTCGGCGGCCAGCCGCCGCCCCGCCTGGACCGCGTGCGCGGCGACGTCGCGCAGACCGGCGTGGTGGAAGGCGGGTTGCACGACGCGGCGGTGGGTGCGCCAGCGCTGCCCGTCCCCGGCCAGCAGACCGGGCCCGGTGACGGTGGCCAGGGCGTTGTACTGGATCGTCGCCTTGCCGTACGCGCGGGCGTTCTCCACGAGCACGCGGCGGACCCCGGCCGGGTCGGCGAGGACGAGGACCGGCGTGCGGGGCAGCGGGATCGCGGCCACCGCCCCGTGCCGGGCGGTGACCTCGGCCAGGAACAGGTGGGGAGCCCGCATGATCCGGGGGACCGCGCGGACCATGTCGAGCGGGGACGGGCCGCCGACGTCGAGCGGGGAGTACCGGTTCAGCGGTCCGGGCCTACAGGTAGAGGCCGGTCCGGCCGCCGTCCTCGCCGGGGGCGGCGACGGCGTGCAGGTCGCGTTCGCGCAGCAGGGTGTACCCCTTGCCGTGCAGCTCGACCTCGGCCTTGTCCTCGGGGTCGAACAGGACCTTGTCCCCCGTCGCGACCTGCCGCACGTGCGGCCCCACGGCCACCACCGCGGCCCACGTCAGCCGCTTGCCGACGGCGGCCGTGGCCGGGATGAGGATGCCCGCGGAGGACTTGCGCTCGGCGGCGTCGTCGGGCTGCACGAGGACGCGGTCGTGCAGCATCCGCACGGGCAGCTGGTCAGGGGTGCTCACGGGGCTCAGCGGCGCTTGCGCACCGCGCGGACGACGACGAACGTCGTCACGCCGAGGACCGCGACACCGACGGCGGCGACGCGTTCGACGCGCAGGCCCCCGCGGTGGTCGAAGGTGAAGGAGTGGACCCGGCCGCGGACGTCCGCGAACGAGCGCCGGGCGATCGTCTTGGGCGCGAGCCGGTCGGTCAGCTCGTCGATCGTGCCCGCGAGCGCGGCTCGGCGAACCTCCACCTCGCGCTCGAGAGCGCGCGGGTCGCTGGTCGTGATCTCGGCCTTGCCGTCGCTGGCCGCCACGGCCACCTCCTGTGTTCCTCTGGACGTCCCGCGAACCGTACCGGAGACGGGGCCGGGTCTCCCGCGGGGGCTCGCGGGCGGGGACGTAGGGTCGCCGTCCATGACGCGCCTGGCACCCGGTGAGCACGCCCCCGACTTCACGCTGACCGCGCACGACGGCCGGGCGGTGTCGCTGAGTGACCTGCTGGCCACCGGCCGGCACGTCGTCGCCTACTTCTACCCGGCCGCGATGACACCGGGCTGCACCACGCAGGCCTGCGACTTCCGCGACTCCCTCGACGCGCTGAACGCCTCCGGGTTCACCGTGGTGGGGATCTCCAAGGACGGTGTGGCGAAGCTGACCTCGTTCGCCGAGCGGGACGGGATCACGTTCCCGCTGCTGTCCGACCCCGACCACGCGGTGCACGAGGCGTACGGGGCGTGGGGCGAGAAGACGAACTACGGCCGGACGTCGGTCGGGACCATCCGCTCGACGGTCGTGGTGGACCCGCAGGGGGTGGTGGAACTGGCGCAGTACAACGTGCGCGCCACGGGCCACGTCGCCAAGCTCCGGAAGGATCTCGGGCTCGACCAGTAGTCTGGCGCGCGAGCGGGAGTGGTGTAACTGGCAGCCACGCAGGATTTAGGTTCCTGTGCCTCCGGGCGTGAGGGTTCGAGTCCCTTCTCCCGCACCTCACCCCACCAGGTCGGTGAACACGACCGGGTCCGTCGTGGGCTGCCGGGAACCACCGTCCGGTTCCACCGAGATCCCGACCCCCGTCGCCGCGGCGGCCGGCACCACGACCGCCGAACCCCCCGAGGACGTCACGTGCAGCATCCCGGCCGACGTCAGGTCCTCCCCCTCGGCGAGCCACAACTGGTACCCCCGCCCCGGGCCCGCGTCGGGCAACCCGGACGTCAGCACGCCGACCTCACCCCCGGCCTGCACGAGGGTGGCCGTCCCGCCCCCGCTCGCCCCCACGGTCGAGACGCGCACCCCGGGACGGGTGAGCAGGTCGGTGATCCGGTCCCTGGCCTCCTGCTGGGCGCTGACGTCGGACCCGCCGGAGCGGTTCACGACCCCCACCCCGAGACCGACCGCGCCCAGGAGGATGCCCGCGGCCGCCACGAGGGCGCTCCAGCGCGAGGGTCCGCGCCGGCGGGCCCGGTGCGCGGGCAGGTCCACGACGTTCGCCGGCGCCGGTTCCTGGGGGGTGTCCGCGACGGCGGCGAGCACCGCCGCGCGCAGGTGCGGGGGCGCGGGCGTGCCGACGGACAGGCGGGAGGCGGTCTCGCGCAACGAGTCCGCGTCGGCACGCTCGTCCCGGTGGGACCGCAGGCGCTCCTCGTAGGCGGCGCGTTCGTCGTCGTCGAGGGCGTCCAGCGCCCAGGCCGCCGCGAGCAGCGGGTCGTCACGGGTCTCGTGGCGGGTCTCGTGGCGCTTCACCGGTCCCCCACCCCCAGCGCGTCGCGCAACCGGGTCAGCCCGTCCCGCAGGCGCGTCTTGACCGTGCCCAGGGGCAGCTGGAGGTCCTCGGCGATCTGGCGGTGGGTGCGACCGCCGTAGTAGGCGAGGTCGATGGCCTGCTTCTGCACGGGGGTGAGCGACGTCAGCGCCCGGCGCACCTCGTCGGCGTCCAGCACGTCCTGCACCTCCTCGCTCACGCTGTCGTAGGGGGGCACCTCGCGCAGCCCCACCCGTTCGTCCCGCAGGGTGCTGGCCTGGGCCGCCCGCACCCGGTCCACGGCCCTGCGGTGAGCCATGGTGACGACCCACCCGCGGGCGGTGCCGCGGGCCGGGTCGAAGCGGGCGGCCGTGCGCCACGCCTCGAGGAAGACCTCCTGGACGACCTCCTCGGACTGCGCCGGGTCGCGCAGGACCCGCAGGACGGTGCCGTGCACCGCCCCGGCGGTGGCGTCGTAGAACGCCGCGAACGCGTGCTGGTCGCCGCGCGCGGCGGCCACCAGGTCGTCCTCGGTCGTGGTGGTCACCGTGGTCACGATGGCACACCCCCCGGTTCGAGCTGTCAGCAGGACTTCGGAGCGGGTGCGGTCCCGGATGGTGTGACGGGCCTCACCCCCAGCTGACGGCCCCCGTTCACCGCACCGTGACGCTGACGGAGGGGTACCCGCTGGCCCCGTCCGGGATCGGGGCCGCCACGACGTCGGTCTGAGGTGTCCCCGTCCCGTCGGTCGCGCGCGCCTGGAGGGTGTGGGTCCCGGTCTCCTGCGCGTCCCAGTCGAACACCCACTGGCACCAGGTGTCCGCCGACGCCGCGGGCAGCACGCGGGCCTGCTGCCACGGCCCCTCGTCGACGCGCACCTCCACGCGGGAGATCCCGCGGTGCTGCGCCCAGGCCACTCCCGCCACGGGGACGCGCCCGCGCCGGACGGTGGCCGAACCGCGCGGCACGTCGATGCGCGAGGCCGTCTTCACGGGTCCGCGCTCGGCCCACCCGCGGTCGGTCCAGTACGCGGTCCTCGCGGCGAACGTCGTCAGCTCCAGGTCGGTGACCCACTTGCAGGCCGAGACGTAGCCGTACAGGCCCGGGACGACGAGGCGGACCGGGAAGCCGTGCTCGCGCGGCAGGGGTTCGCCGTTCATGCCGACGGCCAGCAGGGCGTCCCGGCCGTCGGTGAGCTCGGCCAGCGGCGCGGACAGCGTGAACCCGTCGGTGCTCGTGGCGAACACCATGTCGGCCCCGTCCTGGACGCCGACCTCGGCCAGCAGGTCCGCGAGGGGGTAGCCGAGCCAGCGCGCGTTGCCGACGTAGTCGCCGCCGACCTCGTTGCTGACGCACGTGAGGGTCACCCACCGCTCCCGCAACGGCTTGGCCAGCAACGTCGCGAAGTCCAGCACGAGCTCGCGCTCGACCATCCCGTGCACGCGCAGCGACCAGTCCTCGGCGCGCAGGTCGGGGACCACGAGGGCGGTGTCGATCCGGTAGAAGTCGGCGGTGCGGGTGGCGTACCGCGCCAGCCCGTCGGCGACCTGCGCGGCCGGGTCGATCCCGGTGGGCAGGGCGCGGGCGGGGTCGGCCGGCGCCGGGAGCACGACGCGGTCGCGGGAGATCTGCGCGCTGCGGGCGCCGACGAGCAGCTGACCGCCGCCGCCGGTGAGGGCGGCGGCCGCGCCGGTCCCGCCCAGCAGGAGGGCCCGCCGGGCGGGGTCGGCGGTGCCGGGGACGCGGCGCACCAGCAGGACCAGCGCGTACGCGCCGGCGAGGGTGCCCAGCAGCGAGGGCAGCGGGGTCAGGGCGGTGGCGTCGGGGCGGGTCGCGGCCGCGACGACCCCGACGGCGCCCAGGGCGGCCACGACCGCCACGCCGGCGCGCACCCGGCGCCGCGCGAGCAGGCCCGCCCCGGCCGCGAGCAGGGCCAGCAGCACCGCGGTGGTGACGAGCAGCACCGCCTTGTCGGAGGTGCCGAAGGAACGCACGGCCCACTCCTTGACCGGCGCGGGCACGAGGTCGACGACGGCGTCGCCGACGACGACGAGGGGCGCGGCCGACGGGGAGACGATCCCCGCGGCCAGCTGCCCCACGCCGAGCGTGAGAGCTGCGGCGAGCACCCCGGACCAGGCGGCCAGCAGCCGCCCGGCCCGGCGGTTCCCCTCCGGCCCGTCCGCGCGCGGTGTCCCGTCCACCCCCACGTCAGACTTCTTCGGAGCCGGGCCCGCCCTGGATGGGTCGACCGGCCAGCGCCTCGACCACGACCGGGGCGAGGGCGCGGAACGCGGCGCCGCGGTGGCTGATCGCGTTCTTCTCCCGCGCGGTGTGCTCGGCGAGCGTGCGGTCGGCCCCCGCCGGGACGAAGCAGGGGTCGTACCCGAACCCGCCGGCCCCGCTCGCGCTCGTCGCGACGGTGCCGCGCAGCTCGCCGTGACGGACCGCGCTCGTCCCGTCGGGCAGGGCGAGGGCGGCCGCGCACACGAAGGCGCCACCGCGGTGGTCCGCGGGGACGTCGGCGATCTGGGCCAGCAGCAGCTCCAGGTTGGCCGCGTCGTCGCCGTGCCGACCGGCCCAGCGGGCCGAGAAGATCCCCGGCGCTCCACCGAGGACGTCGACGGCGATGCCGGAGTCGTCGGCGACGGCGGGCAGACCGGTGGCGGCCGCGACGGCGCGCGCCTTGAGCAGCGCGTTGCCCGCGAACGTCACCTCGGTCTCGGCGACCTCGGGCACCGCCTCGAAGGCGTCGACGGTCAGCACCTCGACGTCGGGCAGCAGGGGCGCGAGGACGGCCCGCAGCTCCCCGACCTTGTGCGCGTTGCGGGTGGCGAGGACGACCCGCGTCGCCGGTCCCGTCATCGGGCGAGCGCCTCCGCCTGCAGCGCGGCGAGCCTGCTCGTGCCGGCCAGGGCGAGGTCGAGCAGCGCGTCGAGCTCGGCGCGGTCGAACGGCGCCCCCTCGGCCGTGCCCTGCACCTCGACGAACCTCCCGTCGCCGGTGACGACGACGTTCATGTCGGTCTCGGCGCGCACGTCCTCGACGTAGGGCAGGTCCAGGACGGGCACCCCGTCGACGACGCCGACGCTGATGGCCGAGACGGACCCGGTGAGCGGCTGCTTCGAGGCCTTGACGAGGCCCTGGCCGCGGGCCCAGGTGATCGCGTCCGCGAGCGCCACGTAGGCCCCGGTGATCGCGGCGGTGCGGGTGCCGCCGTCGGCCTGCAGGACGTCGCAGTCCAGGACGACGGTGTTCTCGCCCAGCTGGGCGGTGTCGACCACGGCGCGCAGGGAGCGGCCGACGAGGCGGGAGATCTCGTGGGTGCGGCCGCCGATCCTGCCCTTGACGGACTCGCGGTCGCTGCGGGTGTTCGTCGAGCGCGGCAGCATCGCGTACTCCGCGGTGACCCAGCCCTGCCCCGACCCCTTGCGCCAGCGCGGGACGCCCTCGGTGAAGGAGGCCGCGCACAGCACCCGGGTGCGGCCGAACTCCACGAGGACGCTGCCCTCGGCGTGGTCGAGCCAGTTGCGGGTGATGGTCACGGGGCGCAGCTCGTCGGCGGCGCGACCGTCGGCGCGGGTGGGGGTCTGATCGCTCACCCCTCCAGTGTGACCGATCACGTCCCGTCGCGCTCGTAATACACTGCGTCGCAATGCATGGTCGTTCGGTGAACGTGCCTCCACCGGGGCCCGCCGGGGTCCATGCTGACCCCATGTCTCGACGTTCGACGGCGGCCCTGGTGCCCGGTGACCGCGTCGTCACCGGCCTGGCCGACCACGAGGGTGTGGTGCTGCGCCCGCTGCGGTGGAGCCCGCGGCCCCTGACCGGCACGACGGTGCGCGAGGTCGCCGCGGTCCGCCGCACCGGCCCGTGGCGCCGCCGCGTCGTCCTGGAGTTCACCGACGGCGCCCGCAGCCAGGCCGTGGCGGCCGCGGCGCGCTGGACGCTCGCCCCGGCTCCGGCCGGGCGGACCCCGGGGCTCAGAGCGCGCCGAGGTAGAGCGGACCGGTCTCGTCGACGTCGACCAGCTGCGGTCCCAGCTGGGGCCCCAGGAAGCGCTGCGCCAGGAGGCGGAACGCGCGGGCGTCGCCGGTCGAGGTGAACCGGTGCCGCGGCTGCGGCAGGTCGTCCGGGCCGAACCCGCTCCCACGCCATGGCCAGCCGAACGACAGCATGCAGTCACAGCAGCATGTAGACCGAGAAGCCATTCTTTGTACCTACTGCTCCGCCAAGGACTCCGCTACGCTAAGTGAATGCCAGGTACCGAGGTTGCCGGAGACACGGGTCGAGACTTCGAACAGCGAGCCCTAGCCCTGGCTAGGGCCATCTATGACCCATCAGGCAATCAGGGTTCAGTTATGTTTCGCGGGCGAGAGCATGACGCCGTCTTCATCAGCGATCGAAACGTGGTCGCTTTGGAGTTCACCACACTGGGCAAGAAGGACAAGGCAAAATATGACGGAGAAAAACTTCGAGATATTCTCAAAGATTTCTCCATCTCCCCAGAACACAGATACAAATCACTGCAAGGCTTCTTCGTAACTGAACAAGAACCGAATGTTGATCAGAGGGCGGTCATCGAACAGATCGCAAAAGCGAGCAATCTACAGATCCAAGCCATCAGTCTAACAACTCTACGCAAGCTACTCATCGACACAGAAGCTTATATTGCCCTACGAAGGCAAGCACCCTTCGGCAGCACCGACTATCGTCTCGGCGATCCAATCAAGCCCTCCGCGCAATCAATGCCCTACGTCGAACCGAAACTACAAGAAGGGGACTCGACCCTTAGCCTGTCGGATGTACTAGCTCGGGCCGCACAGGGGGGGCGTCTTGTACTAACGGCAGATTACGGAGCAGGCAAAAGCGAGGCCCTTCGTCAAGGTTTCGAGCGATATCGAAAAGAGCACTTTCGCCATCCAGCCAATCGTCCATTTCCGCTACATATTAACCTTAGAGACTGCTACGGATTGCGCAGCTCTCGAGAAGTGATCAGACGTCACGCCGAGGAAATTGACTTCCCCGCCGAGGGCGGACTGCTAGCAGCATGGCGAGCTGGGGCATGCACTCTACTGCTCGACGGCTTTGACGAGCTTGTGCCAACTCGATGGGTCGGCGGCGCTCGAGATCTACGTCAGGTGCGGCGCCAGGCGCTAGAACCTGTTCGCAGGCTCATCGAGGAGACCCCCACCGGGAGTGGAATCATCGTCGCCGGTCGCGCGCAGTACTTCACTTCGGACCCGGAAATTCTAGAGACTCTTGGTTTGCAAGCAGAATCAGCTTCTTTGGTGCGTCTACTGGACCTAACAGCTGACCAGGTTCCAGAACTACTCGGGGATGACACTGCTCGCCTGCCTCATTGGCTTCCGACTAGACCACTTCTGCTTCGATTTTTAGCAGCCGCTAATCTGCTGCCTCTTCTGTCGGAGCTGCCACAAGACGCCGGCGAAGCATGGCGTCAGATATTAGGCATGATCGCGAGACGTGAAGCAGACCGGGTCAGCGCCATCACTCCATCGACATTCCAGGCTCTCCTGGCAAGGGTGGCCACGGCATCAAAGAGTTCAGCGGATAGTGACGGCGCACTCTCAATGAA
Organism: Kineococcus mangrovi; assembly: GCF_041320705.1. Classification (NCBI taxonomy): domain Bacteria; kingdom Bacillati; phylum Actinomycetota; class Actinomycetes; order Kineosporiales; family Kineosporiaceae; genus Kineococcus; species Kineococcus mangrovi. The sequence continues at coordinate 617,477 of NZ_JBGGTQ010000001.1, forward strand.
AGACCTCAGGACCGCTTTTCGAGCCGTATGCGGTTATGAGGCAGATGAGGAAGGACTGCAGGTTCTACAACGCCTTCCTGGACTTGCAAGCGCGTCCACAACAGACATGAACGATGAGTCTCGTCGATTCGTCGATATAAGTCTGGCCGATGCGGCTTATGGGTATGACCTGAGCGAACATGCGCAGGCGCCTTACGCCGATCACCCCCTAGCCCAGCAGGCCGGCTGGGCGACGGCATCTCGCGATCTTTCAATCGCGGTTGCTGGCGCGTCCCTCGTTGGCAAATCTTTCGGCGCGGGCACTGTGACCTCAGCCTATGCCAGGCGCATAGACTTGAATGTCAGCGACAGCATCCTGTTCGACTTGGCCAGACTAAGTGACTCCCTTGAGAGTGACGGAAAAAACGCAAAGCTACCTGCTCCATTCTTTGCGGAATTACTTATTCCTAATCTTTCCCTCTCCGGAGAGGCGGCCTCACTAGTCTCTCGCGGAACTTTTCGGGACTGCCTTATCGACGAAGTCGACGTGCAGGATATCGACCCCGAAATGGGTGGTCTCCCAACATTCATCAGTTGCGTGATCGGTCATATTTCAGGCTGGTCCGATGTTCCGCCTGCACTGCAGAACAACTTCTCTGATTGCACACTAGAGGCCTTCACATCTGCCGCTCAAACGACTGCCGGACTGTTCGGCCTTGACCTACCGCAGACAGAGCGGATTGCATTAGTGATTCTTCAGAAAGTTTATGCCCAGGCTGGCGCCGGCAGGCGCGAGTCCGCCCTTTCGCGTGGTCTTCCACTGAAGGACAGAGAAAGCGTAGCAGAGGTGACGGCGCGTCTCGTGAATTCCGGACTTTTAATCAAGTCGCCAGGAAAGAACGAACCACGACTTCTTCCATCAAGGGCTGCGAGAGGGGCAGTTCTGCACGTTCTGGCTCGTCCCAGCGCGTTTCAACTCGGACGCCTGGAAGCCGAAATCTAAGAAGGAGGCCGATGCTCAGAGCGCGCCGAGGTAGAGCGGACCGGTCTCGTCGACGTCGACCAGCTGCGGTCCCAGCTGGGGCCCCAGGAAGCGCTGCGCCAGGAGGCGGAACGCGCGGGCGTCGCCGGTCGAGGTGAACCGGTGCCGCGGCTGCGGCAGGTCGTCCGGGCGCAGCAGCTCGCGCGCCGCGAGCTCGCGGTAGACGTCGAACGCCGTCTCCTCCGCGCTCGAGACGAGGGTCACGTCGTCCCCGACGACGCTGCGCAGCACCGCCATCAGCAACGGGTAGTGCGTGCAGCCCAGGACGAGGGTGTCGACGTCGGCCGCGACCGCCGGGGCCAGGTACTCGCGCGCGGCCGTCAGCAGTTCCGGCCCGCTCGTCACCCCGCGCTCGACGAACTCCACGAACGCCGGGCACGCCGCCGTCGTCAGCGCCAGGTGCGGCGCGGCCGCGAAGGCGTCCTCGTAGGCCCGCGAGGAGATTGTCGCCCGGGTGCCGATGACACCGACACGGCCGTTGCGGGTGGCGCGCACGGCGCGGCGCACGGCCGGCTGGATGACCTCCACGACGGGCACGTCGTAGCGCTCGCGGGCGTCGCGCAGCATGGCCGCCGAGGCGGAATTGCAGGCGATGACGAGCATCTTCACGCCCGACTCCACGAGCCGGTCGAGCACGTCGAGCGCGAGGCGGCGGACCTCGGCGATCGGCCGGGGGCCGTAGGGGGCGTGCGCGGTGTCCCCCACGTAGTGCACCGGCTCGTGCGGCAGCTGGTCCAGCACCGCGCGGGCGACGGTGAGCCCGCCGACCCCCGAGTCGAACACGCCGATCGGGAGCCCCGCGTCGGCGCTCGTCACGGGAGGGACCTCACGAGCGTCTCCTGGAGGTGGGTGGTGAAGTCGTACACGGCCCACGCCCAGCGGGCGGGGTCGTCCTCGGCGAGGTCCTCGTAGGCGTCGTGGTCGTCGCTGACGCCCAGCCGGGTACCCAGGGCGAGCCGGATGTCGTTGAGCGCCACGAGCCAGGTGCGGGCACCGTCGGCGTCGAGCTGCACACGCCCGCCCTGCCCCACGACGGGGTCCAGCGTGGCGAGCAGCGCGCGCGCCGCGGCGGCCTTGCGCTCGCGCAGCCCCCGCTCGGTGAACCGGCGGAAGTCCGCCGAGGCCTGCGGGTCGTCGTCGGCGTAGGCGTTGGGCAGCAACCGCTGCAGGACCTCGTCCTCCGGCACCGTCGTCGGGCCGTCGGCGCCGAGGTCGGGGACGTCCTCGAACCGGGGCAGGTCCTGCAACCCCAGCTCGGCGGCCAGCGGGTCCACCGGCCGCGCCGGGGGTTCGGGCACGTCCAGCAGCTCGACGACCTCGCGCGCCAGGGAGGCCAGGAGATCGGCCTCGGAGACGTGCAGGGTGAGGGAGAACAGACCGTGCCGGGAGCGTCGGAAGGTGGCCACTCACTCGTCCTTCTGCAAGGTCGCCCACAGCCCGTAGCCGTGCATCGCCTCGACGTCGCGTTCCATGGACTCCCGGGTCCCCGAGCTCACCACGGCCCGGCCCTTGGAGTGCACGTCCATCATGAGGGCCTCCGCCTTGGCCTCGGAGTAGCCGAAGTGGGTGCGGAAGACGTACGTCACGTAGGACATGAGGTTCACCGGGTCGTTCCAGACGAGGGTGACCCAGGGGACGTCCGGGCTGGTGGTGAGGTCGGCTTCCGGACGCTCGAGCTCGGTGGGAGCGGTCAGGACGGCGGACACCCGTGCAGTCTAGGCAACCGGACGTGGCTAGATTCGCTGCATGGTGAGCACCGCCCTGCTGACGGACCACTACGAGCTGACGATGCTGCAGGCCGCGCTGTCCGACGGGACCGGCGACCGCGCCTGCACGTTCGAGGTCTTCGGGCGACGGCTGCCCGAGGGGCGCCGCTACGGCGTGGTGGCCGGCACCGCCCGCGTCCTGGACGCGGTGCGCGACTTCACCTTCGACCCCGACGTGCTGTCCGGGCTGCGCGGCGTCCTGGACGACCGCACGCTCGACTGGCTCGCCCGGTACCGGTTCTCCGGGTCGATCGAGGGGTACGCCGAGGGCGAGCTGTGGTTCCCCGGCTCCCCGGTCCTGACCGTCACGGGCACCTTCGCGCAGGCCGTCGTGCTCGAGACGGTCGTGCTGTCGATCCTCAACCACGACTGCGCGATCGCCGCCGCCGCGTCCCGGATGGCGCAGGCCGCCGGGGACCGCCCGCTCATCGAGATGGGCTCGCGCCGCACCCACGAGCAGGCCGCCGTCGCCGCCTCCCGCGCCGCCCACCTCGCCGGGTTCACCTCCACCTCGAACCTGCAGGCCGGGGCGTCCTACGGCATCCCCACCTCGGGGACGTCCGCGCACGCCTTCACGCTGCTGCACGACACCGAGGCCGAGGCCTTCCGCGCCCAGGTCGCGGCCCTCGGCGCCGGGACGACGCTGCTCGTCGACACGTACGACATCACCGCCGGGATCGCCACGGCCGTCGAGGTCGCCGGCCCGCAGCTGGGCGCCGTGCGCATCGACTCCGGCGACCTGGAGGTGCTCGCCGTGCAGGCCCGGGCGCAGCTGGACTCCCTGGGCGCCACCGGGACCCGCATCGTCGTCTCCGGCGACCTCGACGAGTACGCCCTCGCCGCCCTGCGCGCCGCGCCCGTCGACGGGTACGGCGTCGGCACCTCGCTCGTGACCGGGTCCGGGGCGCCGACCGCCGGGCTGGTCTACAAGCTCGTCGAGGTGGACGGGCGCCCCGTCGCCAAGCGGTCCACGTCCAAGGTCACCCAGGGCGGCCGCAAGACCGCCGTGCGGCGGCACCGGCAGACCGGCACCGCGACCGACGAGGTCCTCGGCGTCGGCTTCACCCCACCGCGCGAACCCAACGACCGGCCGCTGCAGGTGCCGCTGGTCACCGACGGCGAACGCGTCGCGGACCTGCCGGACCTGGCGGCCTCCCGCGAGCACCTGCGCCGGGCCCTCGTGACCCTGCCCTGGGACGGGCTGGCCCTGTCGAAGGGCGAACCGGCCATCCCCACGACCGTCCTGGCCTCCGAGCGGGAGGTGGCCCGGTGACCCGCGCGCTCGTCGTCGTCGACGTCCAGAACGACTTCTGCCCCGGCGGGGCGCTCGCCGTCGCCGGCGGGGACGAGGTCGCCCGGGCGATCAGCCAGCTGCTGTCCCGCGACACCGGCGACGGCCGGGGCATCGCCTACGACCACGTCGTGGCGACGCAGGACTTCCACCTCGACCCCGGCGCCCACTTCTCCGACACCCCGGACTTCGTCGACTCCTGGCCCCCGCACTGCCGGGCCGGGTCCACCGGGGCGCTGCTGCACGACGACCTCGACACCTCCCGCGTGGAGGCCGTGTTCCGCAAGGGTCAGTACGCGGCGGCGTACTCGGGGTTCGAGGGGGTGTCCACCACCGTCACCGCCGAGGGCGGCGAACTCGACACCGGTCTGGCGGACTGGTTGCGCGGCAAGGGGGTCGACCAGGTCCACGTCGTCGGCCTGGCGACCGACCACTGCGTGCGCGCCACCGCCGTGGACGCGGCCCGCGCGGGGTTCCGCACGACGGTGCTGCTCGGGCTCACCGCCGGGATCTCGGCCGCGACGGTCCAGGCGGCGCTGGTGGAGCTGCGCGAGCACGGGGTCACCCTGATCGGGGACCCCGTGCTGCAGGGCTGATCAGCGCTTGACCACGACGGTGCGGGCCAGCTTGTCGTGCAGGGCCTGCTTGCGCTGGTCCCAGCAGGGCCAGAGGAAGTCCAGCAGCAGGTACAGCGGGATGATCTGGCCCAGCATGTCGCACCCGACCCAGCGCGAGATGCACTGCAGCCAGCCGGGGTGGCCCGAGCGGTTCCAGTCCCGCACCCGCAGCCGGAACAGCGCCTTGCCCGGCGTCGCGCCGTAGAACCGCAGGGTGAGGATCGTGTAGACCGCGCTGACCGCCAGGACGATGAAGGTCAGGCTGCGCGCCGCACTGCCCTGGGTCGCGACGACGAGCTGGTCCAGGTACGTCTGCGTGTCACCGGCGACCAGGGCCGCCGTCGCGGAGTCCACCTGCGCCGTCAGCGTCCGCAGCGAGGACCAGCCGGCGAGGGTGGCGATGACCGAGACGAGCACCCAGTCGACGATCCGGGCCAGCAGCCGGAACCCCAGGCCGCCGAGCGCCTGCCCGTCCGGGGTCGCGATCGCCTTCACCCCCGGGGCGGGGTACTGCGACGGGGGGTACTGCGGGTGGGGCTGGTGCGGGCCGGCGTAGGGGTTGACCGGCGCCTTCGTCAGCGACGGCGGTCGTGCGGACGGCTGCTGGGCGTGGACGTGCTCGGTCCACCGCGCCCCGTCCCACCAGCGCAGGTCGGTGCTGCGCGGGTCGGACGGGTCGGGGTACCACCCGGGGGGCGTGCTCATGGGTCCGAAGCCTGCCAGGTCCTCAGGCCACGCCGGACGCGGCCGGGTCGGTGCCGCCGACCGCGGCGAGGGCGCACGTGAGCGTGCCGGCCTCGGCGAGGTCCTCGCCGGTGAGGTCGTCCAGGAATTCCATACCGGCGCAACGGGCACCGGGCGCCGGGGGTTCCGTCAGCTGAAGCGACGGACGATCTCGGAGTTCCGGTCGGCCAGCAGCTGGCGCAGCGTCCGCCGCACGAACACGGCGTCGGCCACCCGGCCGAGCGCCCCCAGCGGCGAGCGCCACGACATCCGGTCGGTCATGATCGTCATGCCCGGGCCCTCGACCTCGAAGGTGTGCTCGTGCCGGAACCGCGCGAACGCCCCGGCCGCCATCTCGTCGACGAAGCGCCGGGGCCGCTCGAGCTCGGTGATGTGCGAGGTGTGGGTGAGGGGGAACCCGAGGATCCGCAACCGCCATTGGACCTTCTCCCCCCGCCCGATCCGGCCGCTGGTCCGGCCCGCGCCCTCGACGGCGCGGACCTTGAAGCGGCGGCCCGCCACCCGTTCGACGTCGAGGTCCAGCGACATCTCGAAGACCTCGTCGAGGGGTGCGCGGACCATGGTCCGCTGGACGATCTCGGGCACCTCAGCAACCTAGACCATGGACAGCAGGTGGTCCCGGCGCCGGCGCAGGACGTCGACGGAGGCCGACGCCGACGGCGGTCCGGGCACGGCGGTGCGCAGCCGGGAGTACACCGACGCGTGCGGCATCGCCCGGCCCGCGGCCACCCGGCCGACCAGGCCGTGGATCTCCTTGCGCAGCAGCGCGGCCGTGTGCCAGGTGGCGTCCTCGATCTCGGGTTCGGCCGGTGCGGTGTCCCCGACCGGCTCGGCCTCCTCCGCAGGACGCGCCGTGCGCTTGCGGATCTCGGCGTCGCGCTGGGCCAGCAGCGCGGCCGTCTGCTCCGGCGACAGCAACCCGGGCAACCCGAGGAAGTCCTCCTCCTCGACGCTGACCGGCGGGAGGTCCCCGCCCGTCAGGGCCTTGCCGCCGTGCAGGACGTGGGCGAACTCGGCCTGCGCCTCGAGGGCCTCGTACTCCTTCTTCTCCCCGGCGTCGCGCTCGGGCGGGGGCAGCAGGTCCAGACCCCCCTCGTCGACCTCCTCGGAGGACACCGACGCGGGCGGGGGGATGACGTGGTTGCGGTCGCTCTCCATCTCGGCGGCCAGGGCCAGGAGGGGTCGGACGGCCGGCAGGAACACCGTCGCGGACTCCCCCGGTGCGCGGGAGCGCACGACGCGGCCGACGGCCTGGGCGAAGAACAGCGGCGTGCGGTACGAGGTCATCCACGCCAGGCACGCGGCCCGCGGCACGTCGACGCCCTCGGAGATCATCCGGACGCAGACGACGAAGCGCTGGTCGGACTCGGCGAACTCGGAGATCTTCTGCGACGCCTTGGGGTCGTCGGACAGGACGAGCGCCGGCTTCTCCCCGGTGACGCGCTGGACGATCTTGGCGTAGGCGCGCGCGTCGTCCTGGTCCGAGGCCAGCACCAGGCCCGCGGCGTCGTGCATGCCGTGCTCACGCAGGTGGTTCAGTCGCTCGTCCATCGCCGCGATGACGTGCGGCACCCAGTCCCCGCGCGGGTCCAGCGCCGTCTTCCAGGCCAGCGACTCCACCGACTTCGTCGTGGCGTCGGTCAGGGAGGCGGCGACGACCTCGCCGGCGGAGTTCCGCCAGCGCGAGACGCCGGTGTAGGCCGCGAAGACGACCGGCCGCACGACGCCGTCGGCCAGGGCGTCCTTGTAGCCGTAGGTGAAGTCGGCGACGCTCCTCAGCCCGCCCTCGGACTCCACCGAGTCGTCCTCGACGTAGGCGACGAACGGGATCCGCTCGTCGACCTTGGTGCGGAACGGGGTCCCGGTCAGGGACAGCCGGCGCCGCGCGTCGCCGAAGGCCTCGAAGACGGCCTCGCCCCAGGACAACCCGTCCCCGGCGTGGTGGATCTCGTCCATGACGACGAGGGACCGCTTGGCGGTGGCGCGGGCCCGGTGCAGCATCGGGTGCCCGGCGACCTGGGCGTACGTGGTGACGTAGCCCTTCATGTCCGGCCGCACCGGCCCGACGGCGTTCGTCATCGTCGGGTCGAGCTCGATGCCCGCGCGGTGCGCGGCCTCGGCCCACTGGGTCCGCAGGTGGTCGGTCGGGGCGACGACGACGACCCGGTCCACGCGCCGGGTGTCGAGCAGCCGGCGGGCCAGGGCCAGGGCGAAGGTCGTCTTCCCCGCGCCCGGCGTCGCCGTGACGAGGTAGTCGGCGGGTTCGTCCCGGTCGGGGTCGAAGTACTTCTCCAGCGCGGCGTTCTGCCAGGCCCGCAGGGGGCGGGCCGCCGGGACGCCGGGGGCGTCGACGACGGGGCCGGGGACGGTGCCGGAGAGGGCGAGCTGGGGTTCGTGGTCGGTCGTGCTCACGTCAGGACTTGTCGTCGCCGCCCTTGCCACCACTGGTCAGGGACTCGTAGATCTCCTTGCAGGTGGGGCACACGGGGAACCGCTTCGGGTCGCGGCCGGGCACCCAGACCTTGCCGCACAACGCGATCACGGGGTCGCCCGAGAGGGCGGACTCCATGATCTTCTCCTTCTTGACGTAGTGCGCGAAGCGCTCGTGGTCGCCCGGGGACGCCTGTTCCTCGACCTGCTCCTCGCGGTCCAGCACCGCGGTGCGCGAGGGGGCGGCGGGTGCCTCGGGCTGGGTGCGGAACGGGTCGTCGGTCGGCGAGCTCATGCCCGCAAGCCTACTTCGCCCCGGTTCGTGGATCAGTTCATGGACACGTCGCGCGGGAAGCTCGCGACGAGGGCCAGGTCGCCGCCCTGACGGCGCAGGACGTCCCCCCACAACGCCTCCGGTGCGTCGCAGAAGGCGTCGCGGGCCTCGGCGGGCAGCACGAACCAGGCGCCCTCGGCGATCTCGTCCTCGAGCTGGGCCGCGCTCCAGCCGGCGTACCCGGCGAAGATCCGCAGCCCGGCCAGCTCGTCGACGACCGTCTCCGGCGGCGTGTCGAGGTCGACCAGGCCGACCGACCCCAGGCCGACCGAGCCGAAGACGCGCCGGACCCCGGCGGGATCGGGACGGTCACCGGGCACGGCGACCAGGCCGAGGGCGGAGTCCAGGGCGACGGGCCCACCCTGGAAGAGCTTGCCGGGGGCGGTGGCGAAGGGCTGCCAGCCCGGCAGGACGGCGGCGACGTCGACGTCGAGGGGGTGGTTGACGACGACCCCGAGGGCGCCGTCCTCGTCGTGGTTGAGGACCAGCACCACCGAGCGGGAGAAGTTGGGGTCGCTCAGCGAGGGGGTCGCCAGCAGCAGGCGCCCCGTCAGGCTCGCGGTCTCGCTCACCCGCTCATCATGGCACCGCCGTGCGACCGCACTTGGCGTAGTGATAATCGTTCTCTACAGTCGGGTGCGTGAACACCTGGCTGCTCGTCCCCGCCGAAGAGGTCGGCCTGCTGGCACGCCTGCGGCCCGCCGTCCGCGCCACCCCCCACGGCGTCCTCGTGGCGCTGGACGGCGCGCCACCGGTGGCCGGCGCCCAGCTCGGGCTGTCCACCGACGGCACGCTGGTCTGGTACGGCGGCGGGTTCACCGCCGCCGAGGTGCAGACGCTCGTCGAGCACGTCCGGCTCGGCCGGCTGCACGAGCTCCCCCTCGTGCTCGGGCACCGGCGACTGCGCCTCACCCGTCGCGGTGGCGCCGCTTCTCCTCGTACATGAGGCGGTCCGCGCTCGCGAGGACCTCGGCCCTCGAGCGCGCGAGGTCGTCCTGGACGAGCCCGACGCTGCAGCGCACGTGGACCTCGCGGTGGTCGGGCAGCCCGACCGGGACGTCGGTGACGGCCTCGCGCAACCGCCCGCCCAGGGCCTGCGGGTCCACGTCACCGGCCTCCACGAGGACGACGAACTCGTCACCGCCGAAGCGCGCCACCGTGTCCCCCGCGCGGGACGTGCTCGCCAGCCGCTCGGCGATGCGGGCCAGGGCCTGGTCGCCCACGAGGTGACCGTGCTCGTCGTTGAGCTGCTTGAGGTCGTCGACGTCGCAGAAGGCCACGACGGGCACGTCCCCGCTGCGCCGGGCGCGCGAGCGCGCGAGCTCCCAGCGGTCCTCGAACAGCTCGCGCGTCGGCAGACCGGTGAGCCGGTCGTGGGTGGCCCGGTGGGCCAGGTCGCGCGTCCGCTCGACGTGCTGCGTGACGTCCCAGCACGACAGGCTGAGGACCTCACCGTCGGCTCCGGCACCGCCGACGAGCACCTCGACGGTGACGTCGCGCCCGGCCGGGCCCCGCCACCGCCACTCGTGGGCCGTCCGGTCCGCCCGGGCCCCCCGCTCCAGCGTCGCGACGACGTCGTCGAGGTCCTCGGGGTGGACCACCTCGGCCAGCGGCCGTTCGAGGACACCGTCGAAGAGGTCGACCGCAGCGCGGTTCGCCCACGCCGTGCGCCACCCCGACGGTCCGCGGTCGACGAGGACCGTCGCCAGCGGTGAGTCCTCCACGAGGCGCCGGTAGTCGGCGTCCTGCACTGCGCCCCCCTTGCGTCCCCGGCACCGACGGCCGGTTTCCTGAGACCGTACGGGGCGCGAGCACGGAGCACGAAACCTGTGCCGCACCATCGCTGACACGGCGGACACGTTGCGACGCAGCGTGTTCGATAGTGACTCACCGAGAGGCCCACCCCACGACCGGGGGCGGCGAGCACGGGCGGCGTGCGGGACGGTGACGTCCGTGCCGGCCGGGTGCAGCACGCGGTGGCGACCCCGGGGGCCGGCACCCGGGGGGCCTGCGCGGGGACCGTGGACACGGCCACCGGCGCGGTGGAGACGGCGAGCACGGCCCACGGCCGGCGGGGCGAGAGTGCTCGCGCGCGGCCGGGCAGCTCCCCGGCGGCTCGGTCACGGCGGCTCGGTCACTCACGGCGGTGGCCGAGCACCGCGCGAGGACCCCGGGGACCGCCTCGCAGCGCGCCGGGGGACGAAACACGTCCGCCCGGGGGCGTACGCCCCCGGGCGGGTGGAGTGGTGGAGATGGCGGGAATCGAACCCGCGTCCGTCAGCGTGGTACCAGGGCTTCTCCGGGTGCAGCCTGTTCAGCGGTCTGCTCGGCCCCGATGCTCACACAGGCATGTCACCGCCGGGCCCAGCCGCGTTGGATGTCCCTCTCACGTACGCGACCTCCGTGAGAGGTGAGCCCCCTAGCTGATGCCAGGACCCGGGGCGGGAGCACACCCGGGCTGACAGAGTCGCACTCGCTCAGGCGGCGAGGGCGAACTCGGTGCGCTTGGAATCGGCACCTATTGGTTTGCATGGATCGTTGACGAGATGACCATGCATCCTCGACCCGCTTCCCCTGGCTCGACGACCAACGTCGAAACCTGTCATCCCCTTGTTGAGTTGTGCGTCCAGCTTACCGTGCAACGGCGCGGACGTCGCACGTGTTCCCGTGACGCCCCGTCAGCGGTTCTGGCGGTACGACATGGCGCGTTCGGCCTCGCGCCGGTCCTGGCGCTCGCGCAGCGCGTGCCGCTTGTCGTAGTTCTTCTTGCCGCGCGCCAACCCGATCTCGACCTTGACCCGGCCGTCGACGAAGTACAGCGCCAACGGCACGATCGTCAGCCCCGACTCGCGGACCTTGCCGGCCCACTTGTCGATCTCGGCGCGGTGCAGCAGCAGCTTGCGCTTGCGGCGCGGCGTGTGGTTCGTCCACGTCCCCTGCACGTACTCGGGGATGTGCACGCCCTCGAGCCACATCTCCCCGCGGTCGATGTGGGCGAACCCGTCGACCAGGGAGGCCCGGCCCATCCGCAGGGCCTTGACCTCGGTGCCCATGAGGCTGACACCGGCCTCGTAGACGTCGTCGATGAAGTAGTCGTGGCGCGCCTTGCGGTTGCTGGCGATGACCTTGCGCCCCGTTTCGCGCGGCACGTCGTCCCTCCTGGGTCCTGGCTCGGTGGTGAGCCCTCCAGTCTAGACCTTGAGCCAGCGGCGCAGGCTGAACAGGGAGGCGATGATCGCGAAGACGACCCCGACGACGATGATGACCGGTCCCGTCTGCGTGAGCACGTCGGAGGTGTCGATGAGCCGCGTGGTGAACCCGGGCCGGTTCTGCAGGCGCGAGACCCCGAAGTTCACCATCGCCCACAGCGCCCCGGAGGCGAGGAGCCCCCCGATGAGGCTGGCCACCACGCCCTCGAGGACGAACGGCAGCTGGATGAGCGCGCGCGAGGCCCCGACGAGCCGCATGATCGTCGTCTCGCGGCGACGGCTGAACGCCGTGAGCCGGATGGTCGTGGAGACGAGCATCATCGAGCACAGCAGCATGAGCGCGGCGAGGCCGAGCGCGATGTTCGTCGCGACGTCCAGGACGGTGAACAGGGGCTGCAGGATGGCGCGCTGGTCGGGCACCTCCTCCACCCCGGCCGCGGTCTCGTAGTCCGCGCTGAGCTCCCGGTACTGCTGGGGGTCGATGAGGCGGATGCGGAAGGACTCCGGCAGCTGGTCGGCCGTGAGGTTGTCCGTGACCGCCGGGGTGGACTGCTCCCTGAAGTTCTCCAGCGCCTGCTGCTGGGACTCGTAGTAGACGCGCTCCACGCGCGGGTCGGCCTGCAGCTGCTCGCGCAGGGCGTCGCGCTGGGCGTCGGTGATCGCCCCGCCCGGGCAGCGCTCGGACAGCGAGGTGTCCCCGCAGAGGAAGATCGAGACCTGGACGCGGTCGTACCACTCGCCCTTGAGGATGCCGACCTGCTTCTGCACGAGCAGCCCGGTCCCGAAGAAGAAGAGCGAGACCATGGTCACCAGCACGACGGCGACCGACATCGTGAAGTTGCGGCGCAGGCCCGTGGCCATCTCGCCGAGCACGAACCCCAGGCGCATCAGCGGCCCGACCCGTAGACGCCGCGGTCCTCGTCGCGCACGACGCGGCCGTCGCGCAGCTCGACGACGCGCTTGCGCATCTGGTCGACGATGTCGTCGTCGTGCGTGGCCATGAGAATGGTGGTCCCCGTGCGGTTGATGCGGTCCAGCAGCTTCATGATCCCGACGCTCGTCTCGGGGTCGAGGTTCCCGGTGGGTTCGTCGGCCAGCAGGATCGCGGGCCGGTTCACGAACGCGCGCGCGATCGCCACGCGCTGCTGCTCACCCCCGGACAGCTCGTGCGGGCGACGCTTCTCCTTGCCGCCCAGGCCGACCAGGCCCAGCGTCTCGGGGACGGTCTGGGCGATGACGTGGCGCGGCTTGCCCAGCACCTGCAGGGCGAAGGCGACGTTCTCGTAGACCGACTTGTCGGCCAGGAGCCGGAAGTCCTGGAAGACGACGCCGATCTGGCGCCGCAGCTGCGGCACCTTCCACGACCGCATCCGGCCGACGTCGCGGCCGTTCACCTGGACCGCCCCCGAGCTCGCCTTCTCCTCCTTCAGCACCAGCCGCAGGAACGTGGACTTGCCCGAACCCGACGGCCCGACGAGGAAGACGAAGTCGCCCTTGTCGATCTGGAGGGTCACCTCGGCGAGCGCAGGGCGGTGCCCCTGGCCGTAGACCTTGCTGACGTGCTCGAAGGTGATCATCACTCCCACCCTACGGTCTGTTGCTCAGCGTGAGCGTCGGGCTCAGGCCTCGCGCTGGCGCCGCCAGCGGATGCCCGCGTCGAGGAAGCTGTCGATCTCCCCGTCGAACACGCCGTCGGTGTTGCCCACCTCGAAGCTCGTGCGCAGGTCCTTGACCATCTTGTACGGCTGCAGGACGTACGAGCGCATCTGGTTGCCCCACGAGCCGGAGTCCTCGCCTTTGAGAGCGTCGAGCTCGGCCTGGCGGTCCTGGCGGGCCTTCTCCAGCAGCTTGGCCTGCAGGACGCGCATCGCGGCGGCCTTGTTCTGCAGCTGCGACTTCTCGTTCTGGCAGGTCACGACGATGCCGGTCGGCAGGTGCGTGAGGCGGACCGCGGAGTCGGTCGTGTTGACCGACTGCCCGCCCGGCCCCGAGGAGCGGTAGACGTCGACGCGGACGTCGTTCTCGGGGATCTCGATGTGGTCGGTCTCGGCCACCACGGGCAGGACCTCCACACCGGCGAACGACGTCTGGCGCCGGCCCTGGTTGTCGAAGGGCGAGATCCGCACGAGGCGGTGGGTGCCCTGCTCGACGCTGAGGGTGCCGTACGCGTAGGGCGCGGCGACCTTGAACGTCGCCGACTTGATGCCGGCCTCCTCGGCGTAGGAGGTGTCGTAGACCTCGCTCTTGTAGCCGTGGCGCTCGGCCCAGCGCAGGTACATGCGCATGAGCATCTGCGCGAAGTCGGCGGCGTCGACACCCCCGGCCTCGGCGCGGATCGTCACGAGCGCCTCGCGCGGGTCGTACTCCCCCGACAGCAGGGTGCGGACCTCGAGCTCCTCCAGGGACCTGCGGATCCCGGCGAGCTCCTCCTCGGCCTCGGCCAGGGAGTCGGCGTCGTGCTCGGACTCGGCCAGCTCGACGAGCACCTCGAGGTCGTCGATGCGCCCGCCCATCCTCTCGATGCGCTCCAGCTCGGCCTGCACGGCCGACAGGCGGCTCGTCACGCCCTGGGCGGTCTCGGGGTCGTCCCACAGGTCCGGCGCCGCGGCCTGGTCGTTGAGGTCGGCCAGCTCCTTGCGCAGGCCCTCGAGGTCCGACACCTCCCGGATGGACGCGTACGTCGTGCGGAGGGCGGAGATCTCGGCGGGGAAGTCGATGGCCACGACCGACGAGTCTACGACTGCCGCGACGACGCGAAGGCCCCCGACGGCAGCTCCCGCTCACCCTCGGTGATCGCCCGCAGGACGCGGTCGGCCACGGCCCGCGGGTCCAGGCCCGCCGGCAGCTTCGGCGCCGAGCCCGCGAGGGGCCGGGTGGCCAGGCCCGTCTCGGTGTGCGGCGGGCGCACGTCGATGACCCGCACCTTCGAGCGCTCCTCCCTCGCCAGGGCCGTCACGAACGCCGACAGCGCCGCCTTGGCCGCCGAGTACGGGGCCATCCCGGCCTGCGGGCGCTCGGCCACCACGGCGGTGACGACGGCGGCGAACGCGTCGTCCCCCTCGCGCAGGTGCGGCACCGCGGCGCGCAGCAGCCGGACCGGGCCGATGGCGTCGGCGAGGAACAGCTCGTCGAGCAGGTCGTCGTCGGCCTCGACGGCGGGACCGAAGGCGACGACGCCGGCCGCGTGCACGAGGCCGTCGAGCCGGCCGAGGTGGGCCACGGCCTCGGCGACGAGACGCTCGGGCTCACCGGGCAACCGCAGGTCGGCCGCCACGGCGTGCGTGCCCTCGATCTGCGGGGCGCTCCGGCCGCTCACCACGACCCGGGCACCGGCGGCCAGCAGACCCTCCACCAGGGGCCGGCCCAGTCCGCCGCCCGCACCCGTGACCAGGACTCCCGCGCCCGCAAGCTCCACGGCGCCCACGGTGGCACGCTCACCGCAGGTCGGCCACCGCGGTGGACCGGGCCACCAGGCGGACGCGGGCCAGGCCCGCGGGGACGAACGCGGCGAAGGGCGGGGTCGTCACCCGGACGAGCTCGACGCGCGCCGTCCGGCCGTCCGCGGTGCCGGTGCCCGCCCCGACCTCGACCCCCGGCCCGTGCGCGGCGACGTACGCGGCGACGCTGTCGCGGACCGACGCGCGGGTCAGGAGCACGGTGCCGTCGTCGCCGTCGTCGTGGTCACCGGCGTAGTAGCGCTCCTCGTCGAGGGCGTCGGCGGCGTCGCGGGCCGCCGCGTCGGACAGGGCGTACAGCTCCTTGCGCTGCAGGTGCACCGCGGAGGCGGACGTCACGACGAGGACGAAGACGGTCGCGAGCAGACCGAAGGCGAGGGCCAGCAGCGTGATCCGGCCCTCGTCACCGCCGGGTGGCCCGGGGGTACCGGCGGTCACGGCGCGAACCGGTCGGCGACGGCGACGCGGCGGACGCTCACGGGGACCCGCAGCGGGACGACGTCGCGCGCGAACGCCGGCACGAGCGGCAGCGGCACGTCGACCCGGACGGTCGCGGCGACCTCCGCCTCCGGGGTCCGGCACGGGTCGGCGGTGCAGGTGACGGCGAGGTCGGCTGCGGCGGCGGGCAGGGCCTGGTCGGTGACCGCGAGCGCCACCGCGGCCTGCGCGTCGGCCGGGGGTGCACCGGCCGCGACGAGGCGGGCGGCCTCGCCGGCGCCCGAGCCGGCCGCGAAGGTCGCGGCCTGCACCCGGCCCAGCGTCAGGACGAGGTAGACGAGGGGGACGAGCAGCAGGACCCCGACGGCCAGAAACTCCACGGTGGCGCTGCCCTCGTCCTTCACGGCCCCACCGCCGGTCCCTGCGCGGGGGCCTCCACCAGCGCGTGGCCGTGGACGGTCAGGGCGCCCCCCGGTCCGAGCAGCCCGAGCACCGGCAGCGGGGCCACGACCCGCACCTCGACGACGGGCGCCGTCCCGACCCGCACCACGCGGGCCGTGACGTCGCGGGCGAAGCGGGGCGAGAGGGAGGCGGCGAGGAGGTCACGGGTCCGCTGCGCGCCGTCGGCCGGGGCGTTGCCCCGCAGGGCGCCGAACCGCGCTCCCTCCCCCGCGCCGTCGGCGACCGTGGCCCGCACGTGCTGGACGACGGCGAGCTGCACGACGGCGGCGAACAGCAGCGAGAGCAGCCCGGCGACGGCGGCGAACTCGGCCACCGCCGACCCCTCGTCGCGGGCCTGCGCGGGCTGCGGCCTCACAACTGGGTCACGACCGCGTCCATCGCGGTGGTGAACAGAGCGGCCAGCCGCGGACCGGCGACGGCCCACAACCCGACCACGAGGCCGGCGGTCATGATCGTGACGAGCACCCAGCCGGGCACGTCGCCCCGGTCGTCCCTCAGGTCCAGCCGGGTGGTCGCGGTCTTCAGGTCCTGCAACACGGTGTTCTTCTCCTGTCGGTGTGTGTCGTGCGGTTCTCAGTGGTCGAGCTGGAGCTGGGCCAGGCCCGGGTAGACGGCGAAGACGACGACGGTCGGGAGGATCCCGAAGACGACGGGCACGAGCATGCGGACCTCGGCCCGGCCCCCGGCCTCCGTCAGACGGCGGTGCTCGGCGTCGCGGGCGTCGGCCGCCTGGGCGCGCAGCACCTCGGCCAGCGGGCTGCCCGCCTCGACGGCGACGCAGACGGCGTCGACGAACCGGGTGAACGGCGGGACCTGCCACCGGCCGGCCAGGGTCGTGAGCGCCTCGAGCAGCGGGGTGCCGGTCCGGACCCGCGCGAGGGCGCCGCGCAGCCCCTCGCACAGGGGTCCCCGTCCCGCGGAGACCCGCTCGAGGGCGGCGGTCACGTTCTCGCCGGCCGCGACCGACAGCGCGAGCAGTTCGGCCACCGCGGGCAGCTCGGCGACGAGCTCGGCGCGGCGACGACGGACCGCGCGGTCCAGGACGGCGTCCCGGGCGAGCACCCCCGCGCAGGCGCCGACGACCATCGCGGCGAGCACCGCCGGCGGGTTCCCGCCCGCCACGGCGAGCGCGAGCACGACGGCGAGGACCGTCGCGGCGCACGCCCACAGGACTTGTTCGGCGCGGTGGCCCGGGGCCCGGTCGGCGCCGTCGCCGGCGGGGTCGAGGACGGCGAGCCGGCCGGCCACCGCGCGAGCGGCGCCGAGCCGCCCCCCGACGGCGGCGGCCAGGGACCGCACCCGGTCCCGCGCGGGTGCGGACCCCCGCCCCAGGTACGGCAGCACCCGGGCCTCCAGCTCGACGCGGCGCCCCAGCGGGACCCCGGCGAGCACCAGCAGGAGGCCGGACCCGGCCAGCAGCCCGAGCAGCGCCCCGGTCACGCGAGCACCCGCCGGGGGGCGGGGAGCCGGCCCAGGCGCAGCATGAGCCGGTAGGAGCCGGCCGTCAGCGCCGCACCGCCGGCCAGGACGAACGCCCCGATGGTGTCGGCGAAGGCGGTCAGGGTCCCGGGGCGGGTGGCGAGCAGCGCCAGGACGATCCACGGCGCGGCCACCGCCAGGCGCGCCGCCGAGACCGTCCAGCTCTGCCGGGCCTGCAGCTCCCCACGGGTGCGGGCGTCCTCGCGCAGGTACCCCGAGAACGTCCGCAGGGTCGCCCCGAGGTCGCTGCCCCCGACCTGCCGCGTCATCCGCAACGTCGCGGCGAGCCGGTCGAAGACGGGGTCGGCGAGGTCCTCGCGCAGCCGTTCCAGCTCGGTCTTGAAGGCGCCGCTGGCCCGCTGCGCCGCGGCGAAGCGCGCGAAGGCCGGCCGGGACCGCACCGGGCCCCGCACGGCGAGCGCGGCCACCGCCTCGGGCAGGGTGGCGCCCGCGCGGACGGAGGCGGTCATCGCGTCGACGGCGTCGGGCCACTGGGCGGCGGCGTCCTGCTCGCGGCGGCGGGCCCGGGCGCGCAGCAGGGACACCGGTGCCCACCCGGCGGCGAGGCACGCACCGGCGCCCAGCACCGGGACGGTGCTCACGGCGAGCGCGACCGCCCCGGCCACGGTCCCGGCGATCAGGCAGACCAGGGGCAGCGCGGCACCGGGAACGTCCGGCCAGCCGGCGGCGTCGAGCAGCGCGCGGACGCGACGGCGCGGCCGCCGCACCCTCGGCGGGCGGGTCCAGCACGACCACCACACGCAGAACAGCCCGACGCCGAGCAGGGCGCCCACCCGGACCCCGTCCATCAGCACGTCCCCAGCAGGTCGGTGAGGTCGAACCCCGCCCGCTCGAAGCGGTCCCGGTGCGGGGGCCACCCGGCCCCGCGCACGAGTTCCCCGCCGCGGGTGCAGAACACCTCGGCGGTCTCCACGACGCCGCCCTCGACCCGGCCGGGGACGGCCAGGACCTCCCGGACGCGCCGACGGCCGGCGGGGTCGAGTTCGGCGTGGACGACGAGGTCGAGGCTGGCCGCGACGGCGGGCACGACGAAACCGCTCGTGACGTTCTCCCCGGCCAGCAGCGGCAGCGTGCACATCTTCGCCACGGCGTCGGCCGCGGAGTTCGCGTGGACGGTCGCGGCTCCGGGGAGCCCGGAGTTCAGCGCGATGAGCAGGTCCAGGCTCTCGGCCTGGCGGACCTCGCCCACCACGAGGCGGTCCGGGCGCATCCGCAGCGCCTCCTTGACCAGGCGCCGCAGCGGGATCTCCCCGCGTCCTTCGAGGTTCGGCTGCCGGCACTGCATGGCGACGACGTCGCGGTTGTGCAGCTGCAGCTCGAACACCTCCTCGCACGTGACGATGCGCTGGTGCGGGGGGACGGCGGCGAGCAGGCAGTTCAGCAGCGTCGTCTTCCCGGCCTGCGTCGCCCCCGAGACGAGCACGTTCAGCCCGGCCGCGACCGCGGCGGTCAGGAACCTCGCGGCGGGGGCGGTGAGCGACCCCAGCCCCACGAGGTCCTCGAGCCGGCGGGCGCGCACGACGAACCGGCGCACGTTCACCGCCCAGTGCCGTCGCGTCACGTCCGGGATGACGACGTGGACGCGGGAACCGTCGGGCAGGGACGCGTCGACGAACGGGGAGGAGAGGTCGACGCGGCGGCCGCTCGCGGCGAGCATGCGTTCGACGAGTTCGGCGACGGTGTCCTCGTCGAGGATCGTGGTCGTGAGTTCGGCGACGCCCCCGCGGGCGACGAACACCTTGCCGGGTTCGTTGATCCAGATCTCCTCGACGTCCGGGTCGTCGAAGTAGCGTTGCAGCGGACCGAAACCCGAGACCGCCGCGACGACCTCGCGGACCGCGTCCTGCCGGTCGGGCAGACCCGGCAGGGAACCGTCCAGGGAGCGCAGGTCGTAGTCGAGGACGACGGCGTCGACGAGGGAACGCAGTTCGGCCGCGTCACCGCGGAAACTCCCGGCCGCGATGCGGCGGCGCACCTGCGCCCGCACCTCGTCCTCCACCAGCCGCACCGCGTCCACGCGCACCTCCCCCTCCGTCGGCCTGGAGCACGGTAGGGGAAACCGCGGATCGGCGTTCGGGTGATGTGGACAACTCCTCCCCGTGCTCCTGTGGACGGCCGCGCCGTCGAGCCGGCGGTCCGTGCGAGGCTCCGCCGGTGCCGTTCCGGATGACCGTGCTGGGGGTCGACGTGCTCGTGGAGGTCCCCGCCGGGACGACGCTGGCCGAGGCCCGGGAGGAGTTCGAGGAGGTGACCGGGCCGTGGCCGCGGGACTGGCCGCGGGCGTGGGGGCTGGACGCCGGAGCGGTCCTGGGGTTCCCCCCGCTGCTGGCCGGGACACGGTGGCCACCCCCCACCCGTCCTGCCGGGTCCGCCGACGTGGAGCTCCTCGTCGCCGCCGGACCGGACGCCGGGACGGGGTTCCCCCTCGCGCCGGGGCGGCACGTGGTCGGCCGGGACGGGACCGGCACCGGGGTGGTGCTCACCGACCTCTCGGTCTCGCGCCGGCACGCCGAACTCCGTGTCGACTCCCCCGGGACCTGCACCGACGTGACGGTGCGCGACCTCGGCTCGCTCAACGGCACGCGGCTGCTGCGGACGGGCGGCGCCGACCCCACCGGTGAGGAGTTCCTCCTCGCCCCGGGGTCGTCGTTCGCCGTCGGTGACACCGTCCTGCGCCGCGGGCCGGTGACGGTGGCGGCCGCCGCCGTGCAACCGGACGGGCAGGGGCACCTCCTGGTGAACCGCCCACCCCGGCTGCTCGCCGAACCCGACGTCCGCACGTGGCGCTGGCCCGCCGACGCGCCGGGAGCCGACGCGCCCGGCCCGCCCTGGCTCGGGCTGCTCGTGCCGCTGGCCGTGGCGGTGGTCCTCGCGCTCGTCTGGACGCCGCTGTCGCTGCTGCTGGGTCTGGCCTCCCCGGTGGTGGCGGGGGGCCAGTGGTGGGGTCAGCGCCGCCGGCACCGGCGGGTGGCCGCGCGGGCCGCCGCCGAACTGGCCGCGGCGCGCGCGGCGGTCCGCCGCGAGCACGGTGAGGCGCTGCGGCGCGAGACCACCTCCCGGCGCGAGCGCCACCCCGGCGCCGACGAGGTGCTGGCCGAGGTGACGGGCCGGGGCGACCGGCTGTTCCGCCGGCGCCCCACCGACCCCGACCACCTGACGATCCGCGTCGGTCTCGGGGAGGTGGCCTCGTCCACGGCCTCGGTGCGCGAGGACGCCGGACCCGCGTCCCGGCTCGGGGACGTCCCCGTCGTCCTGGACCTCGCCGCGGGGGCGGTCGGGGTCAGCGGGCCCGGCGACCGCGTCGCGGCCGCCGTCGGCTGGTGGCTGGTGCAGCTGGCGGCGTGGCAGTCCCCGGCCGACGTCCGCCTGGTCACGGGACCGGAGTGGGAGTGGACCCACCCGCTGCCGCACCACGAGGGCCCGGCGGCCGACGGCGACCTGCTCGCCGGCCCCCTCGCCGAGGTGCGGGCCCGAGCGGGTGGCCGTCCCGGCCCGGCCCTGGTCGTCGTGCTGGACCCGGTCGCCCGGTGGCACGCCGACGCCCGGCTGACCGAGCTGCTCACCGACGGGCCCGGGGTCGGGGTGCACACCGTGTGCGCCGGTGCCGAGCCCGCCGAGCTGCCCCCGGCCTGCCGCAGCGTCGTCGACCTCGGCGCGCCGGTCCCCGTCGTGCGGACCGCCGGTCGGGACCACCCGTTCCGTCCCGACGGCGTCACCGAGGAGTGGGCCGACGACCTCGCACGGGCCGCCGCCCCCCTGCGCGACGCCGGGACGCCCGCGGCGGACGCGCTGCCGGTCGACGTCCACCTGCTCGACCTCACCGGCCGCCCCGACGCCGACACCCTCCGCCGGGTCTGGGCCGACCCGCCGCCGGGCCTGCCGGCCGTCGTGGGGGCCGACGCGGCCGGTCCCGTCGTCGTGGACCTCGTCCGCGACGGTCCGCACACGCTGCTCGCGGGGACGACGGGGGCCGGCAAGTCGGTGCTGCTCACCACGCTGGTGCTCGCCCTGGCCCTGCGGACGCCGCCGGAGGGGCTGCAGTTCGTCCTCGTGGACTACAAGGGCGGCGCGGCCTTCGGCGGCTGCACGGGGCTGCCGCACGTCGCGGGGCTGGTCACCGACCTCGACGACCAGCTCGCCGCCCGCGTCCTGCGGAGCCTGCGGGCCGAGGTGCGCCGCCGCGAGCGCGTGCTGGCGGCGGCGGGAGCGGCCGACGTGGCCGCGCTCGAGCCCGGGGTGCTGCCGCGGCTCGTCGTCGTCGTGGACGAGTTCCGCGTCCTGTCCCAGGAGGTCCCCGAGTTCGTCGACGGGCTCGTCCGGCTCGCCGCCGTGGGGCGCTCCCTCGGCGTGCACCTCGTCCTGGCGACCCAGCGGCCGGCCGGTGTGGTGAGCCCGGAGATCCGGGCGAACACCGATCTGCGCCTGGCCCTGCGCGTGCAGGACCGCGCCGACGCCGAGGACGTGGTCGGCGATCCGCGGCCCGCGGCGTTCACCGTCCCCGGCCGGGCGCTGCTGCGGTCGACGACCGCGGGGGTGCGCCCGTTCCAGGCCGCCCGGCTGCGCGGTCCGGCGCGGCGGGCGGTGACGGTCGAGGCGGTCGACCCGTTCGTCCCGGCGGTCCCCGCCCGGGCGGAGGTCGACGAGCTGCCGGCCCTGGTGGAGACGGTCCGTGCCGCTGCGGCCGGCCGGCGCCGGCCGCCGGCCCCGTGGCTGCCGCCGCTGCCGGAGGTCGTCGGACCGGAGGACCTCCCGCGGTCGGCGGGCGAGGGTCTCGCGTGGGGTCTGGCCGACCGGCCCGAGCGGCAGGACCGCGCCGTCGTGCGCTGGGACCTGGACGCCGGGTCGCACCTGCTCGTCGTCGGCGGGGTCCGCAGCGGGCGCACCACGCTGCTGCACCGGCTCGCCGTCGAGGCGGGCCACCGCCCGGACGTCGAGGTCCACGTCCTGGACGGCGGCGGAGAGTTGCGCGCCCTGGCCGGGACCGGCGGAACCGGCTCGGTCGTCGGGCGGGAGGAGGTGTGGCGGGCGGGCCGGGTCCTTGAGCGGCTGCAGGCCGAGGTCGACGCCCGCCGGGCCGCCCCCACCCCCGGTGGGCTGCTGGTGCTCGTCGTCGACGGGTGGGAGTCGTGGTCGGCGGCGCTGGCGGCGGCCGACCCCGTCACCGGCACGGACCCCCTGCTGCGGCTGCTGCGCGAGGGGTCCGGGGCCGGGCTGCGGGTCGTGGTGGCCGGTGACCGGCAGTGCCTGACGGGGGCCGTCGCGGCCACCGCGGGCCAGGTGGTGCTGCTGCGCACGGCCGACCGTGGGGACGCGAGCCTGCTCGGGGTGCGCCCGGCGGAGGTGCCGCGCGCCGCCGTCCCCGGCCGGGGGCTGCTCGTCGCCGACGGCCGGGCCACCGAGGTGCAGGTCGCGCGGCCCCGCGAGCCCGGTCCGCCCCGCCCGACCCGGCTGTCGGTGGCGCCCCTGCCGCGGCGCTGCCCGGTGCCCGCGCCGAGCCCGGCGGGGCTCGTCCTGGGCCGCGGCGGCGACGACGCCGGGCCGGTCGCGGTGGCCGTGGACCCCGTGCTGCTCGTGGCCGGTCCGGCCGGCAGCGGCCGGACCACCGCGCTGCGGGCCCTGGCGGCGCAGGACCCGGGCAGCGTGTGGGCGCGGTCGGCGGACGCGGGGACCGTGCGGACGGCGCTGGCCGAGGGCCGGCTCGTGCTCGTCGACGACGTGACCCGACCGTTGCCGGTGGCGACGGAGGAGGCGCTGGTGGGTGCGTTGCAGGACGGGCGGGCGGCCCGCGTCGTGGTCGCCGGCGACGGGCAGGAGCTGGCGGGCAGCTTCCGGGGCGTGGCGGCGGTGGCCCGCACGCTGGCCCGCACCACGGTCCTGCTCGGCCGTGCCGACCGCGTCCCCGCCGACGTCCTGGGTCGTCGCCCCGTCCTGGCGCCCGGTCCGGGCCCGGGCGCGGGCTTCGTGGTGCTCGACGGGGTCTGGACCAGCGTGCGGGTCGGCCTCGCCGACTCCGCGGCGGACTGCCCTACCGTGGTCGGGTGACCTCCCCGACGCCCCGCGCGACCCTGCGCACCGCGACCCCCGAGGACGGGGCCGCCATCGCGGGGCTGGTCCGCGAGCTGGCCGAGTACGAACGCGAGCCGGACGCCGCGCAGGCGACGGCCGAGGACTTCACCCGGGCCCTGCAGCCGGGCACCGGCATCGGGTGCGTCGTGGCGGAGGTCGAGGTGGACGGTCGGCCCGAGGTGGTCGGCATGGCGCTGTGGTACACGACGTTCTCCACCTGGCTGGGCCGGCAAGGCATGTGGTTGGAGGACCTGTACGTGCGGCCCGAGCACCGCCGAGGCGGCATCGGGTCGGCGTTCTTCGCCGAGCTGGGGCGGATCTGCACCCAGCGGGGCTTCGGGCGGCTGGAGTTCTGGGTGCTGGACTGGAACAGTCCGGCGCACGCCTTCTACCAGGCCCTGGGCGCCCGTCCGGAGGACGACTGGACCGTCTGGCGCCTGGACGGCGAGCGGTTGACGACCCTCGGCGGTGATGCCCCGATCGTGACGTGACGTAGTCGCGCTTGTACGTTGAGCATCAGCCCGACAGCGAACCCGGCCCCGAAAGGATCCAGTCACGTGTCGACCCCCACGACCGGTGAACCGGCCGGCGACCCGCCCGCGGACGCCTCCACCGACCTGGTGGAGCTGCGGGTGCCGGCCGACCCGGCCTACCTGACCGTCGTGCGCACCGCGAGCGCCGGGTTGGCCGCCCGTCTGGACCTGACCCTCGACGAGATCGAGGACCTGCGCATCGCCGTCGACGAGGCGTGCACGCTGCTGCTGGGCCCGAGCCCGTCCGAGGCCGACCTCGTGGCGACCTTCCGCCTCGGGGAGGGGTCGCTGGAGGTGGAGGTGCGGGGACCGGCCCGCGAGCTGCCCGAGCGCTCGAGCTTCGCCTGGGCGGTCCTGGAGGCCCTGGTCGGGGAGGTCTTCACGGGGACCTCGGCCACCGGGGCCTGGATCGTGCTGCGGCACAGCAAGACGTCGGGCGCGCCGCTCGGCGTGGTCGCGGGGGTCGGGTGAACGGTACGTCGCACCGTTCGCCGGCGCGGGACGTGCCGGCAGCGCGCGGGGGCGAGCACGACGCCGACACCCCGCTCCTGGAGCGCATGGCCTCCCTCGCTCCCGACGACCCCGAGCGGGCCCGCCTGCGCGAGCAGCTGACCCGGCGCCACCTCCCCCTCGCCGAGCACCTGGCCGCCCGCTTCGCCGGCCGGGGGGAACCGCAGGACGACCTCGCGCAGGTCGCGACCATCGGCCTGCTCAAGGCCCTCGACCGCTTCGACCCCGCGCGGGGGGTGCCGTTCGGCGCCTACGCGGTGCCGACGATGCTCGGTGAGATCAAGCGGCACTTCCGCGACCGCGGCTGGGCCATGCGCGTCCCGCGCCGGGTGCAGGAGGCCGGCCGCCTGCTCGCCGACACCCGCGAGGTGCTCACGCAGGAACTGGGCCGCGCCCCGACGGTGACCGAGCTGGCCGAGCGCACCGGCCACGACGCCGACGACGTCGTGGAAGTGCTCGAGGCCGCCAACGCCTACTCGACCGTCCCGCTGGACACCGGGTCGCCGTCCTCCCCCGCCCTCGCGCTCGGCGAGGACGACGCGGCGCTGGAGAGCGTGGAGAACCGCGAGGCGCTGCGCCCGCTGCTGGCGGCGCTGCCCGTGCGCGAACGCCGGATCCTCGTGCTGCGCTTCGTCCGCGGGATGTCGCAGTCGCAGATCGCGGCCGAGGTCGGGATCTCGCAGATGCACGTGTCGCGGCTGCTGAACCGGACGCTGGCGCGGTTGCGCGAGGGCCTCGGCGACGTCGACGGGGCCTGAGGGGCCGTCAGCGGCCCACCTCGGCCGAGACCGCCGGCAGGAACAGCCCGATCCCCACGGCGACGGCCGGCAGCACGAGCAGCGCCCCCAGCCACGGCGACCCGCCGGTGAAGGCCGGCAGCCCGGCCGCGATCTGCAGGACCTGCCACACGAGGAGCGGCGAGCGCGCCCACGTCGCGCTCCGGAGCAGCCCGTGGGCGCACAACGCGATGCCCGCGGCGAAGGCGACGGCGAGCACGACGACCGAGACGACGGCGAGCGGTGCCCGCGAGCCCTCCACGAGCAGCCCGTGGACGAGGTAGCCGGCACCGACGAGCAGGAGCAGGGCCTCCAGCCCGACGACCGCGGCGACGGCCGTCAGCAGTGGCGGGCGCGGGCGACGTGTCGCAGCCTTGGACGCGGGGACGGACGGCACGGGAGCACGGTACGGCAGGGCGGCGGGGGCATCCCCGCACCGCGGCTGCGCGTCCCCCGACGGAGGGTCACCGCACGGCGTGTCGACGGGGGCGCGCCGGAGGAGCGCGGATTACCGGGAGGGGTCTGCCGTGTTACGAGCGTGTGACGTACTCGACATGCGTTCCTCACGATCGACCCGGCCCCACCTCTTGTGGAAGCGCGCACGAGATGTGACTCTGGATCCCGACGCGATCCCCGACACACGTCGCCACCTGGGAAGTTGCAGGTGGCGATCACGTGTCCCGGCACCGCCGGCGTTGCCGGTGCTCAGGGATCCCGCGTGTCCAGCTCGTTTCCACGAGGTTGACACGCGTGTCCTGAGACCGAACACGCGAGAAGGAGTGGAACACCCATGGACTGGCGCCACAATGCCGCCTGCCTCGACGAAGACCCCGAACTCTTCTTCCCCATCGGGAACACGGGGCCCGCAATCCTGCAGATCGAAGAGGCCAAGGCCGTCTGCCGCCGTTGCGACGTCGTCGACTCCTGCCTGAAGTGGGCGCTGGAGACCGGCCAGGACGCCGGTGTGTGGGGTGGCATGAGCGAGGACGAGCGCCGCGCGCTCAAGCGCCGCGCCGCGCGCGCCCGTCGCGCGAGCTGACCCCGGCACCACGTCAGCGAGGCCCTCGACCGTGTTGGTCGGGGGCCTCGTTGACGTGGCGACCCGGTCGTCGGCTCAGTTGCGGACGCTGCCGATCTGGGCGACGTCGCGCCGCACGCGCAGGTCCAGCCGGACCTCGGTGCCGCCGGACTCGCTCGCCCCGAACTCCATCCGGCCCCGCAGCTCCCCCGCCACGAGCGAGCGGACGATCTGCGTGCCCAGACCGGAGCTGCCGACCTGGAAGTCCGCCGGCAGCCCGACCCCGTCGTCGCTGACCACGACCTCGATCCGGTCGTCGGCGGTGTGCTCGACCTTCACCACGACCGTCCCGGCCTTGTCGGATCCGAAGCCGTGCTCGACGGCGTTCGTCACCAGCTCGGTCAGGACGAGGGCCAGCGCGGTGGCGTCCTCCTGCCGCAGCTCGCCGAACCTGCCCTCGCGGACGGTGCGGACGCGTTCGGCGTTCTCCATCGCGACCTCGGCGGCCATCATGAGGCAGCGGTCGAGGACCTGGTCGAAGTCGACGTTCTCGTCGATGCCCTGCGACAGCGTCTCGTGCACCGTGGCGATGGTGGCGACCCGGCGCATCGCCTCCTGCAGCGCCGACCGACCCTCCTCCGAACCGATGCGCCGCGACTGCAGCCGCAGCAGCGCGGCCACGGTCTGCAGGTTGTTCTTGACCCGGTGGTGCACCTCGCGGATCGTCGCGTCCTTGGTCATCAGCTCGCGCTCGCGGCGGCGCAGTTCGGACACGTCGCGCACGAGCAGCAGCGCCGCGACCCGCACCGCCGCCCCGTTCTCCTTGCGCGTCAACGGGATCGCCCGCATCGACAGGGTCGCCGCGTCCGTCTCGAGGTCGGTGCGCCACGGGGCACGCCCGGTGACGACGAGGGGCAGCGACTCGTCGACGGGCAGGTGGGAGGCGGCCAGCGAGCTGGAGATCTCGGCGAGGTTGGCCCCGACGAGCTCCCCGATGAGCCCGGCCCGGTGGAACGCCGACAGGGCGTTCGGGCTGGCGTAGGTGACGACCCCGTCGGCGTCGAGGCGCAGCATCCCGTCCCCGACGCGCGGGGCCCCGCGGCGCGGGCCGGTCGGGGCGGCCGTCTGCGGGAACTCCCCCGCCGCGATCATGCGCGTGAGGTCGTCGGCGCACTTGACGTAGTTCAGTTCCAGGCGGCTCGGCGTCCGCGACGTGGCCAGGTTCGTGTGCCGGGCCAGCACGCCGAGGACGACGCCCTCGCGGACGACCGGGATGGTCTCCTCGCGCACGGGGACGTCGTCGTCCCACTCCGGGTCGCGTCCGCGCAGGCTGCGGGCCTCGTCGAACGTCGTGTCCACCTGCGGTCGCCGGCCGCGCTCGAGCAGCGCCCCGACGACGTCGTCGTAGTGGACGGTCGGGCCGGTCGTGGGGCGGCAGTGCGCGACCGCCACGAAGTGCTGGCGGTCGGCCGCCGGGACCCACAGGACCAGGTCGGCGAAGGACAGGTCCGAGATGAGCTGCCAGTCGCCGACGAGCAGCCGCAACCACTCCGCCTCCGCGCCCGAGATCGCGGTCTGGGAGTGCAGCAGGTCCGACATGGTGGGCACCGCACGAGCGTACGGGCCCACCACCGGCGGACCCCGCTCAGCCCGCCCGCAGGACGGTGCGCAGGGCCCGCAGCCCCACGGACAGGGCCGCGAGGTCGCCGGCGCCGGGTTCGCCTTCCAGGTCGGTCATCGTCTGCTGCGCGCGGCGCACCGCCGGAGCGTGCGCGGTCTCCCACGCCTGGACGGCGTCCGCCGCGTCGACGGGGGCACCGCCGGGCACCTCGGCGACCACGGCCGCGGTGAAGTCGCGCACGGCCGAGTACAGGTCGTCCCGCAGCGCCGCCCGGGCCAGGGACTGCCACCGGTCGCTGCGCGGCAGGGCGGCGATCCCCTCCAGCACCGTGGTCACGCCGTAGCGGCGGGACAGCTCGTACCAGACCGCCGCGATCTCCTCGACGCCGCGCCCGCTCGCGGCGGCGACCTCCACGACGTCCAGCAGGGGGAAGAGCGACAG
This sequence comes from Kineococcus mangrovi, assembly GCF_041320705.1. Classification (NCBI taxonomy): domain Bacteria; kingdom Bacillati; phylum Actinomycetota; class Actinomycetes; order Kineosporiales; family Kineosporiaceae; genus Kineococcus; species Kineococcus mangrovi. Next base: position 645,709 of record NZ_JBGGTQ010000001.1, read on the forward strand.
CAGCGCCACCGTCCGCAGCGCCTCGTCGGCCGGCACGCCGCGCTCGGTGAACCACTCCGCCTCCGACTGCAGGGTCGCGGAGTCGTCGAGGTCGACGATCGAAGGCGCCAGCCGGGCCACGGCGGGGGCGAACCGGTCGATCTCGGCGGCCACGTCGATCCCCTCGGGCCGGGTGTGCAGCAACCAGCGCACCGAGCGGTCCAGCAACCGCTGGTGGACCTGGCGCATCCGCGACTGGGCGTACGCCTGCACCTGACCGTCCAGGGCCTCCACGGCCGCAGCGCGCTCGGGCAACCCGAACACCTCCGAGGCCACGACGAAGGCCCGCACGACGTCGGCCGGGTCCGACCCCGTCTCCTCCGCGGCGCGGAACGCGAACGTCAGACCACCCGTCCCGACGACGTGGTTGACGAGGACCGTGGTGGCGATCTCCCGTCGCAGCGGGTGGTCGTCCAGGTGGTCGCCGAACCGTTCCCCGAGCTCGGCCGGGAAGTACCCGCGCAGCGTCGAGGCGACCCACTCCTGGTCCGGCAGCGCGCTGTCCAGCACGGCGCGCCCGAGGCTGATCTTGGCGTGGGCGATGAGGACGGACAGTTCCGGCATCGTCAGCCCGCCGCCCTCGCGCGCCCGGCGGTCCAGCTCGGTCGACGACGGCAGGGCCTCCAGCCTCCGGTCGACGTCCCCGGCGCGCACGAGCACGTCGAGGAACCTCCGGTGCGCCGGCAGCAGGCCGGCAGCGAAACTCCCCTCGACGCTCAGCACGACGTTCTGGTCGTAGTTGTCGCGCAGCACGAGCCGGCCGACCTCGTCGGTCATCCGCAACAGCGTCTCGTCCCGGTCGGCCGGGTCGAGCTGACCCTGGGTGACGAGGTGGTCCAGGAGGATCTTGATGTTGACCTCGTGGTCGCTGCAGTCGACGCCGGCGGAGTTGTCGATGGCGTCCGTGTTCAGCTTGACGCCCGCACCGCCGGCCCCGGACTGCGCCGCCTCGACGCGCCCGCGCTGGGTGAGGCCGAGGTTGCCGCCTTCACCGACGACGCGGACGCGCAGGTCGCGGCCGTCGATGCGGATGGCGTCGTTGGCCTTGTCGCCGACGTCGGCGTGCGATTCCGTCGAGGCCTTGACGTACGTGCCGATGCCGCCGTTCCAGAACAGGTCGACGGGGGCGCCCAGGACCGCCTTGAGCAGGTCGACCGGCGACATCGACCGCGTCCCGGGTTCCAGACCGAGGCGCTGCGCGACCTGCGGGCTGATCGGCACGGACTTCGCGGTGCGCGGGTGGACGCCCCCGCCCTCGGAGATGAGGGAGGTGTCGTAGTCGGCCCAGGACGAGCGCGGCAGCGCGAACAACCGCGCGCGCTCGGCGTGCGAGACGGCCGGGTCCGGGTCGGGGTCGAGGAACACGTGCCGGTGGTCGAACGCCGCGACGAGCCGGATCTGCTGCGAGAGCAGCATCCCGTTGCCGAAGACGTCCCCGCTCATGTCCCCGACGCCCACGACCGTGAACGGTTCGGAGCGGGTGTCGTGGCCCAGTTCGCGGAAGTGCCGCCGCACGCTCTCCCAGGCCCCGCGGGCGGTGATGCCCATGGCCTTGTGGTCGTACCCGACGGACCCGCCGGAGGCGAACGCGTCCCCCAGCCAGAAACCCCGGGAGACGGCGATCTCGTTGGCGATGTCGGAGAACGTCGCCGTCCCCTTGTCGGCCGCGACGACGAGGTAGGAGTCGTCACCGTCGTAGCGGACGACGTCCACGGGCGGCACGGTGGTGCGCACCCCGTCCACGCGCCGCAGATCGTCGGTGATGTCCAGCAGACCGGCGATGAACGTCCGGTAGCAGGCGATGCCCTCGGCCCACCACGCGTCCCGGTCCACCGCCGGGTCCGGCAGCTGCCTGGCCACGAAACCGCCCTTGGCCCCGGTGGGGACGATGACGGCGTTCTTGACGATCTGCGCCTTCACCAGCCCCAGGACCTCCGTGCGGAAGTCCTCGCGCCGGTCCGACCAGCGCAACCCGCCGCGGGCGACCTCCCCGAACCGCAGGTGCACGCCCTCCACGCGCGGTGAGTACACCCAGACCTCGGCGTGCGGGACGGGTTCGGGCATCCCGGCCACCAGGCGCGGCGAGAGCTTGAACGACAGGTGGGGGTGGGGCTCCCCGTCGGGGCCGTCCTGGTAGGCGTTGGTGCGCACGACGGCCTGCACGACGGACAGCAGGGCGCGCAGGATGCGGTCGGCGTCCAGGCTCGCGACGCCGTCGAGCGCCCCGCGCGTCTCCTCGGCGAGGGCGTCGACGAGTTCGGCCCGCTCGTCCTCGTGCCCCGGCCGGGTCGGAGCGAACCGGGCCTCGAAGAGGCGGACGACCAGCCGGGTGATGCCCACGTCGCTGAGCAGGCAGTTCGCCACGTAGTCCAGCGAGTACGCCAGACCCACCTGCCGCAGGTAGCGGACGAGGGCGCGCACGACGGCGACCTGCCGCCACGTCAGCTGAGCGACCAGGACGAGGCGGGCGAGGCTGTCGCTCTCCGCACGCCCCGACCAGGCCGCCGCGAACGCCTCGGTGAAGCGGGTGCGGGCCGCGACCGGGTCGGCGTCCAGGTGCCACACGTCGACCGGCAGCCGCAGGCCGACGTCGTCGACCCACACCCGGCGGCCGTCCTCCCGGGTCAGCTGGTGCGGCCGTTCGTCGGTCACCTCCACGCCGAGGTCGGACAGGACGGGCAGGACGGCGCTGAGGGTGACCGGGCTCGTCCGGTAGCTCGTCAGCCGCCACGTGCGGGGCTGCTCGGGGTCCTCCCGCAGGTCGAGCAGGGGCAGGTCGGTGTCCTCCCCGGAGCGGTCGAGCAGCTCCTCCGCGCGCTGCAGGTCCGCGACGGCCCGGTCCACGGGGACGGAGGCCCGGTACCCGTCGGGGATGCCGCCCGCCCAGCGCCGCACGAGCGCGGCCCCGGCGTCACCGGCCCGGCCGCGGGCGTCGTCGACGACGTCGTCCTCCCAGGAGCGGGCCGCGCGCGCGACGTCCGCCTCGAGCTGGGAGACGTCGACGTCGGTGAGCTCCTCGCCCGGCCGGGCGCGGACGACGACGTGCAACCGGGCCAGGACCGATTCGGAGACCCGCAGGGTGTGCTCGACGGACCCCCCGTCGAAGGCGTCCTGCAGCAGCGACTCGATGCGGGCACCGACCCGCGTCGTGTACCGGTCGCGGGGCATGTAGACGAGGCAGGACATGAAGCGGCGGTAGTCGTCGCGGCGCAGGAACAACCGCGTCCGGCGCCGCTCCTGCAGGCGCAGGACGGCCAGCGACGTCTCCAGGACCGTGTCGACGTCGGACTGCAGCAGCTCGTCGCGGGGGAACGTCTCCAGGATGCTCAGCAGGTCCTTGGCCGAGTGCCCGCCCGAGCCGAACCCGGCGCGCTGCAGGACCTCGGTGGCCTTCTCGGCCACCACGGGGACGCGCTTGACGGAGTCGGTGTAGGCGACGGAGGTGAACAGGCCCAGGAAGCGGAACTCCCCCGTGACCCGGCCGTCGGCGTCGAACTTCTTGACGCCGACGTAGTCGAGGAACGACGGCCGGTGCACCGTGGCCTGCGCGTTGGCCTTCGTGACGACGAGCACCTGCGGTTCGGTCGCCTTCTCCCGCACGGGCCCGGACAGCTTGCGCTCCCGGGGCCCGGGCCGTCCGGGGCGCTCGCCGAGGACGCCGAGGCCCGTGCCGGCCCGGGCGACGAGCAGGACGTCCTCGCCCCCCTCGGCACCCCCGGAGGTCGTGAGGTCGTACTCGCGGTAGCCGAGGAACGTGAAGCGGTCGTCGGCCATCCAGCGCAGGAACCGCTCCGCGGTCCGCAGCTCGGCCTCGGCGATGCCCTGGGGCGGGTCGATCTGGAGGGCGTCGGCGATCTGCAACGCCCTGGCCCGCATGGGCTGCCAGCCGTTGACGGCGGCGCGGACGTCGTCGAGGACCCCCTGCAGGCTCGACAGCAGCTCGGCGTCGGCCTCGGGTCCGGGGGCGGCGTCGACCTCGATGCGGATCCACGACTCGGCCGGTTCCGACGGCGGGGCCGTGCTGACGTCGTGCAGGTCCTCCAGGGCCCCGTCCGCGGCACGCCGGGCGGCGAGCCGCGGGTGGACGAGGAGGTGGATGGCCCGACCGGCGCGGGTCAGCGCGGAGGTGAGGCTGTCGACCAGGAAGGACATGTCGTCGGTGACGACCTCGATGGTCGAGCGTCCCTCCCCGGAGCCGGAGGACGGGCCGTCGACCACGCGGACGAGGGTCGTGCCCGGACGGCGGACCGCACCGCACCGCACGTGGGAGGCGACGGCCGCGAGCAGTTCGGCCGGTGCGCGGTCGGCGAGGTCGTCGGGCGCGGTGTGGGCGAAGTAGTCCAGCAGCAGCCGCTCGACGGCGGTGCCGGCCGACAACGCCTCGGGCATCCCCTCCCCCCAGCGGTCGTCTCGGGCGCTGGAGGCGGCTCGGACGAGCTCACGGACGCTGCCGACGGGGGCCGAGGAGGAGGCGGGCATCAGTGCTCCGGGTCGCGGGTGGATACGCGCTGCCAGCCTAGTGGCGAGCCCGCGCGCTCCGCAGGGCGACGCGCGACCGGCCCCCTAGAGTGACGCCCGTGCCCACCCCGTTCTCGGAGCAGACGCGGTTCACCGCGCCACCGGCCACCGTGCACGCGGTGCTCGTCGACCCGGCCTTCCTGCGCGCCCGCGCCGAACGCTCCGGAGCCCTCGAGCACACCGAGTCCGTCACCGCGGACGGCGAGGTCGTCGTCGTCACGAGCGCCCGGACGGTGAGCACGGACGTGCTGCCCGCCGCCGCCGCCCGCTTCCTCGGCGGCACGGCGGTCGTCGAGCAGGTGGAGCGCTGGCACCCGGCGGCTACGGACGGCAGCCGCCGGTCGCACCTGACCTTGACGATCCGCAACGCCCCCGTGACGCTGACGGCGTCGTCGGTCCTGGCACCCGAGGGGCCGGGCAGCGTCCACACCCTCGACGGCTCGCTCGACGTGCGGGTCCCGCTGCTCGGCGGGCAGGTCGAGCGGGCCGCCCTGCCGGGCCTGCTGCAGCTCGTGCGGTCGGAGTCGGCGCTGGCGCAGGAGTGGTCCACCGGGTCGTGAACCGGCTCAGGGGCCGACGCTGAGCAGGATCGGCAGCTCGCGCGCGTCGTACCAGAGCAGGTCGTGCCCCTCGCAGGCCTCGACCGTGAACCGGGCGTCGTCGTCACCGGCGTCGGCGGCGGGCAGCGCGGCGACCGCCGCACGCACGTCCGCCTCGGCGTCACCGTCGTCGACGTGCACGCTGGCGAGGTCGTCGAGCGTGAGCGCGACGGTGAGCCGCACCCGTGAGCGCTCGGGAGCCGCCCAGCCGGTGCGCTCCACCTCGACGGCCGCGTCCGGGACGTCGAGCGCGAGGACCACCCGACGAGGTGCGGTGCCCGCGGTCTGCGCCGCCAGCAACCGGACCGACTCCCCCGCGGCGTCCGTCATCGCCACGTACTCCAGCTCCTCCTCCAGGTCGCGCGGGTCGGCGTCCGCGTAGTAGTCCCGGAGGGTGGGCGTCACGGCGTGCACGGTGACCGGCGCCACCGCGAGCTCTGCGGCGTCGGCGAGGCGGGCCAGAGCGGCGAGCGTCGTCGGCCAGTAGACGCGCACGGTCAGCGCCCGTCCGTCGCGTCGTCCCCGTCGTGCGGCTGGTCGTCGCGGGCCTCGTCGGTGGTGTCGTCCTCGTCGTCCCACACCTCGTCGAAGACGATCCCGTCGATCTCGTCGAGCCGCTCGGCGGCGTCGGTCTCACCGTCGGCGTCCGCCTCGGCGGCCTTGACGAGCCAGTCGCGGGCCTCGCCCGCGCGCCCGACGGAGATCAGCGCGTCGGCGTAGGCGTACCAGAGCCTCGCGCGCCAGGGAGCGCGGCTGTTCGTGCGCAGCTGCGGGACCTGCAGCGAGACCACGGCGGCGTCGTGCTGGCCCAGGTCGTGCCGCGCCCCCGCCGCGACGATGAGCATCTCCACCTTCGCGGGCGTGTCCAGCCCAGCGACCTCGGGCGACGTCGCGAGGTCGAGCGCGCGCTCGGGGCGGCCCAGACCGCGCTCGCAGTCCGCCATGAGCGGCAGGTAGCCGTCGTCACCCGTCATGCGGCGGACGGTGCGCAGCTCCGCCAGGGCTTCACGGAAGTGGCCCGCCTTGTACGCGGCGATCCCGGCGGCCTCACGGACGGCGGCGATGCGCCCGCCGCGCTTCTGCGCCGCGAGGGCGTGCTGCCACGCCGCCTCGGGGTCGACGTCGACGAGCTGACCGCTGGCGACGAGGTGCTTGGCGACGACGTCGGCGCTCTCACCGGCGAGGCTCTGCAGCGCACGACGGACGTCGGGGGCCAGCTCCTTGCCCGTCACACCGTCCGGGATGCGCGGGCCGACGGGACGCGGCGGACGGGACTCCCGTCCACGGTCGGCCCCGGCGGAACGGACCGGCCCGCGGTCGGTGCGACGGGGGCGTTCGTCCCCGCGCTGCGGGCGGTCGCGGAACGGGCGGTCACCGCGATCGGGACGCGACCCCCGGTCCGGACGGCTCCCACCACCACGCGCACCGGGACGCTCCCCCGAACGGGCGTCGCCCCGAGGACCACCGCGGGAGCCGCTGCGGGCCTCGTCGCGGGGGGCGTCGCGGCGGAACGAGTCACGCTGCGGGCGGTCGGAGCGCAGGCGGTCTTCGCCGCCGCGTGGACGGTCCTCCCGGCGCGGTCGCGCGTCGTCGCGACGCGGACGTTCCGCACGGGGCCCGCGGTCCTCCCAGGGGCGGTCAGCACGACGGGCGCGCTCGTCCCGCTGGCGGTCACCGTAGGAACGCTGGACACGATCCCCCTGGCGCGCCGAGTCGTGCACCGGTCGACCAGGACGCTGGTCCTCCCCCTGGGACGAACGACGAGGACGGTCACGCTCGTACCGGTCTGCGCGCTCACCCCGGTCGGGGCGCTGCGGACCGTCGGAACGACCAGGACCACCGGAGCGGAAGCCGCCGGAACCACCACGGGCACCGCCGGTCGGACGACGCTCGCCGTTCCCGCGACCGCGCGAACCTGCTTCTGCCATGCCGATCTCCCCACCGCCGCGCTGAGCACGGTTGTCCTCGTCACTGTTCACGTTGAGCTCGCCGAGCGAGCGGTCCAGCGTCTCACACGAGCCGGACACGACGATGGGGAGCGACCTCCTCGCGGAGGTGCTCCCCATCACCCTCATCAAAGATGAGTGGCCGGCGGTGTCCTACTCTCCCACCCAGTCTCCCGAGCAGTACCATCGGCGCAGGTGGGCTTAGCTTCCGGGTTCGGAATGAGACCGGGCGTTTCCCCACCGCTATGACCACCGGACCACATAGGCCAGGATCGAACTAGAGTTCTCTCCCGAGAACCACACAATGGACGCGAACACTCAAGCAGTGTCATCAATGTTTGTCACACTCGCCTCACACCACCCACCACACTTGGTGGCAGCTGGTGCGTAGTAGACAAGCGATCGGCCTATTAGTACCGGTCAGCTCCACAACTCGCTAGTCGCTGCTTCCACACCCGGCCTATCAACCCCGTCATCTCCAGGGAGCCTCCCACCCCAAAGGGGCA